>NZ_JAIXPP010000120.1 GCF_027486195.1 Novosphingobium sp.
TCGCCTGAGCCTGCCAACCCGGCACATCCAAAGGGAAACCTCATGGTCCGTCTATTTGGCCCGCTCGTTGGCCTCTTCTTCGCAGTCGCGCTGCTCTGGTCGTTCGGAAACGGCGCCTATAACGCGGTGACCCAGCCCTCTCCGCCCACCGCGGAAGCGCTGTTCCACAAGCATCCGAAGGAAGTCGCGTTCTCGTTCGACAGCGCCTTCGGCACGTTCGACAAGGCGCAGCTTCAGCGCGGCTTCAAGGTTTACCAGGAAGTCTGCTCGAACTGTCACAGCCTGAAGCAGGTGGCGTTCCGCGACCTGACTCAGCTGGGCTACAACGAGGCCGAAGTGAAGGCGATCGCGAAGAACTGGGGCAATAAGGCCCAGACCTTCGATCCCAAGACCGGTGACCGCGGTGATCGTCCGAACCTGCCTTCGGACCACTTCCCGCCGGTGTACTACGCCGGTCAGGGCGTGCCGCCGGATCTCTCGCTGGTCGCGAAGTCGCGTCATGGCGGTGCGCAGTACATCCACTCGCTGCTGACGGGCTATGTCGACCAGGCTGGCTACAAGAACGAGGCGGGCCAGGAACTGCTCAAGATGTTCCCGGATGCGAAGACGCCCGATGGGCTGTACTTCAACCCCTACTTCGCCAACCTGAACCTTGCGATGCCGGCCCCGCTGGTGAGCGACGGGCAGGTGACCTACAGCGACGGCAAGGCCGCCACGGTCGACCAGATGGCGATGGACGTCTCGGCGTTCCTGACCTGGACCGCCGAACCGAAGCTCGACAAGCGCAAGCAGACGGGCTGGCCGGTGCTGGGCTTCCTGCTGGCGGCCACGGTCCTTGCCTACCTTGCCAAGCGCAACGTCTGGGCTGACAAGCACTAAGCATTCCGGCACTGATCTTTCCGATCAGGGTAACAAACAAAGGCCACCGGCAACGGTGGCCTTTTTTGTGGGCGGGGCTATGGAGGGCACGCCATGACCGAGGACGAAATCAAGGCGCTTGTGCGCACGGTGCCCGACTTCCCTGCCAAGGGAATCCTGTTTCGCGACGTAACGACGCTGATCAGCCACGGTGAGGGTTTTGCCGCCTGCATCGCACATCTGGCGCGGATGGCGACAGCAGCCGGGGCAGAGGTGATCGCCGGCATGGAAGCGCGCGGCTTCATCTTCGGCGCGGCGGTGGCGGCACACATGCGGCTTGGCTTCGTGCCAGTGCGCAAGCCGGGCAAGCTGCCGGTGCGCACCGTGGGCATCGACTATGCGCTGGAATACGGCCGGGACCGGCTGGAGATCGATCCGGGCGCAATCGAGAAGGGTGCGAGGGTGGTGATCGTCGACGACCTCATCGCCACCGGAGGAACCGCTCTGGCAGCGACCGAACTGCTGCGCGGCGCAGGTGCGCGGGTGGACCATGCGCTGTTCGTGATCGACTTGCCGGACTTGCACGGTGCAGAACGCCTGCGGGGCGCCGGTGTGACCGTGGAAGCGCTGATGGATTTTCCGGGGCACTGACGCCCCGGCAAGGCTGTTTTACAGGATCTGCGCCCCGCCCGCATCGGGCGGGAGCCTGAGGGCGACGCGATCAGAAGTTGGCGAGCGTAGCCGTGGCGCAGCGGACAGCCTCAGGATCAGTACCACTGCTGCCGCCGGTCAGCATGCCGGCAAGCACGAATCCGCCGACGACGAAAATCACGAAGCCGATGGTGACAAGCCCAAGGTACTTGTCGATCACGCGCTTGATCGGGGCGCCGAACAGCTGGAACAGCCCGCCGACGATCATGAAGCTGATCGAACGGCTGATGATGCTGGCGAAAAGGAACGTCACCAACGACATCTTGATGAAACCGGCGCTGATCGTGATCAGCTTGAACGGTATCGGCAAGACGCCCTTGACGATGATGATTTCCCAGCCGTGGGCACGCAGATAGCAGGCTGCCTGCGGAAAGCTTTCAGCCAGGTGGAGCATCTCGAGCAGCTGCTTGCCGACGCTGGCGAAGAGGAAATAGCCGATCGCATAGCCCAGCAGGCCGCCAAGCACGGATCCGGCCGTGGCGATCGCGGAGAAACGCACCGCCTTTTTCGGTTCGGCAAGGCACATGACCCCGAGCAAGGGATGCGGCGGCACAGGGAAGAAGCTGGCTTCCATGGCAGAAAACAGCGCCAGCCACACTTCGGCAAGCGGGTGCGTGGCCTTGGCCATGGTCCAGTTATAAAGGCTGCGAAGCATTGGGCTGGGTACTCGACTGATCAAACGTGCGCCTGCGGGCAGAATCGGGACAAGTCCCGCGAATGGTCCCTAGCAACGCAATCCAAACATTCCCTAAGCGAGCACGCGCCAAAGTGCTAGGGGGCGCAGCGCTTAACCATATGGGTACAAAATCCTTGACATCGTCACGCTGTTTGAGTACATAACAGGAACATCGCGAAAGACCGAGTCGCCGCCCCGGCAGCGGATCGGTCGGTGCTTCCCCTCCCCCAGCGACGGAAACCTCATGGCCCAGCGACCCAATGCGCCGAAGCCGCGCACCGCCGCCCCTGCGCGTCGCGCCAGATCGGACAGCACCCCCAAGTGGGCAGGCGTCTTCCTGGCCGCGCTTGCGGATACCTCTAACGTCGCTGCGGCGGCCCGCGCGGCGTCCATCGATGTTTCGACTGCGTATAACCGCCGGCGGCATAATCACGAATTCAACCGCGAATGGCAGGTGGCGCTCTGCGAAGGCTACGACAACCTAGAGATGGAGCTGCTCTGCCGGCTCCGCACCGGCGAGGTGAAGCCTGCGGCGGGCGCCAAGAAGGGCAACCGGACCTTCGACAATGCCACGGCGTTCCGCCTGCTGGCCGCGCACCGCGAATCGACCACGCGGGAACGTGCGCAGCGCCAGCATACGAGCGCGGAGGAAATCCGGGCTGCGATCGATCGCAAGGTCGATGAACTGCGCCGCCGGGTGATGGAGGCCAAGGCACAGCGCGAGGCTGCGGCGCTGGCAGCCGGGATCCTGCCCAAGCCGCAGGATCCCGCGTGAGGTCCGACCGGCTGGACTTTCTGCGCCATGACGAGGACCGACTGGCCCATGCGCTGCCGGATTGGCTCAACGAGAGCGAACGAAACGCGGTGCTGGCGGACTGGTCGCTGTGGGCCCGCGCCTCGCAGCTGCCGCCGCCGGGCGACTGGCGGGTGTGGCTGATCATGGCGGGGCGCGGGTTCGGCAAGACGCGCGCCGGGGCGGAATGGGTGCGGATGGTGGCCGAAAGCGACCATTCCGCACGGATCGCGCTGGTGGCTTCCTCCTTGCACGAAGCGCGCAGCGTGTTGGTGGAGGGTGAGAGCGGCCTGATGGCTGTGAGCCCGCCGCACCTGAGGCCGCGCTATGAGCCATCGCTGCGCCGGATCGTATGGCCCGGCGGGGCGCAGGCGCTGCTTTACTCGGCGGCGGAAGCCGAGGCCTTGCGCGGGCCGCAGCATAGCCACGCCTGGTGCGACGAAATTGCCAAGTGGGACGACAACCAGGGGCAAGCCCGGCGGTGCTGGGACAACCTGATGCTGGGCCTGCGGCTGGGGAGCACACCGCAGATCGTGGCGACGACGACGCCGCGTGCGGTGCCGCTGGTCAGGCGGCTGGTGGCGCAGGTCGGCGCAGACGACGATGTCGTGCTGACGCGCGGTTCGACGCTGGAGAACGAGGCCAACCTGCCGGGTCGATTCCTTGCCGATGTGACGCGCGAATTCGGCGGGACGCTGCTGGGGCGGCAGGAACTGGAGGGCGAGCTGATCGATGATCTGCCCGGCGCGCTGTGGACGCGCGGGCTGATCGAGACTTGCCGTGACACCGGCGCGGCTCCGGCGATGACGCGCGTGATCGTGGGAGTCGATCCACCGGCCAGCGCCGAAGGCGACGCCTGCGGGATCGTGGTTTGCGGGCTGGGCGACGACGGTGTGGCGCGCGTGCTGGCAGACGCATCGGTCGAGAAAGCCAGCCCGGAGCGATGGGCCCGTGCGGTGGCCGAAACGGCACGAGCGTGGTCTGCCGACCGCGTGGTGGCCGAGGCCAACCAGGGCGGCGCGATGGTGGGAGCCGTGCTGCGGGCGGCCAATGCCACGCTGCCGTTGCGGCTGGTGCACGCAACGCGGGGGAAAACAGCGCGGGCTGAGCCGGTCGCAGCGCTCTATGAAGCCGGGCGGGTGCGCCATGCCGGCTTCTTCGCACGGCTTGAGGACGAACTGTGCGGGTTACTGCCGGGCGGAACCTATCAGGGTCCCGGCCGATCACCGGACCGGGCCGACGCCTGTGTCTGGGCGCTGACCGAACTGATGCTCGGCCGCGCTGGAGAGCCGCGCATCTGGATTGATTGAGGGGCCAATTCCCGGATTCGGGGGAACACGCCCACCCCCAGCCCCTCCCGCAAGCCGGAGGGGAAATCATCGCTTCGAGCGTTTTGAAAGGCTGGACATGTCAATTTTGCAAAGCCTCGCGGCGGCCTTCAAGGGCGCCGCGGTAACCGACCGTGCGCCTCTGGCACGCGGGTTCATTTCCCCCTGGGCCGAGGCGTTTCAATGGCGCGGCGGCGAGGCGCGAGGGCCGCTCAACTATCCGGCCGCAATCCGCGAGGCCTATCTGAAGAACCCGGTTGCGCAGCGCGCCGTGCGGCTGGTGGCCGAGGGTGTGGGCAGCGCGCCGCTTTCTGCATCGGACCCGGAACTGGTCCGGCTGGTCGGCGCGACCAGCGCGGGGCAGGCGCTGCTCGAGACGCTGGCAAGCCAGCTGCTGCTGCACGGCAACGGCTATGTACAGGTGCTGCGCGATGCCGATGGCCAGCCGGCCGAACTCTTTGCGCTGCGCCCTGAGCGGGTGCGGATCGTGCCCGACAGCAAGGGCTGGCCGGCGGCGTTCACTTACACGCTGGGCGAGACGACGCTGCAGATCGATGCGGTGGACGAGTTCGGCCAGCCCAACCTCATTCACATCCGCGCCTATCACCCCTCAGACGATCACTATGGCGCAGGCTGCCTGGAGGCGGCGGACGAAGCGGTGGCGATCCACAATGCCGCCGCGCGGTGGAACCGGGCGCTGCTGGAGAACGCGGCGCGGCCTTCCGGTGCGCTGGTCTATGACCCCGGCGAGCCGGGTGCGGCGCTGAGCGCCGACCAGTTCGAACGGATCAAGACCGAGCTGGCGGCAGCGTTTTCGGGCGAAACCAATGCCGGACGCCCGATGCTGCTGGAAGGCGGGCTCAAGTGGCAGACGCTGGCGCTGAGCCCGGCGGACATGGACTTTGCCACGCTGAAGGCAGCGGCGGCGCGGGATATCGCTCTCGCCTTCGGCGTGCCGCCGATGCTGCTCGGGCTGCCGGGCGATAACACGTACGCCAATTACCGCGAGGCCAATCGCGCGCTGTGGCGGCTCACGCTGTTGCCGCTGGCGGGCAAGATTCTGGATGCACTCGCCGAAGGGCTGGCGCCCTGGTTCGCGGATGCGCGGCTGGCGGTCGAACTCGACCGGGTGTCGGCGCTGGCCGAGGACCGGCAGGCATTGTGGTCGCAGGTGACGGCGGCGGATTTCCTGACACCTGCCGAGAAGCGGCAGATGCTCGGCATTGCGGAGAAACTGGCATGAGACGCGAGGACATGCTGGCCGGGCTGCTGGCGCAGGCCGGGAGCGAAGGCTCTGAACTGATCACGCTCAGGGCCGTGGTCGAAGAAGCAAGCGAGCTGGGTGCGGCGCGGGCGCTCGAGCAGATGGGCCTTGCCGACGAAACCGCGCATGAGGATCTGGCCGAACTGCGCGAGCTGTTGCGGGCTTGGCGGGACGCGAAGGCGAGCGCCTGGAAGGCTGTGGTCGGCTGGGTGGTGCGCGGACTGCTCGCGCTGCTGCTGCTGGGCATCGCGGTGCGGCTCGGATCCGAGGATGTGCTGCGATGAGCGGCGCAGCGGAACCGGCGCCTCCGGCCCTTCGCTTTGCAGGTTACGCCGCCGTCTTCGGCAAACGCGACAGCGGCGGTGATGTGATCCTGCCGGGCGCATTTGCCGAAACGCTGGCGGCGCGCAAGGAGGCGGGCGTGCGGCTGCCCCTGCTATGGCAGCACCGCACCGGCCAGCGGATCGGCTGGGTCGATCTTGCCGAGGAAGACCGGCACGGCCTGCGCGTGATCGCTTCGCTTTCGCCCGGTGCTGGCCCCGCCGCCAAGGCTCTGGCGGCAGGGGCGGTGAATGGCCTCTCGTTCGGATATCGGGTGCGCGATGCCGCACCGCAGGGCAGCGGGCGCCAACTGCGCAGCATCGACCTGATCGAAGTCAGCCTGGTGACCCGGCCCATGCAGCAACTGGCCCGGGTCCACTATGTCGACAGCAATGGCGGCCGATTGGCGCCAGCGTAACCTCCAAGTCTTCGTAACCCCAACATTTTCGTGAACCCCGAAACGGCCGCCGCGGAGCGTGAGGCCCCGCAATGACGGCCGCCATCAAGAAAGGACGTTCGGTTCCATGGACATCAACACCCCCGAAAGCGCCATGAGCGGCGCAATCGAGACCAAGGCCGACGCGTTCGACGCGTCGTTCGACATCGCGCTGCGGCAGGATGAGGCGGCCGCCGCAATCGAGGCGCTGCGCGGCGACATTGCCGAAGTGAAGGGCCGGCTCGACAAGGTGAACCGCGCGGCGGTGCGGCCGGTCATTGGCAGCGCGGCGGATGGCGCGCTGGAAGCTTCGCCGGAGCTCAAGGGCTTTGTCGATGGCTATCTGCGCATGGGCCGGGAGACCGAGCTCAAGGGCTTCTCGATCGCTTCGCCGGCGGATGGCGGCTTCACCGTTCCGCGTACGATCGATACCGAGATCGCGCGCCGCCTGCTCAAGATGAGCCCGGTGCGCAGCGTGGCCAATGTGGTGCAGACCAGCACCAGCGGCTTCCGCCGCCTGATCTCGATCGGCGGTACGGCGTCTGGCTGGGCCAGCGAAACCGGCGCGCGTACCGAGACGGCAAGCCCCAAGTTCGCCGAGATCGTGCCGCCGTTGGGCGAGCTCTACGCCAATCCCTCGGCGACGCAGCAGATGCTCGACGATGCCGCGTTCGATGTGAGCACCTGGCTGGCAGGTGAAATTGCCAGCGAGTTCGCCCGTGCCGAAGGCGCCGCCTTCATCAACGGCACCGGCACCAACCAGCCGCGCGGCTTCCTCACCGGGCCGACCGCCGCGCAGAGCGATACGGCGCGCGCTTTCGGCACGCTGCAGTTCATCGCATCGGGCAATGCCAATGCGTTTGACACGACGCCGGAAGCGAAGCTGATCGACATGGTCTTCGCGATGAAGGCAGCGCTGCGCCAGGGCGCGGTGTGGATGATGAATTCGGCAACGCTGGCGACGGTGCGCAAGTTCAAGGCGGCCGATGGCTCGTTCCTGTGGCAGGCGGGCATCGTCGATGGCCAGCCGAGCCGGCTGCTGGGCTATCCGGTGATCGAGGCCGAAGACATGCCCGATATCGGTGCGGGCAGCTTCCCGATCGCGTTCGGCAACTTCAAGGCCGGTTACCTCATCGCCGAGCGCACCGCGACGACGATCCTGCGCGATCCCTATACCAACAAGCCCTACGTGCAGTTCTATGCGACGCGCCGCGTCGGTGGCCAGCTGCTCGATAGCGACGCGATCAAGCTGCTCAAGATCTCGACCTGAACGAGGCAGGCCTGACTGGTAAAGGCCTGAATGGTTGAGGGCTGGCGCGAAATCCCCTGTCGCGCCGGCCCCGCGTCCGCGGCGGCTCCCCTCACGCCGCGGACGCCCCCTTTTCCTGCCCTGGATGTTTCCCATCCCCCGAACACCGGAGATTGCCATGAAGCGGGCAATAACCGCGCCGCCGATACTGGCACCGACGGCGCTCGCCGAACTCAAGGCATGGCTTGGCATCAGCACGACGCGCGATGACGCGGAGCTGACAGGTCTGATCAAGACCGCGCTGGAGCTGTGCGAAGGATTTATCGGCACGATGCCGCTGGTATCGGGCTGCGAGGAAGTGCTGCAGACTTGTGGTGACTGGCAATCGCTGGCGACCCGGCCAGTCAAGGCGATCACCGGCGTGCTGGCGATTGCAGCGGATGGCACCCGAACTGCGCTGGCGGCGACCGACTACGATATCGACATCGACGCCGAAGGCACCGGGCGCATTCGGCTCACGCGGCCGATCGAGCAGACCCGCGTTGCCGTGAAGTTCACCGCCGGGATGGCAGAAGGGTGGGACACGCTGCCCGATGCGATCCAGCAGGGTCTGGTGCGCTGGGCCGCCTACCAGCACCGCGTGCGGGACAATGACAAGGCCATGGCCGGGCCGCCTGCTTCGGTGGCGGCGCTGTGGCGGCCCTGGCGGCGGATGCGCATCGCATGAGCGGAACCGGCAGCAACTTTGCCCAGGTGCAGCAGCAGCTGATCGCCGCCGCGCGCCGCATCGCCGAAGCCCGGGCCGCCAGCCGCCCCGCACCGGACAACACGGCCAACTGGCGGTCCGCGCGGTGGCTTTGGCCCTTGCTGTGACAGGAGTGAGCAATGGAACTGGCTTTTCGTGCCGCAGTTATTGCCTGGCTCGCCGCCGATCCGACGCTGGCGGACGGACTGAACGCGATTGTCGAGGAAGCGCCGATCAAGACCGCGCTGCCCTGGCTGGCGCTGACGGCGAGTGCGAGCACCGACTGGAGCAACAAGAGCCTGCGTGGGCGCGAAATCCGCGTGGCGCTCGAGCTCAACTACCGCGGCTATGCGCAACTGGCGGAGACCGATCTGATCGGCGCTATCGAAGCGCGGATGGAAAGCCTGCCTGCCGACCAGAGCGCAGCCGGATTCCGGATCGCCAGCCTGACGTTCCTCAAGGCCCGCGCCGAGCAGCGCGGCGAGGCACTGCGTTCGCTGGTGCTCGAATACCGGGCGCGGGTGCTGGCCGCCTGACCGCAGGCCCAGCCTTGCGAATGTGATGCCTAACTCTCAATCAGGAGAACCGAAATGCCCGCACAGAAGGGAAGCGCCTTTCTGCTGAAGATCAGCGATGGCGCCGCGACGCCGACCTACAACACCGTGGCCGGGCTGCGCACGACGCAGATGTCGATCAACGGCGAACTGGTGGTGGTGACCAGCAAGGATTCGGGTGGCTGGCGCGAGTTGCTTTCCGGCGCAGGAACGCGATCGGTGAGCGTGAGTGCAGCCGGAATCTTCCTTGGCAGCGCAGCCGAGAGCCAGGTTCGCGGCAATGCGCTGGCCGGCACCATCACCGACTACGAGCTTTCGTTCGAGGGCGGCGAGAAGATGCGCGGCAAGTTCCTTGTCCAGAAGCTGGATTACTCCGGCGATTTCAACGGTGAGCGCAATTACACGCTGTCGCTCGAAAGCTCGGGCGTGGTGGTGCAGGTATGACCGGCGTGCCGATGACGCCCGTGACCGCCAATCCGCATCGCGGCGAGGCTGGTCTGCCGCTGGACGGCGTGACGCATGTGCTGCGCCCGACTTTCGGTGCCCTTGTGGCCGCCGAAGAGGAGCTTGGGCCGCTGTTTGCGCTTGTCGAGCGCGCGAGCGGCGGCGAGCTGAAGCTGAGCGAAATGGTGGCGCTGTTCTGGCATTGCCTGGCGCATCCTTCCGCACAAAGCCGCGAGGACTTTGCCGAGGCGGTAACCCGCGCCGGCCTCTCTGCCTGCGCACCGGCGCTGCGCAGCCTGCTCGTGCAGGTGCTGAAGGGCGGCGGATGAGCGCCAAGGCCGAAGCCCGTTTCGGCGAGGCCGCGACACGGCTTTCGGGCCAGGCCGCGCTGCTGATCGGCTGGGCGCCGGATACCTTCTGGTCCGCCACCCCGGCCGAACTGGCGGCGGTTGTCATGGCCGCCGCGCCGCCGCCGGCGGGCGGCATCGACCGCACCACCCTGTCTGCAATGATGGAGCGCGACGCGCATGGATAGTCTTTCTACGCTGGTCGTCGATGTGCGGGCCAGCACCGACGGGTTTGCCGCCGACATCGGCCAGATGCGCAACAGCTTCGATTCGATCCTGGTCGATGGCTTCAGCCGGGGCAGCGATGTGCTGGAGCGCGGGTTGCTGAGCGCCGTGCGGCGCGGAAGCCTGGGGTTCGAGGACTTGCGCCGTACCGGTCTCCGGGTGCTCGACGACATTGCGGCGCAGGCCCTGCGCGGCGGCCTGGCCTCGATCGGGCTCGGGAGTTCGGGAAGCAGTGGCCTTGGCGGCGGAATCCTCGGGCTTGGCGGCCTGATCAGCTCGATCTTCGGGTTGCCGGGCCGAGCGACGGGCGGGCCAGTTGCACCGGGACGGCCATACCTCGTCGGCGAGCGCGGGCCGGAGCTGTTCGTGCCGACATCGGCCGGGCAGATCGACCCGGGCAGCGGCGGCGGCGGGCGGGCTGTCAACGTCTCGATCAAGGTGGTCGCGCCCGCAGGCAGCAGCAGCCCGGAAAGCCTGCGCCGCTCCAGCCGTCAGGTGGCGCAGGCGGTGCGCCGCGCTCTGAGCGAATACTGAGGAGGAACGAGAGGCCATGAGCTTCTGGCTGGCAAACCGCCGCACCGTGCAGGCGACCGACACGATCCAGCGGTTCGATCCGCGCTTCTGGACCGTGGATTTCCCGCGCCCGGCGATGGCTTCGGTGGTGACCACGGCCCCCGACGCGCTGCGAGTCGATGCGGTATTCCAGAAAGCGGACGATCTGATCGGGCTGATCTGGGAGAGCGCAGACCGGTGGGACCACCCGCTGCTCGCCTATGACACCGACCGCGACTATGCGCGGCTCACACTGTCGTTTCGCTGGCGTTCCAGCGGCGTGCTGCCGCTTGATGCCATCAATGGACCGACGCTGACGATCGAGGGTCGCGACGCGGCTGGCAATCCGCGCGGCTGGTATGTGCGGCTGTGGAACTATGCCGTGGGGACCCCGACCGATGCGGTGGTGACGTTGCCATTCTCGGCGCTGGCGGGTGGGTTCCTGCTGCCGGGGGAAGCCGATCCGGTCCATCCCTCGGACATCGACCGGATGTTCATTTCGCTCGTCGCGCCCGGCTATTCGGCGACCGCGACGACGCCGTTTTCACCGGCGTTGACGGGCTGGGCCGAACTGAGCGCCATGCGCTGCAGCGGGCACAGACCCATGCTGACCATCGGCGATGTGATGGTGCCGCCGCACGGGCTTTGCATGGCGACGGGCTATGACGACGGCTACAACCAGACGCCGGCGCGAATGCTGCGCACCATCCGGGGCCTGGGCTATCGCGGCAGCATCAATCACTATGTCGGAATGAGCCACTTCTTTCCGCTGGCGCCGGACGGCGCGGGCGGTTTCGTGGTCGATCCGGCGCTGCCTGCACTCAATCCTGCGGCAGAACATTGGCATGGGGCGTTCCTGTCTGCCGCAAAGGCGATGGGATACACGGTCATCCTCTCGCAATCCTACGAGTTGCTGGCACAGCATTGTCCCGCCGCCTGGCAGCAGCGAACCGCCGATGGCGCTCCGGCCCGAACCGGCTGGTCGCCGCCTTCGACATTGCTTTCGCCGGCCAGCACGGCGGCGAATGACTGGCTGCGCAAGGTTGCGGTGCGGCTGGCCGGATTGTTGACCGAAGCCGGCTTGCCGGTGCGGTATCAGGTGGGTGAGCCGTGGTGGTGGGTCACTGCAGATCGCAAGATCTGTCTCTACGACGACGCAGCCAAGGCGGCGCTGGGCGGCAGCCCGGTGGTCATTCCCGACCTTGGTGCGACGCTGACGGCTGCGCAGAAGGCACTGCTTGATGCAGCGGGCGCGCTGCTGGCGAGTTCGACGACGAGCCTTGCTGCTGCCGTGCGAACGGCGGCGGGGAGCGCGCCGTGCGAAACCCTGCTGTTGGCATTCCTGCCGACCGTGCTCGATCCCGCGACACCCGAGGCGCGGCGCGCGAACCTGCCGACCGGATGGGCCGCGCCCACTTTCGATGTGCTGCAGCTCGAAGACTATGACTGGCTGACGGCCGGGTTCGAAGCGCGACGGACACGGGGGCGGGCCGAAGCGGAGGCTCGGCTCGGCTACCCGCGCACGCAGCAGCATTACCTCTCGGGCTTTGTGCTGAACGCCGCCGATGCCGAGGCCATGTGGCCACTGATCGATGCAGCCGCGAGCGAAGCGCAGGCGCTGGGCGTGGCGGAAACTTTCATCTGGGCGCTACCGCAAGTTGCGCGCGACGGCTTTACCCGCCTGCCCGATGCCACCGCCGGGGCGGCCAGCGAGGACGACATGATGCAACCCTTCGACGACGTGCTCTTCCCGATCGCGATTGGCCGGTCCGCGACCGTGACTCCTGAGTTTTCGACCAATGTGACGATCACGGCATCCGGGTTCGAGCGGCGCAGCAGCCTTTGGGCCGATGCTCGGTTGCGTTTCGATGTGGGCCCCGGCGTCCGCTCCGAAGCCGAACTTGGCGAGTTGATCGCCTTCTTCCGGGCGCGGCGGGGACAGGCGCGGGGGTTCCGGCTGCGGGATCCATCCGACTACAGTTCCAATGGCATGACCGGCACGCCAACCGGGCTGGATCAGGTGATCGGGACCGGCAACGGGGCCAGGGCACGTTTCCCGCTGGTAAAGGCCTATGGCCTCGGCATCGATGCGCAGCAGCGGCGCATTACCCGTCCTCGCCCAGACAGCCTGCTGGTGAGCGTGGACGGCGTAGCGGTGACGAGCTGGACCCTCGATGGCCTGGGCGAGATCGTGTTTGCCGACGCGCCGGCTGCGGGCAAGACCGTGCGCGCCGGCTTCCTGTTCGACGTGCCGGTGCGGTTTGCCGAAGACCGGCTCGACATCTCCGGCGCGGCGTTTGCCGCGGGCGAGGCACCGAGCGTGCCGCTGATCGAACTGCGCGAGGAAGCCTGACATGCCCGAAAGCACGAGGGTCTGGTTCAGCCAGCCGCTTGAGACCGTTGCCATCTGGTGGCGGCTCGAGCGGCGCGATGGCGTGACGTTGGGCTTCACGAGCCATGATCGGGACCTTGCGTTCGATGGGCTCGTCCATCGCACCGCGCCCGGCATGGTGCCCTCGGCGATCCGCCGCACCGCCGATTTCGAGGCCGACAGCGCGGAAGTGGCGGGCGCGCTGAGCCACGATTCCATCCGCGAGATGGACCTTGCGGCAGGCCGGTTCGACGGCGGTTCCATCGCGATGGGGCTGGTCGATTGGGAGACGCTTGAACGCATGACGCTTTATGCCGGCACGATCGGTACCGTGGGGCATGAGGGCGCGGGCTTTTCGGCCGAGCTGCGTTCGGTCAAGGACCTGCTGGCGCGCCAGATCGTGCCGCGAACCGCACCCACCTGCCGGGCCGAATTCTGCGGCGAAGGCTGCACGCTGTCTGCCAATGCCTTCACCCATCAGGCGGTTCTCGCCGCCACTTCGGCGGATGGGGGAGTCGTCCGCGTTTCAGGGGGGCCGGCTGCCGAATCGTTGGCCTTCGGAACGCTGCGCTGGATCGATGGCCCCGAGGCGGGGTTGATTCGCCGGATCGAGGCGGTCGACAGCACCTGGCTTGTGCTGGATCGGGCGGCGGCTGCGAATGCAGCTATCGGCACACGGATCGAGCTGCGCGAAGGGTGCGACCACACGCTTGGCACCTGCGCGACTCGTTTCGGCAACGCCATCAACTTTCAGGGCGAGCCGTTCCTGCCGGGAAATGATCTGCTGACCCGCTATCCGGCAGCGCAGCGGTGAACGCTGCGTTCGTTGAAGCCGCAGCGAGCCTGATCGGCGTCCGCTTTCGGCTGCATGGCCGCGATCCCGCGACGGGCCTCGACTGCGTGGGCGTGGTGGCGGAAGCCATGCGCCGCGCGGGAACCGAGCCGGTCGTACCGGCAGGATATCGCCTGCGCACCATCTCGGTGAACAGCCTGCTGCCCCTTGCTCAAGCCAATCGGTTCGAACCGGCACTGCCAGCGGATGCCGATGTCGTGCTGGTCATGGTGAGCCCGATCCAGCCGCACCTTGTGGTCCGTGCTGCGGGCGGCTTCATCCATGCGCACGCCGGACTGGGGAGGGTGACCTTTCTGCCCGGACCCCTGCCATGGCCGACCGCCGGTGGCTGGCGGGTGCCGAACTTGCTGCACACAATCAGGGACTGACACGTATGGCTACTTTGCTGCTCACTGCTGTCGGCACCGTGTTCGGCGGTCCGCTTGGCGGTGCGATCGGGGCGCTCGTGGGCCGCCAGGTCGATGCCGCTATCATGGGGGGACGCAAGGTCGAAGGCCCGCGCCTGAAGGATCTTACGGTCCAGACATCGAGCTATGGGTCTGCTTTGCCCCTGCATTTCGGCAAGATGCGGGCTGCGGGCAGTGTGATCTGGGCAACTGAACTGGTCGAGCACAAGGACACGGCGCGCGGCGGCAAGGGACGACCTTCCGTCACCAGCTATACCTACACCTCGTCGTTCGCGGTGGCCATTGCCAGCAGGCCGATCGCGGGCATCGGACGAATCTGGGCTGACGGCAACCTGCTGCGCGGCGCGGGTGGCGATCTCAAGGTGGGTGGCACGCTGCGCATCCACAATGGCCATGGAGATCAGGCCGCCGACCCGCTGATGGTCCAGGCTGAGGGGGTCACGCAGTGTCCTGCGCATCGCGGCATTGCCTATGCGGTGTTCGAGGATCTGGAGCTGGCGGACTATGGCAACCGCATCCCCTCGCTGACCTTCGAGATACTGGCGGACACGGCCGGCACTTCGATCGGTGCCATCGCGCGGGCGATCCTGCCGGACGCGGCGGTGAGCAATCTGGACACCAGCCTTACGGGCTTCAGCATCGATCAGGGTTCCGCTGGTGACGCGCTGGCGGTGATCTCGGAAGCCGTGCCGATCGTTTGCGCGGTCTCCGGGGGCACTTTGGCGATCCGCGCGGCAGAGCCAACCGGGCCTGTCTCGCCAGTGGCCTTGCCTGGCCCGGCGGCCGCGACCAAGGAGCGCGAATCGGCCGAGGCCAAGGCCAGTGGCTGGTCGCGCAAGCGCGAACCTCTGCCGCGAGTGCGCCAGTGCGGTGTCCGATACTACGACGTAGCGCGCGATTACCAGCCAGGGCTCCAGCGCGGAATCGGCCGGAGCGAGCAGGGCGACCTCGAGGTCATCGAACTTCCGGCGGCGCTGAGCGCCGCAGAGGCGCAGACGCTGGCCGGCAATGCGAGTCGCCGGGCAGCGCGCCCTGCCGATACGATCACCTACCGGATCACGGAAATCGACCCCGCGATAACCCCCGGTGCATTCGTGAGCATTCCAATCGCCTCTGGCCTATGGCGGATTTCCCAATGGGAGTGGCAGCAGGACGGTGTGTTGCTGTCGCTGACCGCGAGCCCGTCAAGCGGAGCGACTGCCGTGAGTTCGGCACCCGTGACGGATCCGGGCCGGTTCAATCCCGCTGCGGATCTTGCCAACACACCGACTGTGCTGGAAGCGTTTGCGCTGCCATGGGATGGGACCGGGAGCGGAACGACGGCAGCGGTTTTCGCCGCGGCATCGGGAGCCAGTGCGGGCTGGACCGGCGCCGCCCTGCTTGCGGATCTCGGCGGCGATGGCGGCGCACTGGCTTCCATCGGCTCGACCGGACGTAGCAGGGCGCGCATGGGCCGCACCATTGGCGCGCTGCCCACCGCGTCACCGCTCTTGCTCGATCGCCAATCGACGCTGGACGTCGTGCTGGCGGGCACGGATCAAGTGCTGGTCGATGCCAGCCTCGCCCAGCTGCTGCAGGGGGCGAATCGGGCCCGGATCGGCAACGAGATCGCCCAGTTTGCAAGCGCCGCACCGCTGGGAAGCGGCGTGTGGCGGCTAGGCAACTGGCTACGCGGTCGCGGCGGAACGGAGTGGGCGGTGGGGACCCATGTCACTGGCGAACCCTTCGTTCTGATCGACGACAGCCTGGTGCAGCTCGATGCGGCCATGATCGGCGATCCGGCCGCGACCCAAATCGTTGCGGTCGGCCTGGGCGACACCGCCGCGGTCACTGTGCCGATCGCAGACCCCGAAGCCACGCTGCGGCCGCTCTCGCCTGTTTACGGTACGGCGGTGCTGCAGAGCGATGGTTCCATCGCGCTGCGCTGGATGCGGCGGGCACGCGGGGCATGGGTCTGGCTCAATGGAGTCGATACGCCGCTGAACGAAGAGTCGGAGCTCTGGGAAATCACCGTCGGCGACCCGGATACACCGGCGCTGCGCTGGCAAACGACGGTCAGTGCCTTCGTGGCGACAGCGGCGCAGATTGCAGGACTGCCCGCTGGCCTGCCGCAGTATTTTGCCGTTCGCCAGATCGGGCGAAACGCCGCCTCCATGCCGCTGCGCATCGATTTCCCTGCCTGACGCCCGCGAGAGGACACGATGATGACCGACCCCCTGAGCTTTTCGTCTACTTCGCCGCGCTTTGCATTGCCCATGCTGTTCGCCGGGCAGAGCCAGAAGGAAGTGATTGTAAATGAAGCCTTGCTAGCGGCAGACGTGCTGCTTCATCCGGCCGTCGAAGCGGTCATCACGGCTCCGCCGGCAGCGCCAGCAAACGGGCAGTGCTGGCTGGTGGGAGCAAGCGCAACCGGCCCATTTGCCGGGCAGAGCGGCCGGATTGCCGCCTGGAGCGAAGGCGGTTGGCGGTTTGTTTCTGCCAGAGAGGGGATGCGCGCCTACGATATCGCAGCAGCCGCCTACCGATTCTTCGCGGGCGGCACCTGGCAACTTGCGCCGGCACCGACGATGCCATCCGGCGGCGCAGTGATCGACAGCCAGGCCCGCACTGCAATTGCTGCGATAATCACGACACTACGCGCCGCTGGCGTACTGTCCTGACCCTGAATCCCCCCGATCATACTTCGATCATGCCGGCCGACGACCGCGCTCTGGTGTGGGATCGTTGCCTAGATGTCTGGTTTTAGTTGCCTTTTGGCAACATCCCGCACTCACGTTTGCTTGCAAGCAAAAACGAGAGCCGCTAATGGCGAAAGCACCCGAGGCATGACTTCGAATAAAGGGGAAATGATAATGCGGAAACTGCTCGTGGGCTTGGCCCTGGCGTCCACGGCGCTCGCAACGCCGGCACTCGCCAAGAAAGATTCCTGGTACGTCGAGGTCGATGCTGGCGCGATGATCGTCGAAAGGACTGATCTGGCCATCGCTGGTGTCGCTAACGCGGCAAACCTCAAGAGCGATACCGGCTACGACGTTGGCGGTATTGTGGGTTACGACTTCGGCGGCTTCCGCCTTGAGTCCGAGGTCGGCTATCGCCGTGCACGCGCTGACCGCATCACCGACAACACGGGTGCCACGGTTGATCGCGCTTCCGGTACGCTGGGCGGCCGCTCGCAGGCTCTCAGCTACATGGTCAACGGCCTGCTCGACTTCGGCGGCGACGATGGCCTTCAGGGCTTTGTCGGCGGCGGTGTCGGCGTAGCGAACGTCAAGTACTCCATCGTGACGGCCGGCTTCGGCGGTGTCGACGATTCGGCCACCAAGTTCGCGTGGCAGGCAATCGCAGGTGTGCGCACCCCGCTCTCCAAGCACTGGGATGTGGGTCTGAAGTATCGCTACTTCAGCGTGAGCAACGTCAACGTCGTCGGCAACGGCGCGCTGACAGGTCAGGACCTTACGGGCCGCTGGCGCTCGCATTCGCTGCTCGGTACGCTGGCGTACAACTTCGGTGGCGCCGAGCCTGCGCCGATGCCGGAACCGCCCGCTCCGCCCCCGCCGCCCCCGCCGCCGCCCCCCCCGCCGCCGCCGCCGCCTCCGCCGGCGCCGGTCTGCAACAAGGGTCCCTACATCGTGTTCTTCGACTGGGATAAGTCGAACATCACGCCTGAAGCGGCGACCATTCTGGACAACGCGGTTACGGCCTACGGGAACTGCGCCAGCGTTCCGATCATGCTGGCCGGCTACACCGACCGTTCGGGCACGCCGAAGTACAACCTTGGCCTGTCGCAGCGTCGCAACGACTCGGTCCGCGGCTACCTGACCGCCCACGGCATCCCCGATGGCGCGATCACCAACCAGGCCTTCGGTGAAGCCAACCCGCGCGTTCCGACCGCGGACGGCGTGCGTGAACTTCAGAACCGCCGCGTGGAAATCACGTACGGTCCGGGTTCGGGCATGTAAGCTTCGGCGAACTGCCGATTGGAATTGGGGGGCCGGAGCAATCCGGCCCCCTTTTTCTTTTAGCGAAGATGACGCGCTGCATAAAACGGCCAAGGCCTGCGAGCCGCCCGCATCTATGGCATGCGGGGGTGATCGCCCACCCGGGATAAGTCAGCTGACTTCGGGGTGCGGACCTAATGCTCGCGGCTGACCAGATCGCGGCGGCACACTTCGAGAGCCACCAGTGCGAAAGGCACGACGACAAGAATGCCGGCAAGCCCGATGCGCAGATTGGCACCGAACGCACCCGAGATCTTGCCCGCCGCATAAGGCCCGAGTGCAAGGCCCACCATGGTCGCAAACAGGAAGAATGCCGCTGTTGCCGTGGCACGACTTGTCGCCGGGACAATGTTCACGATCGTTCCCGCTGCGCCGCCCAGCGCACAGCTTGCCAGGAACCACATCGGGAACACGCAGAAGTAGACGACCGTGAGCGAATGGGTCGCCAGCATGATGCAGTTCGGCACCAGCGACGTGAGCAGCGCCGCGATTACCACGAGAATGCGCCGGGAATGGTAGCGATCGCCTGCAAGGCGGTCTCCCAGCGCTCCGCCGGCGATCACGCCCAACGCGCCGCCAATCGCTGCCGATCCGCCGACAATCAGCGCCACGGCACCGGCTGATGCGCCAAATTCGCGGATCACCAGCGAAGGTCCGAATGCCGAATTGGCGTAAGTGATCACACACATCAGCCCGTAGCCGAGGTTGAGGCCCACGACCGACTTCGAGGCCCAGATCACTTGGAAGGCTTCAGGATCATCGTGGCGCAGGGCCACCGCCCAGGAAGCAATGGCATAAGTCCCGATGCCAAGCGCAATCCATTGTGCCGGATCGCCGATCAGCACTGACAGGATTGTCCCAAGCAAGCCCAGACCGGCCATGATGGCGAGATTGCCGAACAAGGCCGTCCGGCCGCGCCGGGCAGCCGCCAGCAGGGTGAACGGGGGGACGATAGTTGCCAGATCGCGCACGAAGGCAGCAAGCGTCGCGGGTTGAGGGGCGGGACGAGGCGCACCTTCAGCCTGGGGTGCCTCAAAGCGGCCACGAAGCGGCTCACGCAAGCTGCGCACCCAGAGCGCAAGAGCAAGGCCGGGAAGCCCAACGGCAAGAAACGCGGCCTGCCAGCCAGCGAGGCCGAATGGCCGCTCCCCCATCGGAAAGGCGTGGTTCCAGCCCCCGGCGATCGCTGTGCCGATGTAGAGCGAAAAGCCGCCTCCGAGGTAGATGCCTGACGAAAAGATCGCCACTGCGGTCGCACGGCGGTGTGCCGGAAAGTAATCCGCCAGCAGCGAGTAGGAACATGGCCCCGCAGTCGCCTCGCCCACGCCAACGCCGATCCGCGCGGCGCCCAGCTGCAGGAAACTGCGCGAGAGACCGGAAAGCGCGGTCATTATCGACCAGAGGGCAAGGCCGGCGGCAAGGACACGCGTGCGCATGGCGCGGTCTGCCAGCTTGCCAAGCGGGATGCCGAACAAGGCGTAGAAAACGCCGAATGCAGTGCCGTAGAGAAAGCCGAACTGGGCATCCGAGATGCCGAGATCGTGCTTGATGTCGACCGCAAGGATCGTCAGCAGCTGCCGATCCACGAAGTTGATGATGTAGACTATGACGAGGACAAACAGCGCGTACCAACTGTAGCGGTCAACGCCGAACCATTGCTTCGGCTTATCCGTCATCTCCATACTTGGTGCCA
>NZ_JAIXPP010000053.1 GCF_027486195.1 Novosphingobium sp.
GGGTCAAGGTTGCACCGAAACAGGAAAGTGCCTGACTTGAACAACAATCGTGGTAACAACCGCCGGCGCGGTCGCGGGAACAACAACCGCCCGCAGGGTGGCGGTCAGCAACTCAACCGGATCGATAGCCGCGCGCGGGGCAATGCCCCCCAGATGCTCGAAAAGTATCGCAAGCTGGCGCAGGACGCACATCTGAATGGCGACCGCGTTCAGGCTGAATACTATCTGCAGTTCGCGGATCACTACTTCCGCGTCATCGCCGACAGCCGCCCGCGCACCGACGATCAGCGCCAGCGCTCCAACGGTGAGCGCTGGAACGAAGGCGAAGGCGAAGACGACGGCACCGACTTCTCCATGGACAACGATTTCCCCGCTTTCGACCGCCCGCAAGTCCGGCGTGAGGAAAACCGGGAACCGCGCGAGCCTCGTGAGAATCGCGAGCCCCGCGAAAACCGCGAGCCGCGCGATAACCGGGAACCCCGCGAAAACCGGGAACCGCGCGATAACCGCGAACCACGTGAACCGCGCGAGAATCGGGACCAGCGCGAAAATCGCGAGCCGCGCGAGAACCAGCGCCCTCGTTTCGAGCCGGAAGCCGCGCCCGAAGCAATGGTCCGCGCCGATGAAGGCGAGCCGATTGGCGATGTCGCCGAAAATCCCTTCGTGCGCGAAAGCCGGTCGCAGCGCGGTCTGCGCCCACGCACCGACCGCCGCCCGCGCCGCGAGGCAGAGGAAGCACCGGTCGCCGCGCTTGATCCGCTGAGCCTGCCGCCCGCCATCGGCGTTCGCGCTTCGGCTGAGCCGGTTGAGGAAGCACCTGCAACGGTGTCGGCACCTGCAGCCGAAGCGCTTGCTGCCGAGGCTCCGGCGCCCAAGCGCCGTGGTCGCCCGCGCAAGAATCCGCTGCCGGAAGCCGCAGAAGGCTGACCGCGGCCAGTCGCAGCGCCTGAACGGGCCTGAGCGGGGTCGCCGCGTGGAAAGATCGGCAAGAGGCTTGATGCCGCTGGCGCTGATCGGCGCAGGTGCCTTGGCCGCGACCGGTTTTCAGCCCCTCGCGCTGTGGCCCTTCACGCTGGCCGCGCTGGCGTTTCTGATCACCCAGATCGAGCGCGCGCGCTCGGCCCGCCGCGCGGCGCTGGCAGGCTGGCTGTTCGGGCTCGGCTACTTCACGCTCGGCAACAACTGGATCGCAACCGCGTTCACCTATCAGGCGGCGATGCCCGCCTGGCTGGGATGGATCGCGGTCGTGCTGCTGGCGGTCTACCTCGCGGTCTATCCCGCGCTCGCCGCCTTCCTCGCGGCCTGGCTGGCGCGGCGCTGGCAGGCTGCGCTGCTTCCGGCGTTTGCAGGGTTCTGGATCATCACCGAATATCTGCGCGCCACCCTGTTCACGGGGTTTGCGTGGAACCCGCTCGCCATGGTCGCGCTGGGCGGTTTCGGCCGGCCCGGTCTTGCCGCCATCACGCCGTGGACGGGGACTTACGCCCTCTCCGGCCTGATCGTTCTGCTCGCCGGTTTCTGGCTGCTGGCATGGCGCACGGCAACGGCAGGGCGCCTCCATGCCGCAGCCATGATGGCCGCAGTTCCCGCCGCGCTCATGCTGCTGCCGTTGCATGGCCATGGCGGCGAGGGCCGCCTCGGCTTCACCCTCGTCCAGCCGAACATCGGGCAGGACACGATCAACGATCCGCGCCTTTACGAAGGCCAGTTCCAGAGCATCGCGCGCCTTTCGCTGCCGCGTACGCCGGGCTCAACGCGGATCGTGCTGTGGCCCGAAGGCGGCCTGCCCGATTACCTGCGGCCCGGCTATCCGCAGTTCTTCTACGATGCCACGACCTATGCGGCGGACCCGGCGATGGCTCGCGCCCGCATTGGCCGGGTGATCGGCCCGGGCAGCCTGCTGCTGACCGGCGCGACCGATCTCGTGGTGCAAGGCGGCGATGTGACCGCCGCGCGCAATGTCGTCACCGCGCTCGGGTCAGACGGCGCGATCCGGGGAAGCTATGCCAAGGCGCATCTCGTGCCCTATGGCGAATATCTGCCCATGCGCACGTGGCTCGCCCCGCTCGGCCTTTCCCGGCTGGTTTCGGGCAGCCTTGATTTCCTGCCCGGTCCCGGCCCGCGCACGCTGGACATGGGCTTGCACGGCAAGGCCGGCATTCAGATCTGCTACGAGATCGTGTTCTCCGGCGAGGTGGCCGACCGCGCGCACCGGCCTGACTATATCTTCAACCCTTCGAACGACGGCTGGTTCGGCGCATGGGGCCCGCCGCAGCATCTGGCGCAGGCGCGGATGCGCGCGATCGAGGAAGGGCTGCCCGTGCTGCGCGCCACGACGACCGGAATCAGCGCGGTGATCGATGCCGATGGCGTGGTCCGGCAGTTCGCTCCTCGCCTCACTGCCGGGCGGCTCGATGGGCTGGTGCCGCCCGCTCACGTTCCCACGCTGTTTGCCCGGCTTGGCAACCGGCTCGCCCTCGCATGGGCGCTGGTATTGCTGGGCGCTGCGCTCGTGGTTGCAAGGCGGCGCAGAGGACGCTAGGGAGGCGACATAAAGGATTCTTTATATCATATAGGAACCCCCCAATGCGCACCGACTACCTGTTCACGTCCGAAAGCGTTTCCGAAGGCCACCCGGACAAGGTCGCCGACCAGATCAGCGACGGCATCGTGGACCTGTTCCTTTCGAAGGACCCCGAGGCGCGCATCGCCTGCGAGACGCTGACGACGACGCAGCTCGTGGTGCTGGCCGGTGAAATCCGCTGCAAGGGCGTCTACGAAGATGGCGCATGGGCGCCGGGCGCGCAGGAAGAGATCGAGGCGACCGTTCGTGAGACCGTGAAGCGGATCGGCTATGAGCAGGACGGCTTCCACTGGGAGAAGTTCGAGTTCATCAACCGGCTGCACGGCCAGTCGGCGCATATCGCGCAGGGCGTCGATGCGGCCGACAACAAGGACGAGGGCGCAGGCGACCAGGGCATCATGTTCGGCTATGCGACCGACGAGACGCCCGATCTTATGCCGGCGACGCTTTACTACAGCCACAAGATCCTCGAGCGCATGGCAGCCGACCGTCACTCGGGCGCGGCTCCGTTCCTTGAGCCCGATGCCAAGAGCCAGGTCACGCTGCGCTACGAAGGTTCGCTCCCCGTCGCCGCAACCGCCGTCGTCGTCTCCACCCAGCACGCGCCGGGCTATGACGAGGGCGACAAGGAAGCCGAGCTTCACGACTACGTGAAGCGCGTGATCGCCGAGGTGATCCCGCCGGTGCTGCTGCGCGAAACCAAGTACTACATCAACCCGACCGGCTCGTTCGAGATCGGCGGCCCCGATGGCGACGCGGGCCTCACCGGCCGCAAGATCATCGTCGATACCTACGGCGGTGCTTCCCCGCACGGCGGCGGCGCCTTCTCGGGCAAGGACCCGACCAAGGTCGATCGCTCGGCTGCCTATATCACGCGCTACCTTGCCAAGAACGTGGTCGCTGCGGGCCTTGCCACGCGCTGCACGATCCAGATCGCCTATGCCATCGGCGTGTCCGAGCCGCTCTCGCTCTATGTCGATACGCACGACACCGGCACGGTGGGCGACAACCTGATCGAACAGGCCATCCTCGGCAACGCCAAGCTCGGCGGCCTGACCCCGCGCGCGATTCGCACCCACCTCGGCCTCAACAAGCCGATCTACCAGCCGACCGCCGCCTATGGCCACTTCGGCCGCAAGGCGGATGGCGACTTCTTCCCCTGGGAGCGCCTCGATCTGGTGGATGATCTCAAGGCAGCGTTCGCCTGAACCGGTAGTCTGCCGCAGGCACGCAGACCGGCCTGAATGAAAAGCGCTCCGAAGCATCGCTTCGGAGCGCTTTTCATTTGTGCTGCACCGGATTGACCCGGCTGAGCGCTGGTTGCGGTCTTGTTGACGGATCGCTGCGGTGCAGGCAGGTTCATGGCCGCGTGTCTGATTAAGGAGGCGGCGCCATGACCGAACCGATGAAGGGGTCGATACCTGTAAGCGTCGGTCTCGCGTCCTACCTCAGGATTCCCATTCCCGGCACCAGCGGACTTGCCATCGAGCTCGATGCGCGCGGGTTCAAGGGCAACTCGACCTGCAGCCTGTTCTTTCACGACAAGACGGGCAAGCGGACCCTGCGGCTTGATTATGGTTATAACAAGAACACGAAATCGGTGAATTACCACTGGAACCAGAAGGGTACGGCAGAAGCCCTGCCCTTCCAGATCAAGAACCATGACCTTGCCGGCCGGAGCGGGGCCTTTCTCTATAAGGGCGCGAAGTATTTCAAATACCTCGGCCGCAGCCTGCTCGTCGTCGGCCTCGCCACCGACGGATACTCGATCGTGGTTGCCGATAAGCCGATGCGGCGATCTACCGCAGTTGTCAGCGCATGGGCGTCGGCCTGGGTAGGCTGCCGGGCGGTGGGCGCACTGGGGGCCGGCGCGGGTACGCTGGTCGGGCCGGAAGGAACTGCCATCGGCGGTGTCGGCGGTTGCATCGTTGGCGGCTACGCGGGATACAAGGCGGGCGAGCAGGCAGGCGAGGTCGTCTACGATTGGGCCGAGGACACCGTTTTCCGGCAGATCCCGACAAGTCCGACCCCGTTCGGCCATCATTGATGACCCTGCGGATCGAGCTCTCGACCGCTGAGCCGGGCCCCTGTTCGCTTTGGCCGGGAGACCTCCCGGAAGATGGCCCCGCACGAACGCTGATGGTCACCTGGACCGTCGATCCGGAGCCCGCGGACGCGGGCGTTCCGGAGCCACTCCAGACGCTGCTGGCGACCTGGCTCGCCGGGCAGGGTCAAGTGGCGTTTCCCGTCCGTCTGGGCCTGCTGGGCCATGTCGAATGGACCGTGGCGACCACGCCCGGCGCAGCCGCTGCCCTTTTCGATATTGCCGATTTCCCATGGTGGACCGGCACCCAGGCAGCGCTGATTGCAGGCGAGGCCCCGGACCCGGACCTGCTGACGAGGGCTATGGCGAAATGCCTGATGGGTGACGCCTGGGTTACCGCGACGGGCATGGGCGGATGCCACGCCGTGTTGCGTGCCGGGATCGACGGCGATGCATTATGCATGGCCTTCGCTGATAGGGCGGCGCAGGCCACGGCGGCAGCAGAACTCGCTGACCTTGCCGCGCAAGCTAGAATACCCTGCGCCGGGTAACGCCGGTCCGGCCGCGCCAGAAGCACCGCCGGACCAGCAGCACGGAAGCGCTTACCCGAACATGCCCTTCCTCGGCCCGAGGTAGCCGAACAGGTACGCGCCGACCTTGCGCATCTGGATTTCCTCCGCGCCTTCGGTGATGCGGTAGCGGCGGTGGTGGCGATAGATGTGCTCGAACGGCTTGTGGCGTGAATAGCCGATGCCCCCGTGAACCTGCATCGCGCGGTCCGCCGCTTCGCAGACCAGCCGGTTTGCCCAATAGTTGCACATCGAGACCTTGTCGGAGAGCTCGCGCTCGATGCGCTTGTGGCCGCCTTCTTCGGCTTCGAGCCGGTCCATTTCCCATGCGGTCTTGCGGATGAGGAGGCGCAGCATCTCACACTGCGTGGCAAGCTCCACCAGCGGGAACTGAATTGCCTGATTGCGCGCCAGCTCCTCTCCGAAGGGCTTGCGCTCCCGCGCATAGCGCACCGATTCCTCTATGCAGAACGTGGCCGCGCCCAATGATGAAGCCGCCTGCCGGATGCGGTTCTGGTGGACAAAGCTCTGCGCGATGGCGAGGCCGCCGCCTTCCGGCCCGAGCGTCGCGGATTCCGGCACCCAGACATTGGTGAGCGAGAGCCGCGGGTGGTCTGTCGGCATGTTGAAGGTCCACATGTACTCCTCGATCACCAGCCCCGGCGAGGGATTGGGCACGAGGAGGCAGGTGATCCCGCGCGCGTTCCCGGGCTCGCCTTCGGTCCGCGCAAAGAC
>NZ_JAIXPP010000130.1 GCF_027486195.1 Novosphingobium sp.
ACCAACTGTAGCGGTCAACGCCGAACCATTGCTTCGGCTTATCCGTCATCTCCATACTTGGTGCCATCCTCTATCCCGGCTGCATCGAATCCCGCGCGCCGCAGACGGCAGCTGTCGCACACGCCGCAGGCCCGTCCATCGGGCAGCGGATCGTAGCACGACCAACTGGCACCAGGATCGAGCCCGAGACGGGCCGCTTCTTGCGCGATTTCGCTCTTCTTCAGGTGTTGGAGCGGGGCGTGAACCCGCACGGTACCGCCCTGATCGCCAAGCTTGGTGGCGACCCGGGCGAGACTCTCGAAGCCGCCGATGAATTCCGGCCGGCAATCGGGATAGCCTGAATAATCGAGCGCGTTGACCCCGATAAAGAGGTCTGATGATCCAGCCGCCTCAGCCCATGCCAGGGCCAGCGAGAGGAAGACGAGATTGCGGGCCGGCACGTAAGTGACCGGAATGTCGTCGCCCACCCCGTCTTTCGGCACAGCGATATCAGCAGTAAGCGCCGATCCACCAAATTGGCGCAGATCGAGCGGCAGAATGACATGGCGCTCTACGCCCAGCGCTGAAGCAATGCCGCGCGCCGCCTCGATCTCGACCCGGTGGCGCTGGTTGTAATCCATCGTCAGCGCGAGAACACGAAAACCCTGCTCACGCGCAAGGGCGGCGCAGACCATCGAATCGAGCCCACCCGAGAGCAGGACAACGGCGAGCGGGCTTTCCCGGGAAACGGCTTCGGCGACCATGTAGCAGAGCTAAAGCCATGAACTGCTTGTGGCAATCCTCAGCGCGCAATCAGGATGTGCATGCGCCGATGCGCCGCACTTCCGCGCGGAAATTGAACGGCACGCCGTGTGCGATACCCTGCGTTTCCAACTGCACGAGCTGCGCACTTTCATAGCGAACGGATGTCTGTCCGTAGCCATTGCCCGGGCAGGTGTAATGGACCGTTACCGTGTCCGCCGTGTCCTGCACCGTGAAGCTGCGGCAGACTTCGCGCATATGCTGAATCTGGATCAAGCGGCGACCGTTCTCGATGCACAGCCTGCTGCGGCCGCCGGCGAGATCGCGATCCCGCACTTCCCATTGCCCCGGCTTGAGCTGGTCGAGCATGGCAAGCGAAGGGCGCTGCGCCGTAAGCGCAGGTGCGACAAACACGAGCGACATGAAGGCGCCGCCACCAATCAGCCGGACAAGCTGGCGGGCCGAGACTTCGGTTAGGGTGCGCAGCAGGCGGTCCATCTGGCAGGCGCGTCCAAAAAGGCGCCCCGACACCATGCCGGACCGCTGCTTGCAGTATACGCAAAATCTGGCTGCGTTAAAGTGTTCTTCGTCAGCGACGAACCGAATCGGTGGTATCAGTCGAGATCAATCTCGAAGACCTTCGAGCAGAATGCGCAGTCGACGAGGATCAATCCTTCCTCATTGCGCATCTCTGCGCGCTCTGCCGCCCCGAAGCGCGCCAGTACGGATCGATAGTAGTCGCTGCTGCAGCGGCACCCTTTGACGATCTGCTTGCCGCGTTCCACGCGCACCTCGCGCTCTTCGTGAAAGAGCCGCCAAAGGACCGTCTCCAGATCGAGGTCTGGATCGACCAGTTCGGTGGGTGAAACCGAACCGCCCATGATCCGCATATGCTCCCATTCCGGATGATCGAGCTGAACATGGAGCCGCTCACGGCCTTCCTCACCCTCTGGCAAGTGCTGGATCAGCATGCCGCCCGCGACGCAGCCAGCTGAATCGCTGCGCACACCGAGGCGGATCAGTGTGGGGATCTGTTCCGACTGCAGGAAGTAGCTCTCGCAGGCCGCTGCAAGTGTCTCTCCCTCAAGCGGAACGACGCCCTGATAGCGCTGCCCCGTCGCCGCGAGATCGAAAGTGATGGCAAGGTAGCCATCCCCGAACAGGGCGTGCAGCGTAGGACTGGGCCCCAGTTCGTCCAGCCGCGCGCGGTCGAAACGGACATAGCCGCGCAGCTCGCCGCTGCGGTAGTCGCAGACGAGCAGGTCGATCACGCCATCCTGGGTCTGCGCCTGCATCGTCAGCTGGCTCTGCTCATCCTTGAGCAGGGAACCAAGCAGCGTTGCCAGCACCATCGCCTCGGCCAGCAGGTGGCGGATCGGCGCAGGATAGGCGTGCGCCGCGATCACAGCATCGAGCACAGGTCCAAGGCGCACGATGCGTCCGCGCGCATTACGCTCGGGCACAGTGAAAGTCAGGACCTGGTCAAAGCCGGTCGTCCCGGCAGAAGCGGCATCATCCGACATGGTCAGAGCTGCCCGAACGCCCAGCGCAAGATCGATTTCTGCGCGTGGATGCGGTTTTCTGCCTCATCCCACACGACCGATTGCGGGCCATCAATCACGTCGTCGGTCACTTCCTCCCCGCGATGGGCGGGCAGGCAGTGCAGCAAGAGGGCATCGGACTTCGCCAGCGCCATGAGGCCTGCGTTCACCTGGAACGGGGTCATCGCGGCAAGCTTGGCCTCGGCGTGGGCCTGCCCCATCGAGATCCAGGTGTCGGTCACGACAACGTCGGCGCCGCGCACGGCATCCGCCGCGCTGCGAACGGTATCGATGCGAGCACCGCCAGCGCGCGCTGCGGCAATGAATGCGGGATCGCTGTCGTACCCCTCGGGCACGCCGATGCGGATGTTGAACTTCATCAGCCCCGCCGCCTCGACGAACGAGTTGAGCACGTTGTTGCCGTCACCTAGCCACGCGACCTCAAGCCCGGGCAGCGCCTTGCCGTGTTCGAGCAGGGTCTGCAGATCGGCGACGATCTGGCAGGGATGCGAGAGATCGGTCAGCCCATTGATCACCGGCACGCTGGCGTAATGCGCCAGTTCCTCGAGCTTCGCGTGATCATCGGTGCGCAGCATGATGGCATCGGCCATGCGGCTGAGCACACGGGCCGTATCGGCGATGGTCTCCCCGCGGCCTAGCTGCGTGGTCCCGGCGTCGAGCACGAGGCCGCTGCCGCCAAGCTGACGGATCGCGATGTCGAAGGAGACCCGCGTACGCGTCGAGTTCTTCTCGAACACCATGGCGAGGACCCGGCCGGCGAGCGGCGCATCGGCGTCGTGCTGACCCTTGGGCAGCGCGCGCCGCGCCGCCTTCCGGTCCATGGCATCACCCAGAATGGCGGCGAGGGCATCGCCGCCGGCGTCGCTCAGGCTGAGGAAATGCCGGGTCATGCCGGCACGGCTTCGACCGCATAACTGGCAGTTGCGGCCGAGAGCTTCTCCATGAATTCGTCGATGTGGCTGTCATCGATCACCAGTGGCGGCAGGACGCGGAAGGTCATGTCACCCGCTGCGACGGTGAGCAGATGGTGGTTGTCACGCATGTGGGCGACGAACGCGCGCGGCTCGATCTTCATCTTGACGCCGAGCATCAGGCCCCGCCCGCGCACCAGTTCGAACATGTCCGGGTAGTTGCCGATGAACTGCTCGAGCCGGCCGCGTAGCCGCTCTCCCTTTGCCTTCACGTCCGCGAGGAAGGCGGGTTCAGCCACCACATCGAGCACGGCTTCGGCCGCAGCCATCGCCAGCGGATTGCCGCCATAGGTGCTGCCGTGGGTGCCGATCACCATGCCGCGTGCGGCCTTTTCGGTCGCGAGGCAGGCGCCGAGCGGGAAGCCGCCGCCGATACCCTTGGCGCTCGCCATGATGTCGGGCGTCACGCCGTACTGCTCGTAGGCATAGAGATCGCCGGTGCGGGCGACGCCGCACTGCACTTCGTCGAAGATCAGCATGAGGTCATGCTCGTCGGCAAGAGCGCGCAGGCCCTGGAGGAATTCGGGCGAGGCATCGCGGATGCCGCCCTCCCCCTGGATCGGCTCGACAAGGAAGCCCGCCGTATTCGGCCCGATCGCTGCTCGCGCCCCTTCGAGGTCGTCGAAGTCGACATAGCGGAAGCCTTCGAGCAACGGCAGGAAGCCCTTGTGCATCTTTTCCTGATTGGAGGCGCTGATCGTGGCCATCGTGCGGCCATGGAACGCGTTCTTGAACGTGATCAGCTCATAGCGCTCGGTATTGCCGGCATGCTGATGATAGGCGCGCGCGGTCTTGATCGCGCATTCGACGGCCTCGGCACCCGAATTGGTGAAGAACACCGTATCGGCGAACGTCAGGTCTACCAGCCGCTGGGCCAGATGCTCGCCCTGCGGGCTGCCGTAGAGATTGGAGACATGCATCAGCGTTGCTGCCTGCCGCTGAATCGCGCCGATCAGATGCTCGTTGCTGTGGCCGAGCAGGTTGACCGCGATGCCGCTGGCGAAATCGAGATAGCGCGTGCCGTCTTCACTGATCAGATGGCAATGCTCTCCGCGCACCGGACGCACGCCGCACCGGGGATAGACGGGCATCAACGGGGTGATCGACATGACACGTTTCCTTCCTGCTTCGGCTCCCGCTGTGCCGGGAGTGTTGTCGTAAACGACAAATGGCGACCCCGAAGGGCCGCCATCTAAAAATGCCGGTGGCGCAGGGCTTCGGCCATCGGCCGAAGGACCCCGCACCAATCTCAGTCTTGTCGGGGCGTCAGGTTGACCGCCGAGTACTTACCCCGCCGATCGACCTCGAGATCGAACTCGAGCTTGTCGCCCTCATTCAGCTCGCGCATGCCCGAACGCTCGACAGCGCTGATGTGCACGAACGCGTCAGGCTGGCCATCATCACGCGTGATGAAGCCGAAGCCCTTCATGGCGTTGAAGAACTTGACTGTGCCGGTAGCCTTCTCACCCGTCAGCTGGCGCTGCGGCGCGGCGGGCTTGGCCGCGACCGCAATCACGTCACCCACGACCTGCAGATCGGCTGCGGAGATCTTGCCGCCGCGATCAACGAGGTTGAACTCGAGCTGCTGGCCTTCGGCAAGACCTTCAAGGCCTGCACGCTCGACAGCGCTGATGTGGACGAACACATCCTCACCGCCGTCTTCGCGCTGGATGAAGCCAAAGCCCTTCTGACCGTTGAAGAACTTCACCACACCCTTGCCGGTGCCGACGACCTGCGCCGGCATGCCGCCGCCGCGGGGACCGCCGAAGCCGCCACCACCACCGCCGCCGCCACCGCCGCGGGGACCGCCGCTGAAGCCACCGCGATCACCGCCGCCGAAGCCGCCACGGTCGCCACCGCCGAAGCCGCCGCGATCACCGCCGCCGAAACCACCGCGACCGCCACCGCCACCGCCGCCGCCGAAGCCGCCGCGATCAAAGCCGCCGCCGCCGAAACCACCGCCGCCGCCGTAAGGGTCGAAGCCGCCCTCGTCACCGAAACCATCGCGCTTGTCGCGTCCGCGACCCCGCCGCCCTCTGTCAAAACCCATAAAAACCAATAAACCTTCGTTCCGCCCCTG
>NZ_JAIXPP010000083.1 GCF_027486195.1 Novosphingobium sp.
CAACGGTGCCGGTGAGGAGGATGCCGATGCCGCCCGTGAGGGTGGTGAGCACGGCAAACCACCAGGCCCAGCGGTGGATCGATTCCATCGTGGCGTTGAAGCCCATGGTCCAGCGCCAGAACAGGGCCGCACGCTCCGATGCAGTACCGCGATCGGTGATCTGTTCGATCTCGCGCTCGCCGCCGTAGCGGCCGACTGCCAGGATGGTTGCGCCGTGCATCGCGAAGAGCAGGGTCGAGCCATAGAGGAAGGCGATCGAGAGGGCGTGGAACGGATTGTAGAACAGGTTGCCATAGCGGATCGAGAACGCGGCGGTCCAATCGAGATGCGGAAAGATGCCGAAGGGCACCGCTTCAGACCAGCTGCCCATGAAGGCGGGCCGGATGAAGCCGAGCACGAGGTACAGCCAGATCGCCGACATGAACGCCCAGAACACGTGGGTACCCATGCCAAGCGCGCGGGCCCGGCGGTAGGTGCGAATCGCCCAGAGCAGGACCGAAAGCGTCAGGAACATGCCGGCGAGGATCCACCAGCCGCCCTTGGCGAGCGGGACGATGGGCGAGAAGCCGTATTCCGGCCCCGGCGGCTCGAGGCTGAGCCAGGGCAGCATGCGGACGAACTGGATGGGATCCCAGTTGACCGAAGCCATCATGTTGAGACCGATGATCTCGAACGCGGTGAACCCGCACAGGAGAGCAAGGAGTCCCGTCCAGCCGAGGTAGATCGGGCCGAGCTGGGCCTGACCGAAGCGGCCGAAGAGGTGGTTGAAACCGACGGCGGTGCCGCGCGGATCACTGCCGGGCTTCATCTCTATGCCCATTTCGGGGGCATGACTGAGCTGAACCTGGGTGAAGATATTCTGGTAAGCCATGGCTAGTCCTCCTTCACGACCAGATCGGCAGGTTGAGCCACCAGTTCCACCATTCCGGCCAGCCCTTGGTCCACAGCGGGCCGCTGATGATGATGCAGACCGCGCTCCAGAAGCCGGCGTTGAGCGCCAGCAGCAGGCCCAGGCGGTGGATGCCCAGGGTGCCGATCGAGTAACCGATCAGATCGCGGAAGAAGGTGTCTTCGTATTCCGGAGTCTTGACGGTCTCGCCCTCCTTGGGGTTGACCGCAGACAGCACCAGCGCGCCGTGCAATGCCAGCGCGAGGCAGGTGGTGAAGAAGAAGCTCACCGCCAGCATGTGCGCCGGATTGTAGTGGAAGTGCAGGTACTGGTAGCCGGTGTTCGACACCCAATCGAGGTGGCTGAAGATCCCGTAGGGGAAGCCGAAGTGCCAGGCACCCAGCAAGACCGGACGGATCACCACCAGCGAAACGTAGGCGAAGATCGCGAAGCCGAAGGCGATGGGCACATGATAGCCCATGCCGAGCTTGCGGCAGATTTCGACCTCACGCAGCGCCCACGATGTGAACGATACGATCGCACAGACCGTGATCACCTGCCAGAAGCCTCCCTCGCTCAAGGGTGCAAGGCCGAGGCCGTATTTGAGATCCGGCGGCGCGATCGAGATCAGCCACGGGTTCCACGTGCCGCCTTGTGAGGCGCAGTAGAAGATGAGAGCCGTTCCGAGTGAGGCGAAGATCGCCGTGATCACTCCGAAAAAGCCAACGTAGAACGGGCCGACCCAAAAGTCGAAAAGGTCCCCGCCGATCAACGTGCCTCCGCGCACGCGATACTTTCGCTCGAAACTGAGGAGCGCCATAGCTCTATCCTCCCCCGCCCAAGCCTGGCGGGCACAAGTACATGGAAAATCAACCGGTTCCCCCCGGCAGTGCCGGAGGCGGCATGTCCCCCATCAGATGGGTGGGATGCCGCCTCTTGCCTTGCAGGTGGTCAGGGTGCGGCCGCGCCAGCGGCTGCGGCTGCCGGGGCCGCAGTGTGCGGGCCGTCGAGCCAGTTGAAGCGAGGCGTGCTGAGCAGGATGAAGTGAATCACGATTGCCAGCACAAACAGGAAGGCAGCAAGAGCCACCAGGGCCCTGCGCGGATCGAAAATAAGCCAGACTCTCCACATGGTATCTGTCCTTGTGAATGCGCCATCTGGGCGCGGTCGTACATGTTCGGCCAAGAAAAGGCCGGGTGGCCGTTGCGGCCAAACGCGGTAGTTGTGTCGGTGGATTTCTTACGAAATCCAGGGACGCCACGACCACACGAGCGCGTGGGCAACCACGGCAACTGCGGTGAAGCCGAGGAAGCTGCTCATGAACAGCTTGTGGAATTCCTTGGCTTCTTCGGGGGTCAGGTAGGTCCTGAGCCCAAGGCGATCATCGCTCATTTCTGCATCTCCAGTATTGACGTGCAAAGCGAGAGGCGGCGATCGCCCCCCGGCGATATTCCAACGGCCGAAACCGAGGGAATGGTGGTGCCCGCGTTGGCGCGGGTCATTTCGTGCGCGCGGCTCATGGTGCGGAAGCACCGAGCAGCGCATCTGCCAGCCTGTCGGGGCTGACGATGCTTTCGCCTTCGCGGCGCGCGGCGGCTTCAGCCGCGTCGCGCAGGCGCTTGGCAAAGGAGATGCGGATGAGGACCGGCTGTGCTTCGACGAGTTCGTCGAGCCGCGCCTTGGCCTCGTCACTCCACGGCAGCTCGCGGTGGAGCCGCGCCGGCGTGGCGGGCACCGCATCGAGCTGGGTGGCCAGCGGGAGGATGTGGAACAGCGCATCGAACAGCGCGTTGCACACTTCCTGGATCAGGTAAGTCGCACCCGAATAGCCCATGAAGGGCGTGCCGGGGTGGCGGCGGATCGCTGCACCCGGGAAGCTCGCCGGGATGTAGATGCTGCGCGCGCCGCATTCGGCGAGGTACATCCGCTCATTATAGCTGCCGAACACGACCATCGGCGCGCCGGCGCGGATCGCATCGCGCACGTCCTCGTTCTTCGGCTTCACGCCTGCACTGCGCGAGAAGGCGAAGGCGCAGGGCAGGCCCATGTCCTCTTCGAGGAAATGGCGGATTCCGCGCGTGTAGGTCTCGTTCGCGACGATGCCGAAGCTCGCCGTGCCGAAGAAGTCCTGCGTGACCGAACGCCACAAGTCCCATAGCGGCTTGATCGTGGTGTGCTTCTCGCGCGTGATGAACGGCTCGGGATCAAGACCCAGCGATGCGCCCAGCGCTTCGAGGAAGCGGGTGGTCGACGTAAGGCCTACCGGCGCCTGGAAGTAGGGCCGCTCAAGCACTTCGCACAGGTTCCGCCCGAACTCGCGGTAGAGGCAGACGTTCGCGTCGGCATCCGCCAGCTTGCGGATATCGGCAAGATGGCAGCCCAGCGGGAACACCACGTTCACCTCGGCACCGATGCCTTCGATCAGGCGGCGCACTTCGGCAAGGTCCGAGGCCATGTTGAACATGCCGTAGGCCGGGCCGATGATGTTGACGCGGGGCTTTTCGCCTTCCTTGCGCGCCTTGGGGGCGGGCATCGCCTTGGGGCCGAACTCGGTCCACAGCCAGCTCAGCGCGCGGTCGGCCGATTGCCACTGATCCTCGTCGATCGTGCGCGGCAGGAAGCGCTTGATATTGGTGCCGCCGGGCGTCACGCCGCCGCCGATCATCTCGGCGATGGAGCCGGTGACGACGACCGCCGGGAGATCCGGGTCGAGCGTCTTCCAGGCGCGGCGCATGGCGGCTTCGGTGCCGGTCTTGCCGAGCTCTTCCTCGCCCAGGCCGGTCACGACGATGGGCAGTTCATGCGGCGGCAGGCCATCGGTGTAGTGCAGCACCGAGGTGACCGGCAGGTTCTCGCAGCCCACCGGGCCATCGATGATGACCTGCAGGCCCTTGACCGCCGTAAAGACGTAGACCGCGCCCCAATAGCCGCCGGCCCGATCATGATCGATGATCAGCGTCATGCGCGCGCTCCGAACATCTGGCTCAGGGCCTTGCCCAGGCTATGGCCGAACAGCAGCACCGACGTTTCGTCGGTGGGCGGGCTTGATGGCTGAACGGCCGACTGCCGCGCGGGCTGCACAGTGATGGCGAGGCGCTGGTCGCCGTAGGAGATGAGGAAGATCATGAGCCCACCGCCTCGGCCGCCTTGCGGGCAGCCTCGTTCAATGCCGCGTACTTCTTCTTGAAGCTTGGGCGGTCCTGCGGGGTATCTTCCCAGACACCAGTGGCGTGCCCGGTGCCGACGCCGTCGAAGAAGGCGGCCATGCGATCGAAGCGCGCCTTGCCGGCGATGGCGGTGTTGACCACCATGGCCAGGCTACCTGCGCCCGCCGGGCCCATCAGCGGCCGGGCCGAGATGAGGTTGGTGAAATAGAGCGCCGGGATCGCCATCTGCTTGGCATGCTGCACCACCGGCGTCGTCCCGATGGCGAGATCGGGGCGGAATTCCTCGACCGCCGCGATGTCCTGCTCAAGGCTGGCGCGATACTGCACTTTCACGCCGCGGGCCTGGAGCCACTCGCGATCGGGATCGGACCACACCGTGCGCGGGCAGGCAGTGCCGACGTAGCGGACGTCCGCGCCGCTTTCGATCAGCAGGCGGGCGACCAGCAGTTCCGAGCCTTCATAGCCCGAAACGGTGATCCGGCCCTTGATCGGGCGGGCCGCAAGCGCTGCGGTGATCGCGGGCAGGATGCGGTTCTGCGCGGCGGCGACAAGATCGGCCTTTACGCCGCAGGCCTGGCCGATCGCGGCCAGCCAGTCGGCAGTGCCATCGCGGCCAACCGGCGCCGAGCCGACGACGGTGCGCCCGGCAGCTTCGAATTCGCGCACGCTGGCGGTGTAGAAGGGGTGGATCGCGGCAACGACGGCGCAATCAAGCGCGGCATAGAGCTCGCGCCATTCGCGGGTCGGCACGACAGGGCCGGCAGCCAGGCCCATCGGTTCGAGCATCTGGGCAATGCCCATCGGATCGACCGGGAACATCTCGCCAAGCAGGGTTACGGTCGGCTTGTCGGGCCGCGTCTGGGGCGCGCTCACCGGGCCTGCTTCAGCCTCGCTGCGGGCGTAAGCGAGCATGGCTCCGGCGAGCACGTCCTTGGCTTCGGCGTGAGTCGGAATGCCGAAACCGGGGACATCGATGCCGATGATCCGGACGCCGTTGATTTCCTTGCCCAGCAGACGGAGCGGAACGCCGCTGGCCGTGGGCACGCAGAGGTTGGTGACCACGATCGCATCGTAGTGCTCGGGATCGGCGAGGTTCTCGACCGCTTCCTTGATATCTTCAAAGAGCTTGCCGGTGACGAGCGTCTCCGAATTGAACGGAACATAGCCCACGCTGCGCCGCGCGCCGTAGAAGTGCGAGGTGAAGGTGAGGCCATAGACGCAGCAGGCCGAGCCCGAGAGCACGCTTGCGGTGCGCCGCATGCGCAGGCCCACGCGCAGCGAACCGAACGCGGGGCACATCGATTGGGGCTGATCGTGCGGGCCGACCGGATAGTCGGCGGCATAGCGATCGAGCACTTCGCTCTTGCCTGCGGCGCGGGCCGCCTCGCGCATCCGGTCCGTGCCGCCATGGCAGCCGCCCCCGTCGCCCGCCGGGACGAGCGCGTCCGGTGTGGCGTCGATACGGTCAGCAGGGGGGCGCGCGTCAGATGTCATCGTAGACGACCTCCAGCGATGCCTTTGCTTCGAACGTGCCGCCGCGCATGTCGGCCTGGGTTGCGGGCACCAGCGAGACGTTGCCGCCGGTTTCCTCGGGCGAGAACAGGCCGAGCAGGCCGTCCTGGTCGAGCGGCTTGGGCCGGCGCGGCGGGGCGGTGGCGACGTTCTCGGCCAGTTCCTCGAACAGGCTGCCCCACTGCGTGTCAGGCCGGCCGATGATCTGGTAATTGGCGGACTTGCGGCGAATGTCCTCGTCCGCCGGGATCGCGCAGAGCACCGGGATATCGACTGCCTCGGCAAAGGCCTTCGCCTCGCCGGTGCCGTCGTCCTTGTTGATGATCATGCCCGCGACGCCGACATTGCCGCCCATCGAGCGGAAATACTCGACCGCCTTGCAGACGTTGTTAGCGACGTAGAGCGACTGCAGGTCGTTCGAGCCGACGACGATGACCTTCTGGCACATGTCGCGCGCGATCGGCAGGCCGAAGCCGCCGCAGACCACGTCGCCGAGGAAATCGAGCAGCACGTAATCGAAGCCCCACTCGTGGAAGCCCAGCTTCTCGAGCAGTTCGAAACCGTGGATGATACCGCGCCCGCCGCAACCACGGCCGACTTCAGGTCCGCCGAGCTCCATTGCAAAAACGCCGTCGCGCTGGAAGCACACGTCCTCGATCTTCACTTCCTCACCCGCCAGCTTCTTGCGCGAGGAGGTCTCGATGATCGTCGGGCAGCTCTTGCCGCCAAAGAGCAGCGAGGTTGTATCGGACTTGGGATCGCAGCCGATCAGCAGCACGCGCTTGCCCTGCTGCGCCATCATGTAGCTGAGGTTGGAAAGCGCGAAGCTCTTGCCCGAGCCACCCTTGCCGTAGATCGCGATGATCTGCGTTTCCTTGGTCACTTCGGTAGGTACAATCGCGTCGGGTTCGATCGCGGCTTCGTCGCGAAGGGCCTGGACGCGCGCAGATGCTTCAAGAGTCGTCATGCGCAGTTGCTCCAATCGAGAACCATTTTCAGGCAGTTGCGGTCTGTGAAGGCCGCAGGATAAGCCTCGGCCGCCTCGCTCGCAGGGCGAACGTCGGTGACCAGGCCGCTGAGGTCGAGCCGGCCGTCGCGAACGAGATCGCGCGTCCGGTCGAGGTCGCCGGGGCTCCACTCTGCAGCCACGCGAATGCGGGCCTCGGCGCGGAAGGCCACCGGAAAGGCGAAGTTCAGCCGGTCCGAATAGAACCCGGCAAGGTTGATCTCGCCGCCGCGCGCCAGGCGCGAGAGCAGCGTATCGAGAATGTTCGAATCGCCGCTGGCATCGCAGATCGAGCGATAATCGCGGCGCGGATCGGCATCGGGCGCGACGACCGTGTAACCGATGGCGCCGGCGGTGCGGAGCGGATCGGTTTCCCAGACAGTGGGGGCAGGTGCGCCCAGCGCCATCGTGATGCGGGCCAGCAGGCGGCCAAGCACGCCGTGGCCGACGATGAGATCGGGCAGGGTGCCGCCATCGAGCGCATGAAGCGCCGTCGCGGCGAGGGCGAAGAGCACGCCGTCAGCCTGCAGCGACTCGTCTATGGTCAGTGCGCGGGTCGATGGGAGAACGAGGCGGCGAGCCGAGCCGCCGAACAGGCCGCGCGCATCGCGGAAGCAGCTGGCGCCGGGAACGAAGACCCAATCACCGATTCGCGCCCAGGCATCCCGACCAGCATCAATAACCCGGCCAACCGATTCGTACCCCGGCACGAGCGGATAACCCATGCCCGGAAACATCGGCATTTTCCCGGTCCAGAGCAGCTTTTCGGTGCCTGTGCTGATGCCGCTCCAGCGGACTTCGACAACCACGTCGGCGCCGGTCGGCGCATCAAGCGCGAGGGGGCGGAGAGCCAGTTGCTCCGGAGCCTCCATGATTAGCGCTAATGCTTCCACGACCACATTTCCCCTCACCCCGGCCCGGACGGCGTACCGTTCGGTCTAGGGGGCTTTCCGAGTGTCAGCTTACATTGTCATCAACAAGTGTCAACTCGGCACTACACTTTTGTCTGTGTTGGCCTTGCGACAAGCTGTGCATGAGCGCCGGTGGTCCGTTTTGGTGGAAACTTGCCCGCCATCGGGCGCCGCGCGTCAGACGCGGGCGACAATCGCGCCGCAAACCAGCGGAAGATGCGTGGAAAGCCCGCGCCAGCTGGAGAATCCCGCGCTGCGCAGCATGGCGCCGAGTTCATCAGGACGGCGCGGGCGGCCCGATCCCATCGCCCAGAGGTAAAGCCCGAAATAGGCATCGCCCATCGCCGCACCGCCGGCGGCTCCGGCCATCGGCTCGCCGATCAGCAGCGTTCCGCCGGGCGGAAGCGCCGCACGCACTGCGCGCAGCAGGCGCAGCGCCGGTTCATCATCATGATCGTGCAAGATCCGCACGAGCGTGATGAGATCAAAGCCCGTGGGCAGCGGATCATGGAGGAAGCTGCCCTTGTGCATGGTCAGCCGGGGGGCGATCAGCGCGTCGCGGCCCAGCGAAGTTTCGGCACCGGCAACAACATCGGGGAGATCGAACAGGCCGAGTCGCAGCGAGGGCGCTGCCGAGCCGACTGCCCGCACGAAGGCGCCCGTGCCCCCGCCAACATCGAGCATCGCCTTGTGGCGGCTGAATTTGTAGGCTGCGACCAGCTGTTCGCTGACCATCGCCTGCGAGGCCGCCATCAGCGCGGAATAGGCAGTTGCAGCCGGCGCGTTTTCCGCATCGCCCTGCCGCCCGGGCGGTACGGTGCCGGTCGCGCTGGCCCGCGCATAAGTCCAGAAATCCGAAAGCGCAGTCGGCTCCTTGCGGTCTGCGCGCAGCAGCGCCAACGGATCGGCAAGGTCGGCATAGAGCAGCGAATGGTGCCGGATCATCGCTCGCGCGCCCGGATTGCACTGTAGCGCAGCGCCATCCATCCCCAGCGTCCAGCGCCCGCCGGGTAGCGATTCGGCAATGCCCAGCGAAGCGGCGGCGCGCAGCAGGCGCTCGGTCGCGGGAAGGCCAAGCCCCGCGCGGTTCGCCGCTGTTGCCGTGTCGCACGGGCCTTCGGCCAGAAGGTCCAGCAACCCGCCCTCGACACAGGCGGCAAGCACCTGCGCATAGGCAAATCCGGCCACCAGATCGAAGGCCCGCCGCGCGCGGGAGCGCACGATCGGCCGAGTCAGCGGGAAGGCCGCGCTCCATTGCTGGAACCGGGGATTCGTCAAAAGACGGTTGCGCCAGCCGATCCAGCGTTCCCTGATCCCGGCCCTTTGGGGCAAATCCAGATGATTGGACATATTCATATGTCAATTACATTGGACATTTAGGGGCAATGCGTCAATCATCCCTCGCAAGCCCCGCGTGTGGGGAAAGGGAGATTGAGCCATGTGGCGAGGAGAAACCCACGCAGATGGTGCGCTGAAGTTCAAGGACAGTGGCCCGGAAACGGCCGAAGAATGGCCACCGCTGTGGAAGGGCATCGCGCGGATGAACGGCGCCCTGCCGCCCGCGCCGGTCGCTCCCGATCCCTGGGCCCTGCTTAACCGGGGTGAGGATGACCGCCTCGTCCGCGCACCCGGCAGCCGCGACAGTGATGCGCATCCCCGCTTCGATACGCCGGTGCCGCCGGGCGGCTACAGCTGGTGGTATGTCGATGCGCTGAGTGATGACGGGCAGCACGGCCTCACCCTGATCGCCTTTATCGGCAGCGTGTTCTCACCCTATTTCAAGCGTTCCGGCCGCGGAAACCCGCTGGATCACTGCGCGCTCAACGTCGCGCTCTATGGTCCCAAGGCGCGCTGGACGATGACCGAGCGGGGCGAGCACGCGGTCAAGCCGGAGGCGGATCAGTTCGCGATCGGTCCGAGTTCGGTGCGCTGGGCGGGGGACTGCCTGATCATCGACATCGAGGAAGTCGACAAGCGGATCATGAACCCCTTCCGCCGCCGCGTGGCGGGGCAGATCAAGGTCTGGCCCGAAATGCTCAACACCGAGGCGTTCGCGCTCGATCCGGCGGGCAAGCATGTGTGGCACTGCCTTGCCCCGCGCGCGCGGATCTCGGTCGAGATGCAGGCGCCCGCACTCAGTTGGAAGGGCAGCGCCTATCTCGATTCGAACCGCGGGTCGGAGTCGCTCGAGGAAGGCTTCCGCATCTGGCACTGGTCGCGCGCGCATCTCGGCAAGCATGTTGCGGTGTTCTACGAAGGCCAGCGCCGCGATGGCTCCACCTTTGCCAGCGCCTTGCGCTTCGATTCTGCCGGTGTGCCGCAAGAAGCTGAACTGCCGCCGACCGCACCGCTGCCCAACACGCTATGGCAGATGGAGCGCCTCACCCGCGCGGATCGCGGCCATGCCACGGTTCGGCGCACCTGGGAGGATTCGCCCTTCTACACCCGCTCGACGCTCCACGCGCGGCTCTATGGCGAGCCGGTGGTGGCGATGCAGGAAACGCTGTCGCTGGACCGCTTCTGCTCGCCCATCGTGCAGCAGCTGATCCCGCACCGCATGCCGAGGGCGCGGCGCTGAGAGCAACTTAACTCCCATTCCGTTAAACCAACTTTCGTCATTCCCGCGAAGGCGGGAATCCAGAGCAGCAACCACAACGTCAACCGCTCTGGCCCCCCGCCTGCGCGGGGGTGACGATGAGAGTTATGGAAACGCCGCTGATCAGTCCTTCGGCGCCGCGTCCTTCTTCGCCTTGTCCCTGGCAATCTCGCGGTTGACGGAGACAAGCTGCCAGACGCCGAGCGAAAGCGCGATGCCGCCGAAGACAACCATCTCGATCCAACCGAAGTTCTGAGCCACGCGCTGCCTCCCTCTCAAGCATGTACCGGCGCGGTGGCGGCAATGGCCTCCGCAACGAGATCCGCGCGCTCTTCGTGCGCCAGGTGGCCCAGTCCTGCAAGTACGCTGAGCGTGGCCTGCGGCAGCAGTTTGGCCGCCTGCTCGACCGAGCTGGTCGGCACGGCGGCATCCTTGGCGCCGTGGATCAGGCGGACCGGCACGGTGATCCCCGGAAAATCACGCTGCAGCCCGGCAAGGTCCCACCCGGCCATCATCTCCAGCGCCCCCCGGCAATGCAGCGCGTTGCCCAGCAGCATGGCGTAGCAGCGCACACCATCGGCCTCGATCTGCGAACCGGTCGAGCGGACAAGCAATCGCCCGGTATCGCCTGAGGTCCGCGCGCTGGCAGCAAACAGGCGCGGCACCAGCGGATTGAGCACCAGCGCACGCGCGAGCCCCTGAAATAAAGGCGCGAAAAACCCGGGAAACGGCGAGAGGGCGGCATTGAGGCCGATGACCTCGGGCACTGCGAACCCCTCGCGGATCATTCTGAGCGCAATCGCCGCCCCTGCCGAGTGGCCGATCAGCCGCTCGGGCCGAACTTCCAGCTTGTCCAGCAGCGCCGTAACCGCCGCCGCCATGCCGGGCAGCGTCAGTCCGCCCGCCGGCCGCCCGCGCGTGAAGCCATGGCCGGGCAGGTCCATCGCGATCACGCGGTGTTCCCTGGCCAGCAGCGGCATCAGGTGCCGCCAGCTGTGGGTTGCCGCGCCGGTGCCGTGGAGCAGCACCACCGCCGGGCCTTCCCCCATCTCCTGCACGTGCCAGGTCAGGGGCCCCGCCTGCACGAACCGGCTCGCCGCGCGGTGCGGCCAATCGCGGCCGTCGGTTTCCCAGACGAGCGGCTTGCTCATGTCAGCGCCCCGATCACCTTGCTCAGCGTGGCCGCATTGGCCTGCGGCAGCGGCACATAGCGCGCGCGCATGGCCGCAGCGACGGCTGAAGCTTCGGGGCGAGGGCGGGGCGAGATGTCGATCACCACGCCGGCAAGGCCAGCCGCCGCAATCGCGCGCCCGGCTTTCATCGCATCTTCCGTGGCTGCCGCCCGGTTTGCGCTGCCATCGAGCGCGATATTGCCGCGCCCGTCGGTCAGGATCACCAGCAGCGGTGTATAGCCCCGCCGCGTGAGGCCGGTGCCGAGCGTGCAGACCAGCGAGAGGCCCGCCGCAAGCGGAGTGCCACCGCCGCCCGGCAGCTCTGTCAGTGCCCGCCGCGCGCGGGTCAGCGAGCGGGTGGGCGGCAGCAGCAGCTGCGCATCGCTTCCCCGGAACGCCACGAGCGCAACTTCCGTGCGTTTCACATAAGCCTGCGCGAGCAGCAATTCGACCGCGCCCTTGGCCTCGGCAAGCCGGGAAAACGCTGCCGATCCCGAGGCATCGACCGCAAAGATCGTGACCGAAGCGCTGCGCGCCTCGAACCGGCGGACGCGGACATCGTCCTTCATGATCCGCAGGCCCGCGCGCGCCTCGCCTTCCGCTCGCCGCAGCGCCTGCCACGGTACAGCCGCCCGCAGCGTATCGATCAGCGCCAGCCGCGCTCCGCCGCGCGGCAGGCCCTGCCGCGCGGCCAGCGGACGGCCCCTCAGCGGCGAAAGATGCCGCGCCCCGCCGCCACTCCCCGCGCCGCGCCGGGTGCGACCATCCGCCAGCGCTTCGAGCAGGCCGGGCGGAATGGCCGCCACCGCCGCTTCGATAAGCTGGTCCGGATCGGGCGTCCTGTTATCTTCCTGTTCCTCGTCGCCGGGGGTATCGGCGTCGTTTTCAGGCGGCGGCGGGGGAGGGGGCGGGGCCTCCTCCTCATCCTCGGGTGGGGGCGGCGGCAAGCGCGTCGCGCGCGGGGCGAGCACCAGCCGGGCCGCCGCCGCAAGATCGCTTTCGCGCACAAAATCGCGCCCATCGAGCAGCGCGCTGGCCCCGGCAGTGAGCGCGGCAAACCGCAGTGCCCGTCCGGAATCGACTCCAAGCGCCAGCGAAACGGCGGCAAGCGCTTCCAGCCCTTCCGCGCTGCAGGCCGGGATCTCGGCGGGGGAAGCCAGCGGCTGGGGCAGTTCGGTCTGCGCCAGTCCGCCCGGTGCGGCGTTTCCCAGTTCGCAGGCGAACGCCACGCGCTCGGTCAGGCTCAGCGGCGGAACCTCGTCCCGCTCCGCGCCGTCATCGAGCAGCACGAGGCCGAAACGCTCGCCCGCTTCCGCATGGTCCAGCGCCTGTGCCACGCTGCCGGCCAGCGATGCGGTGATCCGCTCCGCCAGCGGCGCAATCACCACGCCGCCGCGCGCTTCCTCCAGAAAGCCTGAGCGCAAGATACTGCGCCCGGCGGCAAGGCTGGCGGCGAGATCGATCCCGCCATGCAGCCGCTCGCCATCGATATGCGCGGGCATGCGCCGAAGGTGCACCGCCTGGCCCAGCCGCTCGACCAGCGCATCGCGCGCCGGGCCGGGACCGCGCAGCCAGAGCCCGCCGAAGCCCGCCGGCCAGAGCGCAAAGGCGCGCAGCGCCAGCGCCGCATCCTCTGCGGCGGGCCCGGAGTCCGACAACGCGGTGGGAGTCATCCGAAGACCTCGGCCACCGCCCGTTCGATGCGGGTGGTCGATCCGGTCTCGTCCAGCACGTCGCGGCGCAAGCGGTGGCGCAGCGCCATCGGGGCGACGGCGATCACGTGTTTGCGCAGCACCGTGGCCGCCCCTTCCAGCGCGGCCTGCGCCCGCGCCGCGCGCATCAGGGTGAGTTCGCCGCGCAGGCCATCGGCGCGGCAGGCCATGCACAGGCGCGAGGCGTCATAGAGCACTGCGTCCGGCGTCTCGACCGTGGGCAGCCGGCTCCGCCCCCGCGCAATGCGGCGCACGATCTTGGCGTCTGCCGGGGCCCATTCCTCGCCGAAGGCGGCCGCATCGCGTTCATGCGCGGCGCAGCGGCGCATGATTTCCACGCGCGCATCGAGCGTTTGCGGCGTGCGCACTTCCACCGATAGCCCGAACCGGTCGAGCAACTGCGGGCGCAGCTCACCTTCCTCCGGATTGCCGCTGCCGATCAGCACGAACTTTGCCTTGTGCCGCACCGAAAGCCCCTCGCGCTCGACAAGGTTCTCGCCCGAAGCCGCCACATCGAGCAGCAGATCGACGAGGTGATCCTCCAGCAGGTTGATCTCGTCGATATAGAGAAAGCCCCGGTGCGCCTTGGCCAGCAGCCCCGGCTCGAAGCGCTTTTCGCCCGAACGCAGCGCGCGTTCGAGATCGAGCGCGCCGATCACGCGGTCCTCCGTCGCGCCCAGCGGCAGATCGACGAAAGGCACCGCCCGCTTCGCCGTCTTCTTCGATGTACAGGGATCTGGACAGGTCCCCGCGTCGGTCGGCGCGCAGCCGAAGCGGCAGCCTTCCACCGCCACGATGGGCGGCAGAATCGCGGCAAGTGCCCGCGCAGCCGTCGATTTTCCGGTCCCGCGATCGCCGAAGACCATCACGCCTCCGATAGCGGGGTCGACAGCGGCGAGCAGCAGGGCCTGCTTCATTTCGTCTTGCGCGACGATGGCGGAGAAGGGGAAGCGGTTCATAGTGTCAACCAATCTGGACTATGCGGGTTGTAACGGCAAGTGTGCTGTGAAAGACTA
>NZ_JAIXPP010000114.1 GCF_027486195.1 Novosphingobium sp.
CGCGCTCGAGCCCTATTGCCATATCGAGGCAAGTCTTGCCGCACAGCTCGAGATCGACAGGATGGCCTGCCTCGCCACGCGCGATGGACCCAATCAGCTCGAAGCCAAGGCCTTCATGGCGCGCCTCAGCCAGATTAAGGACAGGTCCGAGCCCGAAGCTTAGGTCGGTACAGACCGCGCATGGCTCGAAGCAGGGCCAGTTCAGCTCCAGAACCATGCATCTAGGCTCCTCAGCCCTCTGGGCTGGATAGAATTACGCGCGCCTGCGGTGGCTGGCGCACGGGCCGGGCCACGGGCCCGGAGGAGAGGGGGGATGGGAGAAGGTGTTCCGGACAAGGGGTTCGGACAGCATCAGGAGAATGTGACATGAACATCGGCACCCTCAAGGCCAACGCAGAAGGCGTTCACATCGGCCGCATCACCACCCTGACCTTCAGCGCGACGGTTGCGCTGCGGGCCTTCGAATCCACCAACGAGCGGGCACCCAAGTTCGACCTCATGGCACTCTCGGCGGACCGCCGCAGCTGGGTCAAGATCGGCGCGCTCTGGGAATACTCGTCGAACGAGACCGGCGAATGCTTCCTCTCGGGCCAGATCGACGATCCCAGCCTCTCGGCGCCGATCCCGGTCGCCATGTTCCAGCAGAACGACGGCAGCTACAACGTCGCCTGGCGGCGTTCGAAGCCCAAGGCCTCGCTCGACGGCTTCGGCAGCGAGAGCGAAGGCGCCCTGCCGCCGCTGACTGCCACCGGCGACGAACCGGCCAGCGACCGCGGCGTTGACAGCGCCGCTGCCACCGGCGACGGTCTGGGCGAGAGCACTGCTCCGGCACCCAAGGGCAAGACGCGCGCGAGCGTCGACGCCTGACCGGCACAAGCCCCCCGTGACCGGTGCCGCGACCCGCGCCGGTCACATCGGGAAGGCCCGTCCGCACATTTGTCGCGGGCGGGCCTTTTCTTTTGCCTGGTGCTTGCAAGCCGAGCCGACCTTCAGCGGAAACTCTGCCTGCGAGAGAGAAGGGGGGAGGTGCCGTTCAAGCAAAGGAGGCTTGAATGGCACACACGAACTGGACTCTCGATCTTGGCGGGGCGCCGTGGAACGAAGACTGCGCGCAGATCGGCCACACCCCGAACTTCGACCTCGTGAATACCGCAGAAGTCACGCTCTACAGGGCTGCGCTGATCGCGGTCGCCGGGCCTCCGCCCGCCGGGATCACCCTGCGGATCAAGGCTAACGCCCATGATTTCGGGACCTACCGGACGGTCGAGGCGAGCGTCGACGACGAACAGGACGATGGTAGCCATGCCAGCTATATCGAGACCCTCGAGACCGGCTTCGCCTTTTGGCATCAAGCCGGGTTTGCACCGCCTGAATTCGGCAAACTGACAGCGAGCAATCAGCTTGCGGGTTTCGTCGTGGATGCCGTCGCAAGCGCGCTGCGGATCACACGGCCGAGCAGCACCGGCGCATTCTTCCCAGCGTCCTCCGGACCGCTTCACCGGAACCTCACCGCAGCCTTTCCGGAGGCGGCGCAGCGCGCCTTTTCCGAAGGGAGCCTGCCATGCTGACCGACAGCGAGCGCTTCGCCTTCAGCGTCTGGCGGATCCATGCGTTCGCCTCGACGGGCAATGCCTACGACGCCGTGCAGACCGACGAGAGCATCGCAGCCGGTGACACCCTGCTTGTTCTCGATGAACGGGTTGTCGGTGTCGCGATGACTTGGCCTTTTGCCATCACGGCACAGCCGGGCAAGCTTCACGCGGTCTGTGCGCCTGGCGCTGGCGAAACCCTTGGGCACATTGAAAGGGCGCTCGATGTTCCAGACGGGTCAATCGCTCGAGCCTGCCGCCTCGCAAGGACACTGGGCATTGCGATTGATGCGGGCCTCGTCCCGTGGCTGTCTGAGCCGCTGGCGAGAGATGGGGACGACTAGCGCGGCGAGCGGCGCCACAGAAATCTTGCTATTTTGGCAATAATTGCTATTTTAAGGCCAAGAGGAGATACCACCATGCCAGCGGCGGCGAATGAGCACCCCAGGGTTCCCCTAACCCGGTTTCACAACAACACCGGCGAGTTCCTCGATCTGGCAACCAAGCAGCCGGTCGTCCTGACCAGCCATGGCCGCGAGCGGCATGTAATCGCAGATAGCGAGTATTTCCGCCATCTTGAACAGGCGGCACGCGGTGTGATCGCCGGCCACATGAATATCGAAGCTGTCGCTTCGTCCGACATGACCGGAGCCGACCGCAAGGCTTTTGCCAATGCACGGCCTTCGGCCAGTGAACTTGCCAATGACCGCTGGGAAGACTGACCGACCCGCCGCAGGCCATATCCTCCGTTACGTCTATCTCTTCGAGGAAGAGCAGAGACGAGGCCGCGACGAAGGCGTCAAGGAACGCTTCGTCGTCGTCGTGGGTGTGGACGGCTCGCGCTATCTGGTTGCCGCGATCACGACCAAGGGCGAGGGGCGCAAGAACGCCATCCCCATCCCCGATGAGATCGCACGCACAGCCGGGCTCGTTCCGGGTAGCGCGATTGTCGTTTCGGAATTCAACCGGTTCACCTGGCCCGGGTTCGACATCAGACCCCTGATGAAGCAGCCCGGGTACATTGCCGGACGACTCCCACCGCGGTTCACAGCAAAGATCATCGATGCCATCGGAGCCTGGGGCGCCGCTGCCGTCGATCGCGATTGATTTCCGGAACGCCGAGGCAGCCTGCTCCTTGGAGCCTTGTCTGATCGTGCATCAACGTCAGGCCAGTCACGCCGGCGTTGTGGATTGGCGCCTGAGGTGGCCGAGGTCGGGTATTCCGGATCAGTGCCGCAGAGGGACCTCTCGCTCACCGGGATCGGCAAGGGCGGGCGAATTATCCCGTGATCATCATCGTCAATAACAAGCCGGTACGCGGCGAAGTTGATGTCCAGGCGTGCGATAAGCTCCTGTGCCAACAGCACGTCTGCCGACCAGTGCCCATGCCTCTTTGGTCGAGCTTAGGGCCAACCTGCGGAAATGCGAGCCGTGTTGCCCGGCAAGCCGGGCTGCCCGCACCACCTCGATTTCCGAGGTTCCCCGGGCGCTGAAGCGCGCGGTGTCCCAGCTCTCCCGCCGAGGCTCGACAAGGGCACCGGCGGACGAGCCGTCGGCACCAAGGAGGCTCTTGCAATGAACATCGTCAACCTCGTCGGCCGTCTCGCCAAGGATCCCGTTGCCCGCGACCGCAGCGACACCCGCATCACCGAACTGATCCTCGTGACCGAACGTCCGGTTATCCGCGACGGCAAGGTCCAGAAGGATCCGGAAACCGGCTACCCGGTCAAGGATGCCGAATTCCACAAGATCACCGTCTTCAACGGCCTCGGGCTCCCGCTGCGCCAGCACAAGGCCAAGGGTGACCAGCTCGCCGTGACGGGCCGCATCCA
>NZ_JAIXPP010000032.1 GCF_027486195.1 Novosphingobium sp.
ACTTCGCCTGGCTCAAGGCAGCCTGGGCAGCAGAGAGCTCGCTGTTGGCATTTGCAAGCTGCGCGGTAAGGACCTGAAAGTTGTTGGTCGAGACCGTGTTCGCGGTGCTGACCGCATCTGCCAGCGCGCGCTCGTTGGCAGCGAGTTGCTGGCGCAGAAGGACGATCTGCGGCGCCTTCGGATTATGCAACTGCCCTTCCAGCACTTCGATCTGGGACTGGATCAGCGCGATGTTCGCCCGTGACGTGGTGGCCACCTGCGTATTGGCCTGGATGACACCAACTGATGCGCTGTCCGCACCGCCGCGCGCCATGCCCGCGATCTGCCGTTGCAGATCTGCCACCTGCGTAGTGGCCCGATCAAACTGTTCCTTGGCAAAGCGCACCGTATCCGTCTGCGACTGGTTGCCGATGTCGTTAACGAGCTGGTTGGACTGCGTGAGCAGGGCATTCGCGATGCTGAAACTGTCCTGAGGCGCGTAAGCCTTGACGCGAACAAGCGCGAGCCCAGTGGTCACGTCGTAATCGGACGAGACCATGCCCTTCCAGTACCGCCCCAGCTCTTCCTGGCTGGCCGTGTCAGCAAGTCGCGAAAACGGATCGGATGGCTTGCTGAACATCGCCTTGAGATTGACCTTGGCATGAACATCGCTCGCCGCCTGTGGACTGCGGGCGTAATCAGCGACGGTAAAGTTGTCGAGCAGGTCGCTTCCGGGCGTTGGATTGCCGCCGAACAATGCAGAAAGGGCCGCGCCGCCGTTCGATTTCGCCAATGCTGCAGGATTGCCCACCGGCACACGCACCGAGAAACGAAACTCGGTCACATATTGATCGGGCAACACGAAGAAGATGTAGACACCCCCGAGCAAGACGGGGGCGACAAAGGCCAGGATGAGCCAGATCAGGCTGCCCTTCGACATGCGCGATTTGCGTCCCGGCAGTGATGGTCCGGCTTCGCGAAGAGCCGCCGACCGGTCCACTGTAGAGCGCAGCATGAAGGGGCCGTCCGTCTCACCGGCGGGCGGTGTCTGGGTCGGCGCATCCGTCGAGGCAGAGGCAGTCGTATTCGGTTCGGGAACGTCTGAACCCTTGTATTCGCGATTGGTGCGCAGCGGCGCCCCGATCGGAACAGCGCGTGAACCGGACCGGCCTTCCACGCGCGCGCTCGGCAAACGTTCCATCAGGTTCTGCAACGAGCGCGAAGCCAGCTTCGACACGCCGTCGCCGGCCTGCTCTTGCCCCTCTTTGCGCTTCTGCTGCTCATCTCCTGGTTCACCGCCCGCCAACATGCCTTCTGCCCCCTGTTATCGCCTGCCCCGGCCGCTTGCCGTACCGGCCTCAATTCCATTGCCGGCCATCATGGCCTGGCCCAAATCACATCGCCGAAGGCAGTCGTGCGTAGACGTCGTTGCCGACCAGGACCAAGTTGACCGCCGCGGACTGGCTCTCGCTGCGGACAATGTGCGCAACCTCGGCACGCGGCTCGGGCCGGGTTTCAGGATGGGGCCCGGTCCATTGCGAAACGCAAGGGATCTTGGCCCGGTTGCAACGGTCAGCATAGCGCCGCGCGATGTCGGTCACTTCAGCTGCCAGCCCCTCATGCAACCGCGTGGGCTGCAGTCCCAGCTTCAGGAACCGTTCGTTGCAAACCGTCAGGTCGTTCTCGGCAGCCTCGACGCGTGGATTGGGTACAAGCTGGTAAGGCGCCCCAGTCATCTGTTCGATCATCCGCGCCAGATCGATCAACCGGTGCGTCTCGGTCATCTGGTTCATGATCGCGACCCGGTCACCGCGCTGCGGCGGATTGGCAATCGCCAGCTCGATGCACCGAACAGTGTCACGGATATGAATGAACGCGCGCGTCTGACCGCCGGTCCCGTGCACAGTCATGGGATGGCCGATCGCGGCCTGCATCAGGAACCGGTTGAGCACCGTGCCGTAGTCGCCATCGTAATCGAACCGGTTGATCAGCCTTTCATCCAGGCTGGTCTCGTCGGTCTGGGTCCCCCACACGATGCCTTGATGCAGATCAGTGATGCGCGTCTTATAATTGCGGTTGTAGTACCAGAAGAACAGCGCATCCTGCGACTTGGTCATGTGATAGACGCTGCCCGGATGAGCCGGATACAGGATCTCGATTTCCTTGGCGCCTTCAGGTGTATTGATGGTGACCGGCAGATAGCCCTCGGGGATCTCCATCCCCGCCGTGCCATACCCATACACACCCATCGTGCCGAGGTGGACGAGATGGATCTCCAACCCGCTGTCAACAATGGCCGAGAGCACGTCATGCGTGGCATTCAGGTTGTTGTTGACGGTGTAACGCCTCTCGCGCGTGCCCTTCATCGAGTATGGCGCAGCGCGCTGCTCGGCAAAGTGGACGATCGCGCGCGGCCGCTCGCGCTGGATCAGGTCAAGCAGCTGGTCATAATCCGTGCCGACGGTCATCTGGGCAAACCGGATGGTACGTCCGGTCACTTCCTTCCACGCGGCAAGCCGCACCCCGATCGAGCTGATCGGGGTCAGGGAGTCGGATTCCAGATCGATGTCGATTTTCCGACGCGACAGGTTGTCGACAATGACAACGTCGTAGCCAAGCTTCGACAGGTGCAATGCCGTCGGCCAGCCACAGAATCCGTCGCCGCCAAGCACGATGACTTTTTCCAAGTTCTTACCCCCAAATTTCTGGTTGGCGGCAAGACGCAGCCGCGCGAATGCCGCCCCCGGCGAAAGCCGAATCGCTTAGATGCCGATCTCGCGATCGTGGCGCCTGATCAGGCGCAGACCTTCAAGCAGGGCGCCCAGAATCCAGCGCTGCTCCATGGGGCTAGCGCCATCCTTGTAGTAATCCAGAACTTCGCGGATGGTGCTCGGGAAAGCCGCAATAGCCGCCTTGATCCGAGCCGTTTCACCTTCGGCAAGAAGATTGAAAGCAGCTTCTATCTCAACGACCTCGTCGCCCTTGAGGAGAGCGGCCACTTCATCAGAAATAACCAGTTGCTGCTTCTTCACCTTGCAAAGCGGCTCGCGAATCCCGCCCTCGGGAGGCTGGCGCACGATCTTGATATTGCGCGGTTCATCAATGAAAAGCAGCATGTTTAACCCCCGAAATGCGTTTGCTCGCTATTGGGGCTGCTAATTGCTCAATATGACACGGTTGCGACATCGTCCGGCGTGCGTTGTTGCAAAATGGGGCGTTGGCGCAGCACCGGACCGGGCGCTTGACTGCGGATTGCCGCGGCCGTCAGTTACCCGCGCGCCGAGCACGAAACCACGCCCAGGTCCGCGCCAGCCCAACCGCAAGCGACGTGTCCGGAGCAAAGCCAAGTTCAGACCGCGCGCGCGAGACATCGCACCAGGTTCGCTCGATCTCACCCACCCGCGCCGGGCGATATTCTACCGCGACAGGCTGCGGTGCAACAACCAGGCGCATCTCTTCAATCAGCGCATTGACCGAGACCGGCACCCCGGAACCCAGCTGCAATACACCTGATTGCGCGTAATCGATGCCACGCATGATGCCGTCGCACAGATCGTCGACGAACACGAAATCGCGCACCTGTTCGCCGTCTCCGTGAACGATCAGCGGCAGCCCGTCCGCGATGCGCCGGAAGAACGCGGCGACAACGCTCCCCTTGTGATATGAACGCGGGCCGTAAACGTTGGCAAATCGAAGCGAAAGAGCGGAAAAGCCATAGCTTCCCGACCATGCGGAGCACAGCCCCTCCACCGCCAGCTTGGTCGCGCCATAGGGTGCGATGGGATTGGGGACCATGGCTTCATGGACGGGAGGCGTGGCAGCACCGATGATCGCACCGCCGGTCGAGGCATTGACCAGACGGCGAATGCCGCGCGCGCGCATCGCCTCAAGCAGGCGAAAGCTGCCGACCACGTTGACGTCGAAATTGAAGGCCGGATCGGCAATCGACTCGATCACACGGGTATCCGCTGCAAGGTGGACCACCGCGTCGACCCCCGCGAGCGCCACATCCAGCGCCGCCGGATCGCGGATGTCGCCGTGGATGAACTGCCCGGTGAAATCATCGAGATGCTCGCGGCGCCCCATGCTTTCGTTGTCGAGCACACGCACTTCCCAACCCGCTGCGGCCAGGCGCGGGACGAGGTTGGCGCCGATAAAGCCGCAGCCGCCAGTGACGAGGACCCTCATCGCCCGAGCATCGACAAGATGCTGGAACGTGGTCGGACAATCTGCCCCTCCATCACGGTCAGCAGCCCACCCGGCACGGCGACGCCATTCTCTGCCAAGACCACTTCAATTTCATGCGCTCCCCCGTTTCGGACGATATCCGGCACCGGCACGGAGAACTGCCCGTCGCTCTGGCCACCAATGGGGACCCGCGCAAAAAAGACGCCGTCGGCAAACAGGGCAAGATCGCACCGACGGGCGCGATCCTGACGATGGCGAATGATCCCGCCGATGGCTCCGGTGCTGTCGACATCCACCAAGCCGTCATATCCCATGCCGGCAAACGTTACTTTGCGCGGCATGATCAAGCCATCGTTCAACACGATATTGCTGCCGGTAGCCACGACGCGAAACACCATCCCTGCCTTGCGCCGGGTTCCCCGCGAAGGCAGGTCGATCACGAAGCCGGCCCGCCGTGCCTCATCCGGAATGGCCGCAAACGGGGCGAAATGCCGGTCGGCCGTCGCCTGCAGAACGGCGCCATCGACGATGATCTCCACGCTGATCGGCGGCGCATCCTTGCGCAGTTGTGTAACCCAGCCATGGATCCGGTTGTGATGTACGCCGAGCAACTGGCCGACGACCTCTCCATCGCGTGCAACATCGCCGCGCTCCACCAGCGTCTTGAGCAGCGGAGACATGGGCCGGGCGCGGGGTGCGCGGGGCCGTATCACCGGCATGGCAATGTCCTCGCCCGCAACCATGTTGAGCAACGCAACGTAGTTGCCAATCCCGGCAGGGCCATTGCGGTTTGCGCGCGGTTTGACCGGTCTGGTGCGGGCCGCGGGCTTTGTGAGCGCAGCGACGGCGGCCGATGGGTCGATAGGCCCTGCCGGACTGCGGTCGGGTTTCAGCCCGGCCATGATGCGCATCAGCACGCTTTCGGGATTCGCTGCCGCAGCCTGCTTGGCCTTGCCCCCGCCGCGCGCCGCCAACCCGCGCGCGAGGAGCAGCGTATCGCGCATCGCCAGCGGCGCTGCCGCGAGCTTGGGACGCATGACCCGAAAGGCGGTGGCCGAAAGATCGTAGCCGCGTGCGCGCAGCCACTCTGCGGGTTGCGCGACAATGCTGCCCAGCCGCATTGGCACCGTCTCGCAAGCATATCCGGCAAGCTGCGCGCGCGCGACGAATTCGTGGTCATGGCCGAGAAGCCGATAGTCGTTGGTGAATCCACCCAACTGCAAGAAGGCATCGCGCCGCACGAAGAGTGGATTCTCGATCTCGTCATCGCGGAAGAAAGCGTCGGAAACACCGACGATAAACTGTGCCTTGAGATCGGACGGGCTTTCTGCGCCCAGTTCGCGCATCTCGACCAGAAAGTTGATCACGTGGGCGTCGGTGTGCCGGGCAATCCGTTCAAGCTCGCGCAATGCGCCGGGTTCAAGCATCGCCCCTTCCCAAACGAAAAGAGCGAACTCGCTGCTCGCGGCATCGGCCAACCGGTTGAACGCGGCTCCGGCATCGAGATCGAAGCATTCCACCGCATGCGGCGCAAAGCCGTGGCGGGCCAACGCCGCCGCCGCGACCGCGCAGTCCTCATCGCTGTCGCCATCAACCCCGACCAGCACCTCACGCGGCGACACCTCTTGCGCTGCCAGGCTGGCCAGTGTCGCGTCCAGCGCGGCAGCATGACCAAGGAAGTAAATGCAAACCGCCGTGGCCGGACAATTGGGTGCAGGCACTGCATCCCCCCGTGCCCGATCCAGCAGCCGTTGATGCAGCGGTCCATTGAGCTGCTGGTGGAACGCGTTCCAGATCGCCAGATTGCTATCGTTGTTGAAGCTGGGACGCGGCACCATCCCGCCAAGCTTGAGCGCCTCTTCCAGCTTGTCGGCCAGCGCCACCGGGTGCGGCTGGCACAGGACCGCCGCACGATCGCGCGGATCGATCAGCTCGGCATTGCCGCCGACATCGGTCGCCACGGTCGGAATCGCGCAGATGGCCGCCTCGTAGACCGCCATCGAGCTGTTCTCGATAATCGAGGGCATGACCGCCAGCCGCTTGCCACCCAGCAGATACTCAATCGCTTCGTATTGCTGGAAGCCGGTCAGGATCTGCACCTCGCAAGGCCACCCTTCGGACACTTCCCGGATGTAGTCGGGCGTGTCGAGTTCGGGATGACTGGGCAGGCGGCCGCCGGGTTTGCCCATGAACGTGATCCGGCGCGGCAGGGGTACCCCCTTGCGCACCAGTCGGCGGATCGCCTGGCAGAAGATGAACAGCCCCTTGCGCACCTCAAGCCGACCGAAGAACACCAGCTCATCGATCGGCGCGCGGGTGCCAGGTGTCAGCTTTCGGGCACGCATCAAGGGTTCGAGCGAAGCGAAGGTCGCAACATTGGGCTGCACAAACGTGCGCTCCTCGGGCAGGACATAGCCCTGGCTGGCCATCCAGCGCAGCAAGTGGAGGCTGCCGCCGACAACGATATCGCCCAGTTCGACACTGCGGCGCTCGGCGTGATTCTTGACCAGATCGTCGGCACGTTCGAGCATATGACCGCCGTAAAGACGGTTCCACATCCACGGGCTTGACGTCTTCACCACGAAAAGGGTCCGCGCAAACGCCCAGCCCTGCCGCTTTGCCAGCAAGCACAAGTACCCCGTGCCCCGCCATTCCGAAACGTGGACCACGTCCATCGGATTGTCGATCAGCCAGCGCATCATGTTGTAGGGCACGCGCAGCCAGCGGTCGGCGTTGGACGCGAAGCGCTCTGCACTCGCATAGTCGGGCGCGGGTACCAGCCTCACCCCCTTCTTGGCGTAGTGGTTCACCCAATGCCCGATCGTTTCAGTCTCGACCTGTTCACCGCGCAGGTAGAGCACGGTGACGTCAAAACCCTGCTCGGCCAGCATCAGCGCAAGGTTGGCATATGTGTTGCCGATGCCGCCGTTGCGTACCGGGCCGGCGACCTGTTCGGTGGCTATGCAGATGCGGAGCGGCTGGCCGGAGTCGGATTTCGCAGGATTGCCATCAAGCAGGCTATCGAGTCCCGGCAGCCGCAGGTGCCAGGCCTCGGGATGGCGCGATTGCAAGTGATCGATCCGGCCTTCTGCTGTCGGCGCGCAGAGATAGCTCTCGATATCGGAGACGACATGTTCGCCAAACGGCGCAGCGCTATCACCTTGGCCATCATGGCCCTGCGCGCTTGCCTCGTTGTCTTCCCCTACACCGCGCAATGCCATTCTCGTCCCTCACGGGGCGGCGGTATCCGCGGAGTTTGTCAATTTGAAGTCACTTAGGACTGCAATTGGCTGCGGCCTCAGCACGCGTGCGCTGCTGCGCTGTCATGAGCCGGGCCTCAATGATCCGCTATTGCCGAGCCGACTTCGAAATGCTTGGGAAGCTCCATGGATTTTGACGCCTTGACCACCTTTGACGAATTTGCCGCAGCGGGCGGCATCGCGCTGGTTGGCGCGGTGCTTTCCGCTTGGCGCGAACGCCGCCATCGGCAGCGCACCGATCTTGACCGGGTCAGCCTGGTCTCGTGGAGCCTGCTGTCGGCAATGTTCTCGATGCTGGCGATCATTCTGCTCGCGACAGCCGCGAAGCTTCACTTCACTGCGGTCCGCTAGGCATGAACGATTTATCAAGCAGCGTCCCGAACCCGTCATGTTACACCAGTATTGCTGATCAATGCGGCAGCCTGACAGCCATTCCAAGGGTCTGGTCGCTCAAGACATACTGCTTCATATACCCATCGTGAACCTGCGCATGGGATGCGCGGCGGATCGAATGAATCAGATCGGATATCGGGCCGATATGCGCGCCGGATGAAACAAGACAGGCATCAAGGTTCAAGCCGACGGCTCCGTCATGAATGGAAACAAGACTGACATGGTGGGTTCGCCCTTCCCCTGGTCGAGTATCATCGTTGCTGTCGGCACCTGCGCCGTGATGCTGGCAATCGGGAGCGACCCGGTGCTGGCCATCACGGTGCTGATCGTGTGGCTGGGAACGCTGTGGCTCTCCCGGCCCGAGCCCGAGATCGCAGTGCGCGTCCCCGATGAAGGTTCGGTTTCGCGTCAGGCCATGGTCGAGCTCGTCGAGCCCTTCAGCGTGCCCGTGCTGATGCTCGACAACCAGCGTATTGCGGCCGCCAATGCCGCCGCGCGCGAGGCGCTGGGGCCGCACATCGTCGGGCAGGATGCGCGTGTCGCCTTGCGCCACCCCGAAGCGATCACCTTGCTCAGCAAGCCGCAGGGCACCGCCATGGTCCGCGGGCTGACCGGCGCACGCAGCATCTGGCAGGTCCGCCGCGTTGCCATCGACCAGCGCTTCTCGCTGATCGAAATGGTCAACCGCACCGCCGAGGCCGATATCAGCCGCTCGCACACCGATTTCGTCGCCAACGCGAGTCACGAACTGCGCACCCCGCTGGCCTCGATCATCGGCTACATCGAAACGCTGGCCGATCCCGATGCCAAAGTCGATGCCGTGACAGCCGCGCGCTTCCACAACACTGTGCTGCGCGAATCGCGCCGTTTGCAGAGCCTTGTCGAGGATCTCATGTCGCTCTCGCGGATCGAGGCGGAAAAACACGACCTGCCGCGCGAGCAGATCGACCTTGGCCTGCTTGCCGCCAGCATCGGCTCGGAAGTCGCCAGCACCGCCGGCGACGGTCGCGTGCAAGTGAAGTCCGCCGACGCTATGGTCACCGGCGACCGCCAGCAACTCGATCAGGTCATCCGCAACCTCATCGACAACGCGCTCAAGTACGGCGATCCCGCGCAGCCTGTCCGGGTCGAGGTGGTGCGCGAAAGGGGCGAGGCCGTGCTATCCGTGATCGACCACGGCGAAGGGATCCATCCCGATCACATCCCTTACCTGACCCGCCGCTTCTACCGCACCGATCCGGGCCGCAGCCGCGGCGTGGGTGGTACCGGGCTCGGCCTCGCCATCGTCAAGCACATCGTCGAACGGCACCGCGGCAAGCTCGATATCGAAAGCCGGCTCGGCGAAGGAACCACCGTCACGATGCGGCTCGCGCTCGCCGTTACACCGCAGCACGAATTGTCATAAGAATGTCACACACCACTCGCATGACCCCGCGCAGCGCAGGGGGCCAAGGGAAGATCACGATGGTTGCGAATCGTTTCATTGCCGGCTCCGCACTGATTACGGTCATCCTGGCCCTTTCGGCCTGCGGCGGCCAACAGAGCGCAACGCGCGATCAGGTCCGCGCCGTCGGCTCATCGACGGTCTACCCCTTCGCCAAGGCGGTCGCGGAATCGCTCGCGAAGTCGGACACAACGCTCAAGGCACCGATCATCGAATCGACTGGAACCGGCGCCGGCATGAAGTTGTTCTGCGCCGGCATCGGACCGCAGCACCCCGACGTCGAGGACGCCTCGCGCCGGATGAAGAAGTCCGAGTTCGACGAGTGCCAGAAGAACAACGTAAAGGAGATCGTCGAGATCCAGGTCGGTCTCGACGGCGTCGCCTTCGCCGAGGGCAGCAATGGCCCCGGCATCGCGCTGACGCCCGAGGACGTCTACAAGGCGCTCGCCAAGACGCCCTTCGGCAAGCCGAACACGGCGATGAAGTGGAAGGACGTGAACCCCGCCCTCCCCGACGAGCCGATCCTCGTCTACGGCCCGCCATCCACCTCGGGCACGCGTGACGCGCTCAAAGAGCTGATCCTCACGCGCGGCTGCGAGAGCGATCCCGCGATGAAGGCGCTCAAGGAGAGCGACAAGGCCAAACATGACGCGATCTGCGGCGAATTGCGCGAAGACGGGGCCTATGTCGACGCGGGCGAGAACGACAACCTGATTGTCCAGAAGATCGAAGCGAACCCCAAGGCCATCGGCGTCTTCGGCTATTCCTATCTCGAGGAGAACAAGGACAAGCTGAAGGGCCTTACCATGAGCGGCGTGACGCCGACGTACGAGACGATCAGCGACTTCAGCTATCCCGGCGCGCGCCCGCTCTACATCTATGTGAAGAAGGCGCACATCAAGGCGATCCCGGGCTTGCAGGCCTATGTGACCGAGTGGGCCAAGCTGTGGAGCAAGGGCGGCGTGCTCGCCAAGGCGGGCATGGTCGTGGCGCCCGAGGCAGTGCTGGCCGCCAGCGCCAAGGCCGCAAGCGAACTGCCTGTGCTCGACGGCTCGCAGCTGAAGTAAGGACAGGCAAGCGGCCATGTCGCCAGGCATTCTGTTCCTTCTGGCCTTCGGGCTGGGTCTCGTCGGCTGGCTTGCCGGGCGTTCGCGCGCGTCTGCATTCCGCAGGGCTGCACCCGGTCGCCGCATCCATTCACTCCCTGATTTTCACGCCTGGTATGTCGGGCTGTGGGTGGCCGTCCCTGCGGCGATCTTCGCCCTCCTGTGGGATGCGATCAGCCCAGCCCTCGTGCTGCAGCACGTCCTCGCCGATCCGGCGGCCGCCGCCCTCCCCGCCTTCGGTTTCGAGCGCGAGGCGATGATGGGCGAGGCGCGCGCCGTCGCCACCGGTGCCGCCCGCGCGGTGTTCAACAGCGAGGCCGAAGGTCTTGTCGAGCCCTACCGCGCGGCGCTGACGCGCTACAACATGATCGGTCTCGCCGTCACCTTGGTGGTCGCCTTTGCCGGCGGTGCCTTCTCGTTCCTGCGCCTGCGCCCCGATTTTGCCGCCCGCACGCGGGTTGAGCGCGCGGTGATGAACCTCCTGCTGCTCGCCTCGCTGGCGGCGATCCTCACCACCCTCGGCATCGTCGCCAGTCTGATGTTCGAGACCGTGCGCTTCTTCGGCATGGTCTCGCCCATCGATTTCCTGTTCGGCACACACTGGGCGCCCGATCCGATGAGCAGCGGCACGCCCGACGGCAGTGCCTTTGGCGCGATCCCGCTGTTCTGGGGCACGATCTTCATCGGGGCGATCATTGCCATGGCCGTGGCGATCCCGCTCGGGCTGATGAGCGCGGTTTACCTCACCCAGTATGCCGACAATTCCGTCCGCCGCATCGTCAAGCCGATGCTCGAAATTCTCGCAGGCGTGCCGACCGTGGTCTACGGCTATTTCGCCGCACTCACCGTCGCGCCAGACGTGCGCGATGCGGCGCAGGCGATCGGCATTGCCAATGCATCTACCGAAAGCGCGATGGCGGCCGGCCTCGTCATGGGCGTGATGATCATTCCCTTCGTCTCCTCGATGGCCGACGACAGCATTGCTGCGGTCCCGCAGGCCATGCGCGATGGCAGCCTCGCGATGGGCGCCACCCGCGCCGAAACGATCCGCAAGGTGCTCATCCCGGCCGCGCTCCCCGGCATTGTCGCCGGGATCATGCTGGCAATCAGCCGCGCCATCGGCGAGACGATGATCGTGGTCATGGCGGCCGGCGCTTCGGCCAGCCTCACCGCCAATCCCTTCGCATCGATGACCACGGTCACGTTCCAGATCGTCGCCATGCTCACCGGCGAAGGCAGCTTCGATCACCCCGCCACGCTCTCCGCCTTCGCGCTCGGCATGGTGCTGTTCCTCGTCACGCTGACGCTCAACTTCATCGCGCTGCGCGTGGTCAAGCGTTACCGCGAAGCTTATGAGTAAGGCGTCATGAACAAGCCCCGCGATCCCGCCGAGATCGAGGCCCTGCGAAGCGCGCGTCAGGCTCGCATGCAGGCTGGCCTTGCACGGCGCTACAGGTCGGACGTACTCTTTCGCTGGGTCGGCTTCGGCGCGGTCACCTTCTCGGTGCTGATCCTCGTGCTGCTGCTCGTCTCGATGGCGTCGAGCGGCTGGGCCGGCTTCCACCGCAGCGAAATCCGCATGTCCGTGCCGATCCGCGGCCGCATGCAGATCGATCCCGCCCGCCTCGCCCAGCCCGATCCGCTCGGCGGGCTGGAAGTGGCTGGCCTTCCCGCTCTGGTCAATTCCTCCGCAACCAAGGCTTTTGGACGCGAAGGCGACGCGCTGATTTCCGATGGGGCCTGGCGCGAGGTCGGGCAGAAGCTGATCGATGATCCCTCGCTGCTGATGACGAGCGAGCTCAAGGTTTCGCTTCCCGCCAGCGATGATCTTGCCAATGCCCAGCGCGGCGGCGGCGATGCGGCCCTGCGTCAGCGCGCCGCCGATCTCGCCCGCGAAGGCAAGCTGGTGCGCGCTTTCGATACCGGCTTCCTCGTCCGCGCGGATGCCACCAATCCGCAAAGCGTGGGCATCTGGGGCGCGCTCAAGGGCTCGATGATGACAATGTTCATCACCCTGCTGCTCGCCTTTCCGGTCGGTGTGCTCTCGGCGCTCTATCTGGAGGAATATGCCGCGCGGAACCGCTGGACCGACATCATCGAGATCTCGATCAACAATCTCGCCGCGGTGCCCTCGATCATCTTCGGCCTGCTCGGCCTCGCGGTGTTCCTCGCTGCGTTTCCCAACTACCGCTCGGCGCCGCTTGTCGGCGGCATGACGCTGGCGCTGATGACCATGCCGGTCATCGTGATCTCGGGCCGAAACGCGATCAAGGCGGTGCCGCCCTCGATCCGCGATGCCGCGCTCGCCATGGGCGCAAGCCCGGTACAGGTCGTGTTCCACCATGTCCTGCCGCTCGCGCTGCCGGGCATTCTCACCGGCACGATCATCGGCATGGCCCGCGCGCTGGGCGAAACCGCGCCGCTGCTGATGATCGGCATGCGCGCCTTTGTCGCCAGCCCGCCGAGCGACTTCACTTCGCCCGCCACGGTGCTGCCCGTGCAGATCTTCCTGTGGTCGGATGAAATCAACCGCGGCTTCGTTGAACGCACCAGCGCGGCGATCGTCGTGCTCCTGATCTTCCTGCTCGTGATGAACGGCATCGCGATCTACCTGCGTGGTCGCTTCGAGAAACGGTGGTAACATGAACGCTCCAGTCCCTGCCGCAGATGCGGCGAACCAGCCTGCGGCGTCGGTGTTCCCCGATCCGGTGGGCCCTTCGAAGATCAGCGCGCGCAATGTTTCGGTCTTCTATGGCCAGAAGCGGGCGATCGACGATGTGTCGATCGAGATCCCCAGCAGCTACGTAACGGCCTTCATCGGGCCTTCGGGCTGCGGCAAGTCCACGTTTCTGCGCACGCTCAACCGGATGAACGATACGATTGCGGGCGCGCGTGTCGAAGGTGAGATCACGCTTGATGGCTTGGATATCTACCGCTCGTCGATGGACGTGGTGGCCCTGCGCGCGCGGGTCGGCATGGTGTTCCAGAAGCCCAACCCCTTCCCCAAGTCGATCTACGAAAACATCGCCTATGGCCCGCGCATCCACGGCATCACTGCCAGCAAGGGCGAGCTTGATGGCATCGTCGAGCAATCGCTCCAGCGCGCCGGGCTGTGGGACGAGGTCAAGGACCGGCTGAGCGAGAGCGGCACCGCGCTTTCAGGCGGCCAGCAGCAGCGCCTGTGCATCGCCCGTGCCATCGCGGTCGATCCCGAAGTGATCCTGATGGACGAGCCCTGCTCGGCGCTCGATCCCATCGCCACCGCGCGCATCGAGGAACTGATCGACGACCTGCGCGGCCGCTATGCCATCGTCATCGTCACCCATTCGATGCAGCAGGCCGCCCGCGTCTCGCAGCGCACTGCGTTTTTCCACCTCGGCAAGATCGTCGAGTACGGGACCACCTCGGACATCTTTACGAACCCCCGGGAAGAACGCACAAAGGATTACATTACTGGTCGATACGGGTAAGGAACGATGATGGCTGAACACACCGTCAAGGCGTTCGATGAGGACATCACCCGCTTGCGCGGCCTGGTGGCCGAAATGGGCGGGCTGGCAGAGCTTTCCGTGGCCGAGGCCATGGATGCGCTGGTCAGCGGAAATCAGGATCTCGCCGACGGCGTGATCGCGCGCGACAAGCGGATCGACCATCTGGAAGGCGAAGTCGACCGGCTCGCGGTCCGTGTGCTCGCCCTGCGCGCACCCATGGCGGATGACCTGCGTGAAGTGATCGCCGCGCTCAAGATCGCTGGCGTGATCGAGCGAATCGGCGATTATGCCAAGAACATCGCCAAGCGCGTCGGCCATATCGAGGGCCGCAAGCGCTTTGAGCCGCTTACCCTGCTGCCGGTGATGAACGAACTGGCGGGTGACATGGTCCACGATGTGCTCACCGCCTATGCCGCGCGCGATCCGGTCGCCGCCGCCGAGATCGTGAAGCGCGACGCCAAGGTCGATGCCTTCTACGATAGCGTATTCCGCAACTTCGTCTCCTACATGGTCGAGAACCCGGCCACGATCAGCTCGGTCGCGCAGCTCATGTTTGTCGCGCGCAATATCGAACGCATCGGCGACCATGCCACCAACATTGCCGAAATGGTGCACTACGCGGCTACCGGCACATATCTGCCTGAACGCGACGAGGTCATCCCGCCTGTCTGACTAGGTTGGGGCGCACGTCACGACAGCGTAACAAATGTCGTCTCTGCGCAATGTGACTGTCATGCCTGTCAGTCGTTCCAATGCATCAGGGGTTTTCGATGTCCGCGCCGAAGCTGCTTCTGGTTGAGGATGACACCGCGCTTGCCGAACTGGTCGAATACCGGTTCCGCGGCGAAGGATACGACGTACGCACCACCGACGATGGCGATGAGGCCCTCCTTCTCGCGGCCGAGGATACCCCCGATCTCGTCCTGCTCGACTGGATGATCGGTGGCACCAGCGGCATCGAAGTCTGCCGCCGCCTGCGTCGCAACAAGTCCACCGCCCATGTGCCCATCATCATCCTCACCGCGCGCAGCGACGAGGACGACCGCGTGCGCGGGCTCGAAACTGGCGCCGACGACTATGTCACCAAGCCCTTCTCCCCGCGCGAGCTGATCGCCCGCGTCGGCGCCGTGCTGCGCCGCGTGCGCCCTGCCCTTGCCGGCGAGACGATCACCGTGGGCGATCTCGCGCTCGATCCCACCGCGCACCGCGTCACCCGCCGCGGTCAGGCGATCAAGATCGGGCCGACCGAGTTCCGTCTGCTGCGCCACTTCATGGAGCATCCGGGCCGCGTCTTCTCGCGCGGGCAGCTGCTCGATGCGGTGTGGGGCAGCGGCAGCGACATCGAGCTGCGCACGGTGGACGTCCACATCCGCCGCCTGCGCCAGGCCATCGCGATCCCCGGTGCGGCTGATCCAGTCCGCACAGTGCGCTCCGCCGGCTACGCGCTGGAAGGCGTCTGACTTTACCCTCTCCCCTTCAGGGGAGAGGGGGTCTCAAATCCCCAGCAGGGGCGCGATATCCAGGTCCTGAATCGTGATCCAGCGGTTCACATAGTTCGCGTAGTAGAGCCAGAACAGCACGGTCGAGAGCACGGTCGCGCGGAACAGAATACGGCGCGGATTGAAGTTCCCCGGCGCGCTGGGCGCTTGCCCCGGCACCTTGGCGATGCCCAACTCATCAGAGGTGCGCACGCCGAACGGCATCACGAGGAATGCCGAGAGCACCCAGAACAGCGCCCAGATCGCGATGATCGATGTCCACTTCATCGCTTCACCCCTCCCGCAACATGACCTGAACCACGGGCTTCTTGCCCGACCAGCGCTGCGCCGCGCGCCGCACCGTCAGCCGCACCGTCTCGGATATGCCGGCGCGGTCGCGCTTCTTGTCGCCCTTGATCGCGGTCACGGCCTTTTCGACATCGGCCTGCGCTTCGGCGATGAACTCGTCCATGTCCTCTTCAAGCGGCAGCCCGATTGCGGCAATCTCCACCGCAGACGTCAGCTTGCCCGCCGCCGAAACCGCCAGCGCCGCGACCACCAGTCCGCTCTCCGCCAGCTTGCGCCGCTGCCCCATCGCGCTGCCATCGGCAGGCGCGATGATGTCGCCATCGAGCACCAGCCGTCCGTTGCGCACTTCCGAGAGTTTCACCGGCCCGTTCGGGGCCAGCCGCACCACATCGCCGTTCTTCTGGACGATCGTGCGGGGGATGCCGCTTGCCTTGCCCAGCCGCGCCTGCTCGGCCATGTGGCGCATCTCGCCGTGCACTGGCACAAGCATCTCCGGCCGGATCCAGTTGTAGAGCGCTTCGAGTTCGGGCCGCCCCGGATGGCCGGAAACATGGATCATGCCCTGCCGGTCGGTCAGAATTTCCACGCCCTTCGCTGCCAGCTGGTTCTGAACCCGGCCGATGGCAATCTCGTTGCCGGGGATTTGGCGGCTGGAGAAGAGTACCGCGTCGCCCTTTTCGAGCTTTACCGGATGCGTGTCCGAAGCGATCCGCGCCAGCGCCGCGCGCGCCTCGCCTTGCCCGCCAGTGGCGAGCACCATGAGCTGCCCGCGAGGCACGTCCATCGCCGCATCCATGCTCACCGTCTCGGGAAAGTGCTCGAGATAGCCGCTCGCCTGCGCCACCCCGATGATCCGGTCGAGCGAACGCCCCGCCACACAGAGCTTGCGCCCGGTCGCCACGGCCACCTCGCCCAGCGTCTGCAGCCGCGCCACGTTGGAGGCGAAGGTCGTCACCACCACGCGTTTGCCCTTGAGGCCGGCCACCATCTCCATCAGCCCGTCACGCACCGCGCCTTCGGAGCCGGAGGGCTTGGGATTGAACACGTTGGTCGAATCGCACACCAGCGCCAGCACGCCCTCGTCACCCAGCGCAGTGAGTTCGCCCTCGGTCGCCGGAACGCCGATCAGCGGCTCGTCATCCAGCTTCCAGTCGCCGGTGTGAAACACGCGGCCATGCGGCGTCTCGATCACCAGTGCATTGCCCTCGGCAATCGAGTGCGCCAGCGGCACATAGCGGATGTCGAACGGCCCGAGGCTCAGCGACGAATCGTTGGGAATCGTGTTGAGTGTGACTTGCTTGGAAATCCCCGCCTCGGCGAGCTTCTCCGCCACCAGCCGCGCGGTGAACGGCGTCGCGTAGAGCGGCACGCCGAGGTCCAGAGCAAAATAGGGCACCGCGCCGATATGGTCCTCGTGCGCGTGGGTCAGCACGATCCCGACCAGATCGTCGAGCCGCTCCTCGATGAACGAAAGGTCGGCGAACACCAGATCGACGCCCGGATAATAGGGGTCGGCAAAAGTCATGCCGAGATCGACCATCAGCCACTTGCCGTTGCAGCCATAGAGATTGACGTTCATGCCGATCTCGCCGGATCCACCGAGCGCGAGAAACAGCAATTCCTTACCGGGTTTCACAGCATTTCCAGTTCATTAGCGGCCCGAAGGCCTGGTTCTAGCGGCGCGCTCGATGGTCAGCGGGCGGCAACGCGTTCCGCCAGAATGGCGATGCCATCCAGCGTCAGGTCGGTATCGACATGGTCGAAAATCGACGTGTGCTGGTCGAACAGCACCGCCAGCCCGCCGGTGGCAACAACTTTGGCGGGGCGTCCGATTTCGTTACGCAGGCGCGATATCAGGCCTTCCATCATCGCCACATAGCCCCAGAACACGCCGATCTGCATCTGATCTTCAGTGTTACGGCCGATGACGCTGCGGTTGTTGCCCTGCGGCGGCGCGATGGCAATCCGGGGCAGTTTGGCTGCCGCCGTCACCAGCGCATCGAGCGAGAGATTGATGCCCGGCGCGATGATCCCGCCTTTGTAGGCTCCGCTTGCATCGACAACGTCGAACGTCGTCGCAGTGCCGAAATCGACCACAATCAGGTCGCCTTCGTACTTCGCATGCGCCGCCACAGTGTTCACCGCGCGGTCCGCACCCAGCGAGCGCGGCTGCTCGACATCGGCGACAAAGCCCCACTCCACTGGCGGCTGCCCGGCCACCAGCGGATCGATGCCGAAATACTTCTGCCCCAGCACCTGCAGATTGTGCAGCGCGCGCGGCACCACGGTGGAAATCAGGATCTGCCGCACCCGCTCGCGGTCGAAGCCTTGCAACTGCATCAGCTGGAGAAGCCAAACCGCGTACTCGTCCGCCGTGCGCCGCGGATCGGTGGCCACGCGCCAGCGCGAACGGATTTCGCGCCCATCGAAGAGCGCGAACACGACATTGGTGTTGCCGACGTCAACCGCCAGAAGCATGGCTCTCTCCACTTGCGCCGATAAGCTCGACATCTCCTGCGTGGATGGCACGGACCGAACCGTCCGCCAAGCGCAGAAGGACCGCGCCATCGGGCTCCAACCCCGCAAAACCGCCGATCACATGGCCCTCTTCGGTGAGGTTTACGCCGAGCAGCGTGCCCTTGGGCAGCGTCCTTGCCAGCCATTCGGCGCGCAGCATGGGCCAGCCGCCGGCATGCCATGTCGTCAGGTCTTCGGCCCAGGTCTCCGCCAGGGCCGAGGCAAACACATCCCGGCTCACCGCAAACCCCAGTGCAGCGAGCGACACCGTCTTGCGGCCCGCCACCTCGGGCGCTTCCGCCAGATTGACCCCGATGCCGACGATCACCGCATCGCGCTGCCGCTCCAGCAGGATGCCGCCCAGCTTGGCCTCGCCCACCAGCAGGTCATTGGGCCATTTCAGCGAGAGGTCGGAAAGCGCTGGGACGACCGCCTTGAGCGCCCGGTGCACGCTCACCCCCGCCACCAGCGCCAGCGTCTGCGGCAAGGCCTCGCTGTCGCGCAAGGCAACCGCAGTCGATCCCATGAAGTTGCCAAGCCCGCCGGTCCACACCCGCCCGGCGCGCCCGCGCCCGGAGGTCTGCCGGTCCGCCACCAGCCAATGGCCTTCCGCCGGAGCCTCACCATTGGCCAGCCGCGCCAGCAGGGCCGAATTGGTCGAGGCGATCTCCGCGACGACCTTTATCAGCGGGTCCGGCACTGCCCGCTCAGCGTGTCATGCGATGTGGAACAATGCGGCCGCGGCATTGCTCGCCAGCACGCCCAGCGGCTTGGTCACCAGCCAGCCCAGCGGCGAAATCGCCACGACGGAGACAAACAGCAGCACGCGCTGCGCCATGTCGCTCTCGCCCGTCACCACATCGGCCGCTTCGTCGAAGTACATCACCTTGACGACCTTGATGTAGTAGAACGCGCCGATCACCGAGGCCGCGATACCGATGGCCGCGAGGCTGAGCAGGTTTGCCTGCACTGCCGCCTGGAACACCACGAACTTGCCCCAGAACCCAAACAGCGGCGGAATGCCCGCGAGGCTGAACATGACCGCCGCCAGCGCCAGCGCCAGCATCGGGCGGGTCTTGGAAAGCCCAGCCATTGCCGCGATGGATTCAACCGGCGCGCCGTCCGCATCCCGCAGCATCAGCACCGCAACAAAGCCCGCGACCGACATCGCAACGTAGATCGCCAGGTAGACCAGCATCGCCGCCGCGCCCGCCTGGTTCGCGCAGGCAAGGCCGATCAGCATGAAGCCGACATTGTTGATCGACGAATAGGCGAGGAGCCGCTTGATATTGTCCTGCCCGATCGCGCCGAGCGCACCGATCACGATGGAAAGCAGCGCGACGAAGATCACGATCTGCTGCCACGCGCCCGGCTGCGCGCCAAAGGCAAACAGGCTGACTCGCATCAGCAGCGCCAGCGCAGCCACCTTGGGCGCGGTCGCGAAAAAGGTCGTCACCGGGGTCGGCGCGCCTTCATAGACGTCCGGCGTCCACATGTGGAACGGCGCTGCGCTCACCTTAAAGGCAAGGCCGGCCAGCACGAACACGATCCCGAAAGTCGCCCCCATCGAAAGCGGCCCGACCAGCGCGGCGTGAATGCCGGCAAAGCTGGTGCTGCCAGTGAAGCCGTAGGTCAGGCTCACGCCATACAGCAGGATGCCCGAGGCGAGCGAGCCCAGCACGAAGTACTTGAGGCCCGCTTCGGCCGAACGCTCGTCGCTGCGCAGGAACGCGGCCATGACATAGGCGGCAAGGCTGTTGAGCTCGAGCCCGATATAGAGCGCCAGCATGTCGGTCGCCGAGACCATCATGCCCATGCCCATCGCGGCAAACAGCACCAGCAGCGGGAATTCCGCGCGCATCGCGTTGCTACGCTCGAAGAAAGCGGGCGCGACGATCAGCGTGACGGCAGCACCGGCATAGATCAGCAGCTTGGCGAACGCGGCGAAGGCATCGCCGCTGAACTGGCCGTTCCAGGCAACGACGCCGGGGCCCATCGCAGCCTGGCTCAGCGCCGGTACGGTCAGCACCGCGCAGACGGTGAGCGCAGCCACCGCCGCGATCGAAATCACGCGGCTGGCCTTGTCACCGCCCCATGCGGCGGCCAGCAGCAGGATCAGGCCGGAGATGCTGAGGACTTCCTCGGTCCCGGTGATCGCCAGCGAACGGAGCAGTTCCATCAGCGTGCTCCCTCATGCCGGGCTTCGGCCCCGTGGGATCCTGAGCCGTGTTCCATTGCATCCCCATGTTCATGTGTCGCCGCGACCGGCGGAACAGCCGCCAGTTGCACATCGGCGTCGCCCTTGGGCCGCGCCTGCGCCAGTCGCGCTTCAAGGCCTGCGATATCCTTGCGCATCGGCGCGAGGAAGGTTTCCGGATAGACGCCCATCCAAAGCACCGCGATGCCGAGGGGGATCATCATCGCCCATTCGCGCGCATCAAGATCGGGCATCGCCGCCGCGTCCGCGTTCTTCTGCACGCCGAACACCACGCGGCGATAGAGATAGAGCATGTAAGCAGCGCCAAGGATGATACCGGTCGTGCACACCAGCGCCACCCAACTCGATTGCGCGTAGATGCCCAGCAGCGATAGGAACTCGCCGACGAAGCCGCTGGTGCCCGGCAGGCCGACAGAGGCCATCGTGAACAGCATGAAGAACAGCGCATAAGCCGGCATGTTGATCGCAAGGCCGCCGTAGCGGTCGATCTCACGCGTGTGCAGCCGGTCGTAGATCACGCCCACCGCAAGGAACAGCGCGCCCGACACGATGCCATGGCTCAGCATCACGATCATCGAGCCTTCAAGCCCCTGCCGGTTGAACGCGAACAGCCCCACCGTCACGATCGCCATGTGCGCGACCGAGGAATAGGCGATCAGCTTCTTCATGTCGTGCTGCACCAACGCGATCAGCGAGGTGATGACGACCGCCGCCATCGAAAGCCCGTAGATCAGCGGCGCGAACTGCGCCGAGGCCTCGGGGAACATCGGCAGCGAGAAGCGGATGAAGCCGTAGCCGCCCATCTTGAGCAGCACGCCCGCGAGGATCACCGATCCAGCAGTCGGCGCCTGCACGTGCGCATCAGGCAGCCAGGTGTGCGTCGGCCACATCGGCATCTTGACTGCAAAGCTCGCGAAGAACGCCAGCCACAGCCAGGTCTGCGCCTTCACCGGGAAGCTGTAGGCCATCAGCGTCGGGATATCGCTCGTGCCCGCCTCGTTCACCATCCACATCATCGCGATCAGCATCAGCACCGATCCGAGCAGCGTGTAGAGGAAGAACTTGTAGCTGGCGTAGATGCGGTCCGCCCC
>NZ_JAIXPP010000004.1 GCF_027486195.1 Novosphingobium sp.
CAAGGGGCTCAGCCTGCATCCCTGGCAGATCGAGCACAACGACGCGCAGATGCATTTGCCCTGCCCCGAGCGCTTCGACGATTTCACGCTAGCCAATGGCCTGTCGTTTCAGGCGCACAGCGCCCGCGATTGCGCGTTCCAGTACCAGTCTCTCAATGGCAATTGCGCGCTCGACATCACCTACAGCGCGGTATGCGATCCCTTCGATCCTCACGATCCGGCGGAAAACCCGCTGATCGCCTCGTCCAAGCTCGCCGGCTATGATGGCTGGAACACTGGCCACATGGAAAGCAAGGGCCGCGTCACCGGCACACTCTCGCTTCACGGCCGCGAGTACAAGGTCGATTGCACCGAGGGCATGAACAAGAGCTGGGGCCCGCGCAAGGACTGGGGCAGCAAGGGCGGCACGTGGGTTCATGTCAACCTCGGCCCCGATCTCGGCGCATTCCTCGTCCTGGGACTCGAGTTCGAAAACAAGGAGGTCGTCTATGGCCCCTTCAAGTTCGGCTACGTGGTCATCGACGGCGAGCGCCGCCCCCTCGTTCGGGCCACCATGCGCGCGCAGCGGTTCGATATGCTGGTTACCCGCGCCGTGGTCGAGTTCGAAGATGATCGCGGCAATTGCTGGAACGCGGTCGGCACGACTGTTGCTGCCGCACCGTGGTATAACTTCAATCCGTCGAGCGCGGCTTTCCAGACCTTGATGCGCTGGGAAAGCGGCACCCGCGTCGGCCACAGCCACATCGCCGATTTCGCCGGCCTCGCGCACCTTTCACGCGGGATGGCCGACAAACATGACACCTGACCCTAAAAGCGGGACGACGGACCAGACCATGATCGACGACAGCATCCGGCAGCATCCCAGCGATGCCTTCATCGAAGCGGTCCGCGCGCGGTTTCCCACCGAGCACGAAGTCGACACCGTGCTCACCCGCAAGATGCGCCGCCGCAATGGTCCTTCGTTTCAGGCGGTTGCGCTGGATACGCTGGTCGATGGCACCGAGCGGCTGATCACCAATCAGGTCGGCTATCCGGTCCGCATCGCTGATGCGCGCTGGCTTTCCGGCGGCGCATCCAAGCTGCAGATGCTGTTCAACCTCCAATGGCGCGGCGAGAACGCCGATGGCCAGGCGCAAGTCGTCACACCGATGGTGCTGCGGATGGAACCGGCAGCTTCGGTTACAGAGTCGAGCCGTCGGCGTGAGTTCGAAGTGATCCGCGCGGTCGAGGGCACCGTACCAGTCCCGCGTGCCTACTGGATGGACCCGGACGCGCAGTTTCTGCCCTATCCGGCGATGGTCTATGGCTTTGCCACCGGCACAGCCAAGCCCTCGCACGATGCCGGAAAAGTCACAGGCCTCGGCCAGAACTATGGGCCAGACTTGCGCGCCAAGCTGGCACCGCAGTTTATCGACTACCTCGCCCGCATTCACAATTTGCCGATCGGCACGCCGCCTGTGCTTGCCAGCTTTGACCGGCCGGAGGTGGGATCGAACGCCTCAGTGATCCGACAGGTCAATGCCGCGCGGCGCATCTGGGAGGAAGACCGGATCGAGGAAGAGCCGGTCATGGCAGTGGTTTACAAGTGGCTCATCCGCAATGCCCATCCGATCGACCATATCTCGATTGTCCATGCCGACTATCGCAGCGGCAATTTTCTGTTCGATGAAGCAAAGGGCGAGATCACCGCATGGCTCGATTGGGAAGGTGCGGTGCTGGGCGACCGGCATCAGGACCTGACATACGCAGCGCTGCCGATCTTCCAGCACTATGCCGAAGATGGCGAGACGATCCTGGTCTCGGGGATGATGCCCGAGGCAGAGCTCTATGCCGCTTATGAAAAGGCCTCGGGCCTGCCGGTCGATCCGGCTCGCATCCGCTATTTCGGCGTGTTCAACCGCTATCTCGTCTCGGTGCTGCTGCTGGCAGCCTCGACCCGGGCGGCACGCGGCGCATCGACCCATCAGGACGTGCTGCTCAACCATGTTGCCGGAATGGGCTACCTCGCCCTCTCCGATCTGCTCAGCTTTTTCCGGAGTGCGACGGCATGAACCAGGATTTCGAAACCCAGCTGCAAGTGATTCAGCGCGCGCTGGGCGAGGTGGTGCTTCCCGCCCTGGGAAACGCTGACAAGCATGTGATCGAACAGCTCCACCTCTCGCTCGCAGCCATCGGCTTCATGCAGCAGCGCTTGCCGCTGGCGCGCCGCTACTATCGCGGCACGCTACAACGCTACTTGACCATGGCCAACGCGGTGTGCGCGCGGTTGCAGGCGAAGGCATGCGGCCTCGAAGACCTGTCCGCCAAAGGGCAGGCGACATTGGATGATCCTTCAGCGTCGGATGCCGATTTTCGCGCCGCGATAGCAGCCTTGCGGGCCATGATCGCGGTGCTGGTCGAAACCAGTCAAGACACGCCGCATGAAAGCGCGCTCGATGCGCTGGTCATGGAGCACTGCGAGGCGATCCTCAGCGAAGACCGCTCATGGTGCATCCCGCTCGGCTTTGAGCTGCGCCCCGAGGATCTGCCCAAGCCTGACTGGCAGCCCTGAGCGGCTTCGGCCTTACGCGAAGTGCTTTACAGCGAACGTAAGCGGATCGGGCCCAGTGCGGCCCTCCGCGCTGTCGAGTGTCGCAATCGCGGCGAGATCGGTTTCGTCGAGATCAAACGACAGTGAAGCCATGTTCTGCGCAAGGTGCTGCACGCTCGTCGCCTTCGGAATGGCGGATGCGCCGGATTGCGTGAGCCAGCGCAGCACCACTTGCGAGGGCGTGCGCGCATGCTTGGCTGCGATTTCCGCAAGCACCGGCTCACCCAGCAAAGGGACTCCCCCGGTGCCGCCACCGCCGAACGGCGACCAAGCCTGCGAAATGATGCCATGCTCCCGATGAAACGCATGCAGCGCGCGCTGCTGAAAGCGCGGATGCATCTCGATCTGGTTCACCCCCGGCACGACCTCGGTTTCAGCGATCAGCCGGGCGAGATGTTCTGCCGTAAAGTTCGAAACGCCAATCGAGCGGACCAGCCCCTCTTCCCGCAGCGCAATCAACGCGCGCCAGGTCTCGACGAAAAGGTCGTCCATCGGCAGCGGCCAGTGGATCAGGTAAAGGTCGATCTGATCGAGCCCCAGCCGCTGCAGGCTGCCCTCCAGCGCGGCGCGCGGTTTGCCCAGGCCATGCTCGGTGTTCCAGAGTTTGGTGGTGACGAACACATCGCTCCGCGCCAGCCCGGACTGGCGCAGCCCATCGCCCACTTGCTGCTCGTTGCCGTAGACGGCGGCGCTGTCGAACAGGCGGTATCCAGCATCTGCTGCGCTGGCGAGCACGGCGGCCGTTTCGGTTTCAGAGCCGAACCGCATGAGACCAAGCCCCAGTTGTGGCATGCTATGGCTATCGTTGAGGATCACGTCCGGGCTCATCATCAATCCGCCTCTGTTGCGTACACGGCTCGCGTGCCAATATCGACTCGCCATCCGCGAATCAACGTATTCGTTGAATCGGTAGAAGGCACTGCCAACCGCATCAAAAAATCCCTGACCCAGATGCAGAAGTGCGCTGCGATGTCCGTTCATGTACAAAATATTAGACCTTCGTATTATGAACTTAGCCTCAACACGCAAGATCGACACCGTAAGCACGCCCATGCAGCGCCGTATGTGGGGAGACGCTCATTCGGCTTAATCAACATACATGTTGACTTTTGTCGCCCGGTTGCGGACAGAGAGATGGAGAGCGTCCCGCTGTTGGTGCGCGCCGGCAATCACAAGCAGTGGCAGGTAGCTGTGCAACCCACCGAACATCCCGATTGGCTGACTGAGGCGTTGGCGACCGCGAATGTGCCCACCCTTGCATGCCTGCTCGTGCAGCTGACGGGTGAACACCGCTGGATCGAAGGAAAGTTCATCCCCACACGCACGCGCGGGATGGACGACAACGACAGCGGCGGCCTGCCCGATGATGTGCAGCGCGAAATCCGCGATGCCGCCCACGTGGCTCTGACCCAGCATTTCGCTGGTGAACCGGCCCGACTGGCCAACCCCTCCGATGCACTGCTGGTCGAGATGATGGGCGTCTCACTCGGCGAGACGATTCCGGCATCATACGCTGCCATGATCCGCACTGACCTCGATCTGCCCGCAGCCGATGGCAGCAGGCCAACCAATCCTCCCGTTCCGGAAGGCTTTCGCGCGCTGATTATCGGCGCAGGCATTTCCGGCCTCTGCGCCGCTATCCAGCTCGCAGAGGCGGGCATCCCGTATACCATTGTCGAGCGCCACGACCGGCCCGGCGGCGTCTGGCTGGAAAACCGTTATCCGGGGGCGGCCTGTGACGTGCCAAGCCACCTCTATTCGTTCTCGTTCGCGCCTTACGACTGGTCGCGCTACTTCGCCGGCAGCCGGGAAATCCACGCCTATCTCGAGAAGGTCGCGGGCGATCACGACATCACCCGTCACATCCGCTTCGG
>NZ_JAIXPP010000074.1 GCF_027486195.1 Novosphingobium sp.
GTCAGCAGCAGCCGCGCATTCTCCCGCGCGTGCGGCTTGTACAAAGTGAAGTGCAACGCACACTCGCGCACAGTGCCGATGATCGGCACGCGCCCCTCCAGATCGATCATCGTCGCGGCCTGATCCCACGGGATTTCGGCCAGGGTCGCGCCCGCCATCAGACGTCCAGGTTCGCCACGTTGAGCGCGTTTTCCTGAATGAAGTCGCGCCGCGGCTCGACCACGTCGCCCATCAGGCGAGTGAAGATCTCGTCGGTCACGTCGGCGTCTTCCATCTTCACCTGCAGCAGCGAACGCTGCGTCGGATCGAGCGTCGTCTCCCACAGCTGATCGGCGTTCATTTCGCCGAGGCCCTTGTAGCGCGAGATCGAGAGCCCCTTGCGCCCTGCCGCCAGCACTTGCGCCAGCAGTTCGGAAGGCCGTGTGATCCCGGCGCTTTCCTTCGTGGCAGGCCGCACCGGCGCGGGTGCTTCGGCCTCGCCCTCCTGCTCTTCCAGCACGGCCTCGGGCTCGGGCTCGGCAACCGCAGCGCTGGTGCGCACCAGCCGCGCCGGCATGGCATAGACTTCGGCCTGTTCGCCGGCGAGCCGGGCCAGCTTGCGCGCCTCGGCGCTCGAGAGGAAGCCGGGCTCGATGGTGTGCTGGTCGGTCACCCCGCGCCACACGCGCTGGATGCGATAGCCGCCATCGGGCGCCACTTCGGCGATCCAGCGCGCATCATGCTCGCCGCGGTCCATCCAGCGCACGCTGGCGGCCAGCGCCGCCTCGCGCTCGGCTGCGGTCATTTCCGGCTCCAGCGCGCCGGCCAGCGCCAGCGCCTCGATGATCGTCGGATCATAGCGCTTGGGCGCAAAGGCCATCAGGTTGCGGAAGCGCAGCGCGTGATCGACGAGGCCCGCCAGATCCGCCCCGCTGCGCGCACCGCCCGCCGTTTCCAGCAAGCGCCCAGCCAGCCCCGCCTCGACCAGATAGCGGTCCAGCGCCGGGCCGTCCTTGAGGTAGACCTCGCTCCTGCCCTTCGCCACCTTGTAGAGCGGCGGCTGCGCGATGAAGAGGTGCCCCTCGCGGATGATTTCGGGCATCTGGCGGTGGAAGAACGTGAGCAGCAAGGTGCGGATATGCGCGCCGTCGACGTCGGCGTCGGTCATGATCACGATCTTGTGATAGCGCAGCTTGGCCAGGTTGAACTCGTCGCGGATGCCGGTGCCCATCGCCTGGATCAGCGTGCCGACTTCCTTCGAGCCGATGATCCGGTCGAACCGCGCGCGCTCGACGTTGAGGATCTTGCCCTTGAGCGGCAGGATCGCCTGGAAGTGCCGGTCACGCCCCTGCTTGGCCGAGCCGCCTGCCGAATCGCCCTCGACAAGGAACAGCTCGCACTTGGCGGGATCGCGCTCCTGGCAGTCCGCCAGCTTGCCCGGCAGGCTGGCGATATCCATCGCGCCCTTGCGCCGCGTGAGCTCGCGCGCCTTCTTGGCGGCCTCGCGCGCAGCGGCAGCGTCGATCACCTTCTGGATCACGGCACGGGCGTGGGCGGGGTTTTCCTCGAGCCATTCGCTCATCTTGTCGGCCATCAGCGCCTCCAAGGGCTGGCGCACTTCGGAGGAGACCAGCTTGTCCTTCGTCTGCGAGGAGAACTTCGGATCCGGCAGCTTGACCGAAACGATCGCGGTCAGCCCCTCGCGCATGTCATCGCCGGTGAGCGAAACCTTCTCCTTCTTCAGCATCCCCGAACGGTCGGCATAGCCGTTCAGCGTCCGCGTCAGCGCCGCGCGGAAGGCCGCGAGGTGGGTGCCGCCATCGCGCTGGGGGATGTTGTTGGTGAAGGTGAGGACGTTCTCGTAATAGCTGTCGTTCCACTGCAGCGCGACATCGATGCCGATGCCGTCGCGCTCCGCCCCGATGGCGATGGGTTCGGGCATCAGGGGCTGCTTGTTGCGATCGAGGTACTTCACGAAGGCCGCGATGCCGCCGACGTAATAGAGATCGTGCTCCTTCACGTCCTCGTGCCGCTTGTCGCGCAGCAGGATGCGCACGCCCGAATTGAGGAAGGCAAGCTCGCGGTAGCGGTGCTCGAGCTTGTCGAAATCGAACTCGGTGACGTTCTTGAAGGTGTCGTGGCTGGCGAAGAAGGTCACGCGGGTGCCCTTCTTGACGCCGCCCTTGCCGTTGTCCGGGGCGGGGCCGTTGACCTTCAGCGGCGCAACCGCATCGCCATGCTCGAAGCGCATCCAGTGCTCCTCGCCGTCGCGCCAGATCGTCAGTTCTTGTCTTTTTAATGGTGCGGCGACCACCGAGACGCCGACGCCATGTAGCCCGCCCGAAACCTTGTAGGCGTTGTCGTCGCTGGTGTTCTCGAACTTCCCGCCCGCGTGGAGTTGGGTCATGATCACTTCGGCGGCGGAAACGCATTCCTCGGCGTGGATGCCGGTGGGGATGCCGCGGCCATTGTCTTCCACCGAAACCGAACCATCCGGGTTCAATTCGATCAGCACCAGATCGCAGTGCCCGGCCAGCGCCTCGTCGATCGCGTTGTCCGAAACCTCGAACACCATGTGGTGCAGGCCCGAGCCGTCGTCGGTATCGCCGATGTACATGCCGGGGCGCTTTCGCACCGCATCGAGCCCGCGCAGGACCTTGATGGAATCGGCGCCATATTCGTTGGCGTTGGGGATGTTTTCGTTCGTACTGGCCATCCTGCGGACATAGGCATTAAAGGCCGATTTCCCAAGCGAATCCGCCCTGTTTTGCACAAGGGAGAGCCCCATTTCACCCGCCGACAAAAGTCGAAAATGGCGGGGGACTGGTGGAGGGGCGTCAATCGTGCTGAAACACGCACAACCACCTTCCAGACAAAGGACTTGTCGCCCATGCGCAAGCTGCTGACCGGCGTGATTTCAGCCGCCCTGCTCTCCTCTCCGGCGCTTGCCGCGCCTGCTGCAAAGACCGATCCCTATGGCGGCGAGGAGGCCTTCCGCAGCCTCTACAAGGAGCTCGTCGAAACCAACACGACACTTTCGTCGGGCAGCTGCACCTTGGCGGCAGAGCGCATGGCGGCGCGGCTCAAGGCGGCCGGTTTCACCGATGATCAGCTGACCCTGTTCGCCACGCCGGAGAAGCCGAAGGAAGGCGGCCTCGTCGCCGTGATGCCCGGCACCTCGAAGACCGAGAAGCCGATCCTCCTCCTTGCTCACCTCGATGTGGTGGAAGCCAAGCGCGAGGACTGGGTGCGCGATCCCTTCACGCTGATCGAGGAGAACGGGTATTTCTATGCGCGCGGCACGGTTGACGACAAGGCGATGGCAGCCGCGTGGACCGACACCCTGATCCGCTTCAAGCAGGAGGGCTTCAAGCCCAGGCGCACAGTGAAGCTCGCGCTCACTTGCGGCGAGGAGACGACTTACGCCTTCAACGGCGCCGAATGGCTGGCGAACAATAAGCGCGATCTGATCGACGCGGCCTATGCGCTCAATGAAGGCGGCGGCGGGCGCACCAATGGCAAGGGCGTCTCCGAAGGCGGCAAGCTCGTCGTGGAATCGATCCAGGTCGGCGAGAAGGGCGTGCAGAACTATCGCTTCGAAACGCGCAATCCGGGCGGCCACAGCTCGATCCCGGTGCGCGACAACGCGATCTATCAGCTCGCCGCCGCGCTGGTGAAGCTGCAGAACTACGATTTCAAGCTCGAGCTTTCCGACACTACGCGCGCCTTCTTCGCCAAGGCGGGCGCCGCGCGGAATGATGATCTCGGCAAGGCGATGCAGGCGATTGCCGCCAACCCGGCAGACACCGCAGCCGAGGCCGTGCTCAATACCGACCGCACGTTCCACTCGATGCTGCGCACCACCTGCGTCGCCACACTGATCGACGGCGGCCATGCCAACAACGCGCTACCGCAGCGCTCCGGGGCCAACGTCAATTGCCGCATCTTCCCCGGCCACTCGGTCGAGGAAGTGCAGAAGGAACTGCAGGCCGTTGTCGCCGATGCCGGGGTGACGGTGACCCTCGCTCCGCCCCTGCGGCCCATTGCCAAGACCCCGCCGATGGATCCGGCGATCATCGGCCCGATGGAAAAGCTTGCTGCCAAGTACTTCCCCGGCGTGCCGGTGGTGCCGACGATGTCGACCGGCGCGACCGACGCGGTGTTCCTCGGCGCGGTGGGTATCCCGACCTATGGCGTGCCGGGCAGCTGGGGCAATCCGGACGGCAACGGCGTCCACGGCCTCAACGAACGGATCGAGATCAAGTCGCTGATGACCGGCCGCGCTTATCTCTATGAGCTGGTCAAGGCCTACACCAAGTAACATCGCGGATTTGAAGTTCGGCTCATTTCTCAAAAGGCTTCCGTCGGCCCGTGCTTGACACGGGCCTGGGCTTTCCTTGGCAGCAAAGGTTAGCCAAGCCCCGTGTCAAGCACGGGGCGACGGGGAGTTTTCCGTGTAGGTGCCATGCGGATCACGCCGCTGTAATTGCTCGCTTTAGCGGGAATTGCCCCCATCCTGTCCACAGGCTTATGCACCTGTGGACAGGAATGCGCACGTCCTCTTGACGCACGCGAGAGGGCTGTGGTCTTTTCTGCCCATGCGTCACGAAGCGGTCATCCGCATCCCTCACATCGCACCCCGAAGGCGCCTTGCTTCGCCTCCGGGTGAGGCTTCGGGCGCCAGGGAGCGAAAGGGCCGGTTGGGAGCATGCTTCACAGGGCGCTGATCGAGCGGGCGGCAGAAGCCAAGCCCCACGGCGGTGATACCGCGCTATTGGGCCATGATCGCCATCTTTCAAACTGCCCGGCGCTCGTGCTCAATGCGGACTATACCCCGCTCAGCTACTATCCCCTAAGCCTCTGGCCATGGCAGACCGCGATCAAGGCGGTGTTCCTCGAACGCGTCGATATCGTCGCCACCTACGACCGCGAGGTCCACAGCGCCTCGCTCGACATGAAGATTCCTTCGGTGATCGCGCTCCGGCAATATGTGCGCCCCAGCGAGTTTCCCGCCTTCACGCGCTTCAACCTGTTCCTGCGTGACAAGTTCCAGTGCCAGTACTGCGGCTGCCCGGATCAGCTGACCTTCGACCATGTGGTGCCGCGCCGCCTTGGCGGGCGCACGACATGGGAGAACGTCGTCGCCGCTTGCGCGCCGTGCAACATGCACAAAGGGGGCCGCACCCCGGCGCAAGCCGCGATGCGCCTGATCACCGAACCGATCCGGCCGACCTCATGGCACCTGCAGGAACGCGGACGCCTGTTCCCGCCCGGCCACCTCCACGATAGCTGGCGCGACTGGCTCTACTGGGACGTTGAACTGGAAGGCTGAGCGGTCTTCGTCAGAAGGCTCGCGCCTTTGAGAAACAGCAGCATCGCCACCACGGAAATGGCCGCGGCCAGCAGCATGGTAACGCCCGGCAGGTTGAGGATCGCAGCCGGGCCACTGAAGTGCGCCAGAGTCTGCGTGTAGAGCGGCGGGCCGATGATGGCCGCGATCGAATTGATCGACTGGGTCGCGCCCTGCAATTCGCCCTGGCTCTTTGCATCAACCGCCTTGCTGTTCATCGCCGCGATCGAGGGCTGGACCATGCCGGAGAGTGCGCCAACGGCAATCGCGAGATAGACCACCCAGGTCGTGGTCGCGATCGTATAGAGAACCGCCGCCGCCGCCAGCGAGGCGACGCCCAGCATCACCGTCCGCCGCTCGCCCAGCTTCGGCATCACCAGCCTGAGCCCGAAACCCTGCACCAGCGCGCTGGTGATCCCCACCATCGCCAGCGCCAGCCCGACATCGCGCGTCGAAAAGCCATAGGCCGCAATCGCGAAGTAGGCCCAGGTCGAAGGGTAGACGATATAGGCCAGCTGCCACACGGCCAGCGCGCCGACAAACCACAGCACGGTCGTGCTCTGCTTGCGCAGCGCGCGCAACGAGGCGAGCGCATTGGCGCGACGCCAGTCAAACGGGCGGCGGCTTTCGGGCGGAAGCGATTCCTTCAGGAACACGAGGCCGAACGCGAAGTTGGCCAGCGCCAGCACCGCCGCCGCCTCGAACGGCAGGCGCTGATCGATCGAGCCCAGCACCCCGCCGAGCGCCGGGCCGACCACGAAGCCGATCCCGAAGGCCATGCCCATCAGGCCAAAGCTCGCCGCGCGCTTTTCGGGCGGGGTGACATCGGCGACATAGGCATAGGCGGCGGAGAAGCTCGCGCCCGTCGCGCCAGCGACGAGGCGCCCGATGATCAGCCACCAGAAGGCCGGGGCCATGGCCTGCAGCAGGTAGTCCAGCCCCATCGCCAGAATCGCGGCGAGCAGCACCGGCCGCCGCCCGAACCGGTCAGACAGGTTCCCGATCACCGGCGCGAACACGAATTGCATCACGGCATAGCCCGCACCGAGCCAGCCGGCATATTCTGCCGCCACGGAAATCGGCACATGCGCGAGGGACATAATCAGCCCGGGCAGCACCGGCAGCGCAATGCCGAAGCCCAGCATGTCGATCAGCACAATGGCGAAGACGAAGCCGATGGAGGCGCGGTTCGCGGAAGGGGGCGGCACAGCGTTCACCTTCTTCGATCTGCGCTCAACTGCGCGTCAGCGCCGCCTCGCACTCCGTCATCAGTTCGGCCATGATCGCGGCGACCGGCTCTTCCTTAGTCACCATGCCGACAGACTGCCCGGCCATGACCGAGCCGCGTTCGACATCGCCGTCGATCACCGCGCGGCGCAGCGCGCCAGCCCAGAAATGCTCGATCTCCAGCTGCGCCTGCCCCATGTCGACCACGCCTTCATCAAGTCGCCGCGCGACTTCGATCTGCTTGGCGTTGAATTCCTCGCTGCCCTTGTTGCGCAGCGCGCGCACCGGGATGACGGGGAGGCGCGGATCGATCTGCACGCTGGCCACCGCATCGCGCGCATTGGCGCGGAAGAACGCCGCCTTGAACGCCGGATGCGCGATGGATTCGCTGGCGCAGGCAAAGCGGGTGCCAAGCTGCACTCCGCTCGCGCCCATTTCGAGGTAGCTGGCGATCATCTCGCCGCGGCCGATCCCGCCGGCCACGAACACCACATGTTCAGCCGCCAGCGCAGGCAGGAACTCCTGCGCCAGCACCGAGGTCGAGACCGGGCCGATATGCCCGCCGGCTTCGGAACCCTCGATCACCAGCGCATCGGCGCCCGAACGGAACAGCTTCTTGGCGAGTGCCAAAGTGGGTGCAAACACAATGACCTTGGCGCCGAACACCTTGATCGCCTCAACCGAACCCTTGGGCGGAATCCCGCCCGCGAGCACGACGTGGCCCACCTTGTGGCGGCTGCACACCTCGATCAGATCGAACAGGCGCGGATGCATCGTGATGAGGTTCACGCCAAAGGGCTTGGCAGTAAGCGCCGCTGTCGCCGTGATCTCGGCATCGAGGAGTTCGGGGGTCATCGCCCCGCAGGCAATCACGCCGAAACCGCCGGCATTGCTGATTGCGGCCACGAGATTGCGCTCGGAAACCCAGCTCATCGCGCCGCACAGCACGGCATGCTCGGTACCAAGAAACTCTGCACCGCGCGCCATGAGGGCGTGGGTCTTGGGAAATGCGGTCATTCGAAACGTCTCGTCTAGCGCAGCCTGCAAACGAGCGCCTTTAGGGCTGCTTCGTGGCGGCAACAAGGCGGGAAGTTTGCAGCCTGATCGGCCGCCTCGATTTCAGTGCGCAAAGTTTGTCGTTTGCCCGATCGCCGTACAGCACGCAGAAAGGCGGCATCAGGTATTTTCGAGAAAGCCGAGAGCCGGTCCACCAAGGCCCGGTCCCGGGTCGCACCCCGCCTTCCGGCTTCGCAACGGCGCCGGGAGGCGGGACTTTTCAGGCCGCGTCGAGCTCGTAAGCGGTGTGCAGCACGCGCACGGCGAGTTCCACTTCGTCCGCGTCGATCAGCACCGAGACCTTGATCTCGCTGGTCGAGATCGCCTGGATGTTGATGCCCCGGTCCGCCAGCGCCTTGAACATGGTCGAGGCGACGCCCGCGTGGCTGCGCATGCCGACGCCGACCACCGAGACCTTCGCGACCTTGCTGTCCGCGATCATGCGGTAGTAGCCGATCGCTTCCTTGCGCTCCTCGATCAGCGCCTGCGTGCGGGCGAGGTCCGCTTGCGGACAGGTGAAGGTCACGTCAGTCTCGCCCTTGTCCTTGGCGATGTTCTGGATGATCATGTCGACGTTGATGTTCGCCTCGGCGAGCGGGCCGAAGATCGCGGCCACCGCACCCGGACGGTCGGGCACGCGGGTCAGCGTCACCTTGGCCTCGTTCTTGTCGGCGGCAATGCCGGTGATCAGCTGGCGTTCCATGTCGGTTCCTTCCAATTCTTCGTCGCTCACGATCATCGTGCCGGGAATGCTGTCGGCTGGCGGCGCACTTTCATCGATGAACGAGGAGAGCACCTGCACGCGCACGCCTTCCTTCATCGCGAGGCTGACCGAGCGCGTCTGCAGCACCTTGGAGCCGACCGAGGCGAGCTCGAGCATTTCCTCGTAAGTCACGTATTTCAACTTGCGCGCCTTCGCCACGATGCGCGGATCGGTGGTGTAGACGCCGTCGACATCGGTGTAGATATCGCAGCGGTCCGCGTGCACCGCCGCCGCCACCGCGACCGCCGAGGTATCCGATCCGCCCCGGCCCAGCGTGGTCACTCGGGCCTGGGGGTCGAGGCCCTGAAAGCCCGGGATCACCGCAATCTCACCCGCCGCCATGGAGGCGAGCAGCGCGCCCGATTCGATATCCTCGATCCGCGCTGCAGCATGGGCATCGTCGGTGCGCACCGGCAGCTGCCAGCCGAGCCACGAGCGCGCCTTGCAGCCCAGCGCCTGAAGATGGAGCGCGAGGAGGCCGGCAGTGACCTGCTCCCCCGCCGCGACAACCACGTCGTATTCGGCGCGGTCATAGAGGGCGTTGGCCTCGCGGCAGAACGTCACCAGTCGGTCGGTCTCGCCCGCCATGGCCGAGACGACGACGGCAACTTCGTGCCCCGCTTCCTGCTGGCGCTTGACGATGCCGGCCACGCGGCGGATGCGCTCGGTCCCGGCCATCGAAGTGCCGCCGAATTTCATCACGATCCGGGCCACGCTCTATCCCCCGCAGCAACAAAAAAGGTTTCCCCCGCGGCCTCTCGACCGCGCGGACGCGGCGCTTTAGAGTCGCAGCATGAGCAATGCAACCTCCCAAGCAACGACGGGCGCAGCAACCATCAGGCCCGAGGAAGCCGCCCATTTCGGCAAGCTGGCCGCCGAATGGTGGGATCCCAAGGGCAGCTCGGCCATGCTGCACAAGCTCAACCCGGTGCGGCTCGGCTTCCTGCGCGATGCTATCGATTCGCACCTCGCCGCCGATCCGAAAGGCCTGCGCCCACTTGCGGGGCGCCGCGCGCTCGATGTCGGCTGCGGCGCCGGACTGCTGGCGGAACCGCTGGCGCGGATGGGCGCAAGCGTCACGGCAGTGGACGCGGCGGAAGAAAATATCTCGGCAGCGAAAGCCCACGCGGAAGGTGGCGGCCTTGCCATCGACTATCGCCATGGCGAACTGGCGGAACTCGGGCTCACCGGCTTCGATCTTGTCACCTCGATGGAGGTGATCGAGCATGTGGCAGACAAAGCCGCCTTCATCGCGGGCCTCGCGGCGACGGTTGCGGACGGCGGCCTGCTGGTCATCTCCACCCCCAACCGCACCGCCGCCTCGCGCCTGTTGCTGGTCGGTGCGGCGGAAACGGTCGGCATGGTGCCCAAGGGCACGCACCATTGGGACGATTTCATCACGCCGCTGGAGCTCAGCGATCTGCTCGCCGAAGCCGGGTTCGCGATGGGCAACCCCAGGGGCATTTCGTGGAGCCCGCTGAAAGGCCTCCACCTTTCGGACGACCTTTCGCTCAACTACATTGTCACCGCACGTAGAATTGAAGGGGTGCAAGTCTGATGGCGACCGGAAAAGTCTTCGAACGCCACAAGCAGGCCTGGACCACCGATGAGGTGCAGAAGCTGCACATGCTCGCCAAGAAGGGCATGGCGCTGAAAGGCCTCGCCAAGGCGCTGACCCGCAGCGAGGAATCGATCAAGATTCGCGCCAAGGCGGACGGTCTGGAAATCGCGAAGCTGCGCTGAAGTTTATCCCTCGTCATCCCCGCGAAGGCGGGGATCCAGAGCGGCGCAGCGCTATGGTTCGCTGGATTCCCGCCTGCGCGGGAATGACGAAGCGGGGGTTGGCCGCGCTCAGTCTACCGAAGCAGGCAGAAACTTCTCGACCAGTTCACGCGCCAGCCGCGCCGGGCGCAAGGTGGCGGCATCGAGGCAGCACCAGCTTGATTTCACTTCGGCGAGCACATCCTCGCCGCGCTTGATAATCGTTTCGTAGAACGCCCGCGCGCCCTGCACCCGCTCCAGAATCACATGCGCGATCACCGGATCGTTGAGGAACGTCGGCCGCCGGTACGTGATGTTGTGATTGGTCGCGACCCACACATGGTCGGCAATCGCCTGCGCCGGGGCAAACGCGCGCCAGTGGCCGACGACGGCATCCTGCACCCATTTGAGGTAGGACGCGTTGTTGACGTGCCCCATGAAATCGATGTCCGAAGGATCGACGGTGATCGCAAAGGCGAAAGGCGCGGCAGTATTCACATTGATGTAGATAACACGGAGGAGCTCAGCTGAACAGCGCAACCCGCATGTCTTTTCATGTCAATTCAGCCCAGAATGGAGCTCCACTCCGCTTCCTTGAATCCCACCAGCAGCCCGCCCGGATGCTCCACGATCGGCCGCTTGATCACCGAGGTATTGGCCGCCAGCACGTCCGGCGCACCCTCTCCGCCCAGCGCGGCCTGATCCGCTTCAGAGAGCTTGCGGAACGTCGTCCCCGCACGGTTCACCACCTTGTCGCGCCCCGCCGCAGCGATCCAGCCCGCGATTCTCGCAGGGTCTGCGCCCTGCTTCTTGTAGTCGTGAAAGGTGTAGGCGATCCCTTTTGCGTCCAGCCAGGTGCGCGCCTTCTTCACAGTGTCGCAATTGGGGATGCCGTAGAGCGTGATCGTCATGCCTTGGTCCTCGAAAAGCGGTGCACCCGGTTCGGCGTGCCCGCAAACAGCGTGTAGTCCTCGTAGTAGGCCTCGCGGCCCTTGGCCTGCATTTCGGAGTGTTCGGCCACCCGCCGCCATGCCAGCGCCGCCGCTTCGTCCACCCATTCGCTGATCGCGACGACTTCGCCGTCCTCGGCGGTGTAGCTTTTGAAGGAAATGTACCCGGGCTGCGCTGCGGCGAGCACCTCCATGGCATCGGCATCAGCGGAATAGGCAGCGGCATCAATGTCGGCGCGCTTGCGGTTGCGGAAGACGACGAGGAACATGGCGCCCCTTTGGCGCACCGGGCGTGACTTTTGCAACAATTTGCGCAAAGGCCTGCCCCATGAGCTTCAACACTTTCGGCCACTCATTCCGCTTCACCACCTGGGGGGAAAGCCACGGACCCGCCCTCGGCGCGGTCGTCGATGGCTGCCCGCCGGGCCTGCCGCTGAGCGAGGCAGACATCCAGCCCTTCCTCGATGCGCGGCGCCCCGGACAATCGCGCTTCACCACGCAGCGGCAGGAGCCGGATCAGGTCCGCATCCTTTCCGGCGTGTTCGAAGGGCGCACCACCGGCACCCCGATCAGCCTGATGATCGAGAACGTGGACCAGCGCTCAAAGGACTACGGCGATGTCGCCAAGGCCTATCGCCCCGGCCATGCCGACTATGCCTATGACGCCAAGTACGGATTCCGTGACTATCGCGGCGGCGGACGCTCCAGCGCGCGCGAGACTGCGGCGCGCGTGGCAGCGGGTGCAGTGGCGCGCCTCGTCATTCCGGAAGTGACAGTGCTCGGCTGGGTCAGCGCCATCGGCGGCGATGCCATCGATCCGGCCAACTTCGATGCGGCAGAGATCACGCGCAACCCGTTCTTCTGCCCTGATGCCAAGGCCGCCGCACGCTGGGAAGCCCTGGTGGACAATGCCCGCAAGGCCGGTTCCTCGCTCGGCGCCGTCGTCGAATGCACCGCCAGTGGCGTCCCCGCAGGCTGGGGCGCGCCGCTCTATGCCAAGCTTGATGCCGAGCTGGCCCACGCGATGATGGGCATCAATGCGGTCAAGGGTGTCGAGATCGGCGATGGCTTTGCCGCCGCGGCCAACACCGGTGAAGGCAATGCCGATCCGATGCGGCCCCCAAAAACCGGATCGGGAGAAGAAGCGCCCGAATTCCTCGCCAATCACGCGGGCGGCATCGCGGGCGGCATCTCCACCGGTCAGCCGGTCCACGTGCGCGTCGCCTTCAAGCCCACCTCGTCGATCCTCACGCCCGTTCCCACGATCACACGGGAAGGCGAGGCGACCGAGCTCTTCACCAAGGGCCGGCACGACCCCTGCGTCGGCATTCGCGGCGTTCCGGTAGTCGAGGCGATGATGGCGTTGGTGCTGGCCGATCAGAAGCTGATGCACCGGGCGCAGTGCGGGGGCTGACTGGCCAACGCCTTGCCTAATGCCACGACCCCGCTAGTCTCGCACGCCAAAGCAAACGGCAAATAAGCACACGGGGAGCCGAAAACTTGGGCACGCGCCTGACCCTCTACATCCTGATCGCCCTCTTCGCCGGTATCGGCGTGGGCTACGCGCTCAACGTTTCCTATCCGGCGGGCGACAAGCACCTCGCGGAGATCGCCGATCTCCTCAAGCTGCTGCCCGAGGTGTTCCTCCACCTCATCAAGATGATCATCGCGCCGCTGATCCTGGCAACGCTGGTGACGGGCATCGCCAGCATGGGCGATAGCGCCGCGCTGGGCCGGATCGGCGGGCGGGCGCTCGCCTGGTTCATCACGGCGAGCCTCATTTCGATCGGGCTCGGCCTGCTGCTCGTCAATCTGTTCCAGCCGGGCGCCGGGCTCAATATCACGTCCTCGACGCCGGTCTCCGATCTCGCCACGGCAGATCTGACCTTGCGCCACTTCCTGCTTTCGGTGTTCCCGACCAGCGCGCTCGACGCGATGGCCAACAACAACGTGCTGCAGATCCTCGTCTTCTCGATCTTCGCCGGACTCGGGCTTTCAGCGATGGGCGAGGAAGGCGCGCCGCTGGTGCGCGGCTGCGAGGCGCTGGCGACGCTCATGCTCACGATCACCGGTTATGTCATGCGCGCCGCACCGCTGGGCGTGTTCGGCGCGATGGCCTCGGTGATCGCCACGCGCGGGCTCGGCATCATCGTGACCTACGGTGCTTTCGTCGCCGAGTTCTACTTCGGGCTGCTGATCCTGTGGACCCTGCTGCTGGGCATGGGCGCGATCTTCCTCGGCAAACGCGTGCTGCTGCTCGCGCGCTATATCCGCGAGCCGATCCTGCTCGCCTTCTCCACCGCCAGTTCGGAAAGCGCACTGCCCAAGCTGTTCGAGCAGCTCGACCGCTTCGGCGTGCCGCGCCGCATTTCGGGGTTCATGCTGCCGCTCGGCTACAGCTTCAATCTCGATGGCTCGATGATGTACACGAGCTTCGCCACGCTGTTCATCGCGCAGGCCTACAACATCCCGCTCTCTGCCGGGCAACAGGTGGCCATGCTGCTCACGCTGATGATCACCTCCAAGGGCATCGCCAGCGTCCCGCGCGCGAGCCTTGTCGTGATCGCGGCGACGCTCACCCAGTTCGGCCTGCCGGTGGAAGGCGTCGCGCTGCTGCTCGGCGTCGATACCTTCCTCGACATGGGCCGCACGGCCACCAACGTCGTCGGCAATGCCGTGGCGACCTCGGTGATCACCAAGTGGGAAGGCATGCTGCAAGTGCCGCTGGACCCTGATGCGCCCGAGCCGGTGCCCCCGCACGACACGCCGGAGCACGGCCGCCGGGGGCTGCACCTCGATCCGGAGGTGTGAAGCCTACTTCCGGGCTTCCTTCGCCAGCTTCACCGGCTGGAACATCCCCAGCCCGCAGGAACCCAGCGGACCGGTCGGGCCACCGCCGTTGCGGAAGACGGTGATGATATCGACGTTGCACAGCTGCGAGAGCGAGGTCGAGTAGGAGAACGCACGCTCGAAGCCCAGATTGCTGCACCGGTAGGGCAGGCTGCTGCGATACCAGGTGTCGCCGCCGGTGCGGAAATCGATGGTCCAGTCGTCGCGCACCCGGCTTTCCCGGATCGCGGTAATCGGGATGCAGCTGACGGCCTTGCCGGTCGGCGTCGCGGCAGGAATGTCGGCGGCATGGCCGTTGGCGGCCCACTTAGCCCCGGCGCCGGGCGCGCAGGCACTTAGCGACAGGGCAGCTGTCGTGGTCAGGGTAAGCAAGGCGGCGATCCTCAAAGCACTCACGGCTTCTTCTCCTTGGCTTTGCGCGCTCCGCCCCCCCGAGTCGCTGGCGTAGTCGCGGGTTTCACCCCCTTCTCGAGAATCTTCTCCTTGAAGCCGCAAAGGTCAACCACTTCGCAGCGCCAGCATTCCGGGCTGCGCGCCTTGCAGACATAGCGCCCGTGCAGGATCAGCCAATGATGCGCCCCCACGCGGAACGGCTGCGGCACTTTCTTCTCGAGCTGCTTCTCCACCGCCAGCGGGGTCTTGCCCTTGGCCAGACCGGTGCGGTTGCCCACGCGGAAGATATGCGTATCGACCGCGAAGGTCTCCGCCCCGAAGGCGCAGTTGAGCACGACATTGGCGGTCTTGCGCCCCACGCCCGGCAGCAGGGTCAGCGCGTCGCGGTCGTTCGGCACTTCGCCGCCATGCTCGCGCACGAGGATCTCGGCCATGGCGATCACGTTCTTCGCCTTGCTGTTGAACAGGCCGATGGTCTTGATGTGCGCCTTCAGGCCCTCTTCGCCCAGCTCCAGCATCTGCGCCGGGGTCTTCACCCTGGCAAACAGCGCGCGCGTCGCCTTGTTGACGCCGACATCGGTCGCCTGCGCCGAAAGCGTCACCGCCACCAGCAGCTGATAGACATTGCCGTATTCGAGCTCGGTTTCAGGCGCGGGATTGGCTTCGGCCAGCCGCCGGAAGAACTCGAAGACATGGTCCTTCTTCAAAGCCCCAGCACCTCGTGCATCGCATAGCGCCCCGGTTCCTTGCCGAGCAGCCACAGGCCCGCGCGCACCGCGCCGCGCGCGAAGATCGCGCGGTTCTCGGCGAGGTGCGAGAGCGCGATGCGTTCGTTGTCGGCGAGGAAATGCACGGTGTGATCGCCCGCCACAGTGCCGCCGCGCAGCGCTGCAAAGCCGATGGTGCCTTCCTTGCGCGCGCCGGTCACCCCGTCACGCCCGGACACCGCTTCCTCCTGCAGCCGCACGCCCCGGCCCGCCGCCGCCGCCTCGCCCAGCAGCAGCGCCGTGCCCGAAGGCGCATCGACTTTCATGCGGTGGTGCGTCTCGACGATCTCGATGTCCCAGTCCTCGCCCAGCCGCATCGCCGCCTCGCGCACCAGATGCGCCAGCAGGGTCACGCCGAGCGAGGTATTGCCGGTCTGCAGCACGGGCACGGAAACGGCCGCTGCATCGACCAGCCAGTGGTGCCGCTCGGCGAGCCCGGTCGTGCCGACCACGATCGGGATCCCGGCATGGATCGCCGCATCGAGATTGAACTCCAACGCCGCCGGGGCCGAAAAATCGACCAGCACGTCGGAGGCCTGTGCCAGTGCGACGGGATCACCGCCCTGATCGATGCCGCCCGAGACTTCGTGCCCGGCGGCAACGATCGCCTCGGACAGTGCTTTCCCCATGCGACCTGCGCTGCCGATAATGCCCACTCTAGCCATTGCTCACCTCGTGTCTCGCGTGCTTCATGGCCGCGATGCAGACCATTCGCAACATCGTCATCCTGACCGGCGCGGGCGTCTCCGCCGAAAGCGGAATCGATACGTTCCGCTCAGCCGGAGGCCTTTGGGAAAAGCACCGCGTCGAGGACGTCGCTACGCCCGAAGGCTTCGTGCGCGATCCCGATCTCGTGCTGCGCTTCTACGACATGCGCCGCGAAGCCATCCAGACCAAGCAGCCCAACCCCGCCCACCACGCCTTGGGCCGGCTGGAGCGCGAATGGCCGAAGAAAGTGCCCGGCGGCAGCGTCACTCTCGTCACCCAGAATGTCGATGATCTGCACGAGCGGGGCGGCTCGCTCTCGGTGATCCACATGCACGGTGAGCACCTTACTGTGTGGTGCACAGCCTGCGACACGCGCATGTCGTGGACCGGCCCGCTGATCCACCGCCCGCCCTGCCCTGCCTGCAGTGTCACCGCGCTACGCCCGGACGTCGTGTGGTTCGGCGAAGTGCCCTATCGCATGGACGAAATATTCGCCGCGCTCTCCGAAGCCGATCTGTTCGTCTCGATCGGCACCTCGGGCGCGGTCTATCCCGCCGCCGGCTTCGTGCGGACCGCCCGCGAGCTTGGCGCCGCCACGCTCGAACTCAATCTCGAACGCTCAGCCGGATCCTCGTGGTTTGAAGAGACCCGCCTCGGCCCCGCCAGCGAGATCGTGCCAGCATGGGTGGCGGAGCTGCTGGCAACGTAGTCCTAAACTCCGGCTCCTAGCTCAAAAAAGCTGTCGTCGGCCCGTGCTTGACACGGGCCTAGGCTTTCCTTGGCGGCAAAGGCAGCCAAGCCCCGTGTCAAGCACGGGGCGACGGGAAAGTTGAGTGTGAGCTAGGGCGCTGACCCGCAGGCCCCGCACTCCGGGTCATTGGCAATCCGCATCGTGCGCAGCGCGGGCTTCAGCCCGTCGAGCACATGGACCTGCCCCCATTGCGGATCGCCCAGCGTCGAAACGCCCTCCAGCAGCACCCGCAAGGCCGCCATCGCGCCAAATGCTCCCACCATGCCGACCATCGCCCCCAGTACCCCGGTATCGGCGCAAGTGTCGCAGTCCTCCGCATCGAACGCATCGCCGACAAAGCAGCGATAGCAGGCATGGCCCGCGCGGTGCCCGGCGAAATTCGCCACCTGCCCCTGGAACCGGCCCAAGGCCGCACTCGTCAGCGGCACACCTGCCGCGACACAGGCATCCGAAACCGCCAGCCGCGTCGCAAAGTTGTCGCAGCCATCGAGCACGACGTCGGCACCCGCGATCAGCTCTGCCGCATTGCCGCGAGTCAGCCGCGTGACATGCGCCGTGCCTGCCAGCGCCGGGTCAAAGGCCTGGAGCCACTCCGCCGCCGCCTCGGCCTTGGGCCGGCCAATGTCACCGGTCGCAAAGATGGTCTGCCGCTGGAGGTTCGAGGCATCGACCACATCGTCGTCGATCAGGGTCAGCCGCCCGATCCCCGCTCCCGCCAGATACTGCAAGGCGGGGCTGCCAATGCCGCCAAGCCCGACCAGCACGACATGGCTCTGCACGAGCTTCGCCTGCCCCGCGCCGCCCACTTCGGGAAGGACAATGTGGCGGGCGAAGCGGTCGAGGCGGTCAGGAGTCATGGGAGGGGAGTTAGTGAGAAAGGAGAGAAAATGCGAGGGCCATGGATGCGGCCGCCTGATCAGAGCCAGGCCAGCACGATGGCGGCGGTAGAGATAGGGTCCTACGCCATGCGGCTTGCGCGTTCGGCGAGGCGGTCCACCGCCGCCGCGTGGATCGCAGGTGCTGCGGCGAGGAGGCCGAAGGCGCGTGGGTCGCGCTTGTTGTAGGCGAGCGGGGCGCCGAATGCGTCGCTGACAGCAGCGCCGGCTTCGCGGGCGATGAGGGCGGCGGCGCCGATATCCCATTCGTAGCCCCAGCGCAGCGTGGCGAGGAGATCGGCCTCATCGGCGGCGACCATCGCGATGCGCAGCGCGATCGAATTGGGCTTGTCGACGAGGATGAGGTCGTGGTCCGCGCGGGGCAGCGCATCGGCGGGGACGCGCGCACCGGCAAGCGACTGGCGATTGCTGGCGGTCAGGGGCGCTTCGTTGCGGGTTGCGCCCTGCCCGGCGATGGCCTGCCAGTATTCGCCGCGCGCGGGCGCATCGAGTGCGCCGATCAGGGGGCGCCCTTCGGAAATGAGCGCGACCGATACAGCCCAGCCGGGCCGTCCGCGTACGAAGTCGCGCGTACCGTCGATGGGATCGACCAGCCAGCACAGCCCTTTGTCGAGCCGGGACGGATCATCGACGGTTTCCTCGGAGAGCCAGCCGGCGGAGGGGAGCAGCGCCCCGAGTTCCTGCTTGAGATAGCCATCAACGGCGAGATCGGCGGCGGAGACGGGGTTGTTCGGAGACTTGTCCCACACATCGAGCGCGTGGCCGTGGCCGGGCCAGCTGGCAAGCGCCAGGCGTCCGGCTTCGGCCATGATGTGGCGGAAGCGGTCGAAGTCGATCATTGGCTTTCGGGATGCGGGTTTGGCGGCGTGAGCGCAAGGGGGCGCTGTGGGCGCGGACCCGGCTGTGCATTCGTATTCGGCGAAGGCGAGGCCGCGCAGGCGGAGAATGCATCCATGCAGGCGCAATTGGGTGCCACGAACCCTTTTCAAGCCCTTAGCCGTGTGCTTAAGGCAGCGCGACCTGCCGGGTTCAAACCGCTAGCTCTCATTCTCTCTTTGCGGGGATCACGCATGAACGTTCATGAATATCAGGCCAAGGAATTGCTCAGCCGTTTCGGCGTCGGCATTCCGGCGGGCATTGCTGCCCTGACCGTGGAAGAAGCGGTTGCCGCCGCGAAGCAGCTGCCCGGGCCGCTCTATGTGGTGAAGGCGCAGATCCACGCAGGCGGGCGCGGCAAGGGCAAGTTCAAGGAACTCGGCCCCGATGCCAAGGGCGGCGTACGGCTGGCCAAGTCGGTCGAAGAAGTCGAAGCGTTTGCCAGGGAAATGCTCGGCAATACGCTGGTGACGGTGCAGACCGGCGCGGCGGGCAAGCAGGTGAACCGCCTTTACGTGACCGACGGCGTTGATATCGCCAAGGAATACTACCTCTCGATGGTGGTGGACCGGGGCACCGGCCGCGTTGCCATGATCGTCTCGACCGAAGGCGGCATGGATATCGAAGAGGTTGCGCACAGCACACCTGAGAAAATCGCCACGATCACGATCGATCCGGCACAGGGCTTCATGCCGCACCACGGCCGCGCCGTGGGCTATGCACTGAAGCTGACGGGCGAGCTCAACAAGCAGGCCGCCACGATCGCCAAGCAGCTCTACACCGCGTTCATGGCGCTTGATTGCGACATGCTCGAAATCAACCCGCTGGTGGAAACGAACGACGGCAACCTGCTCGTCCTCGACACCAAGATGAGCTTCGATTCGAACGCGCTCTATCGCCACCCCGATGTCGTCGCGCTGCGTGACGAGACCGAGGAAGATCCGGCCGAGATCGAGGCCAGCAAGTACGACCTCGCCTACATCAAGCTCGACGGCAACATCGGCTGCATGGTCAACGGCGCGGGCCTCGCCATGGCGACGATGGACATCATCAAGCTCAACGGCGAATTCCCCGCGAACTTCCTCGACGTGGGCGGCGGCGCGACAACCGAGAAGGTGACGGCGGCATTCAAGTTGATCCTGTCCGATCCGGCGGTGAAGGGCATTCTCGTCAACATCTTCGGCGGGATCATGAAGTGCGACATCATCGCCGACGGCATCGTGGCTGCGGCGAAGGAAGTGAACCTGCAGGTTCCGCTGGTCGTGCGCCTTGAAGGCACCAACGTGCAGCAGGGCAAGGACATTCTTGCCAATTCGGGTCTCCCCATTGTCCCCGCCAACGACCTTGGCGATGCCGCGCAGAAGATCGTGGCCGCAGTCCGGAAGGTTTCCTGAACCATGTCGATTCTCGTCAACAAGCACACCAAGGTCATCACGCAGGGCATGACCGGCAAGACCGGCGCGTTCCACACGCAGGCCGCGCTCGATTACGGCACGCAGATGGTCGCGGGCGTCACCCCGGGCAAGGGTGGCACCAGCCACATCGGCCTGCCGCAGTATGACACCGTGGCCGAAGCCAAGGCCGCTACCGGCGCGACCGCGAGCTGCATCTACGTTCCGCCTCCGGGCGCTGCGGATGCGATCCTTGAGGCGATCGACGCGCAGATGGAACTGATCGTGTGCATTACCGAGGGCATCCCGGTGCTCGACATGGTGCGCGTGAAGCGCGCGCTGCAGGGCTCGAAGTCGCGCCTGATCGGCCCGAACTGCCCCGGCGTGCTGACCCCGAACGAATGCAAGATCGGCATCATGCCGGGCTCGATCTTCAAGCAGGGCTCGGTCGGCGTCGTCTCGCGTTCGGGTACGCTGACGTATGAAGCGGTGTTCCAGACCACCAACATCGGCCTGGGCCAGACGACCGCTGTCGGCATCGGCGGCGATCCGGTGAACGGCACCAACTTCATCGATGTGCTCGAGCTGTTCCTGGCGGACGACGAGACCAAGTCGATCATCATGATCGGCGAAATCGGCGGCGACGCCGAGGAAATGGCCGCACAGTTCCTGATCGACGAAGCCAAGAAGGGCCGCAAGAAGCCGATGGCCGGTTTCATCGCGGGCCGCTCGGCGCCTCCGGGCCGCCGCATGGGCCACGCCGGCGCGATCGTTTCGGGCGGCAAGGGCGATGCGGAAAGCAAGATCGCCGCGATGGAAGAAGCAGGCATCAGCGTTTCGCCGTCGCCCTCGCTCTTGGGTGAGACGCTGGCGGAAGTGCTGAAGGGCTGAGCCTTTTCGCACTTTGGTTTTACGAAGAGGTCGGGGGGAAACCTCCGGCCTTTTTCGTTGGCGCGCAATGACGCGGGCGGTGGTTAGTTGCTAGCGGCCAGTTCAGCATCCAAGTCGGCGCGATCCGCCCCGCAGTGGGTGCAGATAAAGCGCACGGCGGACTGGTAGCGTGCGAGCGCGTCGTCAGGATCGGCGTAGCCAGCGATTTCGAGGCTGACGAGGCCATGCATCTGACCCCAGACGAGGAAGGCTAGGTCCTGCACTTCGGCAGGATCGGGCGCCTTGGCGCGGTGGTGGGCGAGGCACGTGCCGACGGCATCGACCAGCGCGGCGAAGGCGGGGTAGGCATCCTCTACCGGCACGGCGAGCGAGGCGAAGCGGCTGTGGCGGCCGGTAGGAGAGAAGCGCTTCTCGCCGCCGAACATCAGCCGGTAGAGCCCGGTATGATCGAGCGCGAAGCGGCGATAGGCGAGCATCTGGCGGACCATCCAGCGCAAGGGGGCATCGCGGTGCTCGGCTGAGAGGGCGTAAGCGTGGAGCCGCGCGAAGCCGACCGCGTAGAGCGCCTGCATCAGCCCCGGCTTGCCGCCATAGAGCGTGTAGATTGCCATGGTCGAGGAACCGCAGGCGCGGGCGAGTTCGCGCAGGGCAATGCCGTCTGGTCCGTCACGGCGGATGAGTGCTTCGGCCTCAGCGAGCAGGCGCGCGGCGAGATCTTCGCGCGGGGGCTCTGTGGTGACAGTCCTCCGATTCGGCATCGTGTTTTGCATGGGCGCTTGCGCTTTGAAATTCCAGTAGTATGCCGGGTTTATAACATCGTTATAGAGTCGATCCGGCGCAAGGGAGCGGGTGATGGGCGACACCAATGCGGGCGCACGCGGGCATGCTGGCGCGATCACACCGATCACGGTGCGGCAGGGCGCCTTTGCCTTTGCCGAGGATACGCCGGCGCACTGGATCCCGCATGCGCCCGAATTTGCGCAGATGATCAACGGCGCATCGTTCGTGATGCCGCATCTTGAGCCATTTCTGGTGGCCACGCTGGGCGAGGCGGCGAAGCAGATCGAAAACCCTGCGGTGCGGCGCGAGGCGCGCGACTTCTGCATGCAGGAGACGCAGCACTACCGCACGCATCGGCGGTTCAACGATGTGATCCTGGCCCAAGGCTATGCCAGCCTCGCCGATGTAGAAGCGGAAATGGCGCAGGCCTATGCGCGGCTCTTGCAGCGCCCGCTGGCGGTGCGCCTCGCCTACGCGGCGGGGTTCGAGGCGATGACGCTGGGGCTGACAGAATGGCTGGTGGGCAACCGGGTGAAGCTGTTTCGCGGCGCGGACCGCCAGGTCACCTCGTTCATCCTGTGGCACATGGTCGAGGAAACCGAGCACAAGCTGGTGGCGCACGATGTCTATGAGGCGGTCTCGCCGGGGTACTGGCGGCGGGCGTTCGGCGTGCTGCATGGGTCGCTCGATGTGATCCGCTGGAGCCGCCGGTGCTACCGCGCGCTGCTGCTGGCGGATGGACGCTGGCGGCGGCCCGGCTCGCGGCTCAAGGTGTGGTGGTGGGCGGCGCGGTTTCTGCTGGGCGCGGGGCCCGCGTTGCTGCGTTCGCTGGTGCCGGGCCATGATCCGCGTGGGATGAAGGATCATCCGTGGGTGCGCGAATGGATCGCGGCGCATGCGCGTGCCGGGGAACGGGCCGGGGATCGGGGCGCGCCGATGCCGCTGATCGACACGCAGAGCGCCGCGATGCCGGTGCCGTTCTGAAGGGGGATGGATGATGGAAGGTTCGGAACTGCGCGGCGTGCAGCGCATGCTGATCGTGCAGGGCGGCTATGTGATGCTGCTGGGGTTCGTCGCGGGGTTCGGCTTCGTGTTCTACCTCATCGGCAGCATCGAGCTCTGGCCGATCCCGGGCAAGATCGCGCTGCAATTGCCCGGCAGCGACAAGGCTTGGCGCATGAGCCACATGGAAGGTGTGCTCAACGGGCTGATGCTGTGGCTGGTGGCGGCGCTGCAACCGGCGATGGCCCTGCCCTTGGCCACGGCGCGGCGTATTGCGCGGATGCTGGTTCTGACAGCGTGGTGCTTCCCCATCGCCTCGCTGTTCGACGCGCTGTTCAAGGACAGTCGCGGCCTGAAATTCGCCGCGCCGGTGACCAACCTGATCCCGTTTTTCCTGTTCTACGTGGGCATCGTCATGCTGGTGTGGGCGGTTATCGAGATCGTGGTGCGGGTGCGCGGGCAGGAGTGAGCTACCCCTCCACGATCCGGTAAGGCACCAGATCGCGTTGGCTGGGATCGACCGCGATGGCCTTGTCGCTTGGGGGGAAGGCGCGCTGGTCGCAGGTATCGCGCGGGCAGATGCGGCAGGAGATACCGATTCGGGTGACGGCGTCCTCGTTGGTGAGATTGAGACCGTCGGCGTAGACGAATTCGTCGGAGAGGGCGGCTTCGCAGCCGAGGACCACGGCATAGCGGCGGGGCTGGCGGTAGTAGCTGCCGCTGGGTTTCACGAGGCCCTTGGCGATCGAGACGTAGCGGATGCCATCGGGCATCTCGGCAAGCTGGACGTGGATGCGGTCCGGGATGGCGACCGCTTCGTGGACGATCCACAAGGGGCACGCGCCGCCGAAGCGGCCAAACTGGAGGCGCGTGGCGGAGTGGCGCTTGGTGATGTTGCCCGCCATGTCCACCCGCGCGAAAAACACCGGGATGCCGCGCGCCTGCGGGCGTTGCAAGGTGGAGAGGCGGTGGCAGCACTGTTCGAAGCTGGTGTGGAAGAGCTGGCGCAGGCGGTCGATATCATGGCGAAGCGTGCGCGCGGCGCTGCGGAAGCGCTCGTAGGGCATGAGCAGCGCGCCGGCGGCGTAGTTGCCGAGGCCGACAGTGAGGAGGTGGCGCGCGGCTTCTGTCTGCAGCGGCGCGGAGGCGACGATGGCCGCGATCTGATCCGAGAGGGCCAGCGCGGCGACCTGATAGGCCAGCTGGAACCGGCTCGATTCGTTGGGCTGCGCGGAATCGAGCTGGAGGTGGCGCTTTGCCGCATCGAATCGGCGCAGCGCGGCGCCGCTAGCCCATTCGATGGTCACGCCTTCACGGCGCAGCCATTGCTGCATCGTGCGGATGCGCGGACTTGCCTCGTCGCCGGCGATTTCGTGGGCCAGCGCTTCAGCATCGCGGTCGATGCGATCGACGTAATTGTTGGCGAGGTGGAACCAGTCGCGCACTTCCTCCCACGGCAGGCGGCCGCCCGCGATCTCGGAGCCACCAAGGTCTGCTCCGATCGCTTCGTCGAGCATTTCGAGGCGCTGGCGGCCCTTGGCGAAGAGGCCGTGGAGCGCGACGAAACTCTCCGCGAAGGCGGGGAACTGGCGCGCCAGCCGCTCGACCTGCTCTGCCGGGATCGTGCCGGACAGTTGCGGATCGGCCAAGGCGTCGCGTAGCGACTCCGCGAGGGCATCGGCATCGGGCGGCGCGAAATCGGCCCAATCGATCGGGAAGGCGGCGCGCAGACGCTCTGCCAGCGCGGGGGTGAGGTGGCGCTCATCGGTTTCGAGCTGTGAGAGATAGGGCGCGCTGATGCCGAGCGCAGTGGCCATCTCTGCCTGACGCAACCCGCGCCGCTGGCGCAAGGTGCGCAGGGCCTGTCCTGCAAAGATGCGGCGGTTTGCCATGGGTCTGCTTTTCCTCCCGATCCATCCCCACACCCGCTCGTGCTGAGCCTGTCGAAGCATCATGCCCAGCGGTAGCGCCAGCACCCTTCGACAGGCTCAGGGTGAGCGGGGTTGGAGAGAGGCATGGAGTTGCAAGCCTAGTTTGCAAAGTTGGGCTTTGCAACTTTGCTGAATTGCATTGGACAGGCGCGCTGCGATGCGGCATCCGCCAGCGCCTTGAACGCTTGCAGTCGAGGAATGCTCCCGCATGTCTGCCAATATCGCCGAAATGGAAAAGCGCCGCGAGGCGGCCCGCATGGGGGGCGGCCAGCGCCGCATCGATGCCCAGCACGCCAAGGGCAAGCTGACCGCGCGCGAGCGGCTCGATATCCTGCTCGACGAGGGCAGCTTCGAAGAGATCGATGCTTACGTCGAGCACAACTGCGTCGACTTTGGCATGCCCGAGCACACCATTCCGGGTGATGGTGTCGTCACCGGATCGGGCACGATCAACGGGCGGCTGGTCTATGTGTTCAGCCAGGACTTCACCGTGTTCGGCGGCGCGGTTTCAGAGCGCCACGCGATGAAGATCTGCAAGATCATGGACACGGCGCTGAAAGTGGGCGCGCCAGTGATCGGAATCAACGACAGCGGCGGCGCGCGTATTCAGGAAGGCGTCGCGAGCCTTGGCGGCTATGCCGAGATCTTCCAGCGTAACGTGCTCGCCTCAGGCGTCGTGCCGCAGCTTTCCCTCATCATGGGGCCTTGCGCGGGCGGCGCGGTCTATTCGCCCGCGATGACCGACTTCATCTTCATGGTGAAGGACAGCTCGTACATGTTCGTCACCGGCCCGGACGTGGTCAAGACGGTGACCAACGAGATCGTGACCCAGGAGGAACTGGGCGGCGCGGTGACGCATTCGACCAAGACCTCGGTGGCCGATCTCGCCTGCGAGAACGATATCGAAGCGCTGCTCATGGCGCGCGAGTTCTTCGATTACCTGCCGCTGACCAACCGCGCCGGCGTGCCCGAGCGGCCGACGGCGGATGCGTGGGACCGGCTGGAGCCGAGCCTCGACACGATCATCCCCGCCTCGGCCAACCAGCCCTATGACATGCACGAGGTGATCGCCAAGACGCTGGACGAAGGCGAGTTCTTCGAAATCCAGCCCAAGCACGCGGGCAATATCCTCTGCGGCTTCGGGCGGATCGAGGGCAAGACCGTGGGCGTGGTGGCTAACCAGCCGATGGTGCTGGCGGGCGTGCTCGATATCAATTCCTCGAAGAAGGCCGCGCGCTTCGTGCGCTTCTGCGATGCGTTCGAAATTCCGATCATCACGTTCGTCGATGTGCCGGGCTTCCTGCCGGGCACCGCGCAGGAACTGGGCGGGATCATCAAGCACGGTGCCAAGCTGCTGTTCGCTTATGCCGAGGCGACCGTGCCCAAGATCACCGTGATCACGCGCAAGGCCTATGGCGGCGCCTATGACGTGATGGCCTCCAAGCATCTGCGCGGCGATTTGAACTACGCCTGGCCGACCGCCGAAATCGCGGTGATGGGCGCAAAGGGCGCGGTGGAGATCATCTTCCGCGGGCTTTCGACCGAAGAGCAGGCGCAAAAGACCAAGGAATACGAGGACCGCTTCGCCAACCCGTTCGTGGCGGCGAGCAAGGGCTTCATCGACGAGGTGATCCACCCGCATTCGACGCGGCGGCGCATTGCGCTGGGGCTGCGCAAGCTGCGGAACAAGAGCCTCGAGAACCCCTGGAAGAAGCACGACAATATTCCGCTGTGAGCGGTGGCCTGAGGAAATTTCTACATGACTGACATCTTCATCGTTTCCGGCGCGCGCACGGCCATTGGCACGTTTGGCGGCAGCCTCGCCTCGTTCCGCCCGGCGGATCTGGGCACCATCGTGATCAAGGAGGCGATTGCCCGCGCGGGGATCAGCGCGGACAAGGTCGAGAACGTGGTAATCGGCACTGTCGTGCCGACGCAGCCGAAGGACGCCTATGTCAGCCGCGTCGCGGCGGTGAACGCGGGCGTACCCATCGAAAGCCCGGCGATGAACGTGAACCGGCTGTGCGGTTCGGGCCTGCAGGCGATTGTCTCTGCCGCGCAGGGGATTGCGCTGGGCGAGCAGCAGATCGCCGTCGGCGGGGGCTGCGAGGTCATGTCGAACGCGCCGCATATGGTGCTGACGGCGCGGAACGGGCAGAAAATGGGCGATCAGGTGATGATGGACGCCATGCTCGGCGCGCTGCACGATCCGTTCGAGAACATCCATATGGGCGTGACGGCGGAGAACGTGGCCGAGCGCCACCAGATCACGCGCGAAACGCAGGATGCGCTGGCAGTCGAAAGCCACAAGCGCGCGGCGGCGGCGACGGCGGCGGGCTACTTCAAGGAGCAGATCGTCCCGGTCGAGATCAAGACCCGCAAGGGCACGACCGTGTTCGACACTGACGAGCATTTCCGCGCCGATGCCAGCCTAGAATCGATGGCCAGCCTGCGCCCGGTGTTCAAGAAGGACGGCACAGTGACCGCCGGCAACGCCAGCGGCATCAACGACGGCGCAGGTGCGGTCGTGCTGGCGAGCGGCGAAGCGGTGGCCGAGCATGGGCTGAAGCCCATCGCCAAGATCCTTAGCTGGGGCCATGCAGGCGTGGAGCCGAATGTGATGGGTCTCGGCCCGGTGAAGGCCGTGCCGGTGGCGCTGAAGCGCGCGGGGCTGACGCTGGATCAGATCGACGTGATCGAGAGCAACGAGGCCTTCGCGGCGCAGGCCTGCGGCGTGGCGAAGGAGCTGGGCTTCGATCCGGCCAAGACCAATCCCAACGGCTCGGGCATTTCGCTCGGCCACCCCATCGGCGCGACGGGCGCGATCCTGACGATCAAGGCGGCTTACGAGCTGCAGCGCACCGGGGGCCAGTACGGCCTGATCACGATGTGCATCGGCGGCGGTCAGGGCATCGCCATGGTGATCGAGAGGGTTTGATCATGAAGCTTGGCAGGCTGAACCACATCGGCGTCGCGACGCCTTCGATTGCGGACAGCGTGGTGTTCTGGCGCGATGTGATGGGCGCGACGAAGATTCACGAGCCGTTCGACCTGCCCGAGCAGGGGGTGAAGGTGTGCTTCGTCGATACGCCCGGCGCGGATGGGGCGCTGAACGGCACGCAGATCGAGCTGATCGAGCCGCTGCCGGGCAATGCCGGGATCGCCGCCTTCCTCGCCAAGAACCCGGCGGGGGGGCAGCACCACATGTGCTACGAAGTGCCTGATATCCACGCGGCCAAGGCGGCGTTCGAGGCGCTGGGCAAGCGCGTGCTGGGCGAACCCCGCATCGGCGCGCATGGGACGCTGATCTTCTTCGTCCACCCCAAGGACATGGGCGGGGTGCTGACCGAGATCATGGAAGTGCCTGCTGGGGGGCACTGAGCTAAAAGCCCTCTCCCCTTCAGGGGGGAGGGTTGGGAGGGGGGAATGGCGCGCACGGCAAGCGCCCGAGGCCCCTCTCCAACTTCGGCTAGGCAGCAAGCTGCCAAGCCTGCGTATCCTCTCCCCGACCGGGGAGAGGGCATTGAGGATAGAGCGATGGCGAATATCGAAGACTGGCAGAAGGCGGCGGCCAAGGAGGTCAAGGGTAAGGACCTGACCTGGCAGACCCCCGAAGGCATCGCGGTCAAGCCGCTCTACACGGCAGACGATGCGCCGGTCGATCCGGGCCTGCCCGGCTTCGCGCCGTTCACGCGCGGGGTGCGCGCCTCGATGTATGCAGGGCGGCCCTGGACGATCCGGCAATATGCGGGCTTCTCCACTGCCGAGGAATCGAACGCATTCTATCGCCGCAATCTGGCGGCGGGGCAGAAGGGCCTGTCCGTCGCGTTCGATCTGGCGACGCACCGTGGCTATGACAGCGACCATCCGCGCGTCGTCGGCGATGTCGGCAAGGCGGGCGTGGCGATCGATTCGGTCGAGGACATGAAGATCCTGTTCGACGGGATTCCGCTCGATCAGATGTCCGTCTCGATGACCATGAACGGCGCGGTGATCCCCATTCTCGCGTTCTTCATCGTGGCGGGCGAGGAGCAGGGCGTGCCGCGCGCCGCGCTCGACGGGACCATCCAGAACGACATCCTCAAGGAGTTCATGGTCCGCAACACCTATATCTATCCGCCCGAGCCAAGCATGCGGATCATCTCGGACATTTTCGGCTATACCAGCCGCGAGATGCCGAAGTTCAATTCGATCTCGATCTCCGGCTATCACATGCAGGAAGCCGGCGCGACGCAGGTGCAGGAGCTGGCGTTCACCATCGCCGACGGCATGGAATACGTGAAGTACGGCGTCGCCTCGGGCCTTGATATCGACAAGTTTGCCGGGCGCCTTTCGTTCTTCTTCGCCATCGGCATGAACTTCTTCATGGAAGTGGCCAAGCTGCGCGCCGCGCGCGTGCTGTGGCACCGGGTGATGACGCAGCTGGGCGCGCAGGACGAGCGGAGCAAGATGCTGCGCACGCACTGCCAGACCTCGGGCGTGAGCTTGCAGGAGCAGGACCCCTACAACAACGTGATCCGCACCACGATCGAGGCGATGGCCGCGATGCTGGGCGGCACGCAGTCGCTCCACACCAACGCGCTCGATGAAGCCATCGCGCTGCCGACCGACTTTTCCGCGCGCATTGCCCGCAACACGCAGATCGTCATCCAGGAAGAGACCGGGATGACCAAGGTGGTCGATCCGCTGGGGGGCTCGTACTACATCGAGGCGCTGACGCAGGAACTGGTCGACAAGGCGTGGGAGATCATCGAGCGCGTGGAAAGCGAAGGCGGCATGGCCAAGGCCGTCGCGGCGGGCTGGCCCAAGGCGATGATCGAGGAAGCCGCGGCGGGTCGTCAGGCGCGGGTGGACAAGGGCGATGACGTGATCGTCGGCGTCAACAAGTACCGCCTCGCCAGCGAAGACCAGCTCGATACGCTGGAAGTCGACAACATGGCGGTGCGCGAAGGCCAGATCGCGCGGCTGAAGTGGGTGCGCGAGACGCGCGACGAAACCAAGTGCCGCGCGGCGCTCAATGCGCTGACCGAAGGCGCGAAGACCGGCGGCAACCTGCTCGAACTCGCGGTCGAAGCCGCAAGGCACCGCGCGACGCTGGGCGAGATTTCGGATGCGATGGAAATCGTGTTCGGTCGCCATGGCACGCATCCCACTCCGGTGAAGGGAGTCTACAGCGCCTATTATGCAGGCGACTCTCGCTACCAGCAGGTGCTCGACGGCGTCGAAGCCGTGACGCGCCGCTTGGGCCGTGCGCCCAGGATGCTCGTCTCGAAGATGGGCCAGGACGGGCATGATCGCGGCGCGAACGTGATCGCCTCGGCGTTCGGCGACATGGGCTTCGACGTGACCAGCAGCCCGCTGTTCCAGACGCCCGAGGAAGCCGCCAAGCTGGCGCTGGAGAACGAGGTCGATGCAGTCGGCGCGTCGTCGCTGGCGGCAGGCCACAAGACGCTGATCCCCGAACTGATCCGCCACCTGCGCGAAGCGGGCCACAGCGATATCAAGGTCGTCGCGGGCGGCGTGATCCCCCCGCAGGACTACGATTTCCTGCGCGAGGCCGGGGTGCAGGGCATCTACGGCCCGGGCACCAATGTGGTTGAGGCAGCGGCGGATATGCTCCGCCTGCTGGGTCACAATATGCCGCCTGCGGGCGAAGAACTGGCAGCGGCGGAGTAATCCCAATGTTCAAGAAAATCCTCATCGCCAACCGTGGCGAAATTGCCTGCCGTGTGATCAAGACCGCGCGCCGGATGGGTATCCAGACCGTGGCGGTTTATTCGGATGCCGATGCGCGCGCGCCGTTTGTGAAGATGGCGGATGAGGCGGTGCATATCGGGCCTTCGCCTGCCGCGCAGAGCTACTTGATCGCGGACAAGATCATCGCGGCATGCAAGCAGACCGGCGCAGAGGCGGTGCATCCGGGTTACGGGTTCCTGTCTGAACGCACGAGCTTTGCCGAAGAACTGGCCAAGAACGGCATCGCGTTCATCGGGCCGCCCGTGAATGCGATTGCCGCGATGGGTGACAAGATCGAATCGAAGAAGCTGGCAAAGGCGGCGGGGGTCAATGTCGTCCCCGGCTTCGTGGGCGAGATCGAGGATACCGAGCACGCCGTGCGTATCTCGGACGAGATCGGCTATCCGGTGATGATGAAGGCCTCGGCCGGTGGCGGCGGCAAGGGCATGCGGCTGGCGTACTCCGAAAAGGACGTGCGCGAGGGCTTCGAGGCGGTGAAGCGCGAGGGGTTGAACTCGTTCGGCGACGACCGCGTGTTCATCGAGAAGTTCATCCTGAACCCGCGCCACATCGAGATCCAGATCCTCGGCGACCAGCACGGCAACATCCTCTACCTCAACGAGCGGGAATGCTCGATCCAGCGGCGGCACCAGAAGGTGGTCGAGGAAGCGCCCTCGCCCTTCGTGACGCCGAAGATGCGGAAAGCGATGGGCGAGCAGTGCGTCGCCCTCTCCCGCGCGGTGGGCTACTATTCGGCGGGTACGGTGGAACTGATCGTCTCGGGCGCGGACCCGAGCGGCGAGAGCTTCTACTTCCTCGAAATGAACACCCGCCTGCAGGTGGAGCACCCGGTTACCGAAGCGATCACCGGCATCGACCTGGTCGAGCAGATGATCCGCGTGGCGGCGGGCGAGAAGCTGGCCTTCACGCAGGACGATATCGGCATCGACGGCTGGGCGATCGAGAACCGCGTCTATGCCGAGGATCCCTATCGCGGGTTCCTGCCCAGCACCGGGCGGCTGGTGCGCTATGATCCGCCGGTGGAAGGCTGGACCGATGACGGCGCGGCAAATGGCCGCCGCGGCGTGGACGGCGTGCGCGTGGACGACGGCGTCTATGAAGGCGGCGAGGTTTCGATGTTCTACGATCCGATGATCGCCAAGCTGGTGACATGGGGTGAAACGCGCGACGAGGCAGCAGACCGGCAGATCGAGGCGCTCGATGCCTTCGAGATCGAGGGGCTGGGCCACAATATCGATTTCGTCTCCGCGATCATGCAGCACCCGCGCTTCCGGTCGGGCGAGCTCACCACTGGCTTCATCGCCGAGGAATACCCGGACGGCTTCCACGGAGCGGCGACGTCTGACGAGACCAAGCGGTCGCTCGCGGCGCTGGCGGGGTTCCTCGCCACGGCGCGGTCGGACCGGGCGCGGCAGGTCGATGGGCAGCTGGGAGTTACGCTCGATCCGCCGTCCGAATGGGCGGTGCGGATCGGCGAGACGGATTATGCCGTGACGGTGGATGAAGAAGCGATCACCGTCGACGGCGCGGAAGTCGACCTCGCGCTCGAATACACGCCGGGCGACCGGGTGGTGATGGCCGAAGTCGCTGGCAAGCCGCTGACGGTGAAGGTTGCCATGCGCGCGGCGGGCTTCAAGCTGACGACACGCGGGGCGAGCCACGATGTGCGCGTGCTGCCCGCGCGAATCGCGCCGCTGACGAAGCACATGATCGCCAAGGTCGCGCCCGATATGTCGAAGTACCTCGTCTGCCCGATGCCCGGGCTGCTCGTGGCGCTGCATGTCGGCGTGGGCGATACGGTCGAGGCCGGACAGCCGCTCGCGGTCGTCGAGGCGATGAAGATGGAAAACATCCTGCGCGCCGAAAAATCGGGCAAGGTGAAGGCGGTGAACGCTGCGCAGGGGGAAAGCCTTGCGGTGGATGCGATCATCCTCGAAATGGAGTAGAAGCGCACCTGATGCCCTTGCTCACTTTCCTGCATGGGCAATGGGGTGAGGTTGACGTTTACGTAAGCGCCAATTATGCGCGCGCCACAAGTTCAAGAAAGGCCTGACACGATGAAAGCCCTGGTCTGCGTAAAGCGGGTGATCGACTACAACGTGAAGCCGCGCGTGAAGGCGGATGGCACGGGTGTCGACCTTGCCAACGTCAAGATGAGCATGAACCCGTTCGACGAGATCGCGGTCGAGGAAGCCATTCGCCTCAAGGAAAAGGGCGTGGTCACCGAGATCGTGGCGGTTTCGGTCGGCCCGGCCAAGGCGCAGGAAACGCTGCGCACCGCGCTCGCCATGGGTGCGGACCGCGCGATCCTCGTGGTCAGCGAAACCGAAGTCGAGCCGCTGGCGGTGGCCAAGATCATCAAGGCGATTGCCGACGAGGAACAGCCGGGCCTGATCATCACCGGCAAGCAGGCGATCGATGACGACGCCAACCAGGTTGGCCAGATGGTCGCCGCGCTGCTCGGCCGTCCGCAGGGCACGTTTGCCAACGAAGTTGCGGTCGAGGGTGACAGCATCGTCGTGAAGCGTGAGATCGACGGCGGTCTGGAGACGGTGAAGCTGGCGCTGCCCGCGATCGTCACCACCGACCTGCGCCTCAACGAGCCGCGCTACGCCTCGCTGCCGAACATCATGAAGGCGAAGTCGAAGCCGCTCGCGAGCAAGACGCCGGAAGATTACGGCGTCGATATCGCGCCGCGTCTCAAGACGCTCAAGGTCACCGAACCGCCGGTGCGCAGCGCGGGCATCAAGGTGCCTGACGTCGATGCGCTGGTTGCCAAGCTCAAGGAAATGGGAGTCGCCTGATGTCCAAGACACTCGTTTGGGTCGAACACGACAACGCCTCGGTCAAGGACGCCACGCTCGCCGTCGTCACCGCTGCCGCACAGATCGGTGAAGTCACTGCGCTGGTCGCTGGTTCGGGCTGTGATGCCGCGGCCGCCGCTGCCGCGCAGATCGCCGGTGTGAGCAAGGTGCTCAAGGCCGATGACGCGGCTTATGCCCATGCGCTCGCCGAAAACGTCGCACCTCTCGTCGCTGGCCTGATGGCCGATTACGACGTGTTCGTCGCGCCCGCCACGACCACCGGCAAGAACATCGCACCGCGTGTCGCCGCGCTTCTCGATGTGATGCAGGTCTCCGACATCCTTTCGGTCGAAGGCCCCAAGACCTTCACCCGCCCGATCTACGCCGGCAACGCCATCGCGACGGTCGAATCGACCGATGCCAAGCTGGTTGTCACCGTGCGCGGCACGGCCTTTGCCAAGGCGGACGCCACTGGCGGTTCGGCGGCTGTGGAAGCCGTTGGTGCCGCGGGCGATGCCGGCACGTCGAGCTTCCTCGGCTCGGAAATCGCCAAGAGCGAGCGTCCGGAACTGACCTCGGCCAAGATCATCGTCTCGGGTGGCCGCGCGCTGAAGGACGCGGAAACCTTCCAGAGTGTGATCATCCCGCTGGCCGACAAGCTCGGCGCCGGTGTGGGCGCATCGCGCGCGGCGGTGGACGCAGGCTATGTGCCCAACGACTACCAGGTCGGCCAGACCGGCAAGATCGTGGCGCCGGAAGTCTACATCGCGGTCGGCATCTCGGGCGCGATCCAGCATCTGGCTGGCATGAAGGATTCGAAGACCATCATCGCCATCAACAAGGACGAGGACGCCCCGATCTTCCAGGTCGCGGACATTGGCCTCGTCGGCGATCTGTTCACGCTGGTGCCGGAACTGACCGGCAAGCTCTGAGCAGACGGTTTGCGTTGAGTACAAGAAGGCCCTGCTCCGGCGGGGCCTTTTTCGTTTTCAGGCCGGTGAGAGCGCCAGCGATAGGCACCAGCTGAATTCATCCACCACATACTCCGCGAAGGCTCCGCATTCCTGGAAGCCATACTTCCGGTACAGCGCCACCGCAGGTGCAAAGGCCTCGGTTCGCCCTGTCTCCAAACTCACGCGCGAATAGCCGCGTGCCCTCGCCACTCCGAGCAGATGCACCAGCATCGCCTCACCCACGCCCTTCCCCCGCCATTCCGGCGCGGCGCGCATTGATTTGAGTTCGCCGTGGGTTTCGTCGAGATGCTTGATCGCACCCATGGCCGCGAGCGTGCCGTGGATGCGGGCGGTGTAGAAGGTGACGCCGGGCTGGCGCAGCTTGTCGAGCGGCAAGGCGTGGACTTTGCAGGCGGGGCTTTCGGCGTGCATCCCGCCGAGGTGGTAGGCCACCAGCGCCTGTACGTCCGCGCCCGAGAGGTCGTCTTCGGTGATCTCCAGACCTTCGATCATGCGCCCCCCGCTGGCCTTGCCGGTCTGATCTGCTATCGCGCTGGGCATGACTGATACAAGCAAAACTGAGGCTGGCAAAAGCCACTGGGCCATCGCCATTCATGGCGGGGCCGGAGCGATGACGCCCGAGACGATGGATGCCGCAGGCGTCGCCGCGCACGAAGCGGCGCTGGGCGTGGCGCTCGATGCCGGGCGCGATGTGCTCGCCTCCGGTGGCACCGCGCTGGATGCGGTCTGCGCGGCGGTTTCGGCGCTGGAGGATGATCCGCACTTCAACGCGGGTCGCGGGGCGGTGTTCACATACCACGGCACCAACGAGCTTGATGCTGCAGTGATGGAGGGCGCTACGCGGGGCGCGGGCGCAGTCTGCGGGGTGACGCATACGCGCAATCCGGTGCAGCTGGCGCGCGCGGTTATGGATAAGAGCCCGCACGTGTTTCTGAGCGGCGCGGGGGCCGAAGAGTTTGCGCGCGAGCAGGGCGTGCCGCAGGTCGATCCGGACTGGTTCGCCACCGAGGCGCGCTGGCAGCAGTTGCAGGAGCTCAAGGCGAAGAAGCTCGGCTGGTTCGATGCGGGGCTCAAGTACGGCACGGTGGGCGCGGTGGCGGTGGACGCGAGCGGGCATGTCGCGGCGGCGACTTCGACCGGCGGCCTCACTGGCAAGCGCTGGGGGCGGATCGGGGATTCGCCGCTCATCGGTGCAGGGACCTATGCCGATGACCGGGCGGCCGCAATCAGCTGCACCGGTTCGGGCGAACAGTTCATCCGCGCAGCCGTGGCGCACGAGATTTGCGCGCGGATGCGGCTCGGCGGCGAAGGTCCGCAGGCGGCGACCGAGGCCGTGCTCGGCGAAGTTGGCGCGATGGGCGGGGTTGGCGGCGTGATCTATGCCACGCCGGGCGGCGAGACCGGGTTTGCTTTCACCACGCCGGGCATGTTTCGCGGGCGGGCCGATAGCGCGGGCCTGCGCGAATTGGGCATCTTCGGCGGAGAGTAGGTCCTAGGCGGCGTACTTGTCCGCCTTGCGGCGGCCAAGGCGCAGGCCCTGCTCCAGCTGGGCGCGGAGCTGGATATAGTAGGATTCGAGGAAGACCCGTTCGGCGCGGTAGGGGTAGGGGCGTCCGATCTTGCGGCTGATCGCATCGGCGACATCGTCGAGCGCCGAACCCTTGTCCTCGCGCAGCACCCGTTCGAGCGTCTGGAGTTCGTACTCGCCATAGACCGCGAGTTCTGCGGAGGTGAACGTGAACGCCTGATCGGCGGCCGCGGCCGGTGCGCTGACCGAGAGTGCCTGGCCCAGCTTGCGGTTCTGCGCCTCGACCACCCAGGTGCCGGCGATCACATCGCCGCAGCGCAGGGAATCGCGGTTGAAGAACGGGAACAGCAGGAAGATCGCGCACCAGATGGCGCCCGCCCAGCCGGCGACGTCGGTATCGCTGCCCGACGCGATGGCGCTGCTGATAAACACGATCGGCATGAACAGCTCGATATCGCGCACGATATTGCGGGCGATTACGGCTTCAGTGGTCAGCCGCTCGGTGCCGCGGGCGGCGATGCGGATACCGGTCACGCGCTTGCCCGGCGTCGCGCCGCGCGGGCCGAGTTCGAAGAACAGGAACCAGGCATTGCGGAACAGGAACATCGCGATGATCCACACGATCGCCAGCGCCTGCACGGCGCGCGATTTGGGGCCATCCGCGTCGACTTCGCCGATCTTGATGCCGACGCCGCCAGCAATCCAGATCAGCGTAAGCGTGGTGACGGTCATCGCGGTGACGATCAGGATGAGATCGATGAACAGCGCTGCGGCCCGCGAACCGCGCGAGGCGAGCACGAGAGGGAGCGCAACGCCTTCGGGCGTTATCACCGTGCGATTGCGGTTGCGGGGCTGGCGGCGCGCCATCAGGCCGATTTCCCCGCGCCGCGCCAGACGAAGAAATAGACAGTCCAGAGCACCAGCATGAAAGTGCCGACGATGAGGCGGCCGGCGGTGTTGTCGATCAGTTGGCGGGCGAAACCCTCGAGCAGGCCCGCGACGATCAGCATCAGGACCACGCCGACCATGACCTGTGCGCTGCGCCGCCCGGCGGCAGCGGCGGCATCGAGCACGGACGCTTCGCCGGGAAAGGCCATCGCGCGGCCGATATGAAGCCCCGCCGCACCGGCCAGCAGGATCGCGTAGAGCTCGGTCGTCCCATGGACCGAAAGCCAGCCGATGATTTCCAGAGTCAGGCCCTGCCCGTGATAGAGCCAGAGCAGCGCGCCCAGCATCGTGGTGTTCTGGATCAGCAGCAGCGCGGAGGGCAGGCCGAACGCGAAGCCAAGCGCGAAGGCGAGGATCGCGACTTGTGCGTTGTTGGAAAACAGCGCAGCGGCAAACACGGCGAGGCCGTGCTGGTCCTGCTGGCCGAACAAGGTGCGCAGGAGCACCGCACGGCTCGCGCCCGGGACGCGGGCATCGGCCATGCCGCCGGGGATCAGCGCGTAGTACCAATCGGGATCGCTGGCGACGAGCAGCCAGCCGACGATCGTGCCGGCCACCATCAGCGCCAGCGCGATCAGGATCTCGCTGCGCAGCGCGCGTACGCTGGCCCCCCAGCCGCCGCCGAAGAAGCGCAGCAGCCAATCGCCCAGCCCTGCGCGCGGGCCATAGACGATGAACCACGCGCGGCGGGTCAACCCTTCAAGCCAGAGCAGCGTTTCGGCATCGAGTGAGGTTTCGCGCGCAACGGCGAGGCTGGAGACGGCGGTGCGATAGAGCGCGGGGAGCGCGAGGAGGTCTTCATCCGAGACACCGCGCAGCCGCCCGCGCTCGATGCGCGAGACGATGGCTTCGAGCCGCTTCCATTCGCCCTCGCGCTCGAGCCGGAAGCGGTCCGAGCGCAGCGCGGCGCTTGTCGCGGCAGCGATGTCCGCGCTGGCGGCGGGACTGAACCAGCCACCGAGCCTGCCGAGGAGAGAGGCGTTTGCGGGCTCGTTCATCCGAGGCTCCCCGCGCGCTTTACCGCGAGATAGGCATCGAGCAGGCGATTGCCGATATGCTGGTGGGGCGCTTCGACCACGAGAATGCCCGCACGGCGCAGGCGCTGGAGCACTAGCGTGCGCTGGTGCTGCAAGGTGGTGGCGGTGACGGCCATTGCCGCATCCTGCGCGCTGCGGACCGGCGCACTGACAAACTCGGCCAGTTCGGCATCGGCCATGACAACGAAGATGACACGGTGTCGCTCGACCAGACGGCGCATCGATTCGATCATGAGTTCGGCGCTGGTGGGATCGGTGAATTCGGAGAAAACCACGATCAGGGAGCGCCGCCGCAGCCGCGCGGCGAGCGTGGAGAGCGCGAGGGTGAAGTTGGGCTGCTCGGCGCTGTAGTCGAGCGCGGCAGCGGCTTCCTGCAGGCGGGCAAAATCGCGCGGGGCAGTGACGAAGGGGCTGAGGACCTGCGGCCGCTGGGCAAAGCCATAGACCGCGACCCGATCCTGCGCGCCCAACGCGATCCATGCGGTGGTGAGCGCGGCGGTGACGGCGCGGTCGATACGGGGAAGGCCGGCGATGGGTTCGCACATCGTTTGCCCGCAATCGAAGGCGAAGACGATCTGGTTGTTGCGCTCGGTCTCATACTCCTTGGCGAAGAGCCGGGCGTGGCGCGCGGAAGACTTCCAGTCGATGCGGCGGCGGTCCATGCCCGCCTCATATTCGGCGAGCGCCTCGAACTCGGTGCCCTCACCCCGGATGCGACGAGCAACCATGCCGAACTGGGCATCGCGCAGAAACAGTTGCAGCGCAGGGCTGCGCACCGGGGCGATATTGGGGCGGATGCGGATCGCGGCATCAAGTTCGCGGCGGACCTGGCGCGAGGCGAGGCCGAGCGGGCCATCCCAGCGCAGCCACACCGCGTCGACTCGCCCGGTGCCGCGCCGGGTGGGTGTGGTTTCGATCTCGGCGCTCCACACGCCGCCGTCACGCCGGAGCGGCGCCACCAGCCGTCCACCGGGGGCAAGCCGAGGGTCGAGCGCCAGCGCGGCCATCGGCGCGGCGCGCGGCACATCGATGCGAAAATCGGCGAGCACGGTGAGGCGCAGCGGTTCGCCCACTTCGCCATCCTGCGGCACGATAACACGCAGGTCCACTAGCGCAGGAGCCAGCAAGGCATCGAGTAGGACCATCACGAGCAGCGCGCCGCCAAGCGCGGGCGCGGCGATCCATGCCTGCGGCGCGGCGGCGGCGAGCACCACGGCCAGCGGCGCCGCGAGCGCAAGCAGCACCGCCGTGCGCGCCGAAGGGTAGAATACCGGGAAGGGCCAGCGCAGCGCCAAGGGCTATCTCGGCGCTTCGGTGCGCTGGATGAGATCCGCGACAATGCTCTCGGCGGCGCGGCCCTCGATCTCGGCAGCGGGGCTGAGCAGCATGCGGTGGCGCAGCACGGCGATGGCGAGGGCCTTCACGTCATCGGGGATGACATAATCGCGCCCGTCGAGCGCGGCGCGGGCGCGGGCGGCACCAGCGAGGACCACCGCTGCACGCGGGCTGGCCCCGGCGGCAAGATCGGCGCTCTCACGCGTCGCCCGAACAAGGCGGACAATGTAATCGACCACGGTTTCCGACATCGTGACGGTGGTAACGGCGGCGACCGCCTGACCGATCGCATCACCTGCGGTGACCGCGCTCACCCCCAGCGCCGCCGGGCTAGGCGCGCCGCGCCCGGCGCCGTAACGGGTGACGATCTGGGCTTCTTCCTCGGCGCTGGGGTAATCGACGAGCAGCTTGAACAGAAAGCGATCGAGCTGCGCTTCGGGGAGCGGATAGACGCCCTGGCTCTCGATCGGGTTCTGCGTGGCGACGACCATGAAACGGTCTGACAGCGCATAAGTCTCGCCATCGAGCGTGACGCGGCGTTCCTGCATCGCTTCAAGCAGCGCGGCCTGCGTCTTGGGCGGGGTGCGGTTGATCTCGTCGCCCAGCAGCAGTTCGTGGAAGATCGGACCGCGCGTGAGGGTGAACTGGCTGGTCTGGAAGTTGAACAGGTTGGAGCCGAGGATATCGCCGGGCATGAGATCCGGCGTGAACTGGATACGCCCGAAATCGAGCCCCAGAGTGGTGGCAAAGGTCTGCGCAAGCAAGGTCTTGGCGGTGCCCGGCGGCCCTTCTAGCAGCACGTGGCCACCGGCCAGCAGCGCGATCAGCAGGTGATCGACGACGCTGTCCTGCCCCACCACGGCCTTGGCCACTTCGGCGCGGATAGTGGCGGCCAGAGCGCGGACGTCTTCGAGAGTCATTCGGTCAGGTCCCTTTCAAGGCGTTGCAGGGCAGCCGCGCGCTGCACCACGTCGGTGCTGCGGCGGGCCGCGCGCAGGCGTGCGGCAAGTTCGGACCAGCGCGGTCCGGTCGTATCGAGGCGGGCTTGCAAGCGATCGATCGCCGCATCGGTTTCCTCCGGCGGGCGGCCGCGCGGCAGGCCGAGTGCAAGGACCAGCCGTTCGCGCGCGGCATCGCCATAGGGCCCGGCGATCAGGCGCAGCCGTCCGGCGCGGCGAATCAGGCCAGCCGTGTTGCGCACCAGCACGGTCTTGCCGAGCGGGATCTCGCGCCCGGCCACGCGTGCCGGCCCGAAGCGGTTGAAGCTGCGCCAGCCGGCTGCCAGCAGCGCCATCAGGAAGCACAGCGTGGCGGCGAGGAACGGCGGCTCGAAGGCAAGCGTGAGGAGGTTGCGGCTCGCGCCGAGGCCATTGAGCGTGAGATCGAAGGTCACTTCGTTCGGGCGGCCACCGGCAGCGGCGAAGATCAGGCGGCGGGCAAGGAGGCCGGTCTGCTTGTCCGCGAGGCCCCAGTTGTCGAGCAGGTCGGGCTCGAACACCAGCACCACCGGGAAGCTACGGGTAAAATCGTTGCTGGCGTCCGCTTCGTCCGGATCGCCGTCGGCATGACGCTCCATGCCGATCCAGCGCTCCAGCGCGGGGTTGCTGCCATCCCCGCTGAGATAGCCGGCAAGGACGCGCCCGCCCGGCGTTTCCACCAGCGCTTCGAGGCCGGGGCCGGTGCCGGACTGCACCTTGCGGTCATCAGGCAGGCGGCCATGCAGCGCGGAGAACGCGCCGGAGCCGGTCCACCCGTGTGCCGCGCCGGGCACGAAATCGAGGCTGACATCGTCGTGATAGCCCTTCCATTCGGGCGGGCGGGTTCCGTCGATCCGCGTCCAGCCGCGCCGCGTCAGCGGGCTCGTGAAGTCGGGGTAGGTCATCCACTTGGGGGTTACGACAAGCGTCGGGCCGATCGTGCGCCGCGCGGCGATGATCTCGGCGATATCGCTGCCCTTGGCCTCGGCCGGCGGCGTCAGCACGAGCAGGCCGGGCTGCCGGATCGCGTCCTTGCTGCGCGCGCGGTGGACGGTGATGTCGTCCGCCTCGAGCATCGCGGCAAGGCCGGCATAGCCATTCAGCCCGCGCCCCGCGGCATGCCCGCCGCCGTTGTTCGTCGCCCCGCCGCCGGTTCCGAGCCAATAGAGCACGGTGACGAAGGCGAGAGCGCCGATCAGCACCACGCCCAGTGTGGTGCCCCGGCCGAAGGTGGCATCCTTCACCGGCCTGCCTCCAGATTCTGCAACGCGAAGGCGGCATAGGCTTCGCGGGCGCGGTGCCAATCATCCGCCACCAACGCACGCAGGGCATAGAGGCTGCGCTCCACCTCGCGCGCGATGAGCGTGAAGGCCTGCCGCGCGGCCGCAGGCAGGCCGGGGATCAGGCCGATCTCGCGCGCAGTGCTGGAGGGGGAAAGCCAATCGGGCCGGGCGGCTGCGATGTGATGAACGCTGCGCTGGAGCAGGAGATGGACCGCCTCGTCAAACCGGCCCTGGGCTGCCAGCGCATCGGCATCTTCGAGCAGAGCAAGCGCGGCTGCGCGGTCGATCACCGGCTTGGCGGCGACCGGTGCGGCAAGCGCAAGGGTGAGCCGCCAGCGCTGGAAGAGCGTCCAGCCGATCCACGCCGCGCCGATCACGGCAAGCAGCACCAGCACGACCTCGACAGCGCTCCAACCCGCGCCAAGCCAGCGGCCCAGCGGCTCGATCAGCTTGCCGAGGAAGCGGAAGAGCGCCTCGAGCCATTCGGGCGGCTCGCTCTTGGGGATCTTGTTGGTCGGCAGCGGGGCGTACTGGATCTCGCGCATCGCGCGTGCAGCTTCCCAGGCGCGTTCGCCTGCATTGGCGCTGTCCGGTCCCGGTGCTCCTGCCACGGCACAAGTCGTCGCATGCCCTGCCCGCCGGGAGCAAGCGATTATCGCGCCGGTCTGGTGTTCGATCCCGGATCGGGACGTCAGCCGCGCACGCGTTCCAGCGGATAGGTGCCGAGAATGCGCAGATCCTTGGCGAAGAAGGTGAGCTCTTCGAACGCACGATCGACCGGCGGTTCGCCCGGCGCGCCAACGATATCGGCGAAGAAGGCGGTGGCGGAAAAGCTCGCGCCGCGCTGGTAGCTTTCCAACTTGGTCATGTTGACGCCGTTGGTCGCGAAGCCGCCCAGCGCCTTGTAGAGCGCGGCGGGGATGTTGCGTACTTCGAAGATGAAGGTGGTGATCGCAGGACCGGTGATCGTGCCGAGTTCAAGCGGCTCGCGCGCCAGCATGACGAAACGGGTCATGTTGTCGTGCGCGTCCTCGATGTTTTCCTCGACGAGCGTGAGGCCATAGAGTTCGGCAGCGATGCGCGGGGCTATGGCGGCGATGGCGGGATCGCCTAGTTCGGCGACGTAGGCGGCAGCGCCCGCCGTATCGGCATGAGACATCGGCACGATGCCCCGTGTCCGCAGGTAGTGGCGCGACTGGCCAAGGGCCTGCGGGTGGCTGTAGGCGCTGGTGAAGGGCCCGGTGCCGAGGCCCATCAGGCAGGCGTGGATCGGCATGAAGTGCTCGCCGACGATCGACAGGCCGCTTTCGGGCAGGAGAAAGTGGATATCGGCGACACGACCGTGTTGCGAATTCTCGATCGGGATGATCGCCTGGCCGGCGCGGCCGTCCCTCACCGCCTCGAGCGCATCCTCGAACGAGAAGCACGGCAGCGGCAGGCAGTGCGGCAGCGCTTCAAGCGCGGCGCGGTGCGAATTGGCACCCGGCGCGCCCTGAAACGCAACCGTGCGCGCCGGATCGGCGGCGGCGGCCTCGGTCATTTCAGCAACGAGGCGGGCGGCGGGGGCGGGGTAACTGGCCATCGACCGAGGCGCTTAAGGCCCCGCGATGGGCGCGGCAAGGCGCTTCTGCAGCTTCCAAGATCATGGACGCATGCGATTCTTGTGTTCCAACCTATTGCAATCGCTCTTGCGCGCGCGCGGGGGCGTGACTAGAGCGGCGGCGAAAATTCACGCGGCACGCGGGCCGTGCAAACTCCATATGGGGCTCGGAATGGACGATCGTTTCAATACCATTGCCGGTTGGACCTTGTTCGGCGGCATCGTTGCACTGGGGCTTTCGAGCCTTTCGGGTCACTACTTCCTGGCCGACAAGGACCATCGCCCCGAAAAGATGGGCTATGTGATCGAGGGCGTCGAAGCCGAAGCCGGCGCTGGTGCGGCGGCTGCCGAACCGATCGCGAACCGCCTTGCCAAGGGCGATGTCGCCAAGGGCGAAGCCACTTTTGCCAAGTGCAAGGCTTGCCACACGATCGCGCAGGGCGGGGCCAACGGCATCGGCCCGAATCTCTGGGGCGTGGTGGGTGAAGCCCAGGCGGCCGGTCGCGGCGGCTATGCTTTCTCCGATGCGCTCAAGGCCAAGGGCGGCAAATGGGACTTCGCCAGCCTCGATGAATGGCTGACCTCGCCCGCCAAGTACGCGACCGGCACCAAGATGTCGTTCGCCGGGATCGGCGATCCGCAGCAGCGTGCCGACGTGATTTTGTACCTCAACTCGCAGGGCAGCAATCTGCCGCTTCCCGCCGCCGAAGCCGCAGCGGCACCGGCTGGCGATGCCAGCGCTCCGGCAGCGGACGCCAGCGCTGCTGCGCCCGAGGCGAGCGAAGCCGCCAAGTAAGATCAGGCTGCAACGAAAAAGGCCCCTCCGGCAGCGCATTCCCGCGCGGCCAGAGGGGCCTTTTTCGTGTCTGCGTCGGACCGGCGGTCAGTCGACCATTTGGCGGACGAGCTTCTGCAGTTCCTGCGCTGTCAGTACGGGCGAAGTGCGCCTGGTCGGCGCTGCCTTGCGGTCCATCCGGGAAACCCTGTGGGCGGGCAGGAAGCTGTGGCTGATGGTGTAGGCGTGCGTTGTGTTCAAAATCGGTGTCATGAAAATCCCTGGCGCACACGGCGCGCCGATGTGTTGTCTGGCGCGCAGAACGCGCCGATAGGTTGCCCGGCGCGCAGGGCGCGCCGATATATTGAGAGTATGCGAGGCCATCGCGCGCCAATGCGCCGGATCGGCCGCGGGTCTGAAGCGGAGTGTCAGCGCCGCTTCTTGAACGCGCCACCGCCGCTGCTGGCGACCTTCTCGCGAAACACGATACGGCCCTTGGTCAGGTCGTAGGGTGTCATTTCCACCTTCACGCGGTCTCCCACGATCGAGCGGATGCGAAACTTGCGCATCTTCCCCGCCGTATAGGCGATGATGCGGTGTTCGTTCTCGAGCATGACGCCGAAGCGGCCGTCTGGCAGGATCTCGTCGATCTGGCCGTCGAGGGTCATCACGTCTTCTTTCGCCATGGCTCAGTTGCCCTTCTGATGAGCAGGAGCAGCGGGAGAAAGACGAGGACTGGTAGCGGGCATAAGGGCCCCTTTCACGAAAACAGAATACGCGGCTACAGACGATGCAACCGGTGCTGGTGGCGTGAGAGGGGAGAATTCGGCCCGGCTGCAAGATCCGGTGCGTGATAATCCGTCGCAGGCGACGATAGCGAGGCTTATATGGGCTGCGGCCGCCGGATTGTCAATGACAGCCCGGCGGCGCTTTTGCCAAGGCCTTCTAAAGGCTGGTGATCTTGTAGGAGCCCTGCCCGCCCGGCACGAGCACGTAGGGCGCTTTGAGCTTTGCGCGCAGGTTCGAGGCGAGCACTTTGAGATAGTTGTACGACATCTCGTCGTTGCCATGGCTGAGCTCGGTGCGGAGCTTGTAGTGCGAGACCGGCTCGCCAAGCCGATTGGCGAGAAGCGTGAGCAACTGGCGCTCGCGTTTGCCGAGGAGGTGGAGGTGCGCGATGCGCTCCAGCGAACTCGCCAGTTCCTGCTCGGCACGCGCCTGGTGCGCCGCTGCCCGATAGCGCGAAAGGATCGCACCGCAGCGCGCTGTGGCTTCTTCCGGGCTCATCCTGGCGCTGTCGAACACATCGTCAAAGCCGGCGTTGAGCGCCTTTGCGCGCTTGCCCGCAAGACTGCCGTGCATCAGCGCGATCTTGACCTTGCGCGCAAGGATCGGGCGATTGATCCGCAGGAACCGCGCTGCGCGCACCGGATCGTTGCCGCCGATGATCAGCGTTTCGTAGTCCTGTTCGGCAATCGAAAGAAAGCGGGTATCGAGATCGACGAAGGTGTGCTGCTCGATCGTATCGAACGCGCTGTGCAACCACACATCGCGGACTTCGCGGTGCAGGTCGTTCATTGTCAGGTAGCGGATTTGGCAGGAGGCGAGCTGCATGGAAGGCCGATCATCGGAGAGGGAGGCAAGACTGGGCAATGATGCCTCCAACTGCATGAGCGTGGCGATCGAACGGCCAGTGTGGGGCGCTGGCCATGGCCCTATCGAACTATAGGATGTCATATATGTCCATAGTGATGGGTTGATCGGTGAGGTTTTGCGGGGTTACTGAGTCAGCGCGCGGCGCTTCGAACGCCAGCTCCTCAGCTTGACCTTATGATAAGCGTTACAAGGTTGCTGTTGCAGCACTGCGACGTGTTAATGCAGCAACACCGTTTGGTGCCGGAAAAACAGGCACTTTCAGGCTAAAGGCGCAGGGTCCGGTAAAGTTCTGGCTTCGCCGAGGTGAAGAGACTCGGTTTCAACACGGCCAAACTGAATGTATCAGACTATAACTTTAATTATAAGTCTAAACCCGTAGTTGTCACGGGCTGATCATGGCGTGCCCGCACGGTGAGACCACCTTCATCAACAATCAGCTCGTTGAAGCCGGCGGGCGTTGCGCGCAGGCGCTGCGAGAGGGTGCCAGCGCCGATCATGCGCACAGGGCCGTACGCGGTGGGGTGCAGGATATCGAAAGCATCATGCACGTGGCCGGAGATCACCGCGAGCACGCCGCGCTTCGCCAGGGCCGAAAGCGCGCTGGTGCCGCCCCGGGTGAGGGCCTTGCCACGCGTTCCCGTCTCGACCAGCGGGTGATGGCAGGCGACAATCGCTCGGGTGCCGGAAGGCAGGGCATCGATGGCGCCGAGGCAGGCTTCAAGGCTGCGTCTGGCGACCCGACCCTTGGACCAGTTGAGCCGCAGCTGCGCGCGCGCGGTTGTCTTGAGCGGGACGATGGCGACACCGGGTAACGAGATGCCGTGGTTCACTGCGCCCTGCAGTGCGCGAAAGCGGCGATAGGGATCGAGGAAGCGCTCGGCGAGGTTGAAATAGGGCAGGTCGTGGTTGCCCACTTCGACCGTGACGGGAACGCCCAAGCCGCGAATCCAATCCGCTGCGGCGGCGAATTCGCGGTGGCGTGCCCGCATGGTCAGATCGCCGGTGATCGCGACCGCATCGGGCCGCTCGCGCGCCACGCAATCCGCCACCCAGGCGAGGGCGGCCGTATCCTCCAGCCCGAAATGTACGTCGCTGAGGTGGAACAACCGGATCATGGCCGCCTAAACCTTGCCGGAGAGGATCAGCCACGCTGAAATGGCATTGAGCAGGCTGTAGGCAAGATAGGCCAGCGCGCCCCACGCATGTCCCTCCGAGGCCAGCAGCAGCCCGCCGAGCAGCATCAGGAACTCCACGACGAGCGACAGGCGGCTGCTGAGCGCGTGATAGAACCAGGGCAACTGGTCGAGCAGGGGATGGCCGCTGTCCATGATCGCCCGGTGCAATGCGAAATTGCCGACGCCGAGCAGGAAGATAATCAGAATCGCCATTCGGAGCGCAGGATAGGCGGCCAGCACCGTCCTGTCACGCGGCGGAGCAGCGCATGTGTCGCTCGTGGAGCGATATCGGCGGTTGGTCGGGCGCGCAGACGGTTTGTCGGCATGATGGAAGGCTCGGTCGACCGTGCCGCGCGCCGCTCACCCGAATCACCTAGCAGAATTGTCATGCGGCGGTGGCAAGGCTCCCAGACACGGACCGGCCAGCCCAACCACCGCTCCCCGCCAAACCGCCCGCAGCGGCAAGGCAACCATTGCAACCCAAGCTAAGGAAACTGCCATGTTCAAGAACGCTCTGATCGCAACTGGCCTTGCCGGCCTGGTGCTTGCCGCCCAACCCGCTCTGGCCCAGTCGCCCGCGCAGACTTCGGCCAATCCCGAAGTGCTCGTGCAGCACCGGATGGTGAAATACGCCGATCTCGATCTCTCGACCGCGGCAGGCCAATCGAAGTTCGACGCCCGCCTGCGCCGCGCTGCCGCGGCCGTCTGCGAGAACAACGCTGGTCCGCACCCGCTCGCCGAAGCGATGGAATCGCGCCGCTGCTATCGCAATGCGATCCAGTCCGCGCAGCGCGCCATGGCGGATCGCGGCGCACACTCCAGCACCGTGAAGGTCGCTGCACGCTGAACGATATCGGTTCTGCCAAACGTATGATGCAGCCGGCATCCAGTCCCAGCCGCTGCCGACGTTACGGGTCGCTGCCAAACCAAGGATCCTGCCCCCGGGACCGGTTCTGGCGGCGGCCCGCTTTTTTGGATCAGGTTGCGGCGCGCAGGCGCAAGTCAGCCTCTATCCGGGCCGCTTCGATTTCCGACCATTCGCGCCACAGCAGATCGGCGCCTCCCAGCACGCGATCATCGTGCGCACGGATGGTAATGGGCAGGATCGGCATCCCGTCGCGGGCATCGCACAGCACGGGATTGGCGGGCACGTTCATTTCCCACTTTTCGCCCCACTGGCGCAGCGCCAGCATGGCGGGGAGCAAGTCCATGCCCTTGGGCGTCAGCCGGTATTCGATGCGGCGCCGGTCATCCGCGCAATGCTCGCGCTTGAGGATGCCCGCTTCAACCAGCCGGGAGAGCCGGTTGGAGAGAATGTTGCGGGCGATCCCGAGCGAATCGAGGAACTCCTCGAAGTGGCACACCCCGTTAAAGGCGGCCCTCAAGATCATGAAGGACCATCGTTCACCCATCGCCTCCAGAGCACAGGGGAGGCCACAGACGGCGAGATCGGCGAGGGATTCGCGAAGTTTTCCCATGACGCTTTGTGACATACCTCATTCTGCAGGGCAATGTAAGTTTCTAGTTGCAACTCGAAACCTATTGAAGTAGGTATCGATTCGCAACGGAAATCGCATCCTCTCCACCCGGCGGTCCGGATCAGCCTTGCCCGAACTGGGCAAATGGCTGTCCGGACCACCACCCCAGCAGTTTCCGAGCAGGCCCCTGTCAATCACGGGGGTTCAACCAGACTCTGACAGACCAAGGGGACGTAACATGAACGCCATCCGCAACAGCGCAGTCCGCCAGCTGCTTCCGGCCTTTCTCGCGCTCGTCGGCACCGCCGCCAGCTTCGCGGTGACAGCAACCCCGGCCCGCGCTGCCGACAGCAATGCCTATTACTCGGTGACGCTCGCCGCGCCAGTCGCCAAGCCTGCCAAGCTCATGCTGGGCGATGTGCTGTGGAACTGCGCTGGTGACACCTGCTCGGCAGGTCAGGACACTGCCCGCCCGGTGGTCGTCTGCACCAAGCTGGCCGCAAAGGTCGGCACGATCAACCGCTTTGCCACGCCCAAGGGCGAACTGGCCACGGAAGACATGGCCCGCTGCAACACGCCCAAGGCCTGAACCGACCCATTACCCGTCTCTTCAGCGCGCCTTCTACCCACACCCTGAAGCGCGCCCCTTACACGGCTGCGGCACAGTCTCCCTGGACTGTCCGCAGCCGTTTTTTTGTGTCCGGCTGATTAGTGGCTGACGGCTGGCGGGCCTGTCCCTATGTTGCGGATGATGCTGCGTTTCATTTCCGCCGCCGCGCTGATCCTCGCGCTCGTCACCGCGCCGCTGGCGGCTGCACCGCCCACCACAGCGGCTGCGCCCGACACGGCGCTGCGGGCCGACCTGCATTGCGCTGCAGCTTTCGCAATTGCCGCCTCCGAACAGGCGCGCGGGAGTGCGGCGGCCCTCGCGCTGCCGCCGATGGCAGTGCGCGGCAAGCGCTTCTTCGCCGATGTGGGTGCGCGGGCGGTGGAGCAGGGTGGGATGACGCAGGCCGCCGTGCGCGATCTGCTGGTGGCTGAAGTGACCGGGATGCAGCGCCGCGCCGCCGCCGATCCGGATCGCGAGCTGGCGGCCGAAGTGGGGCCCTGCCTTGCCCGGCTTGATGCCGCTGTGCCGCCCCTGCAGACGCCGGACCTTGCGCAATGCGCCGCAATCCTCACGCTGGCGTGGGAAGAAGAGCATGCCAAAGGGCCGGATAGCGCGGCGGCACGCGATCTCCAGACCCTGACGCAAGTGCTGACCGCGCGCGCGCGCAATGGCTTCATCGCCGGCGGCAAAAGCGGCGACGGCGCTGATGCGGCCATCGAGGCGGCACGCGATGCGATCCGACAAGAGGCCGCCGACCGGCCTGGCGGCGTGGACAATTACGACATCGCGCATTGCTACGATCTCGGTGCGCCGGATGCGAAATCGCACTACTAAAGCGCTGCGTTTGCGATAGGTTGCGCAGCACAGACAAGCTTGGGGGACATGGCGTGGAAGCGGTGCTGATCCTGATCGTGGGGCTTGCGGTGGTCTATCTGGCCATGGGGATCCGGGTGGTCCGGCAGGGCCATGTCTACACGATCGAGCGGCTGGGCCGCTATTCGCTTGCCGCCCAGCCGGGCTTGCACTTCATCGTGCCGTTCATCGACCGGGTCGGTCACAAGGTGAACATGATGGAGCAGGTGCTCGACATTCCGGGCCAGGAAATCATCACCCGCGACAACGCGATGGTCGGCGTCGATGCGATCGTGTTCTTCCAGGTGCTCGATGCGGGCAAGGCGGCTTACGAGGTTTCCAACCTCTATGTCGCGATCATGCAACTGACGACGACGAACCTGCGCACGGTGATGGGTTCGATGGACCTCGACGAGACCCTCTCGAAGCGCGACGAGATCAACGCGCGGCTGCTCAACGTAGTGGATCATGCGACCTCGCCCTGGGGCCTCAAGATCACGCGGGTCGAGATCAAGGACATCCGCCCGCCGGCCGACATTTCCAACGCGATGGCCCGCCAGATGAAGGCCGAGCGCGAGAAGCGCGCGCAGATCCTCGAGGCGGAAGGATCGCGCGCATCGGAAATCCTCAAGGCCGAGGGGCAGAAGCAGGCGCAGATCCTCGAAGCGGAGGGGCGCAAGGAAGCCGCTTTCCGCGATGCAGAAGCGCGCGAGCGCTCTGCCGAGGCTGAGGCGCGGGCGACCGCGGTGGTTTCTGACGCGATCGCCTCGTCCGGCACGCAGGCGCTCAACTACTTCGTTGCGCAGAAATACGTCGAGGCGGTGAAGGAATTCGCCACTTCGCCCAATGCCAAGACGATCCTGTTCCCGATCGAGGCGACGCAGCTTGTCGGTGCGCTGGGCGGGATCGGCGATCTGATCAGCGATGCGGTGGGCAAGCCGGGATCGCCGCCGCAACCGCCAGCCGGACCGCGCGTGCCGCGCGTCGCGCCGCCTCCGCCGCCGGTGCAGGGCTGAACCAGTGGCCGCGCTGACCGACCTTTTCGGCCTTCACTGGGGTTGGATGGCGCTGGGCGTGGCGCTGGCCATCGCCGAGATCGTGGCGCCGGGCTATTTCCTGATCTGGCTGGCAGCGGCAGCGCTCCTGACCGGCTTGGTCGCTGCGGTGATGCCGGTGGGGATCGAGGCCGAGATCATCCTGTTCGCGGTACTCTGCGCGCTTGCGCTGGCGGCAGGGCGGCGCTGGGTGCTGCGCCATCCGGTTGCTAGCGCCGATCCTATGCTCAACGACCGGGGCGGGCAGATCATCGGCCAGAGCGTGGTCGTCACCCATGTGATCGAGGGCGGCAGCGGACGCGTGCGCCACGGGGATACCGAATGGCTGGCACGCGGACCCGATGCGCAGCCCGGCACACGGATGCGGGTGACCGGGGCCGATGGCACCGTGCTGCTGGTCGAACATCTGCACTGATCGTGCCCGGTGCAGGGCACATGCCTTGATGGCCCGCTTGCCGACTGCGCAGGCGGTTCCCATATTCGCCTCAAACCCCGTTTTCCTCCCCGAGACAGGACGATCCGATCCATGCCCGACAAGATGAACCTGACCGACGCCGAGTGGCGCGCGCGGCTTTCGCCCGAGCAGTACCAGGTCCTGCGCCAGGGCGGCACCGAGCGGGCCTTCACCGGCAAGTACGAGAAGAACAAGCTCACCGGCCAGTATCACTGTGCCGGCTGCGGCGCGCCGCTGTTCGAATCCGGCACCAAGTATGACAGCGGCTCGGGCTGGCCGAGCTTCACCGCGCCGGTCGATCCCGAGGCGGTCGACGAGCACCGCGACGTGAGCCACGGCATGATCCGCACCGAAGTGCGCTGTGCGCGCTGCGATGGGCATCTCGGCCATGTCTTCCCCGATGGCCCCGGGCCGACCGGTCTACGCTATTGCATGAACAGCGCCTCGCTCGAATTCACGCCCGAAGACTGAAAAGGCCGCATTCGGATTGTCCCCGGTGCAATCGCACCTTCCGGGTTAACCCTGTGTTCCGAATCGCCTATGCATCACGCGCCGCGAGGACGCATGCCCGCCGCAACGAGGGGCCGGGCTGCATGAGGGAGCTGACGCAAAGCTGATGGCCAGACGGGATTCCCCCAACCGCTCGAAGCAGGGCCGCTCCGAACCGGAGCGCTCCTCCTCACGGCGGCAGCGCGATCCGCAGGAGCCTTCGTTCCTCCGCCGCTGGCTGCGCCGCCTGCTCATCTGGGGCACGGCACTGACCCTGCTGGGCGCGATGGCGCTGGCTGTGGCGGTCTTCGTCACCGAGCGTTCGCTGCCGAGCTACGAGCGGATGAAATCGACCCAGACCGGGCAGACCATCGTGGTCCGCGCGAGTGACGGGTCCGAGATCGTCACGCTCGGGCCGAGCTATGGGCGCTGGGTGCCCTATGAGCGCATTCCGCAGACGCTGAAGGACGCGATGATCTCGGTCGAAGACCGGCGCTTCCGCGACCACTGGGGCGTTGATCCCATCGGCATCATCCGCTCGGTCGTGGTGCGCATCCAGAGCGGGCACTGGCGGCAGGGCGGCTCGACGATCACGCAGCAGTTGGCGCGCAACATCTTCCTCAACAACAGCCGCACCTTCGATCGCAAGATCCGCGAGGCGCTGCTGGCCATGGCGATCGAGCAGAAGTTCACCAAGGATCAGGTGCTCGAGCTTTACCTCAACAAGGTCTATTTCGGCGGCGGCGCCTATGGCGTCGATTCCGCCGCGCGCAAGTTCTTCGGCCACTCGGGCGAGCAGCTGAGCCTCGCCGAAGCGGCGATCATTGCCGGCCTCGTCAAGGCGCCCTCGCACTATTCGCCCACCGCCGATGCCGCAGCAGCCGTCGGCCGCGCCAAGGTCGTCGTGCAGACAATGCAGGAAGCCGGCAAGATCACCCCGGCAGAAGCGGCTGCGACCGATTTCAAGACGGTCAAGCTTGCCGAGGAGCAGGGCCAGAATTCGGCGCGCTACTTCACCGACTGGGTGCTGCCGCAGCTCGATCTGCTGCTGCCCGACAACGACCAGCCAATCGAGGTGTGGACCACGCTCGATCCTGCCGCGCAGCATGCGGCGACCGATTCGATCCAGGCAAACGTGCCCAAGGGCGCACAGGGGGCGCTTGTCAGCCTTGACCGCGACGGGGCGGTGCTGGCGATGGTCGGCGGCACCGACTACGTGACCTCGAACTACAACCGCGCAGTCAACGCGGTGCGCCAGCCGGGTTCGGCTTGGAAGCTGTTCGTCTACCTCGCCGCACTGGAAGCCGGGTACACCCCGGATGCCAAGGTCAAGGACGAGCCGGTGACGATCGACGGCTGGAGCCCGCGCAATTCGGGCGGAACCTATGCCGGCGAGATCGATGTGCGCAGCGCCTTTGCTTATTCGAAGAATACTGTGGCAGCGCAACTCGGCAACGAAGTTGGCTTCGGCGCAGTAGCCAACATGGCGCGCCGCTTCGGCATCACCACGCCGATCAACACGCTGCCCTCGATGGTGCTGGGCTCGTCCGACGTGCGCGTGATCGACATGGTGCGCGCCTTCGCCGCAGTGCAGGCCAAGGGCACGGCAGTGACGCCTTACGGCATTCGCAAGATCACCTCGACCGAGGGTGAAGTGCTCTACAGCCATCGGCCTGATCCGGCGCAGCAACTGGTGCCCAACTTCGTGGCGGCGGGGATCACCGACCTGCTGCAGTCTGCCGTGAGCATCGGCACCGGCCGCGCCGCGCAGATCGGGCGCCCGGTCGCAGGCAAGACCGGCACGACGAGTTCTAACAAGGACGGCTGGTTCCTCGGCTTCTCGAGCGGGATCACCACCGGCGTGTGGATGGGCCGCGACGATGCGCATCCGGTGCCCGGGCTGCAGGGCGGCACCGCGCCCGCGCGCGCCTTTGCCGCCTACATGAAGATCGCTACCGCCAAGCGCCCGCCCGAGAAGTTCGATACCGATCTCAAGATGCCGCAGTGGCAGCTGGAGCCCGATGACGAGGTGATGCAGGCCAATCCGGATGGCTATTTCTATGCCGATCCCGATGGCAACATCATCGAGCCGGGGACCCAGCCCAAGCCGCCGGTGGCCGATGGCGCCTTGCCGGGCGGTGAGCAGGGCGTTCCGGTGCCCGAAGGCCCGCCAGCTGCCGGAGACGATTTCCTCAGCCGCGCCACCGGCAAGCAGGCTGATCCGGCGCCGCGTCCCCGGCCGAAGCCAGTCGCCACCCCCAAGCCGAACTGATCACCCTCTCGCGTCGGGGGCGAGCGCCTTGCTCCCCGCGATGCCGATCAGGAACATGGCCAGCGCCAAGGTGTTGGGCACGACATTGAGACCGAAGCCGGTCAGCACCGAAAGCGTGCTGTCGAGCGCATACCACGCCAGCATGCCGATCGTGGCGGCCTGCCACAGCGGCTGCCCGGCGGGCCCCATCGTGATGGCCTGCCGGATGACCAGCCAGAGCATCACCATCCAGCCCAGGAACACGCCGCCGAGGACCCCGATCATGAACCGGCCGGCGGGGGTGAGATCGGTCGGCGGCCCCATGCTGATCAGCGCCAGCCCCATTCGCAGCGGCGCATCGGTGGCGGGTAGCGCGCCGCCCGCCACAAGCAGCGCGAACAGCACCATCGAAACCAGCCAGAACTGGAACCAGGCTTGCCAGAAAGGGCTCATGCAGATGATCTCCTCGTATCTGGCGGTCTGGTGGCAGAGGTGGCAGCGGCAAATCAATTACCTCCGGGGTTATTGAAGCGGCCCCGCCGGGCTGCGACACTAGCGCGCATGGATATGTGCCTTGATGGATTCGCGCGCCTGTTGCGGGAGTGGCGGCAGAAACGGCGCTGGTCGCAGCTCGACCTCGCGCTGACTTCGGGCGTTTCGCAGCGCCATATCAGCTTCCTTGAATCCGCACGGTCCAATCCCAGCCGGGCGATGATCCTGCAACTGAGCGAGGCGCTCGACGTTCCGCTGCGGACACGCAACCTGTGGCTCACGGCGGCGGGCTTCGCGCCGCTCTACGCCGCGCGCACGCTGGATGATCCGCAGATGGCGCAGGTCATGGGCGCGGTGCGCATGATGCTCGGCGCGCACGAGCCTTACCCGGCGCTGGCGCTCGACCGGGCATGGAACGTGCTGATCGCCAATCGGCCGTTCGACGCGCTCACTGCGCTGCTCGGCGCCGATATCTGGGAGCGTGTGGCGGGCGCGGAAGCAGGGGGCGAGCGCAATCTCATGCGCCTGTTCTTCCACCCGCAGGGCATCCGTTCGCTGGTGACGAACTGGGCGGCAGTCGGCCCCCTGCTGTGGCAGCGCGCGACGCGCGAGGCGCATGCGCTGGGCGGCGCCGACATGCTGGCCGTGCTCGATGAACTCGCGCCGTTTCAGGAGCCCGAGGTGCTGTGGTCCGCGATGGACAGCGCACTGCTGCCCGTGGTGCCGTTCAAGCTGGCGGTGGGCGATCAGCGGATCGCCCTGTTCGCGGTGATCGCCACTTTCGGCACGGCGCAGGATGTGACGACCGACGAACTGCGGATCGAGACGCTGTTTCCCGCCGACGCCGAGACCGAAGCGCTATTCCGCAACCTGCCGCTACCGCCCGCGCAGGGCGAATACCTCCTGCAATAACCTCCCGCGTAATTGGCAGCCTTCCCTGGCCGGTTCATGGTCTCATCTAGGACAAGGAGAGAACCCATGACCCCACTCGAGACAATCAAGGCCTTCATGAAGGCGATGGAGCCGCTCGATTACGATACGGCGCTCCAGTACGTGGCCGAGACCTGCGAATACACCAACCCGCCGCCCATCGGCACGGTGACCGGGCCTGCCGGCATGCGCGCGGTGCTGGAGCCGTTCTTCGCGCCGACGCTGGAGAACGCGTTCGTGATCCTGCGCGAGCTCGCCGCCGGCCCGGTCGTCATGCTGGAGCGGCTGGACCGGCACCGCCTTGCAGACAAATGGGTCGAGCTGCCGGTGACCGGCGTCTACGAAGTCCACGAGGGCAAGATCACCTACTGGCGCGACTATTTCGACGCGGCGACGATCATGTCGCAGTGGCCCACCGGCTGAACGCGGATACGAAAAGGGGCTGGTGGACGCCTGTCCGCCAGCCCCTTTTCTGTGCGCAGGTTGCCTGTCAGCGGATGCGGATCGGCAGGTAGATCGCGGGCTGGCCGCGACGCTGGATGCGCAGCAACACGGCCTCGCGGTTCTCGGTCTTGGCCTGGCGCACCACGGCTTCGAGATCGGCAGCGGTAGCGACCGGCTTGTAGTTGGCCGAAAGCACGATGTCGCCGCGCTGCAGGCCCTTGGCCGCCGCGTCCGCCGAATCGTCGACTGCCGTGATGACCACGCCCTTGGTGTCCTCGCTCGCGCCAAGCTGGCGGGCGATCTGCGGAGTGATCGGGATCGCCGCGATGCCCAGTGCCTGCTGCACGACCGGGCCTGCAGGCTTGCTCGGCTTGGCGGCGCCGCCGCCGAAGCCGTTATCATCGCCCTGCTGCGCATCGGGATCGAAGGTCTGCTGGGCGAGCTCTTCCTCGCTCGGCCGCTTGCCGACGATGGCCTGCACCGTCAGGCGCTGGCCGTTGCGGATGAGGTCGATCGGGATGCGCTTGCCGGGCGCGGTGTTGGCAACGATGAACGACAGGGTCTGGTCCGGCGTCACGTCCTTGCTATCAACGCGCACGACCACGTCGCCGGGCTGCATGCCGGCCTTGGCCGCGCCCTGTCCGGGTTCGACCGACTGGATGAACTCGCCGCGATTCTTGGCAAGGCCAAGGCTGGCGGCGAGGTCGTCGGAGAGCTGCTGGATACGCACGCCGAGGTAGCCGCGCTCGATGGCCTGGCCATTGCGCAGCTTCTCGACGATCGGGGCCGCGATTTCGGCCGGAATGGCGAAGCCGATGCCGACACTGCCGCCGGTGGGCGAGAAGATCGCGTTGTTGATGCCGATGACGTTGCCGGCCATGTCGAACATCGGCCCGCCCGAGTTGCCCCGGTTGATCGAGGCGTCGGTCTGCAGGTAACGGTCATAGGCCGAACCCGAACCGGTGTTGCGATAGACCGCCGAGATGATGCCGCTGGTGACCGTGCCGCCAAGGCCGAACGGATTGCCGATCGCGATGATCCAGTCCCCCACGCGGGCGTGGCGCGAATCGCCGAACTTCACGAACGGGAACGGCTTGGTGCCGGTGATCTTGAGCACGGCCAGATCGGATGCGGCATCGCGGCCGACGAGCTTGGCCGGATAGTCCGTTCCGTCGGTCATGGTGACGGTGATCGATTCGATCTCGCCCTGGCCTTCGGCGGTGATCACGTGATTGTTGGTGACGACGTAGCCATCAGCCGAAACGAGGAAGCCCGAGCCGAGCGACTGCGCCTCACGCGTCTGCGGCTGGCCGCCGCCACCGCCCTGTCCCCCGCCGAACAGATCGCTGAACGGGGTGCCGGCAAAGGGGTTGTTGTTCTGCACCTTCACACGCTGGCGGGTCGAGATGTTGACCACCGCCGGCTGGAGCTGCTGGGTGAGATCGGCAAAGCTGGCCGGGGCACCGCCGCGCGGGACGACCGACTGCATCTGGGCCGAATCGTTCTGCGCAACCTGGGCTCCGGCCGGGAAACCCGTCGTCAGGGTCAGCGCGCTGCCAGCGAGGAGCAGCGCTGTAGTCACTCCGTAAGCGTATCGCACGTGGCAATTCCTCTTCATCTCAGCGGCGGAGGGCGGGATCCCGCGCACTTGGTCCCCGGTTCCGATTCCGCGCATGCCGCTTTCACATCCGAGCGCCTGAACCGGGATTGAATAACATGTTCGGCCAGAAACGGGTGCGGTTACTTGCCGCCCTTGAACTGGCGCAGATAGGCGTTGTCAGGCGAAAGCACGATCGAAGTGCTGCTGCCCTTCTGCGCGAAGGTGTAGTCGTAACTGCGCATCGCCCGGTAGAAGTCGTAGAACTCCGGGTCTTTTCCGAAGCTGTCGGCATAGATCTTCGCCGCCTCCGCCGCCGCCGTGGCTTCGATGATCTGGGCATTCTTTCGCCCGCCCGCGCGGATCGTGGCGGCTTCCTGCTGGCGCGCGGTGCTCATCCGGGTGAAGGCGCTTTCGAGCGGGGCACCATCGGGCAGGTCCGCCCGCTTGATCCGCACATCGATCACTTGCGCGCCATATTCACGCGCCTCCTTGTCCAGACCCTTGCGGATACTGACCATGGCCTGCCCGCGATCAGCGGTGAGCAAGGAGCCGAAGGTGCGCTTGCCGAGTTCCTGGCGCAGCACCGAGTTGAGGATCGGCTGGAGCTGTTCGGCCACCTTGTCGACCGTGCCGGCGGTCTCGTACATCTTCACCGGATCGATGACGCGGAAGCGCGCATAGGCATCGACTTCAAGCCGGCGCTGATCGGCCGATGTGACCTGCTGGCGTTCGAGATCGACATCGAGCACGCGCTTGTCGATCCGCACCACCTGTTCGATGAAGGGAATGCGCAGCACGATGCCCGCGCCCGTCTGGCCGAAATCGACCTGGGGGCGGAAGCGGTTGACCACGCGGTTTGGCTCGCCCAGCCGGACGATCACCGCCTGCTCCTGCTCGCCCACCACGGTGACGCAGCTGAGCAGCACGACGATGCCGACGGCGAGCGCAATCAGCACTGCCTTCTGTTCCTGCCACAGGCGGATCAGGGTCTGTTCCATCTCAGCGGCGCTCCGTGTTGTCGGCAGGCGGGGTCTGCTTGATCCCCGGCAGCGGGAGGTAGGACATGACTCCGGAGGATTCGAGAATGACCTTGTCGGTCTGGCTGAGCACGCGCTCCATCGTCTCGTAATACATGCGCCGCCGCGTCACTTCTGGGGCCAGCTTGTACTGCGCATAGACCTTGTCGAACGCGGTCGCCTCGCCCTGCGCACCCTGGATCAGCTGCTGGGCCCGCGCTTCGGCGCGGTTCATGTCGCTCTGCGCATCCTGCTGGGCGGCGAGCACTTCCTTGAAGGCGTCGACAACCTTGGCCGGCGGGTCGGTCTTCTTGATTTCCACACCCTGGATCTTCACGCCCGAACGATAGGCATCGAGAATGTGCTGCATGCGTTCGCGCACGTTGGATTCGATCGATGCGCGGCCGGAGCCCATCGCATCGTTGAGCGAGACTTCGGCGATCGACTGACGCATCGCCGCCTCGGCCACTTCCTTCACCGTGGCATCGGGTTCGGCGAGTTGGAAGGTGTAGAGCTTGAGGTCCTTGATGTTCCAGCGGACGAGATAGGTCAGGTCGACGAGGTTCTGGTCGCCCGTCAGCATCAGCCGCTCGCTATCGCCTTCAGGGATGGAATCGCGGCGGATCGAAGTGACATCCTCGACCGTGACGGCCTGAATCGGCCAGGGCAGCGTGAACGAGACACCGGAATCGATGGTGTGGCTGTAGGCACCGAAGGTTGTGACGATACCCTTTTCCTGCGGGGATACGCGATGAACCATTGTGGCGCCGAGCCAGACGAGCAGGACAAGGCCGATCGCAACCGGCACCCATGAGCCGCCGCCGGGGCGCTGGGGCAGGCGGAAGCCGGGGCCTCCACCGCCGCCGCCACCGCCGCTGCGGCGCTTGAACAGATCCTCGAGGGTCTGCCCGCGGCGTCCATCGCCCGAGGAAGGCGGCAGCCAGGGATTGCGCGGACCGCTGCCGCGCGGGGGAGACGGCGGGCTTTCCGGAGCGGCGTCGCCGCTCTCGCCGCCATCGCCGACAGCTTCGCCCGAAGGCTCCCCGCTCCCCGCATCGCCTGCGCCCCAAGGGCTCTTCTTGCCGGCCATTGCCAGGCCGATCTTCGACATACGTCCACCGAAAGAAATCATGAGGAGGACTATAGGTACGCTCTGCGGTTAAAAACAGTGTCTCCCTGCCAAAATTCCTCTGCTAGGGGGCGTCCGTTAGGGCATACGCCCTCTAGACATGGGATGTTGGCATTGAGCCTTGATCAGACGGCACTGGAGCAGGCGATCCGCATGGCCGCCGGCGCGCGGCTGCAGACCGCGCGGACGGAAGGCGAAACCGCCTCGATCATCCTTGAAGTAAGCGGGCTCGACCGCGCGGGCCGCGATGCGCTGGAAGCCAAAGTGCGCGAGGCGGCGCGCGCCGCCGGGGCCGCCGATGTGCGCGTGGGGATGACCGCCGAACGCGTCACCCGGCGCATCATCGCGGTCGGTTCGGGCAAGGGCGGCGTGGGCAAATCGACGCTTTCGGCCAACCTTGCCGTGGCCATGGCCAAGATGGGGCGCAAGGTCGGCCTCGTCGACGCCGATATCTATGGCCCCTCGCAGCCGCGCCTGCTGGCGACCGAAGGCCGCAAGCCCGAGGCCGAGAATCAGAAGATCCACCCGGTGCCGAGCCCGTGGGGCGTGCCGATGCTCTCGATGGGGCATCTCGTCCAGCCGGGCCAGGCCATCGCGTGGCGCGGGCCGATGGCGGGCAATGCGCTGGGCCAGCTGATCGATGCGCACTGGGGCGATGCGGAGATTCTCGTCGTCGACCTGCCGCCGGGCACTGGCGACGTGCAGCTCACCATGCTGCAGAAGCACAAGCCGGCAGGCGCGGTGATCGTCTCCACCCCGCAGGATCTTGCGCTGATGGACGCCGCGCGCGCGATCCGCCTGTTCGAACAGGGCGATGTGCCGCTGATCGGCATGGTCGAGAACATGGCTGGTTACGTCTGCCCGCACTGCGGCGAGACGAGCGATCCGTTCGGTTCGGGCGGCGCTGAAGCTGCGGCCAAGACCATGGGCCTGCCCTTCCTTGGCCGCGTGCCGCTGAACCTCGCGATCCGCCAATCGAGCGATGCGGGCGAGCCGATGGCGGCGGGCGATAGCCCCGAAGCGGCGATCTTTGCCGGGATCGCGCAGCGCGTGCTCGCCTGGCTGGACGCGCAGAAGGGATGAGGCTCAAGGCATGAGGCTCACCAGGCGCGGGCTGCTGATCGGCGCGGGCGGCGCAGGTGCGCTGCTCGTGGCCTTCGCGCTCTCGCCCCGCCGCTATGCCAGCGCCCTTGTGGCGGGGCCGGGCGAGCATGTGTTCGACAGCTTCATCCGCCTTGCCGCCGATGGCGCGGTGAGCGTGGCCGTGCCGGTCTGCGAGATGGGGCAAGGCATTTCCACCTTGATGGCGCAGATCGTCGCGGTCGAACTCGGCGCGGACTGGAAACGGGTGGGCGTGGAGCCTGCACCGCCGAGCCCGGTCTACGGCGATGCGGTGCTGGCCGCGCGCTGGGGGCCGCTGTGGCAGCCACGCATGCTCCCCGCGCTGGCGGATTCGCCCGGCGACTGGCTGGCGCGCAACCACGCCGAGCGCGAGCCGCTGATGATCACCGCCGAGGGCACCGCGCTGGCAGCGTTCGAAGCGCCCTTGCGCGCGGCGGCAGCGGGGCTGCGCGCCATGCTGATGCAGGCGGCGGCGGCCAAGTGGTCCGCCCGGTGGGAGACGCTCGACACGGCGGGGCATTTCGTCGTGAACGGCAAGCAGCGGCCCAATGATCAGAAACTGGCCTTCGCCGCGCTGGTTGCGGATGCGGTGGCTTATGATCCGCCCGATCCGCCGGCCCTGCGCGCGGAGCCGCCGAAGGAGCGGCCCGGCCAGTTCCCCGATGGTGCCCGCCCGCGCTACCCCCGGCTCGACTTGCCCGCCAAGGCCGATGGCAGCTTCGTCTTTGCCGGAGACGTGCGCGTGCCGGGCATGGTTCACGCGGCGATCGTGCATGGACCGCAGGGCGACACGGTGCTTTCAAGCTTCGATCGCAAGGCGGCCGAGGGCATCCCCGGCGTCGTCGGCGTGGTCCAGTCGAAGCGCTGGGTCGCAGCAGCGGCGAAGACCTGGCACGCCGCGCACAAGGCAGTGCTGGCGATGGAGCCGCGCTTTCATGCCGCGGGGCGGATTGCCGATTCCCCTTCGCTCGATGCCCGCATCGATAGCGCCTTGCGCAAGGGAGCGGCGACCCGGCTCGAGGCGGAAGGCGATCCCGATGCCTTGCTTGCCAAGCCCAGCCTCACCGCACGTTATGATGTAGAGCCCGCGCCGCACGCCCCGCTAGAAACCGCCACCGCCACCGCGCGGCTGACCGGCGAGAAGCTCGAACTCTGGCTCGCGACGCAGGCGCCCGAACTGGTGCGGCGGCAGGCAGCGCGGGCTGCGGGCGTGCCGCGCCGCAATGTCGTGGTCTATGTGATGCACGCCGGCGGCAGTTTCGATGCCCGGCTCGATGCGCGCATCGCGGTGGAGGCGGTGGAGATCGCCAAGGCACTGGGGCGCCCGGTCCAGCTCGTATGGTCACGCTGGGAGGAATCGCTCGCCAGTTATCCGCGCACACCGGTCTCCGCGCTGCTGTCCGCTTCGATCGGGCCGGACAAACGGCAGTTGCTCGGCTGGCGCACGCGCATGGCGTTGCCCGCCACCGCGATCGAGGCAGGCGCGCGGCTGCTGGACGGGGCGGATGCCTTAGGCGCGCAGGCCGCCGCCAGAGGCCGCGCCGATCCGCTGGCCTGCGAAGGCGCGATGCCGCTCTATGCGATCCCGGAGCGCGCGGTGGATCACGTGCCGGTTTCGCTGCCGCTGCCGACCGCGCGCTATCGCGGCAATGCCCATGGCTACAGCGCGTTCTTCACCGAGAGCTTCATTGATGAATGCGCGCATTTCGGCGGGGCCGAGCCGCTGTCCTACCGCATCGGCATGCTCACCGGGCAGCCGCGCCTTGCCGCCTGCCTCGTCGGTGCCGCGCGGATGGCGATGTGGGGCGGCGGGGCGGATGCATCGGGGCAAGGGATTGCGTGCCACCGCATGGACCTCGCCGCGCCCGAGGGCCTGCGCAGCGGGTTCATCGCCGTGGTCGCCACCGCACGGCAGGAAGAAGGCGCGATCCGGGTCGACCAGCTCAGTGCCTGGCTCGATATCGGGCGGATCTTCAACGTCGATATCGCGCGCCAACAGGTCGAGGGGGGGATGCTGTTTGCGCTGGCGCAGGCGATCGGCGGCAGCACGGCCTATACGGCGGGCCTGCCGACAGCGGGCCGACTTTCGCAATTGGGCCTGCCGCTGCTTGCCGATTGCCCGAAGGTTGATATTGCGTTTGCCGAGTCGGACGAGCAACCGTTCGACCCGGGCGAGCTTGCGACAACCGCAGTCGCACCGGCCATTGCCAACGCGCTGTTTTCTGCCACAGGACTGCGCTTTCGCCGCCTGCCCCTGCTTTCTGAAGGCCTTTGATCAGCCCAATGGATAAACCTGCCGACCATCCCCGGGTTATCACCGGCAAGATCGGGGTGCTCCTGGTCAACCTCGGCACGCCCGACGCGCCCGACGAAGGCGCGGTGCGGCGCTATCTCGCCGAGTTCCTTTCGGACCGCCGCGTGGTGGAAATCCCGCAGATATTCTGGCAGCCGATCCTGCGCGGCCTCGTCCTTCGCACGCGGCCGAGGAAGTCGGCCCATGCCTATAGCCAGGTCTGGACCGAGGACGGCTCGCCGCTTGCCTACCACACCGCGGCGCAGGCACGCGCGCTGCAGGCGCGGCTCGGAGACGCGGCCATCGTGCGCTACGCCATGCGCTACCAAAAGCCCGCGATGGCAGTGGAACTCGACAAGCTGCTGGCCGATGGCTGCGAGCGCATTCTCGTCGCGCCGCTCTATCCGCAGTATTCGGGCGCGACGACGGCAAGTGCGCTCGATGCCGTGGCGAACTGGATCAAGGATCGCCGCCGCCTGCCCGCGCTGCGCACCCTGCCGCCCTATTTCGACGATCCGCTGGCGATCACGGCCCTGCACACGGACCTTTCCGCCCAGATCGCCGCGCTCGATTTCGAGCCTGAGCTGCTCGTCCTGAGCTTCCACGGCATGCCCGAGCGCACCTTGCGGCTCGGCGATCCCTATCATTGCCACTGCCAGAAGACCGCGCGCCTCCTGAGTGAGACTTTTGCCAGCTCGCACCCCGACCTGATGGTCGCGACCAGCTTCCAGTCGCGCTTCGGCCGCGCCAAGTGGCTGGAACCTGCGACGGACGACGTGATCAAGGTGCAGGCCAGCAACGGCATTCGCCGCATGGCCGTCGCCGCGCCGGGCTTCTCGTCCGATTGCCTCGAGACAATCGAGGAACTCGGCATCCGCGGGCGCGAGGATTTCGAAGCGGCGGGCGGCACGCATTTCGCCGCGCTCACCTGCCTCAACACCACCGAGGCCGGCATGGACATGCTCGAGGCGCTGGTGCGCAGGGAACTTGCAGGCTGGATTTGAGCTTGCGGAAATTGACTTTGCTTACAGGCGTGTCATTAACCGATCGGTTAAGGACGCAATCAGGAGCAAGGCATGGCCAGTCTCGCAGCTAACCATCCGCAACCGATCCGTCCGCAGGACGTGCAGAGCGAGCGCGGCAATCCCCACTGGGTCCGGCTGAAGGACGAGCGCGAGCTCGATTCGATTCCGGGTGAGGATGGCTGGCCGGTGCTGGGCACCACGTTCCAGCTGCTGGCCGATCCGATCGGCTACGGCAACCGCATGCGCGCGAAGTACGGCGACGTCTACCGCACGCGCAGCTTCGGGCGGCGGCAGGTCACGCTGATCGGGCCAGAGGCCAACGAACTCGTGCTGTTCGACCGCGACAAGATCTTCTCGTCCGAACAGGGCTGGGGCCCGGTGCTCAACCTGCTGTTCCCGCGCGGGCTGATGCTGCTGGATTTCGCCGCGCACCGTGCTGATCGCCGCGCGCTCTCGATCGCCTTCAAGCCGGAGCCGATGCGCCATTACTGCGCCGCGCTCAACGCCGATATCGCGCGCGGGGTGGAGGCCTGGGGCGAAGGGGAGCGCAAGTTCTATCCCGCGATCAAGGCGCTGACGCTGGAAACGGCGGCGACCAGCTTCCTCGGCCTGCCGCTGGGGCCGGAAGCGGACATGCTCAACAAGGCTTTCGTCGACATGGTGCAGGCCTCGGTCGCGCCGGTGCGGCGGCCGCTGCCGTTCACGGCGATGGGCAAGGGCTATGCCGGGCGCAAGCTGATGGTGGAGTACTTCACCCGCCTCGTGCGCGAGCGGCGCGCAAAGCCCGGGCAGGACATGTTCAGCCAGTTTGCCATGGCGCGGCGTGATGATGATCCGTCTGCCGACCTGCTGCCCGAGGACGTTGTGGTCGATCACATGATCTTCCTGATGATGGCAGCCCACGACACCATCACGAGCTCGTTCACCACGCTGATCTGGCACCTCGCGAAGAATCCCGAGTGGCAGGAGAAGCTGCGCGCCGAGGCACGTGCGGCGGCGGGCGGGGACGGCGTGGCGCTTGCCTTCGATTCGCTCGGCAAGATGGAGCTTGCCGAAATGGCGATGAAGGAAGCCCTGCGGATCATGCCGCCGGTCCCTTCGACCCCGCGCCGGGCGATGCGCGATTTCACCTTCGGAGGATATCGCATTCCCGCCGGTACCAATGTCGGTGTGAGTGCCGCTGCGGTCCACGCGGATCCGGCGCACTGGCCGGAGCCGGATCGGTTTGATCCGATGCGCTTCACGCCGGCCGCAGTCGCCGCGCGGCACAAGTATGCGTGGATCCCCTATGGCGGCGGCGCGCATATGTGCCTCGGCCTCCACTTCGCGACGATGCAGACCAAGCTTCTCGTCCACCACATCCTCACGCGGTACCGGGTGGAAGCGGAGCCGGGCTATGAGCCGACATGGCAGCCCTGGCCGATCCCGAAGCCCCGGGATGGCCTGCGCGTGAAGTTTGTGCGACTTGCCTGACTGTCCGCACCGCGCAAACGGTTGACGATTCGCCATGCCGCAGTTATGGGCCGCGCTTTCCCGGGAGGCTCGTCGCCTTGCCGGGGTGAACCGGATTGTTTGCGGCCCGTGCCAAGCGGGCTGCCAGAGCTCTTGAAACAGGACAGACATGGCCAATACGCCGCAAGCCCGTAAGCGCATTCGTCGCAACGCCAACCGTGCCGAGATCAACGGCAACCGTCTCTCGCGCATCCGCACCTTCGTGAAGAAGGTGGAGGCCGCGATCGCCGGTGGTGACAAGACTGCTGCGGCCGAAGCTCTTCACGCTGCCCAGCCGGAACTGGCACGCGGCGTGGCGCGCGGTGTGCTTCACAAGAACACCGTGGCACGCAAGATGTCGCGCCTGTCGAAGCGAGTCGCTTCGCTCTGATTCGCTTCGTGCGGGCCTGCACGGGCTAGCACTACGTACGAAAACGGAACGCGGCTGGTGTCTGTGACACCGGCCGCGTTTTGTTTCGCCCCTGTTACAGCGTATGCTGTCACGCTCCGCATTGGCCTTGTCACGCACAAGTCGCAGTTTTCTGCCGATTCGCAGGCGGTTCTAAACAAAATTCAATAAAATCAATTATTTGATTGATTTCCGCCATGTTTGCCAAGTCAAGATTCTTTATTTCAGTTTTTTTGCGACTCGGCGCTTGCGAATCTCTCCCCAAGGCCAATAGACAGTTCTTCCCGATGCGACGCGGACTCTGCCTCAGCAGGTTTGGTAGCCAATTCGGGGTCACGACATTCGCAAGTTTCATGACCGGGAGCAGGGGTGCTTTCCCGGTACGGGGTAGGACTATGCCTGCGGCAGGGGGTGCTGAAGCAGGCGATCTGGGTGAGGGTAGCGGCGCGTGAAAATGGATGAATTTGCAGGCGGCGGTGGACGGGGCACCGCAGCCCAAGCGGCAGACGCCGCACCAAGCAGAAAAGGACGGGACAACGCGATGATCGAGGACCAGGAAGCGCTCGATCTTGCGGCAGATTGGGCCGATATCAGCCAGGGCCTGAAGAAGGACCTCGGCCCGCAACTTCACAGCCAGTGGATCAAGCCGATTCAGGTCGGCACGTTCTGCAAGGAAACCGGGACGCTCGACCTGTTCCTGCCGACCGAGTTTTCCGCGAACTGGGTGGCCGACCGCTTTGCCGACCGGCTTTCGCTGGCATGGAAGATCGCGCGTTCGGAAGTGCGCCAAGTGCGCATCACCGTTCACCCGCGCCGCCGTGCGATGCCGGAACTGCGCATGGGCGGCATGCCCGCCAACGATACCGGGCCGATCACGCCGGTGCAGCGCCAGCCGGCGATGCCGCTCAGCGCCGATGCCGCCGTGACGGGGCTGGATCCTTCGCTGACCTTCGCCGAATTCGTTTCGGGCTCGGCCAACGTCCTGGCGGTCAACGCAGCACAGCGTATGGCCGCGCTGGAAACGCCGCAGTTCTCGCCGCTCTACCTCAAGGGCGCGACGGGACAGGGCAAGACACACCTGCTCCACGCCATCGGCCACGCCTATGCCGCCGCCCGCCCGGGCGCGCGCATCTTCTACTGCTCGGCCGAGCGCTTCATGATCGAGTTCGTGCAGGCCATGCGCTCGAACGAGATGCTGGAATTCAAGGCCCGTCTGCGCGGGTTCGACCTGCTGCTGGTCGACGACATCCAGTTCATCATCGGCAAGGCCTCCACGCAGGAGGAATTCCTCCACACGATCGACGCGCTGATGAGTGCAGGCAAGCGCCTCGTCGTCGCCGCCGATCGCGCGCCGCAGGCCTTGGACGGGGTCGAGCAACGCTTGCTCTCGCGCCTCTCGATGGGCCTCGTCGCGGATATCCAGCCGGCCGACATCGACCTGCGCCGCAAGATCCTCGAACACCGCCTCGCGCGCTTCACCAGCACGCAGGTGCCGGCAGACGTGATCGAGTTCCTCGCCCGCACGATCAATCGCAACGTGCGCGAACTCGTCGGCGGGCTCAACAAGCTGATCGCCTATGCGCAGCTCACCGGCCAGCCGGTCTCGCTCCAGCTCGCCGAGGAACAGCTCACCGATATCCTCTCGGCCAACCGCCGCCGCATCACGATCGATGAGATCCAGCGGATGGTCTGCCAGTTCTACCGCGTCGACCGCACCGAAATGGCCAGCAAGCGCCGTGCCCGCGCAGTCGTGCGCCCGCGGCAGGTCGCGATGTACCTCGCCAAGGTGCTGACGCCGCGCTCGTATCCGGAAATCGGCCGCAAGTTCGGCGGGCGCGATCACTCGACCGTGATCCACGCGGTGCGCCTGATCGAGGAACTGCGCACACGCGACGCCGATATGGACGGCGATGTGCGGACCTTGCTGCGGCAATTGGAAGACTGAAGAACCAGGGAGACCGCGAGGGCCATCGCCCTCGCGGTCCCAAGGGCTTTGTTCAAGCCGCCTCGAACTCTTCCGTATCGATCGTCGCCTGCATCACCGGACCATAGCGGTGGCCTGCCACGGTCTGGTGATTGATCAGCGCATCGACCTCGGCAACCAGCGCCACCGAAGGCTCCCAGTCCCACCGCGCGATGTTCTCGGCGAGATGATCCTGCCGCGAGGTGCCCGGAATCGCCACGACATGCGGCCCCCGCGCCAGCATCCAGCCCAGCGCCAGCTGTGCCGCCGTTACGCCTTCGCGCGCTGCCAGCGCGGCGAAAGCTTCCGCAAGCGTGAGGTTGTGCGCCCAGTTCTCGCCCTGAAAGCGCGGCATGTTCGGCCGGATATCACCCTTGGGCATCGCAGCGGGATCAGGCCGCTCATCCACCAGCAGCCCGCGGCAGACAGGCGAGAACGCCACGAAGGTGATGCCCAGCTCGCGGCAGGTCTCCAGCACCGCGATTTCGGGATTGCGCGTCATCGGCGAGTATTCGGTCTGCAGCGCGGCAATCGGATGCTCGGCATGGGCGCGGCGCACCGTATCGGCCGACATTTCCGAAAGGCCGATGCCGCCGATCTTGCCTTCGCGCACCAGATCGCCCAGCGCGCCGACCGATTCCTCGATCGGCACGGTGAAATCGCGGCGATGGAGGTAGTAGAGATCGATGTGATCGGTCTTGAGCAGACGTAGTGAAGTCTCGAGCGCACCCCGGATCGTCTCGGGCTTGCAATCGATCCGCCGCGCCTTGCCGTCGACGATGATCCCGGTCTTGCTGGCGAGGAAGAAGCGGTTGCGTTGGCCGGACAGGGCCTCGCCGATCAGCGTCTCGTTGTGGCCGTCGCCATAGATCCGCGCGGTATCGAGGTGATCGTAGCCCAGATCAAGCGCGCGGGCGAGGAGGCTCTTGCCGTCCTCGTCGCTCGGCGGAGTGCCATAGGCCCAGCTCAGCGACATGCAGCCAAGGCCGATGGGGTTGGTCTCGCGACCGGCAATCGTGCGGCGGGTACAGGTCATGGCAGCGCTCCTTTTCGCAAGGAGCGATGCCAGCCGGGCCGACACGACGTCAACCCGGCTGGGATAGGCTATTTCACCAGTTACTGCCCCAGTTACTGACCTTGCCGCGCGCGGGCGACATCATCCTGCGTCACCGGCACGATCTTGATTTCCACGCGGCGGTTGGCCGAACGGCCTTCCTCGGTGGCGTTCGAGGCAATCGGCTGGCTCTCGCCAAGGCCCTGGCTGCGGATGCGCGGCGCCGAAACCCCGCGCGAGGCGAGATAGTCCGCCACCGCTCTGGCGCGGTTTTCCGAAAGGCGCTGGTTGTAGGCATCCGAACCGGTCGAATCGGTGTGACCGGTCACGTCGATCAGCGAATCCGGATACTGCACCAGGCTCTGCGCCACCTTGTCGAGCGTGTCGCGGAAGCCGGGCTTGATCACCGTGCTGTCGGTATCGAACGTCACGCCGTTGGGCAGGTTGACGAGGATCGCCTTGCCACCATCGACCGGGCTGACGTCCACGCCGGTGCCGGCGGTCTGCTCGCGCAGCTGCTTGATCTGCTTGTCATAGGTGTAGCCCACCGCCGCGCCCGCCACGCCGCCGATGCCCGCGCCGATGATGCGGCCGGTGCCGCCGCCAATGAGGCCGCCCAGCAGCAGACCCGCCAGCGCGCCGCCGCCCGCACCAATCGCAGTGCGAGAAACCTTCTGCTGGCCGGTGTTGGGATCGGTCACGCAGGCCGAGAGGCTGACGAGCGAAACAGCGCAAAGGCTGGATACAAGAACGCGCCGGATTTTCATGGTACTTCCCCTGTGAACGGACTCTCCCGAGAGTGTCCCTGTAATTGAACGACTGCCGCCTCTTGCGGTTCCGGCGTGCTTATTCGCCCTATCATCCTGAACGCTAGCCGAATAGCGGGCCTTCGCGCGCGCCTGCAAATCTGCTAGCGCTTCCCGCGTGACCCCTTATCCTTGGCCAGACGCCTTCATCATCCTCGGGCTGGTCCTTCTCAACGCCCTGTTTTCCATGACGGAACTGGCGATCGTCTCGGCACGCCCCGCCCGGCTGAAGGTCGCGGCAGAGGGCGGCAGCAAGGGCGCAAAACTGGCGCTCGAACTCGCGGCAGATCCCGGCAAGCTGCTCTCCACCGCCCAGATCGGCATCACCTTGATCGGCATCATCGCGGGTGCCTACTCCGGCGCAAGCCTTGGCGGACCGACCGGCGAACGCCTCGCCGCGCTCGGCCTGCCCGGTGAATGGGCCCCCATCGTCGGCTTCGTGCTGGTCATTGCGATCACCACCTACCTCAGCCTCGTCGTCGGCGAACTGGTGCCCAAGCAGCTTGCCCTGCGCGCGGCCGAGCCCATCGCCATCGTCGCCGCCGCGCCGATGCGGTTGATGGCCCGCGCCACGGCCCCCTTCGTGTGGACGCTCGACAGTTCCTCCTCGCTGCTGCTGCGCCTCTTCGGCGTGAACCGCACCGCCGAACAGGACGTGACGGCCGAGGAACTCCACATGATCTTCGCCGAAGCGACCCGCTCCGGCGTGATCGAGGAAGACGAGCGCGCGCTGATGACCGGCATCATGCGCCTCGCCGATCGCCCCGTGCGCGAAGTGATGACCCCGCGCACCGAGTTGCACTGGATCGAGCGCCGTGCGCCGGAAACCGAATTGCGTGCCGCCATCGCCGATAGCCCGCATTCGCTGCTCCTCGTCGCCGATGGCTCGGTCGATAACGTGGTCGGCGTGGTCAAGGTGCGCGATGTGCTCTCCGTGCTCCTGCGCGGCCGCAAGGTCATGCTCGCGCGGCTGATGAAGAAGCCGGCCATCGTGCCCGACCAGCTCGATACGATGGACGCGCTGCGGGTGATCCAGCACGCCGAAATCGCCATCGCGCTCGTCCATGACGAGTACGGCCATCTCGAAGGGATCATCACACCGGCGGACCTGCTCGATGCGATCGTCGGCAATTTCGTCGGGCATGGCGACGAAGGCGACGGGCCGATGATCGTGGAGCGCGAGGATGGCTCGCTGCTGCTCTCGGGCGCGCTCCCCGCCGATGCGCTGGCGGACCGGCTTTCCATCGAACTCCCCGAAGACCGGGATTTCGCTACCGCCGCCGGCTTCGCGCTCTCGGTGCTCAAACGCCTGCCGAGCGAAGGCGAGCATTTCCACGATCAGGGGTGGCGTTTCGAAGTGGTCGATATGGACGGCCGCAAGATCGACAAGCTGCTGGCCAGCAAGGTCAAGCCCGCCCACACCGCGCCTGTGCTGGACGGCTGAGGCCGGGAACTCGTGACCAACCCTTCGTCATTGCGAGCGTAACGAAGCAATCCAGAGCACCATGCACTGACGCCCTAGATTGCTTCGCTACGCTCGCAATGACGAAGTAAGGGAAATCAGCCCGGAATCTGCGCCCGCGCCTCGCGCCCGTCGCCTTCCGGCGCGGCAAGAATATCGCGCACCGCGGCGCCCTTGGCCACGGTCTTGGTCTTCGGATCGCCGACCACGTTACGGATGCCCACGGCCGAAGCCCCCGCCTTGCCCAGCGCATCGGTTTCCACCGCGCTGCGCGGGGCCGTGCCGCCGAACAGGGCATCGAGCGCCTGCTTCGAGCTATCGACATCCTGCGGGCGCGGCGCGCCGGGGTTGGGCGGCATCAGCGCGAAATCGGGCGGCACCACCAGCGGCGCCTGCCGGCTCACCGCGAATTCGTCAGGCCGGATGCGGTTGAACAGCGAGCCCCCCTGCGAGCACGCGCCAAGCAGCGTTGCGCCACCGGCAAGCATCAGGATGGTGAGGGACTTACGCATCAAACAGTCTCCGTGGCGGTATCATTGTCAGCATCCGCCGCTTCGGCGGGCTTTTCGCGCGAAAGCAGCGACCGGGCAAGCAGTATCAGCACGCCGCAGGTGATCGCGGCATCGGCGAGGTTGAAGATCAGGAACGGACGCCACTGGCCGATGTGGAGATCGGCATAGTCGATCACATAGCCGCGCGTGGACCGGTCGTAGATATTGCCAAGCGCCCCGCCCAGCACCAGCGCCAGCGCGGCAATCTCGCCCAGCACCTTCTCGCGCAGCATCCACACCGCGACGCCGCAGGCAATCAGACCGGTCATCGCCAGCAGCACGAGCTTGGTCTCGCTCGAATCCGCGGTGAACATGCCGTAGGAAACGCCGTAGTTCTCGGTCCAGCGCAGATCGAAGAACGGCAGCAGCTTGATGAGGCCGACCGCCTGCAGATCGAGCGGCCCCGCCACGAACGCCTTGATCCCCCGGTCCAGCGCGAAGACGCCCAGCGCCAGGCCAAACCCGGCAGCGCGCCCATTTGCGAGACGGACCGCAGGGCTCCTCATGCCGGCAGCCCCGCCACCACGTCGTCGCACCGGGCGCAGAGCGCGCCGTCCTCGGTCACTTCGGGCAGGTGCCGCCAGCAGCGGCCGCACTTGTGCAGGGTGGTTGGCGTGATCGTCACCTCGTCGCCCTGCCCGCGCGCGACTGACGCGGTGATGAACAGTTCGGCGAGGTCACCTTCTGGCGCACTAGCGGGCACGGTCACTTCGGCCTGCAGGCTCGATCCGATCACCTTGTCGCGGCGCAGCGGCTCGATCGCCTCTGTCACCGTGGTGCGCAGTGCACGCAGCCCGTCGAACCGGGTCGCCAGCGCCTCGTCGCGCCACTCTGCCGGCAGGTCGCGCAGCGCGCCGAGATGCACGCTGCCGCGATCCGGGAACCGCGTCGTCCACACTTCTTCCGCCGTGAATACCAGCACCGGCGCCGCATAGCGCACCAGCGCGTGGAACAGCACATCGAGCACCGACCGATAAGCGCGCCGCTTGGGGTCCGCAGGCGCATCGCAATAGAGGCAGTCCTTGCGGATATCGAAGTAGAACGCGGACAGGTCCTCGTTGCAGAAATCGATCAGCACGCGGGTGTAGGTGTTGAAATCGAAATCCGCGATAGCCTGCCGCAGCGTCACATCAAGCTCGCTCAGCCGGTGCAGCATATAGCGCTCCAGCTCCGGCATATCCGCCGCTTCCACGCCCTCGGCCTCCCAATCGAACCCTTCGAGCGCGCCCAGCAGATAGCGGAAGGTGTTGCGCAGCTTGCGATACTGGTCCGCCACGCCGCCGAGGATTTCCTTCCCGATCCGGTGGTCCTCGGTGAAATCGACCGATAGCGCCCAGAGCCGCAGGATATCTGCGCCATATTCCTTCATCAGGTCGATGGGCGAGATCGTGTTGCCCAAGGACTTGGACATTTTCATGCCCTTGGAATCCATCGTGAAGCCGTGGGTCAGTACCGCCTTGTAGGGCGCATGGCCGCGCGTGGCGCAGGCTTCCAGCAGCGAGGACTGGAACCAGCCGCGATGCTGGTCAGAGCCTTCGAGATAGAGATCGGCATGCGGGCCGGTGTAGCCTTCCGGGCGCAGCAGATCGGGCCACTTGCCCGATTCGAGCACGAAGGCATGCGTGCTGCCGCTATCGAACCACACATCGAGAATGTCGGTGACGCGCTCGTAGTCCTCGAGCCGGTACTCGGCCCCGAGATACTCCTGCGCGCGCTCCTCGCTCCACGCATCGACACCGCCCGCGCGCACGGCCGCCACGATCCGCGCATTGACGGCGGGATCGGCGAGGTACTGGCCGGTCTTGCGGTCCACAAACAGCGTGATCGGCACGCCCCACGCGCGCTGGCGCGAAAGCACCCAGTCCGGCCGCCCCTCGACCATCGCGCGAATGCGGTTCTCACCCTTTTCCGGAACCCAGCGGGTATCGGAAATGGCCTTCGTCGCCTTCTCGCGCAGCGTGCCGCCGGCGCTCTCGCGGTCCATCGGCACAAACCACTGCGGCGTGCAGCGATAGATCACCTTGGCCTTCGAACGCCACGAATGCGGATAGGAATGCTTGTAGTCCGCGCTCGCCGCCACCAGCCCGCCAGCCTCGCGCAGCGCCTCGCAGATCGGCCCGTCCGGCGCATTGAACTTCGGATTGATGACCGAGCCCTGCCCGCCGAGCCAGCCCCAGTCCTCGCGGTACTTGCCGTCGCCGAGCACCGCGAACACCGGCTCGATCCCGTGCGCCTTGCACAGCGCAAAGTCGTCCTCGCCATGATCCGGCGCCATATGGACAAGGCCCGTGCCGCTGTCGGTCGTGACGAAATCGCCGGGCAGCATCGGGCGCGGCTTGGCGAAGAACCCACCGAGACGGTGCATCGGGTGCCGGCAGATGGTTCCGGCTAGGTCGGAGCCTTTGCCCACCCAAATTTCTTGCAGTTGAAGTTCAAAGCCGTTCGCAGCTTGGAAACGCGCCCGAACGCTTGCTTCCAGAGGTTTGGCAAAAAGGATTGCCGCGTGCGCCCAAGGTGCGGGCCTCGTACCATTCGGTGCTTCACCTTCGTAGCTTCCGGCCTTGAAGGATGGCCTGTAGATGCCGTACTCAACCTCCGGCCCATAAGCCAAAGCCTGGTTCACCGGGATCGTCCAAGGCGTCGTCGTCCAGATCACCGCATGCGCGCCGACCAGTTCGGCAATCGGCGACTCAACGATCTCGAACGCCACATCGATCTGGGTCGAGACGATATCCTCGTATTCGACCTCCGCCTCAGCCAGCGCGGTCTTCTCCACCGGCGACCACATCACCGGCTTAGCGCCGCGATAGAGCTGGCCGCTCTCGGCAAACTTCAGCAGTTCGGCAACGATGGTGCCTTCCGCTTCCGGGTCCATCGTCAGGTAGGGGTGATCCCAATCGCCCTGGATGCCCAGCCGCTTCAGCTGCTCGCGCTGCACGTCCACCCACTTCTGGGCATAGGCGCGGCATTCGGCGCGGAACTCGACCGGCGGAACCTCGTCCTTGTTCTTCTTCTTCTTGCGGTACTCTTCCTCGACCTTCCACTCGATGGGCAGGCCATGGCAATCCCAGCCGGGCACATAGGGCGCGTCCTTGCCGAGCAGGCTCTGCGTGCGGCAGACCATGTCCTTCAGGATATGGTTCAGCGCATGGCCGATATGCATGTCGCCATTGGCATAGGGCGGGCCGTCATGAAGAATGAACTTCTCCGCGCCCGCACGCGCCTCGCGCAGCTGCTGGTAAAGCCCCTCATCCTGCCAGCGCGAAAGAATGCCCGGCTCCTTCTGCGGCAGGCCGGCCTTCATCGGAAAATCGGTCTTCGGCAGGAAGACGGTCGAACGGTAGTCTGGAGCTTCGGTCATGATCGGCGGGCCTTAGCGAAGCGCCGGGATTCCTGCAAACACTCGCGCGTCAGTCGGTCGAAGCATCATCGCGCTCCTGCGCCGCCAGCGCCTCGGCATTGGTGCGCTTGTCGAGCGCTGGGCGCAGCGCCGGCCCCACCGTCCAGTAATCATCGACCATGACATGGCCCCGAAAGGTGATCGGCACAGACGGCAGATCGCGCGCATGGAGCAGCCCCGCGCCGGTGCCGCTGCGCACCGCGAGGACCTGCCCGCCGGTCGCCGTCATGCGGTTCACGGTCAAATTGGGCCAGCCCCACAGCGTGAACGTTGCATCGAGCGGCGCGATCATCGTGCTGCCCTTGCAGCTGGCAGGCAGCAGGCCGGTCCAGCCGCTCGTGCGGTAGGCCGATGTGCAGGCCGCCGCCTGCGCCGGATCGAACGCCCAGCTCTTCGGCCAGGCCGCGCGGATCACCGCAAGCGCTGCTGGCCCTGCGCTGAAGCCGTCCTCCGTGGCCACCGGATCGCGCCCCATCGCCTTGAGCTTCGCCACCAGCACCCTCGCGCCCTGCGCATCATCGGCCACGAGGCGGAAGAAATAGCGGCCTCTGGGATCGGCCTCGATCACCTCGTCCAGCGTCGGGATCGTGTTGCGCGCGTTGCCGCGCAGGGGGAAGGTCTTGCCTCCGTCCGCAGTGTAGCCATAGCCCGGATCGAGCGCCTGAATCGCGGCAAGCGACTGGGCCGAAAGCGACCCCTTCCCGTTGCTGCGGCAATCGAGCGCGGCATCGGGATAGAGCACCAGCGCATCGTCGGCGGTACGCACCACATCAAGCGTCACGAGGTCCGCCCCCATGCGCCGCGCCATCTGCACCGATCGCGCGGTATCGGCGATGTAATCATGCAGTGGCGGGAGGATCGCCTGCGCCGGGCATGAGCTTGTACGCCCGGACGGTGTGTATTGCTGCGAAATACCGCCATTTGCGATCAATCTCAGGTGCCCTCTCGGATTGTCCGCCAGCCAACTCGCATTGACAAACGTGAGTGCCAGAAAGCCGAGAGCGCCCAAAAACGCCAGACCACGAAGCCAGATCACTGAAAAACGCGCCCCCAAGACTGCGTTGGATTTGAAAAGCATTGCTCGCGCAGCCTTGGCACCAAGTCAAACGCTTCCTCGCGGCGCTGCGGATGGCGCATCATCACGCCTTGCGCTAGACTGCCCTGCATGGCCACCCAGCACCACGCGCACCGCAGTCCGCTCCTCCGTGCCGAGGGGCGATGGGCGCTCGCCGTCAATGTCGGCCTGCTCATCGCCGCCACCATCGCGATCAACGGCTTTCTCTTCGCCATCGGCTGGGCGCGGCCGAGCGGCCGTCAGATGCCGATGATCCCGCCGGGTGCCGTAGTCGGCCTGATCTGGACCGTTTTGCTTGGCCTGATGGGCGCGGCGCGCTGGTCCTACGTGCGCGGCAGCGGCGATAGCGGTTGGCGTTCGTGGACGCCGTACATGCTTGCTGCGCTGTGCATCGCCTATCCGTTCTACACCGGCGGATTGCAGCGCAATGATGCAGCGTTCTGGGGCACGGTCGTCACCCTGATCGTCGCGGTCGCTGTCATGCTGGTGCTGCGCGAGCGCGAACCTCGCGCGCCCTGGCTCATCGTGCCGACCGCGTTCTGGGGCGGCTACGTGCTCAGCGTGATGATCGCCTACCCGCCAGCCTAAGCCAGCAGCCGCCGCGCTTCATCGCAATCGCGCCCCATCTGCGCAACGAGCGCATCAAGGCTATCGAATTTCGCCTCACCGCGCAGGAAGTGGTGGAATGCCACTTCGATCTCCTGCCCATAGAGATCGCCGCTGAAGTCGAAGAAATGCGGCTCGAGCAATTCCTTGGGCGGATCGAACGTAGGCCGGATGCCGATATTCGCCGCGCCCTTGAGCACGCAGCCGTCAGGAAGATGCCCCGTCACCGCATAGATACCGTAGCGCGGCCGCAGATAGCTGCCGATATCAAGGTTGGCCGTCGGGAAGTTGATCGTCCGCCCCACCTTGTCGCCATGCTGCACCGGGCCGCGGATCGCGAAAGGCCGCGTCAGCAGCCGCGCGGCCTCCTGCGGATCGCCCGCCACCAGCGCCTCGCGAATGCGGCTGGAGGAAACGACCTCGCCGTCCAGCAGCACCGGGCCAACCGCGCGCGTTTCCAGCCCCACCGCAGCGCCGACATCGCGCAGCACGCCGACATTCCCGCCGCGCGCCCGGCCGAAGGTGAAGTCCTCGCCCGTCACCACCGCCGCCGCGCCGAGCCGGTCTGACAGTAGATCGCGCACGAAGGCCTCCGCCGGCATCGCCGCCATCGCACCATCGAACCCGAACACCAGCATCGCATCCGCGCCCGCCTCGGTGAACAGCGCCTCGCGCTGATCCAGCGTGGTCAGGCGGAACGGCGGCGCATCGGGCTTGAAGTGGCGCACCGGATGCGGATCGAAGGTGGCGATGATCGCGGGCCGGCCTTGCTCGCGCGACCAGCGCACCGCTTCGCCCGCCACAGCCTGGTGGCCGAGATGAAACCCGTCGAAATTGCCCAGCGCGATGACGCCGCCGCGCAAGGCTTCGGGCATGGGTTCGTTGGCATGGACGCGCATCAGGCCGCGCCCCGGACAAAGGTCACGAAATCATGCGCCGGATAGCCGCCCTCGGCCGCAAAGCTTGCCCGCGCGGTCTCCCGCCAGGGCGCCGCCGGATAGGGCATCCGCGTATCTCCGGCATAGTCGCCCTGCACTTCGGTCAGCTCGAACCGGTGCGCCAGCCCCTCGAACTGCGCAAACACATCCGCGCCGCCGATCACCGCAACCTCGCCGTCCCCGGCCAGCGCCAGCGCGCCCGCAACATCGTGCACGACCTCCGCACCGGGGGCCGACCAGCCGGCATCACGCGTCAGCACGATATGCCGCCGCCCCGGCAGCAGCCCCGGCAGCGAGGCAAATGTCTTGCGCCCCATGATCATCGGCTTCCCCATGGTCAGAGCCTTGAAGCGCTTGAGGTCTGCGGGCAAGCGCCACGGAAGGGCACCCCTGTCACCAATCGTCCCATCCTCGGCGCGCGCAACAATCAGCATGACGGTCTGTGCCATTCAGAGCACCAGCCGCGTCACATGGCCCATCTTGCGCCCGGGCCGCACTGCCGCCTTGCCATAGAGATGCAAGTGGTTGGCCGGATCGGACAGGATCGCGGGCCAGTCATGCGCCTCGTCGCCGATCAGGTTGTCCATCACCACGCCCGCCGCACAAAGCTCGGTCGAACCCAGCGGCAGTCCGCAAATCGCGCGAACGTGGTTCTCGAATTGCGAGGTGAGCGCGCCTTCGATCGTCCAGTGCCCGGAATTGTGCACGCGCGGCGCCATTTCGTTGAACACCGGGCCGTCTGCCGTGGCGAAGAACTCCAGCGTCAGTACGCCGACATGGCCGAGCGCATCCGCCACCTGCTTGGCCAGCGCCCTTGCAGCATCCACTTGCGCACGCACCGCATCGCCTGCCGGCACCACCGACTGGCTCAGGATGCCCGCCTTGTGCGCATTCTGCGCCGAATCCCAGAAGCGCACGTCACCATCCGCCCCGCGCACGAGGATCACCGAAAACTCGGCATCAAACTGCACGAAGCCTTCATAGACGAGCGGCACCTGCGGCAGCTCCAGCCCGGCGGCATCTTCCGGCTTCATGATCCGCCACTGGCCCTTACCGTCATAGCCGTCGCGCCGCGTCTTGAGGATGCCTGGGGTGCCGATCTTCGCAATCGCTGCCGCCAGATCGGCGGCGCTGTCTACCGTGGCCCAGGGCGCAGGCCGTCCGCCCAGCGCCTCAACGAAGCTCTTCTCTGCCGCGCGGTCCTGCGCCACTTCCAGCGAACGCGTGCCCGGATGCAGCGCCGCATCGCCCAGCGCGGCGAGCGGCGCGACCGGCACGTTCTCGAACTCGTAGGTCACCACCGCACAGGCCTTGCCGAATGCGGCCAGCGCATCGGCATCATACCAGCCCGCACAAGTGAACCCCGCGCAGACATCCGCCGCGATCGAATCCGCCTCGGGCGCATAGACATGGCAGCGATAGCCAAGGTTCGCTGCGGCAAGCGCGATCATCCGGCCGAGCTGCCCGCCGCCCAGAATGCCGATGGTCTCGCCAGGAGCGATCATGCCGTCACACCGGAAACTCGGCGACCGAATCGGTCTGCGCCGTGCGCCACGCCACCAGCCGGTCGCTCAGCTCCGGATCGGAGAGCGCGAGGATCGAAGCCGCCAGCAGCGCCGCATTGGTGGCTCCCGCCGCGCCGATGGCCAGCGTGCCGACGGGAATGCCGCCCGGCATCTGCACGATGGAGAGCAGGCTATCGAGCCCCTTGAGCGCCTTGGACTGCACCGGCACACCCAGCACCGGCAGATGCGTCATCGAAGCGATCATCCCCGGCAGATGCGCTGCGCCGCCCGCGCCTGCGATGATCACCTGGATGCCTGTCGCCGCCGCGCCCTTTGCGAAGGCCACCAGCCGGTCCGGCGTGCGATGCGCCGAAACGATCCGGCACTCATGCGCCACGCCCAGCTTTTCCAGCACGGCCGCGCCGTTCTGCATGGTCTCCCAGTCAGACTGGCTGCCCATCACGATAGCGACCTTTGCCGCGCCGTCAGTCATCCCCATGCATCCCCTCGCAGACGGTGCGCCTCAGCGCTCCGACAGGTAGTAGCGCTCGATCTCGCCCAGATCGTCGTCCAGTTCATAGACAATCGGCTGCCCGGTTGGAATCTCGAGCCCGGTGATATCGGCGTCCGAAATGCCCGAAAGGTGCTTCACCAGCGCGCGCAGCGAATTGCCGTGTGCGGAAACCAGCACCGTCTCACCGCTGCGCAGCGCGGGGGCGATCTTCTCGTCCCAGCACGGCAGCACGCGTGCGATGGTGTCCTTGAGGCTCTCGGTGTTCGGCACGTCGATCCCGGCATAGCGCGGGTCGCTGGCGAGATCGAACTCGCTGCCCGCTTCAAGCGGCGGCGGCGGAATGTCGAAGCTGCGGCGCCAGATCTTTACCTGTTCGTCGCCGTGCTTCGCCGCCGTCTCTGCCTTGTCGAGCCCGGTCAGCCCGCCATAGTGCCGTTCGTTGAGCCGCCAGTCCTTGTCCTCGGGAATCCAGATGCGACCCGCCGCTTCCAGCGCCAGATGCAGCGTCTTGATCGCGCGCTTCTGGAGCGAGGTGAACGCGGTGGTCGGCAGGATGCCCTTGGCTTTCAGCAGTTCGCCCGCAGCAAAGGCCTCGGCCGCGCCTTTCTCGGTCACGTCCACATCCCACCAGCCGGTGAAGCGGTTTTCGAGGTTCCACTGCGACTGGCCGTGGCGGATCAGGATCAGGCGGGGCATCGTCGTCCTTCGCAAGCTGCGGATGAAACAAGGGCGCGGACCTAGCGCCCGCCCGCGCTTTTGGAAAGGGGCGCTTTGGAAAGCCCCAGTCCCTTCACCTCATCTTGAGCCTGTCGAAGGAGGGAGCAGCGGCGCGCGCTAGGCCTGCGAAGGCTCATCACCCCCGCCGGCTACTTCCTCCATGGCGCCCATGGCCCGAGCCTGCGCTTTCCGGCGGCGCAAGTTCTCGCGCAGCCGCTGCGCCAGCCGCTCGTCGCGGGTCAGCGCAGGTTTGTCTTCGGATGCGGGGGTCTTGTCAGTCATCGCGGCCGTCTCTGCCGCGCGGGCGCAAAGCCTGCAAGCCTGTCCTTGACAAACGCAAGCCCCGCCGCCAAAGCGCCCGCCTGCCCGCCCCGGCGTTGCCCGGCGTAAGGCATGCGGAAATGGTGTGCTGCTGTAGCTCAGTGGTAGAGCGCATCCTTGGTAAGGCTGAGGTCGGGAGTTCAATCCTCCCCAGCAGCACCATTTCCCCTTGCTTGCAGCTGGCGCGGCGATGGCGTGTCAGTGCTTGTCCAGCACCACCCATGATCCTTTCGAGGGATCGACATCCGCGCTCGTCAGCGGGCCCTCACCGATGATCTGCACGATCACGGTCTCGTCGCTGTTCGAACCATCCCAATGCACGCCGCCCGCCGGGTGGAACATATAGCTTCCCGGCCCCAGCCGTATGGCCTTGGCCGGATCGAAATCAGGCCCTGTCCCTGCATACCAGTGCCCCTCCAGCACCGTCACATGCCGGTCCCGGCTATGGCTGTGCGGCCGGTCCATCACATGCGGCGGAAACTTCACCCGGATCACATACGTCCCCGGCTGCGAGGGATTGCCCGCAATCAGCGCACTCTCCACACCGGGCGTGCCTGGCAGCGCGATCCAGTGGACGTCCTGCGCCGGCACGATCAGGAAATCCGGGTTGGCAGCCCCCGGCAAAAGCGCGACCATCGCGAACAAGGCCAGCAGACGGATCATCGACACCCCCCAATGCATTGAAGCCCCTCAGGCCAGCAGGTCCGCCCATTCCGGATGGCGCTTGAACGCAGCGGCGACATAGCTGCACTCGGGCACGATCTTCCAGCCCTGCGTCCTCGCATCGGCAATCAGCGCCTCGACCAGCTTGCCGGCGATCCCCCGCCCACCGATCTCGGTCGGCACCAGCGTGTGCTCGGTCGTCAGCACAGTGTCTCGGCGCACCCAGGTCAGCCGTCCGACCGCGCTGCTATCGGCGACGCGCGCCTGATATTCGCCGTGGCCGCCTTCATCGATGAGCGAAATCGCCAGGTCATCCATCGCTTGTCGTCTCCAAAGGGAAGCTCACTTCCCCCCGCGCACCATGCCGGTTAAGGGGTGCGCCCATGAAGTTCTTCTCCGACAACGCCGCCCCTGTCCACCCCCGCATCTGGGCCGCGATGCAGGCCGCCGATGTCGCGGATACCGCTTATGATGGCGATGCGCTCTCGGCCCGGCTCGATGCGGCGTTCTCCGATCTGTTCGGTGTGCCTTGCGCCGCGATCTGGGTGGCGACGGGCACCGCCGGCAATTGCCTTGCGCTTTCGGCCATGGTCCCGCCGCACGGCGGCGTCGTCTGCCACCGCGAAGCGCATATCGAGATGGATGAGGGCGGCGCGCCCGGCTTCTTCCTGCATGGTGCCAAGCTGCTGCTGGCGGAAGGTGAAGGCGCCAAGCTCACGCCTGAGACGATCCGCTCCGTGCTGGGTGCGATCCGCCCCGGCGTCCACCAGGTCCAGCCGCACGCGATCTCGATCACGCAGGCCACCGAATGCGGCCGTGTCTATACCGCGCCGGAAGTCGCCGCGATCGGCGCGCTGGCAAAGGAACGCGGGCTGGGCCTCCACATGGACGGCGCGCGTTTCGCCAATGCCATCGCCTACCTCGGTTGCAACCCGGCGGACGTCACCGTCAGCGCCGGGGTCGACGCGCTCACCTTCGGCTGCGTGAAGAACGGCGGGATGAGCGCGGAAGCGATTGTCTTCTTCGCGCCCGATCTCGTCGATGTCGTCCGCTATCGCCGCAAGCGCGCCGGGCACCTGCAATCGAAGGGCCGCTACCTTGCCGCGCAGGTCCTCGCCATGATCGAGGGCGATCTCTGGCTCGATAACGCGCGCGCCGCCAATGCCGCCGCGCAGGAAATCGCCGCGGCCTGCGGCGACCGGCTGATTCATCCGGTGGAGGCCAACGAGATCTTCGTGATCCTCGCCCCCGCCGAGCAGGCAGCGCTGCGCGCGCAGGGCTTCGACTTTTACGACTGGAATGCCCCCGCAGGTGCCCCCGGCGCGGCCCGTCTCGTCACCGCGTGGAGCAGCCCGCCGCAGGAAGTGGAGGCGCTCGCCCGCGCCATAGCCGCCCTATGAGCGTCGATCATCAGACAGGCGGCGAGGCCCGCTTCCTCGAACCGCGCATCCTTGCCCCCTTCCTGATCACCGCACTGATCTGGGGTTCGACATGGATCGCCATCAAGTATCAGCTGGGCGATGTACCGCCGAGCTGGTCAGTCACCTGGCGCTTCACCGGCGCGGCAATCGGCATGTTCGTGTTCGCCGCGTTCAAGCGCCTGCCGCTGGTGCCGGACAAGCGCGGGCTGATGGTCGCCGCCGTCATGGGCTGCAGCGTGTTCAGCCTCAACTTCCAGTTCGTCTACCGGTCCGAGCAATATATCACCTCGGGCCTCGTCGCGGTGCTCTTCGCGCTGCTGCTGGTGCCCAACACGATCCTCTCGCGCGTCTTCCTTGGCCAGCGCATCACGCGTGGCTTCATGGCCGGTACCGCCATCGCGCTGGTCGGCATCGGGCTGCTGATGCTGCACGAATATCGCATCGCCCTGGCGCAGAACAGCGCAATGGGCGCGCAGGTCCTTGTCGGCGGCTTCATGGTCCTCGTCGCGCTCACGTTCGCGTCGGTCGGCAATGTCGTGCAGGCTAGCCCCATCGCGCGCGGCCAGCCGGTGCCTACCCTGCTTGCCTGGGCGATGATGATCGGCGCTATCGTGGATGCCACGATCGCATGGATCCTCTCCGGCCCGCCGCGCTTTGGTTGGACGTGGTCCTACGCCGGCGGCGCCGCCTATCTCGCGATTGTCGGCACCGTCGTCACCTTCCCGATGTACAACGGCCTGCTGCGCGCGCTCGGCCCCGGCCGCGCCGCCTACAACGGCGTGCTGGTCCCCGTCGTGGCGATGCTGATCTCGACCGCCGTCGAAGGCTACCGCTGGTCGCTGCTCGCCGGAGCAGGCGCGTCGCTTGCGATGATCGGGCTGGTCGTGGCGCTCAGGGCGCGCAACCCCTCGCGGTAAGTCGGGTAAGCCAGCCGCCAGCCCAGCACGCGCTTGGCCTTGCCGTTCGCCACCCGCCGGTTCTCGGCATAGAACGCCAGCGCCATGGGCGAGAGCGCAGCTTCCTCCAGCGTCTGCAGCGGCGGCGGGTTCACCCCCAGCAGCCGCGCCGCTTCCTCGATCACCGCGTTCTGGCTCGAGGGCTCGTCGTCGCCGAGGTTGTAGACCCCCGCGGGCCCCGCCATCCCGGCGATCACGCCTGAGGCAATGTCCTCGACATGCACGCGGCTGAACACCTGCCCCGCCAGCGCGATCCGCTTCGCATGGCCCTCGCGCACGCGGTCGAGCGCACTGCGCCCGGGGCCATAGATACCGGGGAGGCGGAACACCCGCACTTGCGCGCCAAGCCCTTGCCACGCCAGATCCGCCGCCGTCCGCGCCGAGCGCCGCCCGGTGCCGACTTCCGCCGTCTCATCCACCCACGCCCCGCCGACATCGCCGTAGACCCCGGTCGAAGAGAGATACCCGATCCACTTGGGCTTCGCTGCCTCCAGCGCTTCGCCATAGCTATCCAGCACCGGATCGCCGCCCTCGCGCGAAGGCGGGACTGAGGACAGCACATGGCTTGCCCCGGCTAGCGCCGCCAGCACCCCCTCGCGGTTATGGAACCCCATGGTCCCCTCGCGCCCGGTGCCGACAACGTCCCAGCCCGCCGCGCGCAGCCGCACCGCGATCACCTTCGAGGTGTAGCCCATGCCGAAGATGAACAGGTTCACGGCTTCGGGTCCGGCAGTTTGAGTGGGGGCAGCGGGGGCGGCACGACTTCGGTCGCATTGGGCACGTGGTCCTTCTTCCACTGCATCGCCATGTGCACCCGCGTCTTGCCCGATGGGTGGTCGAAGAACAGCATCTCCTCCAGCGCGCCCGGCGCGATCTTGCGATAGGCCGAAAGCTTCATCGCCGCCGCAGCAAAGCCATCGGGCTCACGCGCGGCATCCAATCCGAAGGCATCGGCCTCGCTTTCATCGACCCGGATCAGCGTGTTGGTCACCGGGGTCGCCAGCAGCGAAAGTACGCTCAGCACGCCCGCCAGCACTGGCAGCGAGGCCGGATCACTGAGCCCACGCACATCCCAGCGCTGCCCGCCATGGCGGATCAGCGCCGGCGCGATGCGCGATGCCAGCCACAGCAGCAGGCCCATCAGCAAGGTCAGCACCACGATCGTCCGCCACACGTGTCCCAGCACATAGTGGCCCAGTTCATGCCCCATCACCGCCGCGGTTTCCGCCACGCTGGTCTTCTTCAGCAGGTTGTCGTTGAGCGAGATGCGGATCGTCGGCCCGATGCCCGAAACGTTCGCCGAAATCCGGTCGGACTGGCGCGATGCATCGACGAGATAGATGTGCTCCGAAGGCACGTTATAGGCCTTCGCCATCGCGACCACGCGCGTTCGCACCGGGCCGTCCGGCAGTTCGGACTGGGTGTTGAACAGCGGCACGAGGAACACCGGCGTTATGAGCACGAGGAACGTGATCGCCACGGCAATCACCCCGGTGCCGATCAGCCACCAGTGCTTCGGATACATGCGGATCACCGCATAGATCACCAGCAGCAACACGCTCCCCAGCAGTGCGCCAAGCAGGAGGCCGATCGCCTGATCGCCCAGCCATGCCCCCACAGACTGGTTCATCAGCCCATATTGCCGCTCGCGCAGATAGCCGGTGTAGAAAGTCCAGGGCAGGCTCAGCAGCGTATCCACCGCGATGAACACCAGTCCGCAGGCCAGCAGCCCCAGCCACGGGCGCCAGCCGCGCCGGTGCATTGCGGTCCGCACCTTGGGCAGCAGCCGGATGCGCAGCAGGAACGAGTAGATGCCGAGCGAGATCAGCGTGCCCCACAGCGCCAGCCACTCGCCCCCCTCGAAATAGGCGTCGGACCGCGCCTGCGCCGGGCCGCTCAGCGTCGCCAGCCACAGCTGCGTCGCATGGTCGACATCGAACGCGGCGGCAGCGTGGGCAAGGCCGGGCACAGCCGCCAGAAGCCCCAGAAAAACGCATCCAGTCAATCTTGTCAGCGGCATGGTATGCGACCCCGTCCCCTTGCCCATTCCGGCCGCGCCATGGGTGCGGCCCGGTCGCGGCCTCGTCAAGCGCTCTTGCCACGAAGATTTTCCGGCCCGCCGTTTTTGCGCTTCCCCGTGCGCGCAGGCTCCCTACATTGGGGCCATGAACGATCTTTCCAGCACCCCCGCCGTCCCCGCCCCCGTCATTCAACGCACCGACTACCGTCCGCCGGAATGGCTGGTCCCGGAAATCGCGCTGGATTTCGCGCTCTCGCTCACCGCCACGAAGGTGCGCGCTGATCTGGTGGTTGAACGGGGCGGCGCGGCGCACGGCCCCCTGCGGCTCGATGGCGATGGCATTGCCGCCAAGAGCGTGCTGGTTGACGGCGCCGCGCACAACGATTGGCGTATGGACGGCGGCAACCTCGTGATCGACCTCCCCGGCGACCGCCACACGGTCACCATCGAAACCGAGATCGATCCCGCCGCCAACACGCAGCTCTCCGGCCTCTATGCGTCGAACGGAATGCTTTGCACCCAGTGCGAGGCCGAGGGCTTCCGCCGCATCACTTTCTTCCCCGACCGGCCCGATGTGCTCAGCCGCTACACCGTGCGCATGGCGGGCGACAAGGCGGCCTTCCCCGTGCTCCTCTCCAACGGCAACCCCGTCGCCAGCGGCGAGAACGCCGACGGCACGCATTGGGCCGAATGGCACGATCCGTGGCCCAAGCCCTCCTACCTCTTCGCGCTCGTCGCGGGCGATCTCGTTGCCTCGCGCGATACGTTCACCACCCGCTCGGGCCGCAAGGTCGATCTCGCCATCTACGTCCGCGCCGGAGACGAAACGCGCACTGGCCACGCGATGAAGGCGCTCATCGATTCGATGCGCTGGGACGAGGACGTCTATGGCCGCGAGTACGATCTCGACTTGTTCAACATCGTCGCCGTCGCTGATTTCAACGCGGGCGCGATGGAGAACAAGGGCCTCAACGTCTTCAACACGCGCTACATTCTCGCCGATCCCGAAACCGCGACCGACGGCGATTATGACGCCATCGAAGGCGTGGTCGCGCACGAGTACTTCCACAACTGGTCGGGCAACCGCGTCACCTGCCGCGACTGGTTCCAGCTGAGCCTCAAGGAAGGCTTCACCGTGCTGCGCGACCAGCAGTTCAGCGCCGACATGGGCTCCGCACCGGTCAAGCGGATCGAGGATGTGCGCGTGCTGCGCGCCGCCCAGTTCCCGGAGGATTCAGGCCCGCTCGCACACCCGATCCGCCCCGATGCCTATCAGGAAATCAGCAACTTCTACACCGCGACGGTCTACAACAAGGGTGCCGAAGTCATCCGCATGATGACGGTGATGGCCGGCGCCGAACGCTTCCGCGCCGGCACCGATCTCTATTTCGACCGGCATGACGGCGAAGCGGCGACCTGCGAGGATTTCGTCCGCGCGATCGAGGACGGCGCCGGGCTCGACCTCAAGCAGTTCCGCCGCTGGTACGAGCAGGCTGGCACCCCGCGCGTCACCGCCACGCTCACCCACGCGGGAAATACAGCCACGCTCACCCTCTCCCAGACCGTCCCCGCCACCCCCGGCCAGCCGGACAAGCAGCCGATGGTGATCCCGCTGCGCACCGCACTGTTTGATCGCGCTTCTGGCCGGCACGGCGGCGAGCAGCTGCTCATCCTCACCGAGGCCGAGCAGACCTTCACCTTCCCCGGCTTCGCGCAGCCGCCAGTCCTCTCGATCAACCGCGGCTTCTCCGCCCCCGTTGCCATCGACATGCCGATGCCGACCGCCGACCTCGTGTTCCTTGCGGCGCACGACGATGATCCTTTCGCCCGGTATGAGGCGATGCAGCAACTGATGGTCCGCCACCTCGTCGCGGCTGTCTCGGGTGAATTGACCGACGAGGCCCGCACCGAAGGCCTCGCCGCGATCCGCGATGTCTATGCCGCCGTGCTGGCCGATACCGCGCTCGACGACCTGATGCGCGGTGAGCTCCTGATCCTCCCCGGCGAAGGCTATATCGCCGAACAGCTCACCCTCGCCGACCCTTCGCGCATCCACGCCGAGCGTGAGGCCTTGAAGCGCTGGCTTGGCTGCGAACTTGCCGCTGAGTGGCACGCCCTCCACGATCGCTGCACAGCCGTGCCCTACAGCCTCGAAGCCGCCGCTCGCGGCGCGCGCAAGCTGAAGACGCAGGCCATCGTCTACCTTGCCGCCAGCGATCCCGCCGAAGCCGCACGCCGCGCCAAGGCACAATACGACGCGGCAGACAACATGACCGACCGGCAGGGCGCGCTCATGGTCCTCGCCGGGATCGGCGCAGCGGAATGCAACGCCGCCCGCCAGGCCGCGCTCGCCGATTTCCACGCGCGCTTTGCCGGCAATGCGCTGGTGATCGACAAGTGGTTCTCGATCCAGGCCGGCGCGCTCCATCCCGATACGCTCGCGCATGTCACTGCGCTGGCGGGTCATCCAGACTTCACGCTGACCAACCCCAACCGTGTCCGCGCGCTTTACATGGCCTTCGCCGCCAATCCTCAGGCGTTCCATGCCGCCAGCGGCGCTGGCTACCGGATGATCGCCGATCTCATCCTCAAGCTCGATCCCATCAACGGCAATGTCGCCGCGCGCTTCGTCCCTCCGCTGGGCCGCTGGCGCCGCATCGAACCGGCACGCGCCGCCTTGATGCGCGCCGAATTGGAACGGATCGCCGCAGCCCCCGGCCTTTCGCGCGATGTGCGCGAACAGGTGAGCAAGAGCCTCGAAGGATGAGCGAAGGTGTGGAGTCGTTGACCCACCCGGCGCTCGCCGGGGCGGCGCACGGCTTCCTCGGTCGGCGCGGCGGGGTGAGCATCGGCATCCACGCCGGTCTCAATGTCAGCTACAGCGAGGACGATCCCGCCCACACCGCCGAAAACCGCCGCCGCGCGGGCGATGCGGTGCTGCCGGGCGCGCGGCTCCTCACTTGCTACCAGATCCATTCGCCCGATGTGGTCACGGTCACCGCACCGTGGGACGATGCAGACCGCCCCAAGGCCGACGCACTGGTCACCGCCGAGACTGGCCTGCTGCTCGGCGTGCTCACCGCCGATTGTGCGCCAGTCCTGTTCCACGATCCGCACGCGGGCGTGATCGGCGCTGCCCATGCCGGGTGGAAGGGTGCCATCGGCGGGGTGACCGACCGCACGGTAGAGGCGATGGAAGCCCTCGGCGCAGACCGTGCGCGCATCGCCGCCGTGGTTGGCCCCTGCATCGCCCAGAAAAGCTACGAGGTGGACGCCGGTTTCGAAGCGCGCTTCACCGCCGAAGACGAAGCCAACGCCCGATTCTTCAGGGCCGGCCGCGCAGGGCACAGCTGGTTCGATCTCGAAGGCTACGTCGCCGCGCGCCTGGCGGCCTTCGGCGTCGGCACCATCGGCATGCAGGGTGAGGACACCTATTCGCAAGGCCAGCGCTTCTACTCGTTCCGCCGCTCCACCCACGCCGGCGAGGCTGGCTATGGCAGGCAGATCTCACTGATCGGATTGCGCTGACCCTTCAGGGGCGATCCCTCGAGGTTCTGCGCGCCCTCGAATCCCCGCAATCCTTCGTTATCACCCTCGCCCGGTCATCACCCCAACCCTTCGTCATTCCCGCGAAGGCGGGAATCCAGAGCCGCAAGTGCCACTATCCCTCGTCATTGCGAGGAGCGCAGCGACGAAGCAATCCAGAGCGTCGCGCCAAAACGCTCTGGATTGCTTCGCTACGCTCGCAATGACGAAAGCCGAGTAGGCGAGTTCAGCATCCCAATTGGGCGCGGGCTGCCCTGAAGCGTCCTAGATAAGCCCCAACCCGCGCAAATCCGCCTCCAGCGCCTCGGTCCCCCGCGTGAAGTGATGCACCTGCCAGCCCAGCGCCGCAGCGCTGGCGATATTCGCCGCGTTGTCGTCAATGAACAGCATCCGCTCGGGCGCATGGCCAAAGCGCCGCGCTGCCAGATCGAAGATCGCCGGATCGGGCTTCATCAGACGTTCGACGCCGCTCACCACCACATCGCCCATATGATCGAGCAGCGGGAACGTGGGGCGGAACATTGCCCAGGTATCCGCGCCGAAATTGGTCACGGCAAACTGCGGCACGCCCTTCGCCGCCAGCGCCTCGACCAGCGCAGGCGTACCGTCGATCGGCCCCGGGATCGTATCGAGCCAGCGCGGGGCATAAGCCTCGATCAGCGCGCGGTGCTCGGGGAACGTCGCGACCTTCTCCGCGATCAGGTCCGCCAGCGGCTCGCCCGCATCGTGCCGGAAATGCCACGGCACGGTGACGACATGCTCGAGGAACCAATCGAGTTCAGCCGGATCGTCGATCAGCTTCTCGTAGAGATAGCGGATTGACCACTGCACCAGCACATGGCCGATATCCCAGACAACAGCATCGACGTCAGCGCTCACGAGACGCGTTTCCTTCCGCACAAACAAAAGCGCCCCCGCGAATGCGGAGGCCCTCTGCCGGTTCGAGACCATGCGATCACGCAGAACCCTCGCCGCAGCGAAGGTGCGCGAATCAGCCCTGACGCGCCTTGAAGCGCTTCTGGGTCTTGTTGATGACGTAGGTGCGGCCGCGGCGACGGATCACGCGGTTGTCCCGGTGACGATCCTTGAGCGACTTCAGGCTGTTGCGA
>NZ_JAIXPP010000107.1 GCF_027486195.1 Novosphingobium sp.
CACGGCAGCCTCAGTCACCCCGATCCACACCAAAGCCCTTTTACCCATAGACCATTGGATGGGGCCCGCGGGTTCCTCCATGTCAGGATTCCGTACGCAAGCGCCCGAAATCCTTAGACGAAGCTGCCGTTTCCGTACGCATTGTTCAACGGCAGCTTCTTCGCCACAACCCGATAGTCGAGGGCTGCCAAACTGGCCTTACACTGCGACTCCAATTGGTCGGTTGCCGGCAGTGGCAGCTGACAGATGGAAATTGGTGAAAGTTGCATACCGCCTTTCGGCCATACTCGGCCGAACAGCCCGATGGCGTCATCGCAGCAGGTTGATACAAGCGGGATTGCACCGACGTCTTTATCTCCGAGTGAGAATGGAGGCAGAATGACAGTCTCCCATTCTCAATAGCGCACGGCCAATGTGCCGAGCACTGATCGCGGCGCACTGTAGAAGCCCTGATCATAATTGAGTGCGCCGAGGTACTTGGCGTTGGTAACATTCCTGACATTGGCGCTCACTGCAACGTGGTCGGTCAGCGCATAGCGGGCCAGCAGGTCGAGCACTGCGTAACCGTTCTGCGTGATCCGGATCGGCAGACCCGTCGTGGTCGATACCGCGCCGGGTTCGAGATAGAACCGGCTCTGATATTGGAACGACGCGCCGAGCTTGAGCGCAGGCAGGGACGGCGGCGCATAAGTGACGTTCAGCCGCGCGGTATTGCGCGGCACGAACGTGCGCACCGGCTCGCCGTTTTCACCGCGCACCCGCATAACTGTGTAGCCGCCCGTAGCCTGCAGCCCGGGCGCAAGCTGGCCGCCGAATTCGAGCTCAACGCCCTGCGACGTGGCATCGACACCGCGGTAGATCGTGCGCCCGAGGACCGGGTCAAAGCCTGCGGCTTCGGCGGTATTCTTCTGCCGTGCCTGGAAGATCGCCGCGCTCGCATTGAGCCGCCCGCCCAGCCACTCACCCTTGAAGCCTGCCTCGATGTTGTCGCCCTCGATCGGTTTGAGAAGCTGGTTGCTGGCATCGAACTGGGTCTGCGGATTGAAGATCGTCGCATAGCTCGCATAGGCGCTAATGTTGGCGGTGAGATCCATGGTTGCACCAACAAACGGCAGGAGTCGCTTGCGATCGTAGTTGGTCGGCGTGCCATAGGACGTGCCCTCGCTGAAGGCGCGGGTATAGTTGGCACCGAGCATGATCTTGAGCGGGTCGGCAAGGTTCAGCCGGACGAGGCCATACGCGGTTTCCCGGCGTGTATGGGTATCAAGGCTGGGGGTATAGGGAACCGGGAAATTCGGCAGCGGGAAAGTGCCGCCGAACGCAGTGGCCAGTGGCAGGCCAACACCAATGGTGGCGAAGTCGTAGCTTGATGCCTGACGATATTGCTGGGCGCTGCGATTGACCCCCAGCATCACATCGTGGGCACGGCCAAACAAGCCGAGCTTGCCCGAGACATAGGCATCAAGCGTCAGGTTGCGTCCCTCTGCCTTGAACGCGCCGGGGTAGCTGAAGATGCCGTTTCCGGTGGTGCGATCCGGATTGCCATAGACGTAGAACAGCTTGTCGTTCTCGCTCACCGCGCGGCGGACCGCGCTGATCTTGCCGGTCCAGCTGCCGCCGAACTGGTGGGTGATATCGCCAAAGATCTGCCGGTCTATCACGTTCCAGCCAGCCCAATCGGGGCCAGTGTTGGTGGAGCGGTCATGATCGATCCGCGTGCCATCGGTGTAGTAGAGCGGCAGGCCCCCCCACATCGCACCATGCGTCTGGTGGTCCTGATGCCCGTAGCCAGCGCTCACGGTGGTCTGGGTGCCGAGATCCGCTTCGACAATGCCATAGCCGGTCCAGCGGCGCAGGTGATACCGATCAAGGTAGCTGTCGGTATCGAGATAGGCACCCACCGCGCGCGCACGAATGCTGCCGCTGGGGGTCAGCGGAATGCTGATATCACCATCGACCCGGCGATTGTCGAACGAGCCGTATTGCGCGGATGCCGATGCCTGAAACGTCTTGGCCGGACGTTTGCGCACGAAGTTGATCACTGCCGAAGGATTGCCCGTCGACGATAGAAGGCCAGGCGCGCCGCGCACGACTTCGATGTGGTCATAGATCGCGGTGTCGATGGAACCGGTCTGGATTTCGAAAGCAAACGGCAGGCCGATGCCATCGATCTGGAATGTCTGGATGTCGAAGCCGCGTGCGGAATAGTAAAAACGGTCGGTTTCCTGCGTCTGCACATTGATGCCCGGCACTGTGGCCAGCAACGCATTGGCATCGTTGAGCTGAAAATCCTCGATCTGCGCGCGGGTCACCACGCTCACCGATTGGGGCGTTTCGCGCTGGCTGAGCGGCATCCGCGTTGCCGTGGTTTGCGACTTGGTTGCATAATCCTCGCTTCCTTCAGTGCGCTGCCCGATCACGACAATATCCGACCGCTGCGGATCGTTGGTCGTTTCTTCGGCGGGGGCGGATGCGGCTGCAGCCAGTGCAAGGATCAGGGACATCGGAAAGGAGGCTCCTCGGGTGGGGAAGATTGCCCCCTAGTCTCCTTCTTTCATTATTGCAACCGATTCGCATTATCAAATATTGTAGTTTAGCGAACCGCGCTAAAGAATGCCCGCATTTCCCTGCGTAGCGGGCGCACTTTCATAAAAGTCAGGCCACCCGTCCCGCATTGCGGATGGCACGCCACGCTGGAAATGAGAGACTTAAAATAAGAACGCGTCGCAATAGCATTGACCAATCACCCCGCTAGTGCCACCTGCACGACAGAGATGCGAATCGTTCTCATTAGACGACCCGCCGCGTTGCTTACCCCAGTGGCCAACCAAGATCGTAAGGATCGCCGATGACCCTTCGCCCACTATTCGGTCTACTCCACCGTTGGGTGGGCCTCGTGATTGCGGGGTTCCTGATTGTTTCGGGGGTCACGGGGGCGATTATCTCGTGGGATCACGAACTGGATGACCTGCTCAATCCGCAGCTGATGGAGGCGCGCAGTTCTGGGCCTGCACTTTCTGCCCTCGCGTTGGCAGCGCGGGTGGAAGCGGCTGACCCGCGCGTGCGGGTAACTTCGTTCGCGCTGGTTCCCGAGCCAGGCGCGACGCTGACCTTCGGAGTAGACGCCAAGCGCGATCCGGCGGCCGGTCGGCAGTTCGAGCCGGGCTACAATCAGGTCTTCCTCGATCCTGCGACCGGGGCCGAGCAGGGCCGGCGCAACTGGGGCGCGGTATGGCCCGTCACGCGCGAAAACCTCGTGTCGTTCCTCTACGTGCTGCACTACAGCCTGCACATTCCCGAGATGTGGGGGATCAACCGATGGGGCGTTTGGCTGATGGGCATCGTCGCGGTGCTCTGGACGATTGACAGCTTCGTGGGCTTCTACCTGACGCTGCCGTCGCGATCGAAGGCACCCGCGGCTGGGGGCAAATCATTCTGGCAGCGCTGGCGGCCAGCTTGGCGGATCAAGCGCTCGGGCAGTGCGTTCCGCATCAACTTCGACATTCACCGCGCCTTCGGACTGTGGCTGTGGGGCCTGCTGTTCATGCTGGCATTCACCGCGTTTTCGCTGAACCTCTATAGCGAGGTGTTCTATCCGGTTTTGTCGCGGGTCTCGACAGTAACGCCAACTCCGTTCGACACGCGCGTGCCCGCTGCTCTGGATGCGCCGATCGTGCCGAAACTCGGCTTTGCACCGATCCTTGAAAAGGCGGCTGATGAAGGCCGGGCACGGCGCTGGGCCGCACCGGTGGGCAGCGTCTTCTATGCGCAGGCATACGGTATCTACGGCGTGGCGTTTCACGAACCCGGCGGCGATCATGGTGCGGCAGGCGTGGGACCACCCTATCTGTACTATGACGGTGCGGACGGTCGGCTGCTTGGCGACCGCCAACCTTGGAAGGGCACCACCGCCGACATCTTCGTGCAGGCACAGTTTCCGCTGCACTCGGGCCGGATCCTTGGGCTGCCGGGACGCATCCTGATCTCGGCCATGGGGTTGGTGGTGGCGGCGCTGAGTGTGACCGGCCTGGTGATCTGGTGGCGCAAGCGGGCCGCGCGAAACGGCCGGCGCGTACGCCGGCGCGGTTCAAGTCCAAGCGGTGCGGGCCTCGCGCTTCGCCGTCCGATTTCAGTCAATCCAACTGAATGATTTCCACCGCACGATCCGACACCGCAAAAGGCTGTCAAACGACGATCAAATCATGGTTGTCGGCGCAGGTGCTGCCCGCATGTTCAAGGATATGCCCACGGCCGGTTTTGGCATGAGCCGACACCCAAGCATCCGCAGAAGAATGACCGGGTCTGGTCGCAAGCGGCCTTATCTCCATCGAGTTTCCATTGGTCAGCTTGCGCGGTATGAAACTGCGGGCTCGGTTTACCTCACCGATCAGCGGTTGATTGCTTGGCCGACCGAGGCTTTGAGCAAGCCGACGGCAGAGGATGCAAATGTTCCCGGGATGCAAGGGCGGTGGCCCTTGCCCGCCGGAGGCTTTTTCTTTTGGCTAGCTGGTGGTTTGGCGCGCTGGATTGCTTCGCTTTGCTCGCGATGACGAGGGGTGGTGAGCAGGATGGTCGGCGCGGTTGGTTCAATGGCTTAGCCAATCGGCGGCGATTTCGCCCTTGTGGCCTTCGGGCGCGAGGGCGGTGCGCAGGGATTGGAGGAGGGGCGGCAGGGATTGCGTGAAGGCGTAGGGCGGGTTGATGATGAACAGGCCCGCGCCGTTGTAGATGCCGGGTTGGTCGCTATCGTAGAGCCAGTGCTCCACCCACAGCAGTTTCGGGATGCCGAGCCTGCGCAGTTGCTCCTTCCAGCGTTGATGCGCGGCGCGGTCTTTCAGGGGATACCAGATCACGGTTACGCCGTGCGCCCATTTGCGGTGCGCGGCGGCGAGGGTGGCGGTGATGCGGGCGCGTTCGTCGGTCTGCTCGTAGGGCGGATCGACCACGACCACGCCGCGCGGGGTGCGGGGCGGCAGCATCGCCAGCCAGAACTCGTAGGCGTCGCGTTCATGCACGGCGGCGGGGGTGCCGCGCATCGCGACGCGCAGGGTGTGGGCGTCCTCGGGGTGCTTTTCGTTGAGGATCAGGAGATCCTGCGGGCGGAGAAGCTGCGCCAGAATCCGGGGCGAGCCGGGATAAAGGTGCGGCTCGGCCCCGGAATTCACGGCTTCCACGGCAGCGCGGTAGTCGATGAGCAAGGGGCTGGGATCGGCGAAGGCCCGCAGCACGCCTTGCGCGGCTTCGCCGGTGCGGCCGGCTTCATCACCTTGCAGATCATAGAGCCCGCAGCCGGCATGGGTATCGATCAGGGTCAGCGCGCTCTCTTTTTGCTGCAGGGCGCACACGAGGGCGATGAGCAGGCTGTGCTTCACGACATCGGCGCTGTTGCCGGCATGGAAGGAATGGCGATAATTCATGGCAACTAAAAATCCTGACGATCTGCCGTGATGCGGCCGGCCCGCCCGCGATGGCCGGGTGCGCGGCGATGGAAGCAACCAAAGAGGTGCTCGTATCGAACCGGGCGGAAACCTTCAAAGCCCTTCTGCGCGCTGGTTCATTCCTTGTGGACTGGCAGGCGGGGCGGGCTAGTATGGCGCCATGGCATCGCCGCTTCCCCTCAAGCTCAAGCTCCAGATCCTGTGCGGCGATGAAGTTGCCATGGGGCCGGGCAAGGCCGATCTGCTGGAGGCGATTGCGCAGCACCATTCGATCTCGGCCGCGGGGCGGGCGATGGGGATGAGCTATCGGCGGACCTGGCTGCTGGTCGATGCGATGAACCGGTGCTGGCAGGGGCCGCTGGTTGCCACGACGCCCGGAAACCAGAAGGCCGGGGCGCAGCTCACGCCGCTGGGCGAGGCGATCCTTGCGCAGTATCGCGCGTTGCAGGACGAGGTGGAGCAGGTGAGCACGCAGCGGCTGACCGCGCTGGTCGACCAGTTGCTGCTGCCCTCCCCCCGCCCGCAGCGGCATCGTGACAAGCAGGAGGGCGACAAGCAGGAGGGGGACGAACCTAGCGCCGGAGCCTGAGCGTGACGCCAACAGTGCGCGGATCGCTCGGCGTGCCGAGGATCAGCCCGGAGTTGCCGGCCTGAATGGTGAGGTTCTGGATGTAGTTCGCCCCCAGCAGATTGCGCGCGAACACGGCGATGTCCCAGCCCTTGCCGTCCGCATCCTCGCGCCGGTAGCCGATGCTGGCGTTGGTGAGGTTGTAGCCTTCGATCCAGGTGTAGCGTGAGAGGGTGGGATCGCCGAAATAGCCGCTGCGCCAGTTGCTATCGGCCTCAACCCCCTTCACGCGCACTTCAGGGATATTGGAGAGGTAGCCGCGCAGGGCGACGGTCTGGCTGGAATCGACGACGGTTGCCTGAAAATCGCGGACCGTGGTGTGGTAGGCGGCGAGGTTGAGGGTGAGGCGGCGGTTCCAGATCTCGGCCTCGATGCCGGCTTCCCAGGTCGTGTTGCGCTCGGGCCGGACGACGGCGGCGGCGAGAGCGGGCTGGTTCGCGGGATCAGCATCGCGATCCCAGGGTCCGCAAGTTCAGGAGCGGAGCGGACTGCGAAGCTTGGCCGCGGGGTTGCCGAATGCCTTGGTCCGGACTGCCGAGCGCGGTCGGCGAGGAGGCTTGCTTAGGGGAATGAGCCAGACTTCGCGGCACCCCGTTCACGCCGCCGCGGGGTGTCGAGCGCGGCAAATCAGACTGGCTTATGGCTCGTCGAGATCGCACCTTCCATCGCGATCGAGCCACACGGCGACCGTCAGTCCTCGTTCGTTCACCAAGACTGATCGGGCGCGATGAGTCCTTCTACTCACCAAGGTCAGGGCCGGCCACGCATTGGTCCCGCTCCAGCATTCGCTGAGGACCTCACCCTTGATCGGACGGATAAAGAGTCTGTCGACAATGCGCTCGCTTTCGACACCGCCTGTAGTGTTGCGCTCCACTGGTTCGGTCTTCACGACCCAAATGCCCTTTTCTCCAGCGCGCGAAAATACGCCAAAGCAGCAGCCAAGCGCGTCGGAGGGAACATCAGCGGGCGCATTCTCTGGCAGCCAAAGCCCGCCGCCCGCCCACTCCCAACCCGACACCATAGTGCCGGAATGCCCCCGAAAGACTGTTCCGACGCCGGGGCCGATATCTGCCGATTCAGCAGCCAGAGCGGGATACGAATAGCCGAGCAAAAGCAGCGCGCCAGACAGGCACTTGCGGAATGCTGGGATGGAACCGGATGCGGTTCGGCATCGATTCCGGTAGCTCACCCCTTGGCGAGCTGTCCGCGTACGGCACCACCGGGGAAGTCTGCATTGTGGATGTTCACATAGTAGCCAGCCGGATTGGCGATGATCGGCTTCAGTTTGTCGGGCTCGACCGCGATGCACATGTCGCTGCCCTTGCCGGTGACGTCCATCGTGATGACCGGAGCACCGTTGGCATCGGCGGCGCCGGTGTGGACGTGAGCCATCGTCGGCGCGGCAATCTTTTCGCCGTAGAGCGTGTAGCAGAAATCGCCGGTATCGGTGTTGATCTCCACACGGAAGGCGCCGTTGCCTTCGGGCGCGCCGCCTCCCACTTCGTTGGCGCCGGAAAGGTTCGCCGTGAGGACCACCGTTTCAGCGGATGCGGCCACGGGGGCGAGCGCGAGCGCGGCGGCGCATGAGCTGAAGATCAGGGCGGGAAGCTTGGTCATCGCATCTTCTCCATGCAGGGCTGCGCGGCCAAAGCCTTCAGACTCGGGGCTTGTTTCCGCGCGCGAGGGGAGATTACGCCTTGTGGACGGGGGTGCAAGGTTTGGTGGCCTGCGGGATTGTAAGGAGTTCTCGCAGAGATCGGAAAGGAGAAAGAGGGCGCAGAGAAGCCGTGCCTCGATTCCGCGTCAGCGGCTACAACGCGAGCGAACCATTGAGATTTGCACGGCTTTGCCGCAGGCCCCTTCGTCTTCGCACCCTCTGCTTCCTCTGCGATCTCTGCGAGCCCCCCAATCAGAAGCTCTTCGGCAGGCCCAGAACGTGCGTCGCCACATGGCTGAGGATGAGGTTCGAGGAGATCGGCGCGACCTGATAGAGGCGGGTTTCGCGGAACTTGCGCTCGATGTCGTATTCCTCGGCAAAGCCGAAGCCGCCGTGGGTCTGCACGCACATGTCCGCTGCGAACCACGAGGCTTCGGAGGCGAGGAGCTTGGCCATGTTCGCCTCGGTGCCGGCGCCCTCTCCCGCGTCGAACTTCGCGGCGGCGTCTGCCACCATCTGTGCGGCGGCAGTGGTCTGGATATAAGCGCGGGCGATGGGGAACTGGACGCCCTGGTTCTGGCCGATGGGGCGGCCGAAGACGCTGCGGTCCTTGGCATAGGCGCTGGCGCGATCGATGAAGAAGCGCGCGTCGCCGATGCATTCCGACGCAATGAGGATACGTTCGGCGTTCATGCCGGAGAGGATATAGCGGAAGCCCTCGCCTTCCTTGCCGATGAGGTTTTCGGCGGGGACGGAGAGATCATCAAAGAACAGCTCGGTCGTCGCGTGGTTGAGCATGGTGCGGATGGGGCGGATGGTGAGGCCCTTGCCGACGGCTTCGCGCATATCGACTAGGAGGACGCTCATGCCCTCGGTGGACTTGGCGCATTCCTCGCGCGGCGTGGTGCGGACCAGCAGGACCATGAGATCGGAATGTTCGGCGCGGCTGATCCAGATCTTCTGGCCGTTGACCACGTAGCGGTCGCCATCCTTGCGGGCGAACGTGGTGAGGCGCGTGGTATCGGTGCCGCTGGTGGGTTCGGTGACGCCGAAGGCCTGGAGGCGCAGATCTCCGCGCGCGATGGCGGGGAGGTAGCGGTCCTTCTGTTCTTCTGAGCCGTGACGCAGGAGGGTGCCCATCGTGTACATCTGCGCGTGGGCCGCGCCGCCGTTGCAACCGGAGCGGTGGACTTCCTCGAGCACCGCCGTCGCCGCCGCGAGGCCGAGGCCGGAACCGCCGTAAGCCTCGGGAATGAGGACGGAGAGCCAGCCTTCCTGCGCCAGCGTCGTCACGAATTCGGTGGGATACTTCCGGTCACGGTCGAGCGCTTGCCAGTAGCTGCCGGGGAACCGCGCACAAAGCTTGCGCACGCCTTCGCGCAAGTCTGCAAAGGTTTCTTCTTCCGCCATGTCCCTCTCCACCGAAGCGCTTGTGCGGGATGGCTATTGCCTGCCTTTTGCGCGCCGTAAAGCGGGGCTTGAGGTGCAAATGTGTTAGTGGCCGGAACTCTCTTCGTCACCCCGGGCTTGACCCGGGGTCCCGCTTTTGGTCCCGCGCCGGCGAAACGAAGCGGGACCCCGGATCAAGTCCGGGGTGACGATAAGGTGAGGCGATTCCGTCAGTGTGCGCCGAGGCGGTGCCGTTCGCGGCGCAGGTAGACGTAGAGCATGATGAAGACGGGGACGATGACGAGCGCGGCGAAGATATCGTGCTCGACGTGGACGCCAAAGAGCGCGAGGCCGCCGCTGAGATAGGCGAGCAGCGAGACGGCATAGTAGGTGATCGCGACGGTTGAGAAACCTTCGACGAGATGCTGGAGGCGCAGCTGGGTGCGGGTGGCGCTTTCGAGCGATTTGAGGAGCTGGGCGTTCTGATCCTCGATCCGCGTCTCGATCCGGGTGCGCAGCAGCGAGGTGAGCTGGGCGGAGCGTTCGGCGAGTTCCTGCTGGCGGCGCACGACGGTCTCGCACGTGCGGATCGCGGGATAGAAGCGGCGCTGGGTGAAATCGGCGAGGCTGGCAAAGCCCGGTATGGCGACGGGCGCGAGTGTGGCGAGGCGTTCGTCCACCAGCCGCGCATAGGCGGCGGTGGCGCTCAGGCGGTAGCGCGAATCGCTGGCGATGGTGCCAAGCTCGAGGCTCATGGCGCAGAGCGCGTCGAGCAGTTCGTTGTCCGAAGTCTCGTCCGAATCGAGCTTGCGTCCAAAGGCGCGCAGTTCCTCCTCTGCGGCATCGAGTTTGCTCCAGCAGGCCCGGGCGACGGGGAGGCCGAGGAGCGCCATGTTGCGATAGTTGCCGAGCTCCTGCAGCGACTGGACGGCGCGGGCGAGATCGACCGGGCCAAGCTGGCCGGCAGCGACGACGAGGCGGCCATAGCCTTCGTCCTTGATGCGGAAATCGGATGAAAGCCGCGCGCCGCCACCGAAGTCGCAGCAGACAAGCTCGGCGGGATCGATCTCGAACTCGGCCATGCGCGCGGCGGCAGCGGCGGCATCGGCTTCGATATCGATCAGCGTGGCGCGCAGCACTTCGCCCGGCGCGCCTTCCGCCCAGGCACGGGCTTCGGCGAGGAGCGGGGCATCGGGGCTCGCGAAGACGGTGAGCGTGGTCGCCTCGCTGTGGCGCTCCCACGTGAACAGGAGGCCTTCCGCAAGGATGCCCTGCATGTGGCGCTGGCCCGGTTCGGCGGCAAATGCGGGGCCGCCGCGGAAGGGCGGCAGACCTTCGGAAGGGCCGAGACGCAGGATCTGCACGATCCGCATCGGCGGCGTGATGGGCGGCCAGCGCCGCAGATGCATCTCGCCGACAATCTCGCGCCGCAGCCGGTGCTCGTTCAACATGGCCTCAGGCACTCCCGTCCGGCGCCGCTCCGCGCCTCGGCCATAGTCTTTCACAGCACACTTGCCGTTACAACCCGCATAGTCCAGATTGGTTGACACTATGAACCGCTTCCCCTTCTCCGCCATCGTCGCGCAAGACGAAATGAAGCAGGCCCTGCTGC
>NZ_JAIXPP010000109.1 GCF_027486195.1 Novosphingobium sp.
AGCTCGGTAGAGATTACCGGAAGAATACAGGGGGCGGCCTTGCCAGAGGCAGCCCCCTCATTCGTTTGGGGCTAGGTGCCAGCCTAGCCCCTCCCGACGCTCACAGATTACTTTGAGCGTGCCACCTCGATGATTTTAAGCACGAGAGTGGTGAACGACAGCGCCGCCGAAATAATGGCGACGGTCAGAAGTGCAGTTGAAATGCCTATAGAGATCACCTCCTTTTTGACGGCTTGTTTGCAGCAAAGCTACGCCGTCCAGCCCTATGTAGCCGTACAGACGTATTTGTTCCACGCTTTCCACGCACAGCCTCTTTGACCGTCTACGAGAAAGACGCGTAAACTTCTAAGAAAGCTAGCTTTTTTCCAGAAAAAGCCGTATAATGCTTTCTATGAAGAGGCTTTTTGCCAGATCTGGAAGGAGTGATTGCAAAATGTCGAAGAAAAAGAACCGCGCTCGCCAAAAGCAAACTTCTAGCATTCTAAAAGTTTGCTCGTCGCTAGTAGCGAAGAACCGCTTAAGCGGTCGCTGCTTAGCAGCTTTCTTCGCTACTAGCGACGAGGCGCGTAGCACATTTTGACAGAAAAATCAACCCCATCGCTTTAAAAATCTGTGCTTTAGTTGTCATCTGTGGCTCTTTGGTGGGCAATTCCCGCGCGCAATGTCGATGCTCCAACCTAGAACGAGCACGCAATGCAGGCGGGGCTGTGCCCCGCCTTAGGATTACGGCTACACTTTACTAAATCCCCAAACACCACCCCCTACTCCACCACCGGCAGCGCAATATAACTCCCGCTCTCTCCGCCCACGCTCACCTTCTGCACCACCTTCACATAATCCCCCGGCTTGGCATCCAAAATCGAAGGCACAAACGTCTGCGGGTTGCGGTCATAAAGCGGGAACCAGCTCGATTGCACTTGCACCATGATCCGGTGCCCCGGCAGGAAAACATGGTTCGCCTGCGGCAGTTCGAACACATAGCCCAGCGCCGCCCCGGCCTTCAGCGGCCGCGCCTCGCTCAAGGTCTCGCGGAAGCGGCCGCGGAAGATGTCCATGCCCACGGCCAGTTCGTATCCGCCCATCGCCCGGTCGCCCGGCACCGCATCGGGATAGACGTCGATCAGCTTGACCACCCAGTCGCTGTCGGTCCCGCTGGTCGAGGCGGTCAGGTGCACCACCGGCGCCCCCGCGATCGTCACCGGCTTGTCGAGCACCGGGCCGACGAAGGCCAGCACATCAGGCCGCCCCGAAACCGCGCGCTGGTCGCCCACCAGCCAGGTCGGCCAGGGATTGCCGTCATAGCCTTCCTGCTGGTTCGGGCGCGGGTAATAGGTCACCGGCTTGGCCGGATCGGAGACATAGTCCACCGTCCCCGCCGCAGCCGCCGGTTCAAACCCCAGCCCCTCGCCCGGCAGCAGGTAGAGCTTCTTCTCCCCCTTCGCCGCAGGCCAGCCCGGCAACCGCTGCCACTGGTTGGTGCCGCTCTGGAACGCCGTCACCGCCGGCACATCCATCGGCTTGTCATAGAGGTAATGCGCAAGGAACGGCGCCAGCACGTTCATCCGCCACCACTTGCCGGTGTCCGCATCCCAATGCAGCGCGCCCAGCGTATCGGCCTTCTCGATGGCCTGCCCGTGGTACCACGGCCCGATCGACATATGCAGCAGGCCGTCCTTGTCCGCGCCCTTCAGCGCCTTCCACACCGCCGGCGCGCCGTAGATATCCTCCTGATCCCACAGCGAATGAACCAGCAAGGTCGGCACCTTCAGCGGCGCCTTGGCCAGCACCTTGTCCATCGCCTGTTCCTGCCAGAACCCGTCCCACGCCTGATGCGCCTTCAGCTTCTGCCAGAACCCGATCTGATCGAGGCCCTGCGCGGTCGCCAGCGCACCCGCCGAGCCATACTTCATGAAGTGCGCATAGGCGTCCGCCTCGGCCACTTCATACTTGTTGGCATTGTCGCGCGTCGCCACCTGTTCCCAGATATAGCTGATGCCGATTTGGCGGAATGCGCCGTTGTGGAACCAGTCATCGCCGCGCCAGCCATCGACCATCGGGTTCATCGGCACCGCCACTTTCAGCGCCGGATGCGGGTTCACCAGCGCGGCGAGCGCGGTGAAGCCGTCATAGCTGATGCCGATGATGCCCACCCGCCCGTTGCTTTCGGGCACGTTCTTCACCAGCCAGTCGATGGTGTCATAAGTGTCGGTCGCGTGGTCCGTCTTGGTCGGGTTGAGTGACGTCCCCACGAAGGGCCGGTTCATCACGTAGGCGCCTTCGGAACCATACTTGCCGCGCACGTCCTGCACCACGCGGATATAGCCGCCCGCCGTCACCACATCGGGCGCATGGTCATAGCCATCGAGCGCCACGGCCATGATCGGCGAGCCGTGCTGGCTGGTCATTTCCTCGGCGTTGTAGGGCGTGCGCGTGAGGAGCATCGCTGCATTCTTCGCGCCCTTGGGCACCATGATCACCGTGTGCAGCTTCACCCCGTCGCGCATCGGGATCTCGACCGCGCGCCGCTCGTAATCGCGCGCCGCAACCGGCTGCGTGATCGCCTGCGGCCGCTCGTCATAGACGGGCGCCTTGGCCGGCGCTGCCCACGCGGTCCCCGCACTCGCCAGCAGCAGCCCCAGAGCCAGACCTGTGCGCAGTTTCATGTTCCATTCCCCCTCATCACGATGGCGCGAGCTTAACAGCAGGCCCTCCGCTGCCAAGCGTCATTGCGCATTCACCCGCAAGCCGCCAGAACCGCCGGTGATGCTCCACCGCGCTTTCGTCCGCCTGTTCGCCCTGCTCGTCCTCGCCGCCGTGCCGCTTGCACCGGCCGCGGCAAAACCTGCGCCAGTCTGGGCCTTCGAACGCAGCGACCTCGCGCCCGATCCCGCCTTTCGCTTCGGCCGCCTGCCCAATGGCATGCGCTACGTGATCCGCCACAATGCGAGCCCCAGGGCCACCGCCGAAGTCCGCCTCCAGATCGATGCCGGCTCGCTCGACGAGCAGGATGGCGAGCGCGGCTTTGCCCATTTCGTCGAGCATATGGCCTTCAACGGCAGCGCCCATGTGCCCGAGGGTGAGATGATCAAGCTGCTCGAGCGCGAGGGCCTCGCCTTCGGGGCCGATACCAACGCGCAGACCAGCTTCGAACACACGCTCTACATGCTGAGCCTGCCGCGCAACGAGCCCCGGCTCCTCGATACCGCGCTCATGCTGCTGCGCGAGACGGCGAGCGAGCTTGCCTTCGATCCCGCCGCCGTGGAGCGCGAACGCGGCGTTGTCCTGTCCGAACTGCGCGACGGGCAGGGCTATGCGCTGGACAACAACAAGGACCAGATGGCCTTCCTCTATCCCGCCGCGCACTTCCGGGATCGGCTCCCCATCGGCACGGCGGATTCGCTCAAAGCCGCCACGTCAGACGCGCTCAAGGCATTCTGGGCGCGCGAATATGTGCCTGCGAAAACCACGCTGATCGTCGTCGGCGATTTCGATGCCGATGCGGTCGAGGCGGCGATCGCCAAGCGCTTTGCCGATTGGCCCGTCCGCGCGCCCGCAAAGCGCCCCGATCAGGGCCGCGTCCATCCCGATCAGCAGGGCGCCGCGCGCATCCACCTCGATCCGGCGCTGTCGGAACGCGTCACCGTCTCGCGCCATGGCCGCTGGCGCCGCGAGCCCGATACCGAGGAGCAGCGCCGCATCGACCTCCTGCGCCAGATCGGCTACGGCGTGATCAACCGCCGCATGCAGCGCCTCAGCCGCCTCGCGCAGCCGCCCTTCCGCGGCGCCGGGCTCGGCACCAGCGAAGTCTTCCACATCGGCCGCACCACCAATCTCGTCGTCGATACGCCGGACAAGGGCTGGCGCGATGGTCTCTTCGCCGCCGCGCAGGTCTACCGCGAGGCGCTGGCCAGGGGCTTCACCGCAGCCGAAGTGGCCGAGCAGGTCGCCAATGCGCGCACGGGCATCGAAAACGCCGCCGCCGCCGCCGAAACGCGCAGCAACGATGCGCTCGTCGGCGCGGTGATCCAGCTCCTGCGCGATGAAAAGGTACCCACCACCCCCGCCTCCGCGCTCGAACGCTTCAACCGCCACGCCGCCTCGTTCACCCCCGCCGCCGTGCTCGCCGCGCTGCGCGCCGAGGTGCTGCCGCTCGAAAACCCGCTGATCCGCTTCCAGGGCCGCACTGCGCCCGCCAATGGCGCTGCAACCGGCGAGAGAGCCCTGCGCGCCACCTGGAACGAAGCGCTGCGCGCGCCCCTGCGCCTCAAGGTCAGCGCGCCCTCGGGCACTTTCGCCTATACCGATTTCGGCACGCCCGGCACGGTTGCCAGCGACGTCACTCGCGCCGATCTCGGCCTGCGCCAGATCCGCTTCGCCAACGGCGTCCGCCTCAATCTGCGGCGCACCGATCTCGAACAGGACCGCGTGCTTGTCCGCCTATACGTCGATGGCGGCGAACTGCTCGATACCAAGGCCAATCCCCTCGCCACCGAAATGACCGCGATGCTCTCCACCGGCGGCCTCGGCAAGCACAGCCTCGATGATCTGCAGACCCTGCTCGCCGGCCACTCCGTCGGCAACAGCATCGCAGCATCGGGCGATGCTTTCGCGATGGGCGCGGGCACTACCCGCCGCGATCTCGAACTCCAGCTCCAGCTGCTCGCCGCGCAGATCACCGATCCCGGCTGGCGCACTTCGGCGGACATCCTCTACCACCAGACGATGACCAACTTCTTCGCGCGCCGCGATGCCACCCCCGCCTCCGCGATCGCCAACACGCTCCCCGGCCTCCTTTCCAGCGGCGATCCGCGCTTCACCATCCAGCCGCCCGAAGCCTATCAGGCGCTCACCATGGCGCGGCTCAAGGCCGATATCGGCGATCGCCTTGCAAACGGCGCGATCGAGCTTACCCTCGTCGGCGATCTCGATCCCGATGCCGCCATTGCCATGGCCGCCCGCACCTTCGGCGCCCTCCCCCCGCGCGAACCCGATTTCCGCCCCTACGAGGAAGCCCGCCAGCGCAGCTTCACCCCCCAGCGCGGCCTCACCGTGATCCGCCACAAGGGCGAGGCCAACCAGGCGATCGTCCGCTATGTCTGGCCCACCACCGACGACAGCGATCCCGTGACCGCCATCGGCCTCGAACTCCTGCAGGAAGTCGCCGGCATCGAAGTGCTCGATGTGGTGCGCGAGGCGCTCGGCAAGGCCTATTCGCCAGCCACCTCCTCCTCGCTCAGCCGGGTCTGGCGCGGCTGGGGCACGTTCAGCGTCAACGCCTCGGTCGATGTCGCCGATGTCGCCGCCACCCGCACCGCGATCGAGCGCACCATCGCCGGCCTCGCCGCCGCGCCCATCGATGCCGACATCCTCGCCCGCGCCCGCGCCCCGATGCGCGAGCGGCTCGACAATCTGCTCAAGACCAACGCCGGCTGGCTCGCCCTCACCGAACGCGCGGCATCCCAGCCCGAACGTCTCGAACGCTACTTCAAGGCCCGCCAGCGCCTCGACGCGCTCACCGCCGCCGATCTCCAGGCCCTCGCCCAGCGCTACCTCGCCCCCGATCAGGCCGTGATCGCGCTCGTCCTCCCCGAAGGTGCAGCAGCGCCTGCCCGATAGGGCGCTATCGCCCCGCCCGGCCCCAGCCTAGCCTTGCACTGCACTCGCCAAGGACCGCCCGACATGACCACCCGCTTCGCCGCCGCCATCGCCGCCGCCCTCGCGCTCTTCCCCGCCGCGGCCCGCGCAGGCCACAGCGAGCTCACCGTCCCGCCCGCCGAAACCTTCCTCCTCGGCGGCGAGCAGCAGGCCGAAATGGTCGTCTCCGGCCGCAACACCGGCCAGACCGGCGTCGTGATCCTCGCCAAGACCGGCCCTGCCGAAGACGCGCCCGAAACCGTGATCGCCACAGTCGCCCCCGGCGGCCAGTTCCGTCACGCTTATGCGCCCGGCGAAATCGCGCTGATCCGCAACCAGTCTCCAAGCGAAACCGCCCGCCTCAGCGTGGATTTCACCGGTAACGCCAGCAGCTTGTCGATGTCGTACGCCGCGCCCGGCAAGAAGGACTGACGCCTCAGGCCACCGTATCCTGATAGCGCCGCACCGCCACAAACCCCAGCAGTGCCAGCATCCCCGCCAGCACGCTCATTTCGGGCAGGGCATCGATGATTCCCCAGCCCTTCAGCATGATCCCGCGCACCAGCCGGATGAAGTGCGTGGTTGGCAGCACTTCCGCCAACGTCTGCGCCCACTGCGGCATCCCGCGATAGGGAAAGGCAAAGCCCGATAGCAGCACCGAGGGCAGGATGTAGAAAAAGCTCATCTGCATCGCCTGCAACTGGCTCTGCGCCAGCGTGGAAAGCGTGAAGCCCAGCCCTAGGCTCGTCACCATGAACAGCAGGGTCGCCCCCAGCAGCAAGGGCAGCGGCCCCGCAAACGGCACCTGAAACAGAAACCGCGCCGCCAACAGGATCACGCTCAATTGCACGATCCCGATGGCCAGATAGGGCACGATCTTGCCCACCATCACCTCGAACGGGCGCAGCGGCGTCGCCAGCAGGTTCTCCATCGTCCCCTGCTCCACCTCGCGCGTCACCGATAGCGCGGTCAGCATCACCATCGTCATCGAAAGCACGATGGCGAGCAGGCCGGGCACCACGTTGTGGCTGGTGATCCCTTCGGGGTTATAGCTGCGGTGCAGCACCAGATCGACCGGCGATGGCCCCGCCGCGCGGCTCCCCAGCGGCCCGATCAGATCATGCCCCAGCGCGGTCGAAACCGCCTCGCTGATCGCGCTGATTGCGGGGCCGGTAGCGGCAGGATCGGTAGCGTCCGCCGTCACCAGCAATTGCGGCCGCCGCCCACGCACCAGATCGCGCCCGAAATCGGCCGGGATCGTCACCACGAACTGCACTTTGCCGTTCTGCAGCAGCTCTTCCCCCGCGCCAGGGCTTTCCACCAGCTCGGTCACCTTGAAGTATGTCGTGTTGCGCAGCGCCGCATCGATCGAGCGCGCGAAGACCGAATTGTCCCCCCGCTCGATCGCCATCGGCAGCCCGCGCGGATCGTTGTTGATCGCATAGCCGAAAATCATCAGCTGCATCAGCGGCATGACCAGCATCATACCCACCGTGCCCCGGTCGCGCAGCATCTGCCGCACTTCCTTGAACACCATCGCGCCGATGCGCTGCAGCGGCGTGGCGCTCATGTGCGGGCTCCGGGAAATTGTTCGCGCAGAGGCGCAGAGGCGCGGAGAAAGGAAGGACTTGGTTCGCGCAGAGACCGCAGAGATCGCAGAGATGTTCCGAGCGCCGCAGGCCTTTTGTATCCACGCGCAGGCTTGAAAGTGTAGCGCGGCTTCGCCGCAAAGCGCGATACCTTTGCGCTCTCTGCGGTCTCTGCGCGAAACCCTTCTCTTCTCCGCGCCTCTGCGCCTCTGCGCGAGAAAATCCTCATGCGTGCACCACCACCGAGTTATCCTCGGCCCCGCGCATCAGATGGATGAATACGTCCTCCAAACTCGGACTCGCCTCGCGGAACGCAATCGTCCCCGCCCACGGCGCCACCGCTTCATGCAGCGCCGCCATGTCAGGCCCGCAGACATGCAGCGCCGTGCCAAACGGCGCCGCCATCGCCACTCCGGGCCGCGCCTCGATCGCCGCCGCCAGCCGGTCCGCACCCGGCCCTTCGCCTTGCAGCGCCTTGAGGCCCGACGCGGCCACCACTTCGGCAATGCTCCCCCGCGCCAGCATCCGCCCATAGGCGATATAGGCGATCTCGTGGCAGCGCTCGGCCTCGTCCATGTAGTGGGTGGAGACGAGCACGGTCATCCCGCCCGCCGCCAGCCCATGAATCTGCTCCCAGAACTCGCGCCGCGCCTGCGGATCGACACCTGCGGTCGGCTCGTCCAGCAGCAGGATTTCCGGCCCGTGCAGCACGCAGGCCGCGAGCGCGAGGCGCTGCTTCCAGCCGCCCGAAAGCTTGCCCGCCAGCTGATCGCCGCGGCTCGTCAGCCCCAGCTGCTCCAGCGCCTCCGCCACGCGCTCGCGCCGCCGGTCCAGCCCATGCACCCGCGCAAAGAACTCCAGATTCTCCGCAATCGTCAGGTCCGAAAACAGCCCGAACTTCTGCGTCATGTACCCCACGCGCGCCTTGATCGAGCTGCGCCGCGTGCGCAGGTCCTCGCCCAGCACGGTGCCCTCGCCCGCATCGGGGATCAGCAGCCCGCAGATCATCCGCAAAGTCGTCGTCTTGCCCGATCCGTTCGGCCCCAGAAAGCCGCAAATCCGCCCCCGCGCCACCGCCAGATCGACAGCATCGACCACAGTCCGCCCGCCAAACCGCTTGGTCAGCCCCCGCACATCGATGACGAGATCATCGTTCACGGCATCACCGCTACCGGCAACCCCAGCGGCAGCGGCTGGTCTGTCGGCAGCATGGCCTCCACCATAAACACCAGCTTCGCCCGCGCATGCTCGCTGTAGATCACCGGCGGCGTATATTCCGCGCGCGGCGCGATGAACCGCACCGTCGCCGTCCGCTCCGCCCCGCAGCCATCGCAGGTAAAGCGCACTGCCTGCCCCATGCGCAGCCCCGCCACCTTGTCCTGCGGCACGAAGAAGCGGATCTTGCGCTTGTCGTCCGGAATGATCGAGACGACCGGCTGGTTCGCCGGCACCCATTCGCCGGGGTTGAAATAGGTCTGCTCGATCTGCCCGCTCGCCGGGGAGGTCGGCGCAATCTCCTGCCGCCGCCGCGCTTCCGCAGCCAGCGCTGCCTTCGCGCCCTGCACTTGCGCGGCGGCTGCCGCCTGCTGGCTCTCGCGCCCCACAGTCAGCGCGCCGCTGCGTTGCTGCGCCTGCGCCTGTGCCACACTCGCCGCCGCACTGTCCCGCGCCGCCCGCGCGGCGTCCAGTTGCGTGCGGCTGGCAAAGCCCTTCGCCGCCAGATCGGCAAAGCGCCGGAAGTCCGCCTCCGCCCGCACCAGCTGCGCCCGCGCCGAAGCTTCTGCCGCGCGCGACACATCGATCTCCGGCGTCCGCTCGCGCGCCGCGCCCAGATCGCTGAGCGAGGCCTGCGCCGATTGCACTTGCGCCGCCGCCTGCGCCGCGCTCGCATCCGCGCTGCGCGGATCGAGCGCAAAGAGGGCTGCGCCTGCGTTCACCCGCCCGCCGCGCTCCACTGGCCGGCTCGCCAGCGTGCCTGAAACCGGCGCGGCCACATAAAGCGCCTCACCCTCGACATAGCCTAGCCACGGTTCGGGTGCGCTGCTGCGCGTGAAGAACCACACGGCCACACCCCCCAGCACGGCCAGCAGGAGCAGGATCGGCAGGCGCGCGCGGAGGCTCATGCGAAATCTCCCCGGGCCGTCAGCCCCTTCAGCAGCACCTCCGCATGGCTCACCGCCATCGCCTCGATATAGAGCGGGTCCGCGCCCACCGGCTCGAACACGATCCGCCACAGCGCTGAAAAGATCATGCCGCCCGCCACGCTGCGCGCCGCCAGCGCCGGATTGGCGCAGGCGAATTCCCCGCGCGTAACGCCGTGGCGGATGATCGCCTCGATCGCGCCGAGCACGCGGGTGATCGCGTGATCGTGGTAGAACTTCACCAGATCGGGAAAGGCCTGACCCTCGCCGATGATCAGGCGCGGCAGGAAGGCAATGTTGCCGCTCCCCAGCCGCACCATCACCACATGGATGAACCGCCGCAGCGCATCGGGGGCGCTGGTGCCCGCCAGGTCCGGCATGGCCTCGGGCAGCACGTGCCCGATCATCCCCTGCACCAACGCGCGAAACAACGCCTCCTTGCTCTCGAACCGGCTGTAGATCGCGCTGCGACTGATCCCCACCCGCTGCGCAATGTCTTCCATCGTCGTCGCGGCAAATCCGCGCGTGGCAAAGGCTTCGCGCGCTGCATCGAGGATGCGGTCATCGCGATCGGGAGGTGTGACTCGGGCCATGGCCGAATAAATAACAGACGCGTCTGTTATTTAAAAGTCGGTAGCGGCGCGTTTCGGGCCGATTTTCCTACATCGCGGCGATCTGGTATGGTGGCTCCATGTTGCGCATTTCCGCCATTTTTCATCGCTTCCACGCCGCTTCGGCAGCCGCGCATGTCCTGCCCGCCGGGGCCGCAGGGTTTTCACTCAGGACTGTGTCAACCGTGTCAACTTGCCGCCAACTTGCGCTTGGCCGCGCGCCGGAGCATAGGCGCACGCGAATCTTCCCTTCGCCGCCACGAAAGGCTCTTCACCCATGAAAGTTCGCGTCCACGTCAGCCTCAAGAACGGCGTGCTCGATCCGCAGGGCCGCGCCATTCATCACGCGCTCGAAGGTCTCGGCTTCGAAGGCGTCAACGATGTGCGCGCCGGCCGCCTGATCGAAATGGACGTGGCCGACAGCACCACCGACGCCGCGCTGGACGAGATGTGCCGCAAGCTCCTCGCCAACCAGGTGATCGAAAACTTCCGCATCGAAAAGGTCGCCTGAGCAGGAACCGGAACGCCTCCCCCCGTTCGTGTCGAGCGAAGTCGAGACACCAGACACCGAAAGCCCAGCCCATGCCCTTCACCGCCGCTGTCATCACCTTCCCCGGCTCCAACTGCGACCGTGACATGGCAGTTGCGATTGAAAAGATCACCGGCGGCACGGTCCACCGCGTGTGGCACGGCGATGCCGAACTACCTGCGGGCCTCGATTTCATCGCGCTGCCCGGCGGCTTTTCTTACGGCGATTATCTGCGCTCGGGCGCGATGGCCGCGCGCTCACCGGTGATGCAGGCGGTCGTCGTCGCCGCCCATCGCGGTGTCACCGTGCTCGGCGTGTGCAACGGCTTTCAGGTCCTCACCGAAGCCGGCCTGCTCCCCGGCGCGCTGATGCGCAACGCCGGCATCCGCTTCGTCTGCCGCGATGTGCCGTTGGTCGTCGAAAACAACCAGTCGCTGTTCACCGCGCGCTACACCGCCGGCCAGCGCATCACGATCCCGGTCGCGCACCACGATGGCAACTACTTCGCCGATGCCGAAACGCTGGACCGCCTCGAAGGCGAAGGCCGCGTCGCCTTCCGCTACGGTGAACCCGTCAACGGCTCGCAGCGCGATATCGCGGGCGTCCTCAATGCTTCTGGCAACGTGCTTGGCATGATGCCGCACCCCGAACGCATGATCGAACCCGCGCAGGGCGGCAGCGATGGCCGGGCCTTGTTTGAAAGTGTGCTGGCAGGCCTCGGCGTCGCGGCCTGATCTCAGGCAAGCTGGCGGCGCCACTCCAGCGTATCGAACAGCCCGGCCGCGTCGCGCGCGGTCATCGGGCGGCCGAAGTAGTAGCCCTGGATCTTCTTGCAGCCAAGCTGGCGGATCTTGGCCAGTTCTTCTTCGGTTTCGACACCTTCGGCAGTCGTCGACATCTCAAGCGCGTCGGCCATCGCCACCACGGCGCGCACGATGGCAAGGCTCTCGGGATTGTCCTTCGCGGCGCCCTGCACGAAGCTGCGGTCCACCTTGATCGTCGAGAACCGCAGTTTCCGGAGGTAACCCAGCGAGGAATAGCCCGTCCCGAAATCGTCAAGCGCCACGCCGCAGCCCAGCGACATGATCCGCTCCAGCGTCTGCTGCGCCGCCGTCCCGTCGCGCACGAAAATGCTTTCGGTCACTTCGATCTCAAGCCGGTGCGGCGGCAGGCCGCTGGCGGCGAGCGCGCTCACCACCACTTCGGCAAAGCTGGGATCAAGCAGCTGCTCGCCCGAAACGTTGACCGCAACCTTGATCGGGTCCGGCCAGTTCATCGCTTCGAAGCACGCGGTGCGCAGCACCCATTCGCCAATCGGCACGATGAGCCGGGTGTCTTCGGCGAGCGGAATGAACTTGGCGGGACTGATCGGGCCATGGTCCGCCGAATGCCAGCGCAGCAGCGCCTCGAAACTCACCGGCGCCTCGGTGATCGCATCGACCACCGGCTGATAGGCCAGCGTGAATTCCCCGCGCTCCAGCGCGTGGCGCAGCGCGAACTCCAGCTTGCGCCGCTCCTCGGCATGCGCATGCAGCGAAGGCTCGTAATCGAAGTGCAACCCGCCGCCCTCGTCCTTGGCGCGGTAGAGCGCGAGGTCGGCATTGCGCATCAGCGTCTCAACGGTCGCGCCATCGCGGGGCCCGATCGCCGAGCCGACGCTCGCGCCGACATACAGCGTGTGGTGATCGATCTCGTAAGGCTGCGAAAGCGCAGTGATCACCGCGTAGGCCACTTCGCGGATCCGCGTCCCGTCGCCGGTATCGCGGACCACGATGGCAAACTCGTCACCGCCGAGGCGCCCGCACAGCTCGTTCTCGCTCATCAGCGACTTCAGCCGGTCCGAAACCTTGGCGAGCAGCTGGTCGCCGACGAGGTGCCCAAGCGTATCGTTGACCGCCTTGAACCGGTCGAGGTCGATCATCATGAAACCGCAGCGCATCCGCCAGCGGTCCGCCTCGCACATCGCCTCGCCCAGCGTCTCGGTCAGCATCAGGCGGTTGGGCAGGCCTGTCAGCGTGTCGTAGCGGGCGAGATAGGCGATCTTGTCGGCGCTCTCGCGCTGCTCGGTTACGTCCGAACCGACACCGCGGAAGCCGATGAAATTGCCGTTGTCGTTAAATCGCGGCGAGGCGGAGAGCTCCCACCAGCGGTTATTGCCGTGCAGGGTCACGTGGACCAGCAGGTTCGAAAAGCTCTCGCGCCGCTTCAGCCGTTCGGCCAGATCATGCAGGGAGGAATGGAAATGCCCGCTTTCCCATGCCGACCCGGCGATCAGCTGGATCAGCGGCTTGCCGTCGATGTCTTCGGGATCCTCGCCCAGCGCGAAGGCAAAGCGGGGGCTCGCGGCACGGACCCGGCGGTTGGAATCGGTCTGCCACAGCCAGTCCGCCTCGCCTTCCTCGAACTCGCGCAGCAGCAGCGAGACGACCTCGCTCTTTTCCGCGACGCCCGCTTCGGCGACCTTGCCGGCGAGGAACATGCGCGCCGCCTCGAGGCTGCCCACCCACAGGAAAATCACGAAAGTCACTGCCGCAGCAGCCGCCGTCACTTTGCCGAAGAAGACAAACACCACGACGCTCGCCGCGCCAAGAATCGCGTTGAACAGCACCGCGCCGAGCGGAACGGCAGCGAAAGCCAGCGCCGTGCCGGCCATCAGCATCGCCATGATCGTCCAGACCAGCAGCCGCTGCTCGGGCGAGGCGAAAGGCGACATGACGAGGATCGGCAAGACCCACACCAGACCCGCTGCAACGGTGCATACGGTGTGGCGGTGAATTTCGTGCCGCGTCATCCGGCGGCGATCGGCATCTTCGAGCGTGCGGTCGAAGCTTGCGCCCCAGGCCAGCACCCCGGCGAGCGCCACGGCCCAGCCCAGCAGCACCGCAAACGGGATTGCCCCCCACAGCGCCTGAACGACGAGCATGGCTGCGAGCCCATGGGCTACCAGCCTGGGGCGGGTGAGCCGGGCGAGGCCGGAATACTGCAATCCGCGCAGCCGTCCCCAATCGCCTTCCGCCGAATCGGAGAGGCCCAGCACGGCCATCGCCGGAAGTTCCCGCGGCAGAGCGGGCAAGGTTTGATCAGTGGTTCGCGTCACACTTCGCGGCTTAGTGGGGAAACCTTGCGCAATGGTAAGCAGGTGGCGTCTTCCACCACGAGCTGCGCCTTTCAGGGTGTTTTTCAAGCGCCCGAAACAAAGGGCACAAGCTCGTTCCGTAACGAATTGCCGGGCGCGTTTTTTTACCTTTTGGCTGCGGCCCCTGCAGCTTGCCCCTGCCGCTTTGCCGGGCACCGTGCTAGCGCCCACACGCCACCCTTAGCGCGAGTTTCGTCCCGACCATGACTGCCCCCCTCCTGATCCTCGATGGCGGCACCGGCCGCGAACTTGCCCGCAGCGGTGCGCCCTTCCGCCAGCCCGAATGGTCGGCGCTCGCGTTGATCGAGGGGCCGCAGTTCGTCAGCGCCGTCCACCGCGCCTATGTCGCGGCCGGGGCGGACGTGATCACGACCAATTCCTATGCCGTCGTCCCCTTTCATATCGGTGAGCAACGCTTTGCGGAGCAGGGCGCCGCGCTCGCGTCCCTTGCCGGACGGCTGGCGCGCGAAGTCGCTGATTCGGCACAAGAGTCCACGGGACGAAAGGTGCATGTCGCGGGATCGCTGCCGCCCATCTGCGGGTCCTACCGCCCCGATCTCGTCGATCTCGACCGTGCCCGCCCAGTGCTCGAAGTCCTCGTCGCAGCGCTCGCGCCCAGCATCGACCACTGGCTCGCGGAGACCTTGTCCTCGCTCGTCGAAGCGCGGCTGGCCGCCTCGCTCACCGCGCCCACGGCCAAGCCGCTGTGGCTCTCGTTCACGCTGGAGGATGGGCAGCCGGTCGCCGAGCCGGTCCTGCGCTCGGGCGAGAGCGTGGCCGAAGCCGCCCGCCTTGCGCAGGAGATCGGCGCGGCGGCGCTGCTGTTCAATTGCAGCCAGCCCGAAGTGATGGAAGCCGCCGTGCGCGCCGCGCATGCCGAGCTGGGGCCTGACAGCCCTATCCGCATCGGCGTCTATGCCAATGCCTTCCCGCCAATGGCCGCCGATGCCGAAGCCAACAACGGCCTTACGCCCATCCGCGAGGACCTGACGCCCGAAGGCTATGGGCGCTTCGCCGCGGCGTGGCACGCAGCCGGTGCCTCGATCCTCGGGGGGTGCTGCGGGATCGGGCCGGAGCACATCGCGGCGCTGCGGGTGAGCGCGGGCGAGGCCTGACCGGCGGTCAGCCCGCGCCCGGCGCAGGCTCGGGCCGCCGCTGCCACAAGGTCAGCCCGTCCCCCAGGATCAGGTAGTCCCCGACCGGCGTGTAATGCGTGCGAGCCTCATTCATCACCGTCGGTGCCGTGAACGAGGTCGCGTAGATGCTCAGGTCGGACCGCGTCAGGATGAACATCGGGCGCTTTGCAAGGAACTCGGCGACGATCTGCTCCTGCGGCCGCCCCACCGCGCCGTGCTCCATGTATTCGGCGCTGTGGAACGGGAAGGGATACTTCGCTTTCGGGCGCGTGTCCGTGGCCGCATAGGCTGCCGTCGGCCCTGAAAAGACATAGAGCGTGCGGCCCGGGCCGCCCGCCTTGATCCGTTCGACCATGGCATGGAACTGGGCCACATCGGTGCGGCCGGCGGCGATGTTCTGCGGAAAGTTCCCCACGACGACAAGTGCCCCGACCAGCACCGCCGCACCAAACCACCCGGCGCGCTGGCGCAGATCGTAGAACGGCACCGCCAGCAGTACCGCGAACGGGCCAAGGAAGGCGTAGTAGTAGGCCAGCACATTGCTCGGAAAGTAGATCGAGGCGAGCGCCCCCACCGTCATAACCACCACGAGGGTGCTGGCCCGCCGCGGATAGGTCTGGCCGAGCCGGAACCATGCCCAGACCCCGGCTGCGATCATCAGCAGGAAAGGCGCGATCACCGTCAGGGTCTTGGGATGAAACCGTCCGATGCTCGTCTTGCGTTCGAAGATCGAGACGAAGTTGGCGTAGACGAAGTCATCCCAATGGCCCGCAGCCGCATACCACGCGCCGATCGCGATCGTGGGTGCGAGGCCCGCCAGCGCATAGAGGCAGGCCCGCCCCAATACCGGCAGCACCGCGCGGACCCGGCGATAGTCCTCCACCAGTACGAACACGGCAAACACCGCGCAAAACGGCGCTGCGGTATACTTGATCTGAAGCGCGAGGCCCCCCAGCAGCATGGCCAGCACCATCGCTCGCAGCGATCCCGGACAGACCATCGCAAGGAACATCATGCCCATGCACAGCGGCGTGAACAGCAACTCGCTCTGCGCGCCGCGGCATCCGAACACGGTCATGGCGAGAAGGTAAAGCAGCGCGGCGACCCAGCCGGTGCGGCGGTCGGCCAGCACTGCCGTCATGCGATAGGCAAGCCAGGCACCGATGCAGGCAAACAGGTTGGCCATGGCGAGATAGGCGAAGGCCCCGCGCCCAAGCAGCGCATGCGCACCCTCATACAGCAGGAACAGCCCGACCGGCTTGCGATCCCAGATGTCGACATAGGGCACCTGCCCATCGAGCATGGCGGTGGCGACGTAGGAATAGAACTGCTCGTCGTGGTCGACGACCGGATTGTCCATCCACCAGATGCGGATCAGCAGCGAACATGCGGCAATGAACAGCAGGACCGGCAGCTCGCGCACGAGCGCTCCAGCCCTGCCATGGTCCGCGATGCCCGCGGCCGCTGCGGTCATTCGACGGTGACCGACTTCGCCAGATTGCGCGGCTGGTCCACATCGGTCCCCTTCGCCACGGCCACGTGATAGGCCAGCAGCTGCACCGGCACGGCATAGACCAGCGGCGCGATCAGCGGGTGAACCTTGGGCATCTCGATCGTGGCAAGGCAGCCCTCGCCCGCTTCCTCGATCCCCGCCGCATCCGAAATCAGCACGACCTTGCCGCCGCGCGCGCGCACTTCCTGCATGTTGCTCACGGTCTTCTCGAACAGCGGCCCCGAAGGCGCGAGCACGATCACCGGCACGGCCTCGTCGATCAGCGCGATCGGCCCATGCTTCATTTCGCCCGAGGCATAACCCTCGGCGTGGATGTAGCTGATTTCCTTGAGCTTCAGCGCGCCTTCCAGCGCCAGCGGATAGTCCGGCCCGCGGCCCAGATAGAGCACATCGCGCGCCGGGGCGATGAGGTGCGCCATCGCCGCGATCTCGTCGTCATGGCTGAGCGCCGCATTGAGCGCGGCGGGCGTCTCGGCCAGTTGGTTGACGATATCGGCCTCTTCCTCGCGCGTCAGCCGCCCGCGCTTGACCGCCAGGTGTGCAGCCAGTGCGGCGAGCACGGCGAGTTGGCAGGTAAACGCCTTGGTCGAGGCGACGCCGATTTCCGGCCCGGCGTGGGTCGGCAGCAGCAGATCCGCTTCGCGCGCCATCGAGCTGGTCGGTACGTTGACGACGACGGCGATGGTCTGCCCTTCCGCCTTGCAATGGCGCAGCGCGGCAAGTGTGTCCGCCGTCTCGCCGCTCTGCGAGATGAACAGCGCGAGGCCGCCCGGCTCGAGCACCGGATCGCGGTAGCGGAACTCGCTCGCCACATCGATATCGACGGGCAGGCGCGCGAACTGCTCGAACCAGTACTTCGCGACCATCCCTGCGTAGAAGCTCGTTCCGCAGGCGACGATGGTCACGCGGCTGATGCTGGAGAGGTCGAAATCGATCTGCGGCAGCGCCACGGTCTGGTCGATCCGGCGCAAGTAGCTGCGCAGCGTCTGCGCCACCACGGTCGGCTGCTCGAAGATTTCCTTCTGCATGAAGTGGCGAAACTCGCCCTTCTCGATCGCTGCCGCCGTCGCGCCCGAGGCAACGATGGGCCGCACAACCTGCACATTGTTCACGTCGTAAATCGTCGCGCCTTCGCGCGTGATGACGACCCAATCGCCTTCTTCCAGATACGTGATCCGCTGGGTCAGCGGCGCGAGCGCCAATGCGTCGGAACCGAGGTAGGTCTCGCCCTCACCGTAGCCCACCACCAGTGGCGAGCCGAGCCGCGCGCCGATCAGCATGTCGTCATGCTGGCGGAACGCGATGGCCAGAGCAAACGCCCCGCGCAGCGTGGGCAGCACGGCCTTGACCGCATCCTGAGGGCTGAGGCCGGCCTCGACCTGTTCCGAAACGAGGTGCGCGACGACTTCGGTATCGGTCTCGCTCTCGAACTTGCGGCCGCGCGCGATCAGGGCATCGCGCAGCGGCTTGAAGTTTTCGATGATCCCGTTGTGCACCAGCGCCACCTCGTCCGTCGCGTGCGGGTGCGCGTTGCTGGTCGTCGGCGCGCCGTGGGTGGCCCAGCGGGTGTGGGCAATGCCGATGTGGCCTGCGGCCGGATGGCGGGCCAGTTCGAGCACAAGGTTGTTCAGCTTGCCCTCGGCCCGGCGGCGCACCAGTTGGCCATCCGCGACGAGACAGATACCAGCGCTGTCATAGCCCCGGTATTCCATGCGGCGCAGACCATCGACCAGCCGGTCCGCCACCTGTTCCTTGCCGACAATTCCGATAATTCCGCACATGGGGAGGTGCTTTCGCTTAGAGAGTATAGGGGACGCGGATACCGGGCATCTCGGCCGGGAAATCCTTGGTGTTGCGGGTGACAAGGACGCGGCCGCGGGTGAGTGCGGTGGCAAGGATGATCGCGTCCGGCGATTTCAAACGCGGCCGTTCGCGCCGCAAGGCTGCTGCGCGCGACGCGATCTCCACATCGATTTCGTCAATCGCGAACCGGTCAAGGAATGCTTCGGTCTCGCGCAGGGTCTGGCCCTCGCCTTTCGAGAGAATCTCCACCCAGGCCATGCGGCTGAGCCACAGCCGCCGTCCCGCCGAGGCCGCGCGCTTGAGCTCGGCCCGCGCGCGGTCATAGCCGAGCAGTGCATCGATCACGATGTTGGAATCGAACGCATAGTCGCTCACGCTGCGTCATCTTCCGGTTTGGACCCAGACCCGCGCATTGCGAGATAGACGGCACGCTGGCGATCGTCTTCGGCATCGAACAGGTCCGGAAACTCCGCCTTGGTCGCCTCGTAGTCGTCATCCCAGGGGCGCGTCCACGATGCTCGCTCGCGCCGCTGCCATTCGACGGAATCGCCGATATCGGTGCGATCCTTCCACAGACCGAAACCCAGATCGATCCAGTCCGTGCCCGGAGACGCGACCTGCGCCTTGTAGGTAGCCACCGCATCGCGCAGCACCGAGGCGCGGGACTTGCCTTGCTCGGCCGCGCGGGCATCGAGCCAACGGATGTCTTCATCGGGCAGGTCGGCAAGGATCCGTGTCATAGTGATATCGCGATATCATATCATGATATCATGTCAAGAGGAATGGTCAGGGCTTGTCTCCGCCCCGATCCCCTATAGTCTTCAGGCGTAAACAAGTCGGTACAGCCGATGCGGGAAGGGGAACCCACGATGGCCGCTACGTCCACGCTCAAGGTCTATCACCTGCCCGGGGCCTGGGGCCTGCCCACCGTCAGCCCGTTCTGCCTCAAGCTCGACGCATGGCTGCGCATGACCGGCATCCCGCACGAGAGCATGACTGCCGCCACGCCCTTTGCTGGCCCCAAGGGCAAGGCCCCGTGGATCGAGGAAGACGGGCAGAAAATCGGCGATTCGACCTTCATCATCGCGCACCTCATGCAGCGCCACGGCGTCGACCCCGATGCCCACCTCACCCCCTCGCAGCGCGGCACGGCGGTGGCGATCCAGCGGCTGATCGACGAAAATCTCTATTGGACGATGGTCCATGATCGCTGGATGAACGATGCAAACTGGCAGCAATTCCGCGATGTCGTGCTCGGCGGCCTTGCCGTGCCGGTGCGCCGGGTGCTCGGCCCCATCGCCCGACGCGGAGTGAAAAAGCAGCTCGAAGGCCACGGCATGGGCATCCACAGCGCTGCGGAAATCGCCGCCATCGGCCGCCGCGACGTGAACGCACTTTCCGATATCCTCGGCGCGTCGGACTGGTTCTTCGGCGCGGAGCCCAGCTCGACCGACGCGGTGGTCTACGCCCAGCTCGTCAACATCTGGCGCGCGCCCTTCGAAAGCGAAGTGCGCCGCGCCATCGGCCAGACGCCGAACCTCGTCGCCTTCATCGACCGGTTTGCGGCGCGGTACTACTAGCGGTTCTCGCGCCACCAGCGGAAGGTGAAGACCGCCGCACTCGGCCCGTCGCGCCCCAGCTGCGCCAGCCTGTCCAGCGCCTCGGCCACGCTCGGGATATGGCCGTCCGGCACTTCCCACAGCGCCAGCGAAGGCTCCATCGGATCGAACCACTCGCCCCGCCGCGCCAGCACGCTGCGGTGATCGGCCTGGCGATAGGCAAAGGCTTCCAGCGAGGGCACATCACGCCAAACCGAAAGGTTGACGATGAAATCGGCGTCCCCCGCCACCGCCTCGATCGCGGTGGCATCGTTGGCATCGCCCCCAGTTTCATCGGCACCCACCAGCCGCCAGATGAAACCGTCCGCCACATCCGCCTGCGCGTTCACGTGATCGAGCGCGTCCATGAAGGGCTGATTGGCGGGATCGGCCTTGGCCTTGCGGAAGCGGGCAACATTGAGCTGGGCGATAGGCACGATCAGAGCTCCTGCCGGAAATAGACCACCCGCTCGGTCTCGGCAAAACCGGCGGCGAGATGGAAGGCATGGCTTTCGGTGTCGTCATGCCAGGTATCGGAAGCGAATTCGCGGCACCCCTGCGCCCGGCCCCAGTCCGCCACGGCCGCAACCAGCCGCCGCGCGAGGCCCTGCCGCCTCGCTTCCGGCGCGACGCAGATGCCTTCGAGGAACAGCACCGGGGAATCCTCGCAGCCGTTCACGTATTCGTGGCGGATCGACGCTTCGGCAAAGCCAACGACTGCTGCTCCATCGAGCGCAACCAGATTGAGGAACCGCTCCGGCTCGGCCAGTTGTTCCTCGGCTTCTTCGCGGTGCTCCGCTTGCGAAGACTCATCCCACAGCAAGTGCCGCAGCGTAGCCCAGCCGTCGAGATGCTCCTCGGCTGCCGGGACTACGGTGATCATTTGCGCGCCCTCTACTTCCGTTCAGCCTTCTTGCGCTTCATCGCGTCGTGGAAGCGGTCGGCCCAGCCGGGCTTGACCAGCTGCTCGGCGCGCACCAGCCGAAGTTCGCCGTCGGCCACATCGCGGCTCACGGCGCTGCCAGCCGCGACGATGGCATCCGCCCCGATCTTCACCGGCGCGATCAGCGCCGAGTTCGATCCGATGAAGGCGCGCTCGCCGATCACGGTGCGATACTTGAAGTAGCCATCATAGTTGCAGGTGATCGTGCCCGCGCCAATGTTCGCGCCCGCGCCCACGTCGGCATCGCCGAGGTACGTCAGGTGATTGGCCTTGGCGCCGGCATGGAGCACCGCGTTCTTCACTTCGACGAAATTGCCGACGCGCGCCTTTTCTTCCAGCACCGCGCCGGGGCGCAGCCGCGCGAAGGGGCCCACAGAAACACCGCTTTCCAGCCGCGCGCCCTCGATATGGCAGAAAGCGTGGATCACCACGCCGACCGCCACTGTCACGCCCGGGCCGAACACCACATTCTGCTCCACCGTCACATCGCGGCCAAGCACGGTATCCCACGAAAACCACACCGTCTCGGGCGCAACGAGGCTGGCGCCATCGGCCATTGCCTGCAACCGCCGCTTCTTCTGCCAGCGCCCTTCTGCCTCGGCGAGTTCGGCGCGGCTGTTGATCCCCGCCACTTCGTCCGGATCATCCGTCACCACCACTGCGCACACCCGCCTGTCGGAATTGGCCACGTTGACGATATCGGTGAGGTAGTATTCGCCCTGCGCGTTGTCGTTGCCAACGCGCCCCAGCAGCGCAAAGAGCTCCTCCCCGCGCACCGCCATCAGGCCCGAATTGCACAGGCGGCAGGCGCGCTCCTCGGCGCTCGCATCCTTGTGCTCGACCATCTTGGTGACGACGCCGTTCTCGGCGATCACCCGGCCATATTGCAGCGCATCCTCAGGTTCAAAGGCCAGCACCACGACTGCCGGATTGTCCGGCTCATGCAGCCGTTCGAGCATCGCCCGCATCGTTTCCGTGCGCACGAAGGGCACATCGCCATAGAGGATCAGCACATCCCCCGCGAACCCGGCGAGAGCGCTCTCCGCCTGCTGGACTGCATGGCCGGTGCCGAGCTGCGGGTCCTGCACCGCCAGCTCCGCGCTGTCGCCCAGCGCAGCTGCCAGCTGCTCGCGCCCCGCGCCCACCACAACGACCTTGCGCGCCGGGTCCAGCGCATCGGCGCTCGCCAGCAGGTGCATCAGCATGGGCCGCCCGGCGATCGGGTGCAGCACCTTGTGCAGGTCGCTTTTCATGCGGGTGCCCTTGCCGGCGGCGAGGACAACAAGGGCGAGTGGGCGTTCGGGCGGGGAGGAAGCTTCGGTCATGCGCGCTCCTTGCCAGCATTTGCTTGCAGTTTCCAGAACGTGCCGCCACGGAGCGCGGCATGACGGATTTTCCCTTCCAGATCGTCGGGTTCGACCTCGATGGCACGCTGCTCGATACGGCTTACGACATCGGTCACGCGCTCAACCATGCGCTTACCCATGTCGGCCGCCCGCTCGTCCCGCTGGACCAGGCACGGCGCTACATCGGCGGCGGCAGCGCGCAACTTCTGCACAACGCGCTCACTGCCAGCGGCGGGCTGGATGGCATCGATTTTCCCGCGTTGCAGGAGCGGCTCCTTGCTTTCTACGCCGAAAACATCGCCCGCCACACCGCGCTGTTCCCCGGCGGTGAGGCCATGCTGGAAGCGCTGGCCGCGCGCGGTGTCCACCTCGCCATCGCCACCAACAAGCGCGAGGACCTCGCCCGCCGCCTGTTCGACGAACTGGGCCTGACTTCCCGCTTCGCCACGATCATCGGCGGCGATACGCTCGGCCCCGGCGGCGCCAAGCCGGCGCCCGACATGCTCCATGAAATGGTCGCGCGCTGCGGTGGTGGCCGCGCCGCCTTTGTCGGCGATACCACCTTCGATGTGGGCGCCGCACGCGCGGCGGGCCTGCCCGTCGTCGCGGTCCGCTTCGGGTTCAACGATCTGCCGGCAGATGAACTCGGCGCGGACGCGGTGATTGACCATTTCGATGAGCTGGTCCCGGCACTGGCGCGGATTGCGCTCGAAAAATAGGGTCTGTCCCTATTTTTATATTATATTTTAGTAGATTGCCTCCCGATTACCTCTGGATTAAAAATAGGAACTGTTCCTATTTTTTGGCTGCCGCCTCGGACCTCGCGATAGAAAAAAGTGGGGCGCGAGCAGAATATCTGCGCGGCCCCTGCGCCTTGCCATCCGCGCGCGGCAACGCCACTCTTGGGGCAAGCAAAAACTTCCCCGAGGAGATCCCGATGTCTGAAGAATACGTGCCGCCCAAGGTCTGGACCTGGAACAAGGAGAACGGCGGCGCCTTTGCCGGCGTCAACCGCCCCACCGCCGGTGCGCAGAAGGAAGTGAAGCTGCCGGTCGGCGAGCACCCGTTCCAGCTCTATTCGCTCGGCACGCCCAATGGCCAGAAGGTCACGATCCTGCTCGAGGAACTGCTTGAGCTCGGTATCACCGGCGCAGAATACGATGCCTGGCTGATCAAGATCTTCGATGGCGACCAGTTCGGCAGCGGCTTTACCGATCTCAATCCCAATTCCAAGATTCCCGCGATGCTCGACAAGAGCGGCCCCGAGCCTTTCCGCCTGTTCGAATCGGGCGCGATGCTGGTGCATCTTGCCGAAAAGTTCGGCCACTTCCTGCCCAAGGAAAGCCCCGCCCGCGCCGAGGTGCTCTCGTGGCTGTTCTGGCAGGTCGGCTCGGCCCCGTTCATGGGCGGCGGCTTCGGCCACTTCTACGCCTATGCCCCGTTCAAGATCGAATATGCGATCGATCGCTATGCGATGGAAACCAAGCGCCTGTTCGATGTCGCCAACAACCAGCTCAAGAAAACCCGCTTCCTTGCGGGCGATGAATACACCATCGCCGATATCGCCACGCATCCCTGGCTCGGCAATATCTACCGCGGCGATGCTTATGGCGATGCGGCGACCTTCCTTTCGATGCACGAATACGAAGCCGTCGGCCGCTGGGTTGCCGAGATCGACGCCCGCCCCGCGGTGAAGCGCGGCAAGCTGGTCAATCGCCCCAATGGCCTGCCCGAACGCCACAGCGCCGCCGATTTCGCGTCGCTGCCGGAAGGGACGCTCTGACGGTCCGGCGGATGGGGCAAAATCCTGCCCCATCCGCCCCTTTTCATTCATGAACGCGCCGCTATAAGCGCGCCTTCCCGCTGGGGCGTCGCCAAGTGGTAAGGCACCGGTTTTTGGTACCGGCATTCGGAGGTTCGAATCCTCCCGCCCCAGCCAGCTTCCTGTCGAGACGAGGCTGGGCAGGCTGCCAGCGCAGCGCTAGCGTGGAGCGCGATGACCGACCTTCGCCTCAACCCCATCTACGCCGAAATGCCCGTCACCGTGTTCGAGCACATGTCGGGCCTTGCCCGCAGCCTCGGCGCGATCAATCTGGGCCAGGGCTTTCCCGATACGCCGCCGCCCGCCGCGCTCACCACTGCCGCGATGCGCGCGATGGAAACCCGCTCGCAGCAGTACCCGCCGAGCATGGGCGTGCCCGAACTGCGCGATGCGGTCGCCGCGTTCTATGCGCGGACCCAAGGCCTTGCCCTCACCCGCGAGCAAGTCGTCGTCACTTCAGGCGCGACCGAAGCGATTGCCGCCGCGATCCTTGCCGTCGTCGGGGTAGGCGATGAAGTGCTCCTCTTCTCGCCCGCCTACGATGCCTATGCCCCGCTGGTGCGCCGTGCTGGCGGTGTGCCGGTGTTCGTGCCGCTAAGCCCGCCGGGCTGGCATTATGACGAAGCGGCGATCCGCGCTGCGATCAGCCCGCGCACCCGCGCCCTGATCCTCAACGATCCGCTCAATCCGACCGGCTCGGTCGCCCGCCCGGAAGACCTCGCCCTCCTCGCCCGGATCGCCTGCGAGCACGATCTCGTCGCCATCTGCGACGAAGTGTGGGAAGCCGTGCGCTTCGATGGCCGCGCGCACCAATCGCTGCTGGCCGAGCCTGGCATGGCAGAGCGCGCGATCAAGATCGGCTCGGCCGGAAAGATCTTCGGCGCGACAGGCTGGAAGGTCGGCTGGCTGGTCGGCGATGCCGCGCTCGCCGCGGTGCTGGGCAAGGCGCACCAGTTCCTCACCTTCACCACCCCGCCGATGCTGCAATGGGCCGCCGCCGAAGGCCTCGCCGATCCCGCGATCACCGCGGCGCTCCATGCCGAATGGTCCGCCTCACGCGCCGTCCTCATCGAAGGCCTGAAGCACGCGGGCTTTGCCGTGCTCGAAAGCAAGGCTACCTGGTTCGCCTGCATCCACCTGCCCGCCAGCGGTATCGCGCTTGACGACCGCACTTTCAGCGAACGCGCGGTGCGCGAGGGAGGGGTCGCCTCGATCCCGCTCTCCGCGCTGTGGGAAGGGGAAGGTGGCCCCGCCACCATCGTGCGCCTGTGCCACTGCAAGCCACAGGCCATGCTGGAGGATGCCGTCGCGCGCCTCAGCCGCTGGCGCGAAGGCCTTTAGGCGGCAAGCCCCGCCAGCCATTCCGCGATCATCGCCCGCCCGGCGGCAACTGCGCCCGGTCCATGCGCTGCATGCGAAGCGCGCAATTCGCCGGGGCACTTCCCGGCGGCAGACAGGTAATCCATGTCCTGCGCGATCCAGTCCTCGAAGCGCTCGTCCTCGCCCATCTCGGCATGGAACTGCAGCGCCAGCACATTGCGCCCCTTGCGGAACGCCTGATGCGGATAGAGCGGGCTCGAAGCCAGCAGCTCCGCTCCAGCGGGCAGGGTGAAGGTATCGCCATGCCAATGCAGCACTGGCACCTCCGCCAGATGGCGCAGCGGCCCCTCGCGGTCGTGGATCATCACCGGCGCGAAGCCGATTTCCTTGACTGGCCCTGCATAAACATCCGCCCCCAGCGCCGCCGCGATCATCTGCGAACCGAAGCACACACCCAGCGTTGGCCGATCCGCCGCCAGCCGCCGCGCCAGCAGCTTCAATTGGCAGGTAATCCACGGATGCGCCTCGCGCTCGTAGACGCCCATCGGCCCGCCCATCATCACCACCAGATCGGGCGAGACGAGATCAAGCGCATGGAAATCATGGTCGATCACATCCACCCGGTTGATCACGTAGCCCGCCGCCTCGATCGGCGCGCGGAAGCCGGCTACGCCTTCACGCGGCACGTGGCGGATGATCAGCGCGGTCTTCATCAATGTGGCTCCTAAGTCGGAAGTCCATTTCTACTAAACCGATAGACTAAGGCCAGCGAGTTCAGATTGGCTCCGCCATAGCCGCGCTTTCCGGCCCGCCCAGACCCCCGCCGCGAACACGCTCTTGTCGCCGGAAACGCCGCATCAGAGCCCCAGCTTCTGCCAGAAATCCTCGGCCGACAGCGTGCGGTCTGCGGTCGCGGTCTCGCCCAATAGGCGCCACGATGGGTGCGGCAGACGGGCAACAGCGGCGCTGGCGACGGGCGAACGGGCGGACGGCTTGCGGGCACTACGGGGCGGGTTCGAAAGTCTCGACATATTCCGGGCTCCTTGATCGGAACACGAATCTGGCGAGGTCGCCCCTGTTCGTGCGCTTTAGCCGTTGGTGACGCGGAGCAAGCTGACATCCATCAAAAGCCGCGATGCGCCGAGGACGGGGAGAGGGACATCCCCGGCGCACGCAAAATCTCTACTAATTTAATTGGGTATTGTCACTTCAGAAATTCTGAAGCCCTGCCAAGGTTTGCTTGCTGCGCCCCCGCTTCCAGATCGAGCGGGTGATTTCCGGCAGCGGACGATGGAATGGTACGCGAACCCTCGTTCAGCGAAGTGGCAAAGCCTCTTGAGTCCGATAAGACGGCGTGAGCACTTGCTTGCGGCCCCGGCTCAGCGCCGCAAGGCCGCAAGCACATCCGCCCAGGATACCAGCTTGAAGTTCTGCGCTGCAGGCGCATTGTCGCCGTCCTGCGCCACGAAAAGCCCGGCGTGGTAGCGTGGGCCAAACGCGCCGGGATGGAAGGCGATGCCATCGGTTTCCTCGGTCGATCCCAGCCGGCCCGCGGCAATGCGGAAGCGTCCGGCGGGCTTCATCCCGGGCAGCCGGAACAGCGCATAGGCATTGTCGCCTTGGCTCGATGCGATCAGCCAGCCGCCGCGCCGCCCCTGCGGTGCCAGCGCCAGTCCCTCGACATCGGCGACAAGCTGCGCGCCGTCCACCGCCGCGACCAGCCGCCCCCGACGCGAAGCCGTGGCCTGCGCATCGAACGCCCAGATGCCGCGATCTTCCTCGCCCACATAGAGCCTGCGGCTGCGCTGATCGACCACGCAGCCCTCGGGCTGGGTTTCCAGCTTGAGCTGGCGCACGATCCGCCCGCGCGGCTTTCCTTGCCCCAACGTAATCGACACTTGCGCAACGGTCCCGTCCTTCAGCACCGAAAACGCATGAAGCCGCGCGCCGACGCGCATCAGGCACACGCCATAGGCTTCGCCCGCGCCGCCGCTCACCGTGCCCAGCGGCACCAGCTTTGCGCGGCGCGTATCGAGCCGGTAGAGCCGCAGCCGCGCCGCAGCTTCATCGTTGCGGTCGCTCGCCACCACGATCACGCCGCGCCGCCCCATGCCGATCAGATCGACATTGTTGAGCCGCCCATCGGGCGAGAAATCGCGCGCTTTTCCATCGAGTCCGTAGACATAGAGCCCGGCCTTCTTGTCCGTCGCCACGATCAGGCTGCGCAAAGGCTGGCGCGGATTGCGCCAGATCGCCGGATCGTCTGCGGCATCAGCCGCCGCAGTGCCAACCGGCACAGTTTCCCCCTGCGCGGTGACCGATACCGTCACCGGCGCAGCCAAAGCCGCCATCGGCAGCGCAGCCCCAGCCACTGCCACCCAGAGCCGCATCAGAACGCGTACCGCGCGACGATCTGGAACACCGGACCGCCAGTCTCGGATTCAAGCTCATACTCGTCAAAGCTGCGCGTGCGCTGATCGCCGATCGTGGTGAACTTGTTGAACACCTCATCCTTGGCGCCGTTGAGCAGGTTCGAGCCGACAGCACGCAGCGTGAAGCTCTTGCCGAAGCGCTTTTCGACGAACACCTCAAGATCGGCCCCATAGGTCGTGCGGATTTCCTCACCGATGATCCGGTCAAACGCCGGACCCTGCTTGCGATAGGTCGCGCCGATCGTGCCGCCGATCCTGGGGAAATTCTGGATCATGCCGAAGTTGTAGATATACTTGGATTGTCCATTGAAGCGCCTCGTGCCGAAATCGTCACGGATGCTGCTCTGCATCAAGGTCAGGTTGCCGAAAATGCCGGTTTCACGCAGTCCGATGAAAACCAGGCTGGCCGAAAGATCGAACTCCACGCCCCAGACTTCACCGCTGCCGGTGTTGCGGGGCTGCAGCACGAAGGTGTTCTCGCCTTCCGAGCCTTCGCGCCCGGTGTTGGCCACTTCGACGACATTCTTGATCGTGCGATAGAACGCGTTGACCCCGATCACACCCGTCCGGCCGATGCGGTGCTCATAGCCCAGATCGCCGCCCCAGGATGTTTCCGGCCTCAGTTGCGGATTGCCCAGCAGATCGTTGTCACCCAGTTCGGCCTCGAGCAGCGCGGGCGAGATGAAATCGAAGCGCGGGCGACGCACGGTCCGCGCGGCCGAAGCGGTGATCCGGCCCGCGCCCAGTTCGATGCGCACCGAAGCCGAAGGCAGCAGGAAATTGTACTTCACCCGCGCCGAAGCATCCGCCGGATCGACCGTGAAATCCTCGATCCGCACCGCGGTGTTTTCCCAGCGGAGCCCTGCCTCGAACTTCACATTTCCGCTCTTGCCTTCGATCAGGGCATAAAGATCGCGGCGATCCTCCTCGATCCGGTTGAAGCCGCCGGGGGTGGCTTCAATATCCACGAAAGGCCGGGCGAACTGCTCGGGATTGTCGGTCGCCTGTGCGTATCCTGAAAGATTGTCGGTCACGTTGAAACGGTTGCGCACAGCCGCAATGTCAGTCTTGCGGATCTTGTTCTGCGCGAACCCGCCTACCGCAAGGTTGATTGCGCTGGTCAGGCGGAACGATTGCTCCAGTTCGCCAGCCAGTTCGGTATCGCGCAGCGCCGTCGTGCCAAAGTCGCCTGTATAGCGCGGCCGGCTGCGGTCGAAATCGACCTCATGCTCGAACTCGCGCTCGTCATTCCGGAAGCTGGAGAAGCTGACGCGGGCGGTGGTCTTGCCCCAATCGGTCTCATGGCTGAACTTGCTGGTGAGCGCCATGCTTTCCTGCTTGATGAACAGCGGGTTGTAGTTGTCGGTCAGCAATGTGCCACCTGCATTGAGGCGGACCGGGCCGGTTGAAACGAACGGATCGTTGAATTCGAACGAGCGCTCGATCTGCTCGCGTTCGGTGCGCACATAATTGCCCGCGATCTCGAACTTGGTGCCGCCCTGCTCCATCGCCCAGCTGACGTTACCGGCATAGTCGGTGCCGTTGCGGATATCGGACTGCTCTTCGCGGTTGTTGAAATCGTCGGTGGCGAAATTCGGATTGTTCTCGGGCGAATCGCCGTAGCGCAGGCTCTTCTTGGTTTTGGGCGCATAGCGTCCCTGCACGTTTGCACCGATCAGCAAGCGGCCCGGCCCCAGCTTGCCGCCATAGTAGAGGCCGCCGCTGGGCTTGGCCTTGCCATCATCGAAGAACAGCCCGCCGGCGCGAACATAGCCGCCGTCCATGCTGAAGGCGTTGCGCAGCACGATGTTCAGCGTGCCCGCCACGGCATCACCGGTGCGGCGGGCCGAGGAGGAACGCACGATTTCGACCTGCTTGATCAGTTCGGCAGGAATCCGGTCGAGAAAGAACGAGCGGTCGGCGTTCGCGCCGGGCACCCGGTCGCCGTTGATCAGGATCTGGGTATAGCCCGGATCAAGCCCGCGCAGGCGCGCTCCGTCGCTTTCCAGCACGTCGGAAAGGAACGTGACCGAAGGCACGCGCTTCAGCGCATCGCCAGCTGTCAGCGGCTCGAAGCGGCGGAAGTATTCCTCGTCATAGACCAGCTTGGGCTCGGCTCCATCTGTCGCGCGGTTGCGAAAGCCGATCTCGGCTTGCACCACGATCTCGCGCGCGGCGCGGGTCGTCTCGTCGTCGGCCATTTCGGCTGCCGCGCCACCCGCAGCTTCGTCCGCTGCCAGGGCCGGTGAGAAGGCGAGCACGCTTCCGGCCAGAAGCGTGGCACGGACCAGCAGGCGCGCGGTACGCGGCGCAAAGGCAAGGCGGTTGGCAGATGTGGTCACGTCAGGTCCCCCATTCGTGTTGACGAATGAGGGGCGGCTATGCGCGGCTGGAGACAGAACTGTTACAAGACGGCACCTCTCTCATCGAGCAATTATTTGTTATATTATACTTTTTTTACTAAAAAGGCCCGCCGCGCGATGTATCGCACGGCGGGCCAGCTTTCCTCCCCAGGAAAGTATCGTGTGGGGCGCGAGGGCGGATTACCTGCCCATGGCGCTCCCGAGCCGGTGGTAGAGGTGCGAGAACTTCACCGATTCCGGCTGGTCCTCGATCACCTTGAGGTAGTGCAGCACTGCCTCGCGGATCAGCTTGAAGTCTTCGGTGGAAAGGACCGCACGGGCCCGGGTCGGTTCAGCCATTGTCCTGCTCCTCTGCTCGGTGCTTATGCTGCGAACTGGTTCATGGTGTTATGCGCGCCGCCCGCCTTCAGGGCTGCCTCGCCAGCGAAGTATTCCTTGTGATCATCGCCAAGGTCAGACCCGGCCATGTTCTGGTGCTTCACGCAGGCGATGCCCTGGCGGATTTCCTCGCGCTGAACGTTCTTCACGTAGCCCAGCATGCCCGCCTCGCCGAAGTATTCGCGCGCCAGATTGTCGGTGCTGAGCGCCGCGGTGTGGTAGGTCGGCAGCGTGATGAGGTGGTGGAAGATCCCCGCTTCCCGCGCCGAATCGCGCTGGAAGGTGCGGATGCGTTCATCAGCTTCGTCCGCCAGCGCGGTGCCGTCGTAGTCAACGCTCATCAGCTTCGCGCGGTCATAGGCGCTGGTGTCCTTGCCTTCCGCATTCCAGGCATCGAACACCTGCTGGCGGAAGTTCAGCGTCCAGTTGAAGCTCGGCGAGTTGTTGTAGACGAGCTTGGCGTTCGGGATCACTTCGCGGATGCGGCGCACCATGCCGCCGATCTGGCCGATGTGGGGCTTCTCGGTCTCGATCCACAGCAGGTCCGCACCGTTCTGCAGGCTGTTGATCCCGTCGAGCACGCAGCGGTCCTCGCCGGTGCCGGAGCGGAACTGGAACAGGTTGGAAGGAAGGCGCTTGGGGCGCATCAGCTTGCCGTCGCGGCTGATCAGCACATCGCCGTGGCCGAGCGTCGCCGCATCGACTTCCTCGCAATCGAGGTAGCTGTTGTACTGGTCGGCAATGTCGCCCGGTTCCTTCACGAAGGCGATCTGCTTGGTGAGGCCCGCGCCAAGGCTGTCCGTGCGCGCAACGATGATCCCGTCATCGACGCCCAGCTCCAGGAAAGCGTAACGAACCGCGCGGATCTTCGCGAGGAAGTCCTCGTGCGGCACGGTCACCTTGCCGTCCTGGTGGCCGCACTGCTTTTCGTCCGAGACCTGGTTCTCGATCTGGATGCAGCAGGCGCCCGCTTCGATGAACTTCTTGGCGAGGAGGTAGGTCGCCTCGGCATTGCCGAAGCCCGCATCGATATCGGCGATGATCGGCACGACGTGGGTCTGGTATTCGTCGATCTTGTGCAGCAGGCGGTGCGTGTTGACCGCATCGCCCGAGGCCTTGGCGGCATCGAGTTCGCGGAACAGCATGCCCAGCTCACGCGCATCGGCCTGACGCAGGAAGGTATAAAGCTCCTCGATCAGCGCCGGAACGCTGGTCTTCTCGTGCATCGACTGATCGGGCAGCGGGCCGAACTCGCTGCGCAGCGCGGCGACCATCCAGCCCGAAAGGTAGAGGTAGCGGCCCTTGGTCGTGCCGAAGTGCTTCTTGATGGAGATCATCTTCTGCTGGCCGATGAAGCCGTGCCAGCAGCCGAGCGACTGCGTGTACTTGGCCGGATCGGCATCATAGGCGGCCATATCGGCACGCATGATCTTGGCAGTGTAGCGCGCGATGTCGAGCCCGGTCTGGAAGCGGTTCTGCAGACGCATGCGCGCTACCGAAGCGGCGTCGATCCCGTCCCAGGGCTTGCCGAAGGGCGCGATCGCCTTGGCGGCTTCGTTGATGGTCTGGGAATAGGTCATGGGTCTCGCTTCCTGTCTGGGGTAGGCTTGATGCACCCCGGCTAGACCCGCGAACGCACCCGCGAAACCCGCAGCGCAGTCATGTTGTCAAACTTTACAGAATATGCTTGTAAAGTTGTACAGGCTTCACAGGACTGCCCGAACCCATGGAATCGCGCCCCCTCTACCTCGGCCCCCGCTTGAAGCGCTTGCGCCGCGAACTCGGCCTCACGCAGGCTGTCATGGCCGACGATCTGGCGATCTCGCCCAGCTATATCGCGCTGCTCGAACGCAACCAGCGCCCCCTCACCGCCGATCTCCTGCTGCGCCTCGCCAAGGCCTACAAGCTCGATGTCAGCGAGCTCGCGGCCGACGAACGCGACGACTACGCCCGCCGCCTCGCCGATGTGCTCAAGGATCCGATCTTCGCCGAGATCGATTTGCCCGCGCTCGAAGTGGCGGACGTCGCCACAAGCTATCCCGGCGTGACCGAGGCCATGCTGCGCCTCCACACCGCCTACATGCGCGAACAGCAGGCACTGGCCGGCCTTCGCGGCGGCGCGGGCAGCGATGTAGCCAATCCGCTCGCCGAAGCGCGCCGATTCGTCGCCCAACGCCGCAACTATTTCCCCGCGCTCGACAGCAAGGCCGAGGCCCTTTCGGAGGAAATCGAAAAGCTCGGCGGCCTGCAGGAGGGCGGCCTTGCCGAATACTTGCGCGGGCAAGGCCTGCGCGTCCGCCTCATGCCGGCAGAGATCATGATGGACGCGCTGCGCCGCTACGATCGCCACGCCGAGCAGCTCCTGATCGACGAAACGCTGAGCCCGCAGGCCCGCCGCTGGCAGATCGCCCTCCACATCGCCTACACTGCGCTGCGCGGCGAGATCGCCGCCCTCGTGCGCGGAGCCAGCTTTTCGAGCGAGACCGCGGCCCAGCTCGTCCGCCGCGCGCTCGCCGCCTATGGCGCCGCCGCGCTGATCATGCCCTACGACCGCTTCGCCCGCGCGGTGGAAGCCCGCGCCTACGATATCGAGGCGCTCTCCGGCCAGTTCGGCGCGAGTTTCGAGCAAGTCGCCCACCGCCTCACCTCGCTCAATCGCCCCGGGCAGGAACGCGTACCGTTCTTCTTCATCCGCGTCGATGCGGCGGGCAATGTCTCCAAGCGGCTCGACGGCGCCGGCTTCCCTTTCGCCGCGCATGGCGGCGGCTGCCCGCTGTGGAGCCTGCACGATTGCTTCCGCCGCCCCGGCGAAGTGCTCACCCAGTGGCTCGAACTCCCTGGCGGCGAGCGCTTTTTCAGCGTCGCGCGCTCGGTCACCTCGGGCGGCGGCGGCCACGGCAAGCCCGCCGTGCTGCGCGCGATTGCGCTCGGCTGCACCGCCGAACACGCGGCTAGGCTGATTTACGCCCGCGGCGAACAACCCGCCCCCACGCCCATTGGCGTTACCTGCCGCCTCTGCAACCGCGCCACCTGCACTGCTCGCGCCGAACCGCCCTTGGGCCGCGAGATTCTCCCTGACGACTACCGCAAGACGCCCGAGCCCTTCACGTTTGCGGAAAGCTGAACGCATTTCCAGCACGGTCCATTGCACAAAACCCGATTGACCCCGCCCATTTGCATCCCGAATGTGCCCGCAAAGGGACAATCCGGGGGCCGAATACATGATCACACGTCGCACTCTCATGGCTGGCCTCACCGCCGCAACTACGCTCGCCATGCTCCCCCGCTGGGCTTATGCAGCCGCGCCCGCCGAAGGCGTCGATCCCGCGCTTGTCACCTTCATCAAGGGCCTGCCCAAGACCGAATACCACGTGCATCTCGAAGGCACGCTCGAGGCCGAAATGAAGTTTGCCCTCGCCAAGCGCAACGGGCTCAATCTCCCCTTCGCCGATGTCGCCGCGATGAAGGCGAGCTACCAGTATCACGACCTGCCGAGCTTCCTCGCAATCTACTACGACGGCATGAAGGTGCTGCTGAGGGAGCAGGATTTCTACGATCTCGCCTATGCCTACCTCGCCAAAGCCGCCTCGCAGAACGTGATCTACACCGAAATGTTCTTCGATCCGCAGGAGCACCTGAAGCGCGGCGTGGCGATGGAAGCCGTGATCATGGGCATCACCCGCGCCCGCCGTGACGCCGAGGCGAAGCTCGGCATCCGCTCGCAGCTCATCCTGTGCTTTGTGCGCGACCTCACTGCCGAATCTGCGATGGCTGCGCTCGATGCCGCGTTGCCCTTCAAGCAGCACCTCGTCGGCGTCGGGCTCGATTCCGATGAAGCGGGCCACCCGCCCGAAAAGTTCGCCGCCCATTTCGCCAAGGCCCGCGCCAACGGCCTCCACGTCACGGCCCACTGCGACGTCGATCAGGTCGATACGCTGAAGAACATCCGCACCGCGCTGGTCGACCTGAAGGTCGACCGGATCGACCACGGCGGCAATATCGTCCAGTCGCCCGAACTCGTCGCCATCGCCAAGCAGCGGGGGATGTATTTCACTGTCTGCCCCACCTTCTCTGGCACCCTGCGCCGCGGCATCGCCCAGCCGGTCGATGTGGTGCGCTCGATGCTGGACGCCGGCCTCAAGGTCACGATCTCGTCAGACGACCCCGCCTACATGGCCAGCGAGTACATCAACGAGGTGCTGCTGCGCGCCGTCTCCCGCAGCAAACTGACCCGCGCCGATCTCGCCGGGATCGCCCGGAATGGCTTCGAGGCGGCGTGGCTCCCTGCCGCTGACAAAACCGCGCTGCTGGCAAGACTCGAAGCCTATCTGGCGAGCGTGGCCTAGCGCTCACCAACTCACCCTCGTCATTGCGAGCGTAGCGAAGCAATCCAGAGCGCTACGCACAACCGCTCTGGATTGCTTCGCTACGCTCGCAATGATGAAACAAGGGACGATTCCCCGTCCAACCTTCTCGCCACCGGCATCGCCGCGACAATCGCCAACGCACAGATCACTCCGCCCACCGGCCCGATCAGCGTGTAGGCGCCAAAGCTCTGCGCCATCGCGCCCGCCGCCAGCGAGCCGAGGCTCTGTGAAAGCAGCCACATCCCCGTCGTCATCACCGCCAGCTGCTCTCCGGCGGGCTGCGCATAGGCAAGCCGCAGCAGCAGCGGATAGGTCAGGAACCAGCTCACCATGAACGCGACGAAGGCCGCACCGAACGCCGCCTCGCTCCCCACGGTGGTCAGCAGGCCGCACATCAAGGCGCACATACCCAGCGCCGCCGCCAACGGCCAGGCGCGCGGCAGGCGGCCGATCACCATAGCAAGCCCGGCATTGCCCACCGCACTCGCGAGCACCGCCGCGCTCTGATAAAGCCCGAACTGCGTCGCCGGGATGCCGATGGCATGCGCGGTCCGCTCGATGAACGGCCAGATCGCCAGCGAGCCAAACGCGAACAGCGCCATCGCCGCCAGCACGCGCCATCCTTCCGCGCCGATGGGCGCAGCCGCTTGCGCGTGTGCCTCGACAGCACCCTTGCCCCCAGGCAGCAGCAGCGCGCACAGGCCGAACAGCACGGAAATCCCCGCCAGCCCAAGGAACATCCCGCTCGCGCCAAAATCGCGCCCGACCAGCGGCACCACAATCGCGATCCCGCTGTAGAGCAAGGTCTGCACCGCAATCCCCAGCGAGATCCACCGCGCCGGATTGCCCGTGCGCCCCGCCGCCAGATTGAGCGCACTGTTCATGAGGCCGAAGCCCAGCCCCGTGCCGATCCGCCCGGCGAGCAAGAGCGGATAGGCCCCTGTCAGCGCTGATCCTGCCTGCGCAGCAATCACCACCACGCTCGCGATCATCGCCAGCACCCGCGCATCCAGCCCGCGCGCGCGCGGCGCGACAAGGAACATCGCGGCGGCATAGCTCAGCGTCTCGGCCATGTTCCACGCGCCCATCGCGAAGGGTGTGAAACCGAAGCGGTCCATCAGTCCGCCGACAAGGTATGTGGTGAAGTTATTGCCGATATGCGCCGCTGCCGTGGCCGCGCCGATGCCGATCAGGGTTGGGGCGAACGGGGCGGTGTCCCGCGCCGGGCCGGACGGCCTGCCATGCGAATGATCCATCGCTAGCAGGGGTGGCATGCTGCGCAGCAAGTGGCAATGAGGGCAACGCTTGTTTTACAGTTGTCCAACCAAACGATACGCCATACGCTGCAGCATTATGACATTTTCCTGCTCAGACCTGATCCATGGTCGGCGCCCCGCGTCGTTCCGCTATGGCAAGGTGCAGGATTGGCGCCCGCCGCCACGCAAGGGCTGATCGACATCGTCAGTTGACCCTTGCTCCATGACGGGACGTTCCCATGAAAATCTCATCCTTTGAGGTGCGGGCGGATGCCCTCCTCGCGACGTGGTCCCAGTCCGGCCCCGTGACCTATCCCACTCTCTGGCTTCGCGACAATTGCCCCAGCGCCTTTCACCCGCAGACCGAGGAACGCGTGCTCGATCTGCTGACGCTCGATCCCGAGCCGGTCCTGCTGGGTGCCGAGCGCGCGGGCGACGAAGTGATCCTGCACTTCGCCGATGGCCATGTCAGCCGCGTGCCCATGGCCCTGCTCTTCGAGCATCGTCCCGGCTGCGCCACAAAGGACCCCGCCGCGATTGTGCCCCGGCTCTGGCGCGCGGAACTCACCCCGGCCAGCCTGCCGCGCTATGCTGCGGCCCAACTGCTCGAGAATGAAGGCGCATTGCGCGCGTGGATGCAGGATACCGCCGCCGTCGGCCTCTCGATCGTCGATGGCCTCGACGACCGGATCGACGCGGGCGTGGAGATTGCCTGCAAGATCGGTTTCCTGCGCGAAACCAACTTCGGCATGACCTTCGAGGTCGTCAGCAAGCCCGATCCCAACAACCTTGCCTACACCGCCGTCACCCTGCCGCTGCACACCGACCTGCCCAATCAGGAAGTGCCGCCGGGCTTCCAGTTCCTCCACTGCCTCGCCAACGAGGCCGAAGGTGGCGGCTCGCTCTTTGCCGATGGCTTTGCCCTCGCCGAGGATCTGCGCGCGAAGGATCCGGAGGCTTTCCGCCTGCTCAGCGAAATCGCCATACCCTTCCGCTTCCACGATGCGGACGCCGATATCCGCACCCACGCCCCGGTGATCACGCTGAACGGCACCGGGGAGCGCGCGGGCGCCATCAGCGAAATCCGCTGGAACGCCCATATTGCCGCCACGTTCGATATGCCGGCGGATGTCATGCCCGCCTACTACCGCGCCTATCGCGCCTTCATGGCGATGACGCGCGACCCGGCCTACCGGCTCACCTTCAAGCTCAAGGCGGGCGAGATGATCGTGTTCGACAACCGCCGCGTGCTCCATGGGCGCGAGGCATTCAACCCGGCAACCGGCTTCCGCCATCTCCACGGCTGCTACGTCGATCGCGGCGAATTCAACTCGCGGCTGCGGTTGCTGGCGCGCAAGACGCACTGATCGAGGGCCTGCCGTTCGAATACCTCATGTACAGCGCCCTCAGGGACGCCGTATCAGGAGGACTCAAGACCGCCGGCGAAGGCTGAGACGGTCACTGGAAGAGGAGAACAGCGCATGTCTGCCACGCGCCCCGTCGCGCTCATCATCGGCATGGGCCTGGGTCTTTCCGCCGCGCTTGCCCAGCGCTTTGCCACCGGCGGCTATGCGATCGCAGGCTTGGCGCGCAGCCCCGATAAATCCGCTGTGCTCGCGGCCGCCATGGCGGAACAGGGCCACAAACTCGATCTGCGCGCGGTCGATGCTGGTGATTTCACCGCCCTCGGTTCCACCGTCCACGCGGTCGAGGCCCAGTTGGGGCCGATCGAGGTGCTGATCTACAATGCCTACAGCGCCACGCCTGCGGTCCCCTCGCAGATCCCGCTCGATGCGTTGGTGGCGGACTTCCGCGTCAACGTTGGCGGTGCGCTGGCGGCGGTGCAGGCGGTGCTTCCGGCCATGCAGGCGCGCGGGAAAGGCACGGTGCTGCTCACCGGCGGCGGCCTCGCGCTCGATCCCACCGGCTGGCTCCCGGCCGCCTCGCTCGCCATCGGCAAGGCCGGGATCCGCAACCTTGCCCAGACGCTGCACAAGGAACTGGAAGGCTCAGCCATCCGCGTCGGCACGGTCACCGTGACCGGCCAGATCCTCCCCGGCACGCCGCTTGCGCCCGAAACGATCGCCGAACATTTCTGGCAACTCCACACCATGCCCGCCCCCGCCCCGGTGGAAGTGATCTTGTGAGACGCTGCGGTTGCCTGCCCGTAATTGTCTGCTAGACTTGGAGTAATGGAGCCAGATTGGTGTAGAATATGTCTGCCGACGCGCACGGCTGCATTGGCGCTATCAGGGCGGCTTTCACCTCTCCTGCCAGTCGAGGGCGGCCTGCATGGATGACGATATCGTTATTATCGAACGCGTCTCGAAGTCGTTCGGCCCCAAGACCGCACTGACCGACGTTTCCTTCCGCGTTCCGCCCGGCCAGATCTGCGGCTTGCTCGGCCCCAACGGCGCGGGCAAGACCACGCTGTTCCGCCTGCTCATGGGCATTCTCAAGGCCACATCGGGCACGCTGCGCGTCGCCGGGCTTGATGCGTTCGAGGATCGGGTCGAGGTCAAGCGCGCAATCGGCTTCCTGCCCGACGAGCCGGTGTTCTATTCCTACCTGTCCGGCCGCGAGGTTCTTGCGCTCAGCGCCGGGATGCACGGCCTCGATGTGCCGGAGGCGATGGCGCGGATCGAAGCTCTCGCGATGCGCATGCGCCTTGCCGACGATCTCGACAAATATGCCGAAGAATACTCGCGCGGCATGAAGAAGAAGCTCGGCCTGCTGCTCGCCATGCTGCACCAGCCGCGCCTGCTCGTGCTGGATGAGCCGACCAACGGGCTCGATGTAGAATCCACCCGCCTGTTCTATGATCTGGTGAACGAGGCAGCGGCCACCGGCACCACGGTCCTCTTCTCGACCCACCTGATGGACCACGTTGCGCGCCTGTGCTCGCACGCGGTGATCGTGAACGAAGGCCGCGTGGTCGAACAGGGCGAGCTTGGCGCGCTCGCTGCCCGCCACGGCGAGCCCGATCTCGAAGCGCTGTTCCTGAAGCTGACCGCCCGGCCCGCGCAGGAATGAGCGCCGCCTCTCCCCCCGGCTATTGGGGCACCGTGCGTCTGCTGCTGGCATCGGCGCGCCGCCGCCAGAGCGGGCGCAGCAAGCGGCAACAGCAGCTGCTGAGCCAAAGAAGCGATGGCAAGGGAACGGACTGGTCGGGCCTCGGCTTGCTGATCGGCCTGATCATCAGCGTTGTCATCCATGGCTTCGCGGCAGGCTCGGTGTTTGTTGCGGTAACCGCCGGCCAGCGCGCCGAAGCAGAGCTCCACGGGCATATGGTTGTCAGCGAGGAATTCCTCGAACAGGTGCAGGAAGCCGATCAGACATCCTTTGCCTCGCCGCAAGTCCGCAGCGATTCGCTGGCGGAGGCCATCGGCGACGAGGCGGCAAGGATCGCGCGGGATCAGCGCAGTGAGGACGAAAAAGAGATCGCGGCAAAGCTGCGCGCGCGCGTCGCAGCACCAGGCAGCAACGGGCTTGTCCTTGCCGAAAGCGCCGAGCCTGGCCTCACCCCGCAAGGCCTCTCGCAACCCATCCCCGCGCTGCTGGGATCGCTGCTCGTCCTGCTCTGGCTGGTAACGCTGGTATGCCAGGGCGAGGGACTGGAGCTCGACATCCAGCGCCGCCGCCATCCCATGTGGGAATGGCTCTTCTCGCACCCGGTGCAACCCGGCGCGGTCTTCCTTGCCGAGATGATCGCGCCGCTTGCCGCCAACCCTACCTATTGGGCCGGACCACTGTTCGTCGGCGCCCTGCTCGGTCTCACCTACGATGTGCTGCTGGGCCTCATCGGCGCGGTGGTGATCGGCATTCCCCTCACCATTGCGGCGGGATGCCTGGGCAAGGCGCTTGAAATCTCCGCGGTGCTGCGCCTGTCCCCGCGCACCCGCGGCGGCGTGATCGGCGTCATCAGCTGGTTCGGTTTCGTCGGCATGGTTGGCCCGATTGTCGGCGCCGCCACGATCGACTGGCTGGTCGGGCACTTTGCCGGCACCCTTGCCATCGCCGCGCGCGTGCCCGCGCCCCTGCTCGCCCTGCTGCTCGGCTTTGATGGTGCGGGGGGCCGCTCGTTCCTGCGTGCCATCGCCTTTGGCTGGTTCCTCGCCGCCGCCATGCTCGGCTTCGCCGTCTGGCTCAGCGTGCGCGCGCTGCGCAATGGCCTGTCGGGCGCCTTCGCGGCCGAAACCCTGAGCACAGGACCCGCACGGCAGACGCGCTTCGGGCGCGAACCGCTGTTTCGCAAGGAAGTCCTGTGGTTCCTGCGCGATCGCAGCGCCATCGTGCAGACCATCCTGATCCCGCTCACCGTCGCTGGCTACAACCTGTTCCAGCTGCGCGGCGCACTCAGTCTGGCCGCCCAATCCTGGAACCTCCTCGCTGGTGCAGCGATTACTCTTGGCACCTACATGCTCTGGGTTCTCGGCCCCAAGTCGCTGGTCTCGGAAGGCTCCGCGCTGTGGATCGCGCTGACCTGGCCGCAAGGGATCGAAAGCGTGCTCAAGGCCAAGGCCTGGCTGTGGTCGCTGATCGCGACGCTGCTGGTTGCGGTGGTCCTGCTGCTGGGCTGCGCGCTGTTCCCGCAGGATTGGTGGAAGATCGCGCTGGTCGGCGTGGGCTGGTACCTCTTCGCCCGCAGCATGGCCGAAAAGGCTGTCACGCTGGTCACGGTCGTTTCGGAATCGGGCGAAGCGCAGTCGATTCCCTCCGGGCGGCGCTGGGCCGCGCAGCTCGGCATGCTGACCTTTGCGATCGGAATCTGCACGCAGGTCTGGTCGCTTGCCATCGTCGGCATCGTCTATTCATGGGTCACCGCCGCCGCGATGTGGGAAAACTTCCGCGCGCGCCTGCCCTATCTCTATGATCCCTGGTCGGAAAAGCTGCCGCCGCCGCCCACGCTGATGCATGCCATGATCGCGGTCAGCGCGATGCTGGAGCTTTCCTCCGTGATCGCCGCCTTCGTCGCGGGCATCGGCGGGCGTGAAAATCTGCCGCTGGCGATGGCCGTCGGCTATTCGGCCAGCGCCGTGCTCGTCTCGATGGTGACAGCGCGGGTCCTTGAGGATCGCGGCATGAATCCAGCAGCCGCGTGGCTGTGGTCTCCTCCGCCCGCGCAGGCCGTGCACATGTTCGTCGCACCGTGGGAGACGCTGTGGAACCTCATGCGCCATCATGGGCGGGCGATGGCGGAAGGCCTGGTGCTCGGCCTGCTGCTCGGCGGCTTCGCCTGGGCCTATATCCACATCCTCGCCATGTTTCCCCCGTTCGCGCACGACATCGCGGCGACTCACGCCCAGTGGGCCGCGAACCCGTCCTTGCGCTTCAGCTACGCCATCATCGCGATCCTTTGCGCGCCCTTTGCCGAGGAATATCTGTTCCGCGGCCTGCTCTACCGGGCGCTGGATCGGCAATGGGGCGGCTGGAAAGCGGTGCTTGCCGCCGCCGCCTTCTTCGCGATCTATCACCCGCCGATCGCGTGGCTTCCGGTGGGCCTGCTCGGGGCGCTCAATTGCGTGATGTTCAAGCGCACCGGCAGGCTCGCCCCCGCCGTCGTGCTCCACATGGCCTACAATACGGTCGTCGTGCTGACCGGATCGTGACCCCGCGCTTGCCCCCGGCCCCCTCGCCCGCTATCGGCGCGCCTTCCGCCATCCACCCGAAAGCCCGCATCCCCTTGGCCACGCTGATCCCGCTTGCCGATATCGATTCCGCGCTGATCGAAGACGTGCTCGATGCCGCCTTCGGGCCGGACCGCTTCGCGCGCACGGCCTACAAGGTACGCGAGGGGACCGAGTGGCTCCCCGGCCTGTCCTTCGCCGCGCTCGACGAAGGCGAGCATATCGCCGGCACGATCCAGTGCTGGCCTGTCGCGCTGAACGATGAAAGCGGCCGCGCCCACCCGATGATCATGGTCGGCCCCGTCGCTGTCCTCCCGGGCCTTCAGGGCCAGGGCTATGGCAAGGCGCTCGTCACCGCCAGCCTCACCGCGATCGATCCGCGCGCGCCGCTGCCACAGGTGATGATCGGCGATCTTGATTACTATGGCCGCTTCTTCGGCTTTTCCGCCGCACACACCGGCGGGTGGAAGCTGCCCGGCCCGTGGGACCCGGCGCGCCTGCTCTGCCGCACCGCCAATCCGGCCGTCCTGCCCACAGAGGGCATGCTCGGCCCTTGGCGCGGCTGATCTGATCTGGCATCGGCGGTTCGTGCCCTATGAACCGCCCCCCGAACTTGCAGCGCTTTCGCTGAGCGAACTGGCAGAGGCCATCGCATCGCGCCGCTTGCCGGCGGTAGAGAGCTGGTCCCCCGCGAACATCGGCGAAAGCCACATGCGCATCGCGGCAGACGGCACGTGGTTCCACGAGGGCGGCAGGATCACCCGCCCGGCCATGGTCCGCGCCTTCTCATCGCTCCTCACCCGCGATGCAGCAGGCCAGCACTGGCTCGTCACTCCGGTCGAAAAGCTCGCCATCGCGGTGGACGACGCCGCCTTCATCGCGACCGACATGGAAGTCCGCAGCGACGAGAACGGCCACCCGGTCATCGCGTTCCGCCTCAATAGCGACGACGTGGTCCTCGCCGGCCCCGATCATCCCTTGCGCGCTGCGGGCACGCCCGAAGTCCCCGCCTTCTACCTCGCCGTGCGCCATGGCACCGAGGCGCGGCTCAACCGCAGCACTTACGGCCAGCTGATCGACCACGCGCTCACTCTCTCCGAACCCGAAGCGCTCGCGGTCGAAAGCCGGGGCACCCGCTTCAGCCTGCTGCCCGCATGAGCCTGCGCGAACGCCTCGCCGATCTTTTCGACGTCGGGCACGCCCTCCCCGTCCCGCCCGCTTACGAGGACTGGCGCCCGCTTCCCGATACGCCCTTGCGCGCCGCCGCCGTGCTGATCGCCGTCACCGACCGGCCAGACCACGCGCAAGGCCCCGGCGTACTCCTCATCCACCGCCCCTCGCATATGCGCGCGCACCCCGGGCAGGCCGCGTTCCCCGGTGGCAAGATCGATGCGGGCGAAACCCCTATCGAGGCCGCGCTGCGCGAGGCGAACGAGGAGCTCGGCATCGATCCCGCGCTGGTGGACGTAATCGGCGCGACCGACCAGTACCGCACCGGCACCGGCTACGACATCACCCCCGTCCTCGCGATGGTTCCGCCAGACCTGCCCATCCAGCCCAATCCTGCCGAAGTGGCGAGCTGGTTCGAACCCCCGCTCGGCTTCGTGCTCGATCCCGCCAACTACGTCCGGCGGGAAAGCGAATGGGCTGGGCGGCGCGGTAGCTACATCGATATCCAGTGGAATGAGCACCGGATCTGGGGCGTCACCGCCGGGATCATCGCCAATCTTGCGCAGCGGATCCGCTGGCATGGCTGAAACGCGCCTCCCTGCTGCCGACTGGACCCGTCGCGAAGACCTCGCCGCGCTTGTCGCCGCGCTCGATCCGGCCGGAGAAGGCTTCGTCCGTTACGTCGGCGGCGCGGTGCGCGATACGCTGCTGGGCATCGCGGTGAAGGACATCGACATGGCCACCCCGCTCGAACCGCCTGCGGTGATCGAGCGGCTCAAGGCCGCAAGCATCCGCAGTGTCCCTACCGGCCTTGCCCATGGCACCGTCACCGCCGTGCTCGCAGGCGGCCCGGTCGAGATCACCACTCTGCGCCGCGATGTCTCGACCGACGGCCGCCACGCCACCGTCGCGTTTTCAACCGACTGGTCGGAAGACGCGGCCCGCCGCGATTTCACGATCAACGCGCTCTACGCCGATCCGCAGGGTCTGACGGTTCACGACTACTTCGGCGGCCTCGCAGACCTCAAGGCCCGCCGCCTGCGCTTCATCGGCGATGCAGAGGCGCGCATCCGCGAGGATTACCTGCGCATCCTGCGCTATTTCCGTTTCCAGGCCCGCTTCGGCTCGCTCCCTGCCGACACAGCGGCGGAAGCCGCCTGCAGTGCGCTCGCCCCCGGCCTCAAGGGCCTCTCGCGCGAACGCATCGCCAGCGAACTCCTCATGCTGCTGGCCCTGCCCAACCCAGCGTCCACCGCCGCGCGCATGGCTGAGCTCGGCGTGCTTGGCGTAATCCTGCCTGAAGCCGATCCCGCCGCGCTCCCGCCGCTCCTCGCCGCCGAGGCCGCCCGCGCACTTGCGCCCGAACCGCTGCGCCGCCTCGCCGCGCTGCTCCCCGCCGATCCGCCGCTGGCCGAACTGATCGCCGCGCGCCTCAGGCTCTCGATCGCCCAGCGCAAGCACCTCGCCCTCGTCGCCGCGCGCACCATTCCCGAGGAAGCCGCCCGCCCGCTCGCCTACCAGGTCGGCCGCGCAGCCGCGCTCGATCGCTTGCTGATCACCGGCAGCGACACCGCGCCGCTCGATGGCTGGGATATCCCGCAGTTTCCGCTCAAAGGCGGCACAATCGTCGCCCGCGGCGTCAGCGCCGGCCCCGAAGTCGCCCGCATCCTCCGCGCGGTGGAGGCCCGCTGGGTCGGCGAAGGCTTCCCGAACGAAGCCCGCATCGCGGAATTGCTCAGCGAAGAACTCGGCTAAGCGGAAAACAAAGTCCCGTTCGTGTCGAGCGAAGTCGAGACACCATGCGCCCGGCCCTCAGCCCGCGTCAGACCCCTTCCACTCGCGCCGCTCCTCCGCCGCGCGCAGCACTTCGTACGCCGTCTGCAGCTTCAGGAACTCCGCCGCCGCTTCGGCATCGCCGGGGCGCACATCGGGATGCACTTCCTTGGCGCGTGATCGCCACGCCTTGCGCACCGCCTCGAAATCGGCGTCCACTTCCAGCCCAAGCGCTTCCAGCGCGCGCATCTCGTCGCGGCTGCGGCTGCCATCGCCGGGGCCTGCCCAGGCCTGATAGGCCGATTGCGCATAGCCCGAAGCCTCGCCCCGCTCGGCCTTCTCGCGCAGCTCGGCCTCTTCCTTGTCGAGCCCTTCGAAGTAGTTCCACCCGGCATTGTATTCGGCGGCATGGCGCTCGCAGAAGTACCACCGGTCCGGGTTGTTGGGCGATTTGGGCGCAGGCCGGTCGCCTTTCTCGTCGCAGCCGGCCCGGTCGCAAAGGCGCACCGGGGCCGCCTCGCGCGAGCCACCATAGCCGCGCCAGCGTGGGAAACCCCAGTCAGCCGATCTGCCTTGCCGTGCCATCGAAGTGGCTAATCCCTTTTCACTGTACGGTTATCGTCACCGCACGGCGGTTCTTCGCCCAGCTTGCCTCGTCCGAACCCAGAGCGACCGGGCGCTCCTTGCCATAGCTCACCGTGGTGATGCGCGAAGCATCGATGCCGAGGCTAACGAGGTAGTTCTTCGCCGCATTGGCCCTGCGCTCGCCCAAAGCAAGGTTATAATCACGCGTGCCGCGCTCGTCGCAGTGCCCTTCGATGGTCACGCGCTTGCCGGGATAGCGCGCCAGCCACTGCGCCTGGCTCTGCAGGATGCCCTGATCCTCGCTGTCGATGTTGTAGCGGTCCGTGTCGAACAGGATCGTGTCGCCCAGCACCGAGGCCATGAAATCGGCCTGGCTGCCCGGCACCGGCCCCATCGGCTGGCTGACCGGCGGCGGCGTAGTCGTCGTCGTGGTCGTCGCGCCGGTCGGCTGCGGCGGCAGTTCCTTGGGCTTGGTGGCGCAACCCGCGAGCGCAAGGCCGGAGGTGAGCAGCAGGCCAGTCAAGACTTTCGATGTGATGATCTTGCGGGTCACGGACGGGTCTCCTTTGGTCAATCAGCGCCAGAGTGCATTGCACAAGGCGAATCGGCAAACGGTTTTGGCACCAGTTCAGGGCAGAACCGGGCCCCATGCGGGGTCCGATGCATCGACCGGCGTATTCAGCCGCCGCTCGTTGCGCCCGGTCAGGTCCACCTGCCAGATCGAGGTCTTGCCGGTGGTCTTTGCGGTGCGGAAGAACTGCACGATGCGGCCGTTGGGCGACCATGTCGGCGCTTCATCCTGCCAGCTGTCGGTAAGGTAGCGCATCTCGCCGCCCGATGGGTTCATCACCGCTATGCGAAGATTGCCAGCGATGTGGGTGAACGCGATCTGGTCACCGCGCGGGCTCCATTCGGGCGTGGCGGAGCGGCCGCCGAAAAAGCTGATGCGCTTCTGGTTCGTGCCATCGGCATTCATCACATAGATCTGCTGGCTGCCCGAACGATCGCTTTCAAACACGATCTTGCTGCCATCGGGCGAATAGCTGCCGCCCACATCGATCCCCGGCGAATCCGTCAGCTTCACCGATTCGCCGCCGGTTGCGGGCACACGGTAGATGTCCGTATTCCCGGCAATCGCCATCGAATAGAGGATGGACTTGCCATCGGGCGACCAGCGCGGCGCGAAAGTCGGCCCCTTGCCTTCGGTCACCAGCCGCTGCTGGCCGCTGCCGATATCATAGACATAGATCCGCGGGGTGCCGTTGAGGAAGCTGAGGTACGCGATCTTTGAATAATCGGGCGAATAGCGCGGGGTCAGCGCGGTTGCCTGGCCGTTGGTGATGAAGCGGTGGTTGGCCCCGTCCGAATCCATGATCGCCAGCTGCTTGCGGCGATGATCCTTTGGCCCCGTCTCGGCGATATAGGCGATCTTGCTGTCGAAGAACGGGCTTTCCCCCGAAAGCCGCGAATAGACCATGTCCGCACACTTGTGCGCCGCGCGCCGCCACTCCTCGGGCTTCACCACATAGCCCTGCCGCGCCAGCTCGCTGCCCAGCGCCACGTCATAGAGGTAGCAGCCCACTGTCAGCCGCCCGTCGGCGCCGGCCTTGACGAAGCCCTGCACCAGCATTTCCGCCGAACGCGCGCGCCAGTTCGGAAACGCGGGCGCGGTCACTTCGCCAAAGGCAATGCCCGGCAGCGCATCAGGGCCGACCGGGCGAAACAGCCCGTTGTTCTTGAGATCGCCATAGATCACCCGCGCAAGATTGCGCCCGAGCGCCTCGGTGTTCCCGCCATCGGCTGCGGTCGGCAGCATCTCGTTGGTCGGGAACGTCGGGATCGCGATGGCAGCATCGTTGTTGATCGTACCCACTACGTCTTCCTCGGGCGAGGAATCCGCCGGCGCGGCCGATGCGGCGGGCTGAGGCGCAGGTGTGGCAGGCTGCGCCAGAACCGGCGAGGCGGCGAGGAGCGCGCAAAGGCCAACGACAAGAGTGCTACGCAAGGGCTCTACTCTTTCCTGAAATTGAGCGTGTAGGTCTTCCAGAAATCATACGTTTCGACAGGAAGGTTGAACGGCGCCGCCGTCCTGATCGCGCGAACCGCGCATTCGGTGAAGCGGCCCACCTGCGGCGTATTGGCAGGAGTCTGGCCGGAAAGAACCGGCGTTGCAATGCTGACGATATTCCCGCTGCGATCAAGCTGGAAGGTCACTTTCGCGCGCAGCTTCTCGATCTCAACGCCGCTCAGCGGGCAGCTGTTCCACGGCGGCACCACCTTGCGGTTGATCGTGACGCGGATCGCGGCCTTGGCAGTATCGCTCAGCGCATCGGCGGGATTGCCCGTCGCGCCCGGCCGGGTCCCCGTATTGATCCCCTTGAGGAAATCGGAGCCCAGTTGGCTGGCGCCGCTCGGCGCATCGGGCCGCCGCCGCTGGCGCGGGTCAAGCGGCGGCGCGGCGGCCACCTTTTGCGCCGGCTTCTGCGGCGGCGCAGGCACGGCACGCTGTTGCGGCTGCGGCTTGATGACCGGCTGCGGCCTCGCAACAGGCTTGGGCTGCGGCGCCGGCTTTGCCTGAGGCGGTGGCGGAGGCGCGGGTTTAGGCAAGGGCTGTGGCCGGGGCTGGGGCTTGGGCTGAGGCGGCGCGATCTGCGGCGGGGCCGGTTCCGGCACAGGCTCGCCCAGCACCGGCGCGACATCGGGCGCAGCCTCGGCATCGGGCTGCGGCGAGGTCGATTGGTCGGCAGTCTCTTCGGCGAAGGTCACCGTCATCCGTTCGGGGGGCGACAGGATCGACTTGCCCGGCGGCGAGAGCGTCAGCGCCGCAATCAGCGCCACGTGCGCCGCCAGCGCGATGCCAAGCGCCCCAAACGGTATGGGCGCTTCCTCGCGCGTGAGGCCTTGGGAGGAGGAAGAGGCCGTCATGCCCATCGCGCTTAAGGCGCCGTGACTGAACCGTTGGTGACCAGCGAGATCGACTTGAACCCCGCGGCATTGAGCGCGCCCATCACCGCGACCACCCGGCCATAATCGAGGCTGCGATCCGCGCGCAGCGTGACGACGGGCAGTTGGCCACCCGGCCCCGCCACTGCCAACCCCGTCAGCCGGTCGGAAAGCTCACCCGGCGCAAGTTCCTGATCGTCGAGGAAGATCCGCCCTTCGCCGTCCATGCTCACCGTGATCGCTTGTCTGTCGGTCTTGAGCGCCTCGGCCCGGCTGTCCGGCAAGTCGATCGGCACGCCCGCGGTCAGCATCGGCGCGGTCACCATGAAGATGATCAGCAGCACCAGCATCACGTCGACCAGCGGCGTCACGTTGATCTCGCTCATCGCCGCGCCGCGCCCGCGCCCCCGCCGCCCGCGCCGCCCGCCACCGCCAGAGCCCATGCTCATCGCCATGGCGTTACTGCTCCAACTCGCGGCTCAAGGTCGCATGGAAGCGGTCGGCAAAGCGGAACAGCCGGGTCTCGAAGCGGTTCACCCGGTGCGAGAAGCGGTTGTAGGCAATTACTGCCGGGATCGCCGCGAACAGGCCGATGGCCGTGGCAAACAGCGCTTCCGAAATGCCCGGCGCCACCACCGCGAGCGAGGAATTCTGCTGCGCACCGATGTTGAAGAAGCTGTCCATGATGCCCCACACCGTGCCGAACAGCCCGACGAAAGGCGCAACCGAACCCACTGTAGCAAGGAAATTGAGCCGCCCCGCCAGCCGGTCCGTTTCCGC
>NZ_JAIXPP010000040.1 GCF_027486195.1 Novosphingobium sp.
GAGTTGCTGACCGCCACCCTGCGGGCGGTTGTTGTTCCCGCGACCGCGCCGGCGGTTGTTACCACGATTGTTGTTCAAGTCAGGCACTTTCCTGTTTCGGTGCAACCTTGACCCAGGCAAGTTAAACGTTGTGTTCAACCTGGGCCAGACGTGGCGCAACTCGTGGGTCCGGTCCGGCCAGCCCCGCCGCCGCGCATATTCAACCACGATATGGTATGTTCGTGGTTCCCAGCATTTGCGCGCTGCCGGCCTGCCTTGCCGGCCATCGATGCAAATGGTGGAGTAAGCCGGGACGGGAAGCCTTCATCCGTCGCCCTGCCTGCGGCTCTGATTAGTGACGCGCCGCCACCTTGCCAAGCGAAATGTTTGCCCAATTTACGTCATTTCAACGCAGCGGGGCCGCCCAGCAAGGTCCGGGTGGACTGTGGCGGTCAGCCCGGCGTCGTGGGCCAGTGCCACGACGGCTTCGCCCTGCGTCGCCCCGATCTCGAACAAGGCGGTGCCGCCAGGCGCCAGCATGCCGGGCAAAGCGGGGATCAGCAGGCGGTAGTCATCAAGGCCCAGCGGCCCTGCAAACAGCGCCTCGGCCGGTTCATGGTCGCGCACCGAAGGCTCAAGTTCGGCGTCTGTTTCCACATAGGGCGGATTGGCGAGGACGAGGTCGAACCTGTCGAGGCCTGCGGTCCAACCGGGCTGGGTCCAGTCGCCCGCAACGATCCGCGCGCGTCCGGCGAGGTCGTTGCGCGCGGCATTGCGCGCGGCGATTTCGCGCGCGGCGGCGGAGCGTTCCAGCCCAATCCCCTGCGCCTCGGGCCAGAGCGACAGGGCCGCCAGCAGCAGCGCACCCGAACCGGTACCCAGATCGAGAATCCGCGCCGGCGGGCGTCCCTCGCGCAAGAGGCGGGCAACTTCGACCACGGCCTCGCTATCGCCGCGCGGGATCAGCACCGCGGGGCTGACCTCAAGCTCGAGGCCATGGAACGGTTGCGTGCCAAGGATATAGGCGATCGGTTCGTGGCGCAGACGGCGGTCCAGAATGGACGTGAAGTTCGCTGGAGGTCCGCAATGGAGGTGCCGCAGCAGCAGTTCGGTGCGGCTTAAACCGAGCGCATGGGCCATGAGGAGCTCGGCATCGAGCCGCGCGGTATCGCTGGTCGCGGCGAGCCGCGCGGCGGCGTCGCGCAGCGCCGCGCGAACGTCAGGCATGCGCCTCAGGCATCGAGGGCCGCGAGGCGCTTGACCTGATCCTCGGCGGCGAGCGCGTCAATCAGTTCGCCCAGGCCCGGGCCTTCGAGGATTTCGGGCAGGCGGTGCAGGGTCAGGTTGATGCGGTGATCGGTCACCCGGCCTTGCGGAAAATTGTAGGTGCGGATGCGTTCGGAGCGGTCTCCGGAACCCACCATGGCCTTGCGCGCTTCGGCCTCCGCGCCGTGGGCCTCAGCACGGCGCAGATCATAGAGGCGCGTGCGCAGCACCTGCAACGCCTTGTCCTTGTTCTTGTGCTGGCTGCGCTGGTCCTGCTGGATCACGACAAGGCCGGTGGGCAAGTGCGTCAGCCGCACCGCCGAATCCGTGGTGTTGACATGCTGGCCGCCCGCCCCGCTGGCGCGGTAGATGTCGATCTTGATGTCACCCGGCTCGATCTGCACATCGACTTCGTCCGGCTCCGGCAGCACGGCAACCGTCGCCGCGCTGGTGTGGATGCGCCCGCCGCTCTCGGTCACGGGCACGCGCTGCACGCGGTGAACGCCGCTTTCGTACTTGAGCTTGGCGAACACGCCGGTGCCCGCGACGTTGGCGACGACTTCCTTGAAACCGCCCAGTTCGTTGGCATTGGCCGAGACCATTTCGACCCGCCAGCCCTGTTCGGCGGCGAAACGCTCGTACATCCGGTAGAGATCAGCGGCGAACAGCGCGGCCTCGTCACCCCCGGTGCCGGCGCGGATTTCGAGCATCGCGGGGCGGCTGTCGGCACTGTCGCGCGGCAGCATCGCGATTGCGAGCGCGCGTTCGGCCTCGGGCAATTCGGCGCGCAGGTGGGCGATTTCCTCTTCGGCCAGCGCGCGCATTTCGGGATCGGGATCGCTGCTGGCGCTGAGTGCGGCTAGCTCGCCGCGCATCGTGCTGACATGCGCAGCGGCGCGGGCGACGGGCTCAAGCTCGGCATAGTCGCAGCTTGCCGTGACGAAGGCAGGGCCTTCCAATGTGCCCGAAGCCAGCCGCGCTTCGAGTTCAGCGAAGCGGGAGGCGATCTGGGCAAGGCGGGTGTCGCTTACCGACACGAGATCCCCCCAAACACTTCGTCATGCTGAACTTGTTTCAGCATCCATCGTGCCGCATGCTCCGAGCTATGCCAATTGAGCGCAACCCCTGCGTCTACATCCTCGCCAGCGGGCACTACGGCACGACTTACATCGGCGTGACGTCGAACCTGATGCAGCGATTGGGGCAGCACCGCGAAGGTGTGACCAAGGGCTTCACGTCCCGCTATACGGTCCACCGGCTCGTTCACTTCGAGATGTTCGGCGACATGGAGCGCGCGATTGCCCGCGAGAAGCAGCTGAAAAACTGGAAGCGACCGTGGAAGATCAATCTGATCAACGGCGCGAACCCTGAGTGGCGCGACCTTGCGGTGGGGCTGGGGTTCCCACCCCTCGCTCCGCGTGTGCGGAGAGATGGACCCTGAAACAAGTTCAGGGTGACGAGATTTAGGGGAACTGGAGGTGATCACTTCGAAACCGTGATCCACGGGCCGACCACGATCCCATCGGGAAGATCTGACGAATATCCCTCGGCGGCCAGCACATCAGAAATTGCGCAAACGCCTTTCGATAAATCCAGCTCCGCGTTGGTGGCGGCAAGTTTGATCGCGAATGTAGAGGCAGGTGCTGAAGTCGGGCTTTGAAGCGTGACGATCATTTCGGCGCCATCACCTTTCGCCTTGTCGAAACGTCTCTGACGCTTCCCGCGGGCATAGACATCTGTTGTCACACCCGTCGAGCGCAGTCGAGCAGACAGCAAGGTCGCAAATCCTTCAGCTTCGGCCGATTCGACAACGAGAGCCACGTCGAATGGAGGGGACAGGTTTGTTCCAGAGTCCCCCACCAGCATCGCCAGCCGCTCGATCCCCGCTGCCCAACCAACCGCTGGCGTGTGCGGCCCACCGAGCGCTTCGATCAGGCCGTCATAACGCCCGCCGCCGAGCACGGTGCCTTGAGCCCCCAGCCGGTCGGTGACGAACTCGAACGCGGTGTGGCGGTAGTAATCGAGCCCCCGCACCAGCGTTTGCGCGCGCGTCCAAGCCACGCCAGCTGCATCCAGCCCGGCGGTTACCTTGCCGAAGAACTCCTGCGCTTCGTCCGATAGGAACGCGTCGATCATCGGCGCGTCGGCAGTGAAGACTTTGTCGCGCGGGTCCTTGCTGTCGAGGATGCGCAGCGGGTTCTTCTCGAGCCGCTCCTGCGAATCCTCGCTCAGCTCGCCCTTCACCGCGCGGAAGTAGTCGATCAGCGCCGCCCGCCATGCCTCGCGGCTCGGGGCATCGCCCAGCGTGTTGAGTTGGAGCGTGACGCCGTCCGATATGCCCAGCTCGCGCAGGATCTGGTCGGCCATCACCAGCAGCTCCACATCCGCCTGCGGCTCGCCCGCGCCGATGATCTCGGCGTCGATCTGGTGGAACTGGCGGTAGCGGCCCTTCTGCGGGCGCTCGTAGCGAAACAACGGGCCGTGCGTCGCCAGCTTGAGCGGCGCGTGCTGCTGCCAGCCGTTGGTGAGATAGGCGCGCGCGATTCCGGCGGTGAATTCGGGGCGCAGGGTCAGCGATTCGCCGCCGCGGTCCTCGAAGCTGTACATTTCCTTGGAAACGACATCGGTCGTCTCGCCCAGACTGCGGCTGAACACAGCGGTCTTTTCGAACACCGGCATCTCGGCGCGCCGGAAGCGGTAGAGCCGGCGCACGCGTTCGAAGGTTTCGACCACGAAGGCGAAAGCCTCGGCGTCTGGTCCGAAGATGTCCTGCGTGCCGCGGATCGCCTGCGGCGTTGCGGTTGCTGGTTTCGGGGCGGATGTGTTCTTGTCGCTGCTCATGTCAGTGCGCGCGATTAGCGGGAATGTGGTCAGGGGGAAAGGGGCGCAGGCTGCCCAATGGTCGGGGCCGGTTGCAGTCGCGCAAGCTTCGCGCCATGAAGCGCCGATGATCACGACCCCGATGCGCGCTTTGCGCCCTGCCGCCCTGCTGACTTTCGCCGCAGCTCTGCTTGCCACCACCGCCCCGGTCTGGGCGCAGGTTCAGCCGCCGACGAACACCCGCCCCATGGCGGTGCCGATTGTCGAAACGATCCCGGACGCCGAGGACAAGCCCTATCCCGGCACGATCCAGCTGGCGATCGACGCCAGCGACACCACCACCGGCGCCTACCGCGTGACCGAGACGATTCCGGTGCCAGCCGGCCAGTCGAAGCTCACGCTGCTCTATCCCAAGTGGCTGCCCGGCAACCACGGGCCCAAGGGCACGATTGCCGAGCTTGTCGACGTGCGCTTCTACGCTGGTGGCCGGTTGCTGACCTGGACCCGCGATCCGGTCGACGTTTTTGCCTTCCATGTCGATGTGCCGGCCGGTGCGGGCGAAGTGACCGCGAAGTTCATCCACACCTCGCCGCTGCGCGAGAGCGAAGGCCGCGTTACGATGACGCGCGAAATGCTCAATCTGCAGTGGGAGAAGATGAGCCTCTATCCTGCCGGGTACTACGTGCGGCAGATCAAGGTGCAGCCGACCGTCACGTTCCCGGCGGGCTGGCAGGTCTTCACCGCGCTCGATGGCAAGGCAGCGAACAACAACGTGGTGACCTGGGGCGTGACCGACTACGAAACGCTGGTCGATTCGCCGATCTTTGCCGGGCTCTACGCCGCCCGCCACGATCTGGGGCAAGGGGTCTGGTTCGATCTGGTGGCCGACAAGCCCGAGCTTCTCAAGATCGCGCCGGAGAACCTGCAGGTCTATCGCAACATGGTGGACGAGGCGATGCTCGCGTTTGGCGCCAAGCACTTCGATCACTACGATTTCCTGCTGGCGATGACCGACCGCATGGGCGGGATCGGCCTGGAGCATCACCGGTCCAGCGAAAACCAGTACGAGCCGCGCACGCTGATCGACTGGGCGGCCGGTGACTGGGATCGCAATGTGATCCCGCACGAGTTTTCGCATTCGTGGGACGGCAAGTATCGCCGTCCGGCCAGGCTGTGGACGCCGGACTACCGCGCGCCGATGCAGGACAACCTGCTGTGGGTCTATGAAGGGCAGACGCAGTTCTGGGGTCTCGTGCTTGCCGCGCGTTCGGGCGTGCAGAGCAAGGATCAGGTGCTCGGCCAGCTCGCCAACTATGCGGGGTCCTTTACCCAGTATCCGGGCCGCGAGTGGCGATCGGTCGAGGACACCACGCACGATCCGATCATGGCGAGCCGCAAGCCCAAGCCGTTTTCCTCGCTCGCGCGGAACGAGGAATACTACACCGAAGGCGCTCTGGTCTGGCTGGAGACCGAGGCGATCCTGCGCGAGGGCACTGCGGGCAAAAAGGGTATCGACGATTTCGCCAAGGCCTTCTTCGGCGTCAACAACGGCGACTGGGGCGTGCTGACCTACGAACTCGACGACGTGGTGAAGACGTTGAACGGACTCTATCCCTACGACTGGGCGGCCTTCTTCAAGACCCGCATCCAGACGCCGGGCCAGCCCTCGCCGCTCGGCGGGATCGAGCGCGGCGGCTACAAGCTGGCGTGGAAGGAAGACCCCAATCCTTACGACAAGGCACGGATGGCGGCGGCCAAGTACATCTCGCTCAACCATTCCATCGGCCTTGCGATCGACAACGACGGCAAGGTGACCGGAAGCCGCTGGGATAGCCCGGCGTTCCGCGCCGGGATCGTCACGGGGATGCAGATCCTCTCGGTGAACGGCAAGACCTATGATCAGGAATCGATCAAGGCTGCGATCACCGCTGCCAAGGGCACGGCTGCTCCGATCGAACTGATCGTCAAGCGCGACGATGTCGTGCGCACGGTCCAGGTGCAGTATCATGATGGGCTGCGCTGGCCCTGGCTGGAGCGCGCCGCACCGGGCACCGCGCCGACCGGGCTCGACAAGCTGCTGGCGCCGCGCGCGCCGGCCGCAAAGCCGGCTGCCAAGAAGCCGGCCGCGAAGTAACGTGGACAGTAGCGGCAGCACCAGCGCTGACCGGGCCAGACTGCGGTTCGGCCAGCGCTTTGCCCCGCTGCGTTTCGTGCTGTTTCTCGTCCTGCTGGTTGCAGGGGCCGCCGCTCGCGGCTGGATGACGGGCTACGCCGATCTGGCCGATGCGCTGGTCGTCGGCTTCGATCTGGCGGTCGTTGGCTTTCTTCTCTCGTTGATCCCGCTGCTGCGCGAATGCGACATGGCGACAATGCGGCGGCATTCGGAAGAAAACGATGCCAACCGCACGATCGTGCTCGTCGTCAGTACGGTGATCACGCTGGTCGTCATGGCCGCGATCGCGGGCGAACTGCCCGCTGCCAAGCACGGCGAGCCGGGGGCCTTGCTGCGCTTGATCGCCACGCTGCTGCTGACCTGGCTGTTTGCCAATGTGGTCTATGCGCTGCACTATGCCCACGAATACTATCGGGCCGGCGCGGTCCCCGGCGAGGATGCCGGCGGGCTGGAGTTCCCCGGCAGCGGACACCCGGACTACCTCGATTTTGCCTATTTCTCGCTCACGCTCGGAATGACCTTCCAGACCTCCGACGTGGAGATCTCCTCGCGGACGATTCGCCGGATCGTCACCGCACATTCCTTTGCGGCCTTCATTTTCAACATCGGGGTGATTGCCTTCACCATCAACGGGATCGGCGGAATCTAGCGGCGGAATGCGGACGTTGCCTCACGTTCATGTTGCGACGCACAACGCGCGGCGCTAGAGCCCCGTTACGTTTTCAACGCCACTCCGGCCCAGCGAAGGCATCCCATGCGCATCGACATGATCCCTACCGGCGAAAATCCGCCCGAGACGCTCAACGTGATCATCGAAGTGCCGGTCGGCGGCGAGCCGGTGAAGTACGAGTTCGACAAGGCTTCGGGCGCGCTGTTCGTCGACCGCATCCTGCACACGCCGATGCGCTATCCGGCGAACTACGGCTTCGTGCCGCACACCCTTTCGCCCGACGGCGATCCGCTTGACGCGCTGGTGATCGCACGTTCGCCCTTCGTGCCCGGCTCGGTAGTGCGCGTACGGCCGATCGCGGTGCTCAACCTCGAGGACGAGCACGGCGGCGACGAGAAGCTCATCTGCGTGCCCGACGACAAGACCTTCCCCTACTACCGCGACGTTGCCGAGCAGAGCGACCTGCCCGAGATCGTGCTCCAGCAGATCGAGCACTTCTTCACCCACTACAAGGACCTCGAAAAGGAAAAGTGGGTCCGCGTCGGCAAGTGGGGCGGCGCCGAGGATGCCAAGCGCATCACGCTCGAAGCGATCGAGCGCGCCAAGACCGCGAAGTAAGCTGCGGTTGAGGGCGCCGCGGCGCCCTCAGTCCCCCGCGACGCTGAGCCCGTCGATCCGGAGCGTCGGCACATCGATGCCGCGCCAGGTTTCAAGATCGTCTGCAGCAACAAGCCGCGCGAACATGTCGATCAGGTTGCCCGCCACAGTGAACTCGGCAATCGGCCCGGCAATTTCGCCGTTCACGATGCGATAGCCCGAAGCGCCGCGGCTGTAATCGCCGGTCACGCCGTTGACACCGTGGCCGATCAGCTCGGTCACATAGATCCCGTCGGCAATATCGGCCATCAGTGCGGCGCGGCTCACCGATCCCGGCTGCAGCACGAGATTGCCCGCCGTGACATGCGGCGCACCCGATCCCCCGCGCGAGGCGTGGCCGGTGGGCGCCGCGCCGAGCTGGCGTGCAGCGGCGGAATCCATCAGCCAGCCGGTCAGGCGGCCGTTTTCGACGAGGTTGCGGGGGCCGGTCGGCAGGCCTTCACCATCGAACGGGCGCGAGCGCGGTCCGCGCAGGCGGTGCGGATCTTCGCTGATGGTGATCGCGGAATCGAAGATCTGCGCGCCGTCCTTGTCGAGCAGGAAACTGGCGCGGCGCGCGATGGCCGAGCCCGACATGGCGCCGAGCAGATGGCCGACCAGCGAACTGCCGACCCGCGGATCGAACACGATCGGATAGGCGCCGCTCTTGACGCGGCCCGGATTGACGCGTGCAACGGTGCGCTCTCCCGCTTCGCGCCCGATCTCGGCGGGCGAAGGCAGATCGGCGGCGTGGCGCGCGCTGCGCCAGGAATAATCGCGCTGCATGCCGCTGTCCGTCCCCGCAAGGACGCTGGCCGAGCGGCCGTGGCTGGTGGCGGCATAGGCGCCGCCAAAGCCGTGGCTGGTGGCCAGTGCAACGACGCCGCGCCCGGCGCTGGCGCTGCCACCTTCGCTGTTGGTGACGCCGGGGACAGCGCGCGCGGCATCCTCGGCTTCTTCGGCCCAGCGCCGCAGCGTTTGCGGATCCGGTTCGTTGGCATCGACGAGATCGAGATCGGCCACGCCGCTGCGCAGCAGCAGCTCTTCCGGCGCAAGGCCGGCGAACTTGTCTGCCGGGGCGGCGCGGGCCATGTCGACCGCGCGGCTGGCCAGCTCATCGAGCGCGCTGTCTCCCAGATCGGTCGAACCGATCGAAGCCGAAGCACCTCCGACGAACACGCGCAGGCCGATATGTTCGGATTCGGAGCGCTCGACATCTTCAAGTGCGCCGAGGCGGACCGAGACAGCCTCTGACGAATCGGCGATGTAGACGGCATCGCCGGCTTCGGCGCCAGCCTTCAGCGCGCGTTCGATCAGCGCGTGGCAGCGCTCCTGCGCCTCATGGGGGGAAAGCATCGGGGGAACGGGCCTTTCAAACGTACGGTCGTCTGGCCCTGCATATAGGTGCCGCCGCGCGGCGGGCAATCAGAACAACGAAACCAGCGCCCGGAACACGGCAGCAAGCAGGAACGGCAGGCCGATCGCGACGGCCCAGGTTGCCAGTTGATCGCGGCGGAATGCGGTGCGCAGGTCAGGATCAGCGGCTTCGCTATCGCTCAGGGCCTCCCAGCGGCGCTCGAAATTGCGGAACATCGGGATGATCCCGGCGACCAGCACGACCAGCGCCATCATCGGCAGCATCGATCCGCCTTCGCCTTCCAGCGTGCGCAAGGTCACGAAGATCTGGAGGCTGGTGTAGACGAGCAGACTGTAGGCGACAGTGTCGCTCATCCGTTTGCGCCAATCGAGTGCGTGGCCCTGCATGGCTGTGCCTTCGCGTCCCAGATCCGCAGCAATTCCCTTGCGCATCGGTTGTGCCCCCGTTTCTGCCTCTCCAAGCGGAGTAGACCACGACTTCGGGAATGTTTCAAGCACTGCAATATTACCGGGGGTCTATCCTGACGCATCTCGCGGCGAGACATGCATAAATCCTGCCAAAGGCGCGCAGACGGGCTTTGCCCGCGCCGCGGACCGGGCTATGGACCAACTCGATTATGGATGAGACGCCCGCCACTGCGACCAACCAGGCAACCCTCGCGCCCCAATCGGCTCTGGGCGGGCTGGAAGTTGTCTCGATCGCCAAGAGCTATGACAAGCGCGCGGTGCTGACCGATATCTCGCTATCGGTGGGCAAGGGCGAAGTGCTGGGGCTGCTCGGGCCCAACGGTGCGGGCAAGACCACCTGCTTCTATTCGATCATGGGTCTGGTGCGGCCGGATTCGGGGCGCATCCTGCTTGATGGCGTCGATATCACCCGCCTTCCCATGTATCGCCGGGCGATCCTCGGGCTGGGCTATCTGCCGCAGGAAACCTCGATTTTCCGGGGCATGACGGTCGAGCAGAACATCATGACCGTGCTCGAACTGGTCGAGCCCGACAAGACTACCCGTGCGGCGGAGCTCGACCGGCTGCTCGATGAGTTCGGCCTCACCCGCCTGCGCACCTCGCCTGCCATGGCGCTCTCGGGCGGTGAGCGGCGGCGCTGTGAAATTGCCCGTGCACTCGCGGCGAATCCGTCGATCATCCTGCTCGATGAACCGTTCGCGGGCATCGATCCGCTTTCGATCAGCGACATTCGCCACCTCGTGATCGATCTCAAGAATCGTGGCATTGGCGTGCTGATCACCGATCACAACGTGCGCGAGACGCTCGATATCGTGGACCGCGCCTGCATCATCTATGGCGGGCAGGTGCTGTTCGCCGGCAGCCCCGAAGCGCTGGTGGCCGATCCCAACGTGCGCCGACTCTATCTCGGCGAAGGCTTCACCCTATGACGTTTCGGGGTTTGATGCTGCCGAGACCGGGAGGATAGGCGGCGATGGCGCTGGGTCCGCGGCTCGACCTCCGCCAGAGCCAGTCACTGGTCATGACCCCGCAGCTTCAGCAGGCGATCAAGCTGCTGGCGCTGTCGAACCTCGAGATCGAGACCTTCATCGGGGAGGCGCTGGATTCGAACCCGCTGCTCGAACTGGGCGAAAGCGGGCCAGATGGCGGCAGCGAACCCGTGTTCGAGGGCGAGCCCGACGCGCTGCGCCGCACGACACTCGAATCCTCGCCGGTGGATCAGCTGGTCAGCGAAGGGCGCGCGGCGGATGACCGACCGCTCGATATCGACGCCACTGCGCTCGACCGCGACCGCGATACCGGTGACGGTGATCAGGGTGGAGGCACGAAGAGCGATTTCACCGACAGCCTCGGCGATTTCGGCAGCAGCGGCGCGGGCGGCGAAGCGCCGGACATCAACGAGCGCGGCGGGACAAGCGAAACGCTGGCCGAGCATCTCCATGCGCAGATCGGCGCGGTCACGTCGGACCCGGCGTTGCTGTTTGCCGCGCGCTGGCTGATCGATCAGATCGACGAGGCTGGCTACCTTACCGCCACCCTCGAAGACGCGCGCGAGGCGCTTGGCTTGCCGCAGGCGGCGGTGCAGGCGGCGCTGGCCCTTGTCCATTCGCTCGACCCCACCGGTGTGGGCGCACGCAATCTTGGCGAATGCATCGCGCTGCAGGCGCGCGAGGCGGATCGCTATGATCCCTGCATGGCGCGGCTGATCGACAATCTCGATCTGCTCGCGCGCGGCGAGATCGCGCGATTGAAGCGGCTCTGCCAGGTCGATGACGAGGACTTTTCCGACATGCTGCGCGAGCTGCGCAGCTATGATCCCAAGCCCGGCCTGCGCTTCGGCAGCCGTCCGGCCGAGGCGGTCGTGCCCGATATCCTCATTCAGGCAGTGATGGGCGATGACGGCGCAGGCCAAAGGCACATCGAGGGCTGGGACATCGCGCTCAATCCCGCGACCCTGCCGCGCCTGGTGGTCAATCGGCGATACTATGTGGAAATGCGGCATGCCTGCGTGGGCAAGGATGCCAAGGCGTGGCTGGGCGAGCGGCTGGCCGATGCCAATTGGCTGCTCAAGGCGCTCGATCAGCGGCAGAAGACGATCCTCAAGGTCGCCGCGGAAATCGTGAAGCAGCAGGAAGGCTTCTTCCGCATGGGCGTCGCGCACTTGAAGCCGCTCACCCTGCGCACCGTGGCCGAAGCGATCTCGATGCACGAATCGACCGTGAGCCGCGTGACGTCCAACAAGTACCTCCACTGCGCGCGCGGCACCTTCGAGCTGAAATACTTCTTCACCTCGGGCGTGGCTTCGGCGGATGGCGAAAGTTCGGTTTCGGCGGAGTCGGTCAAGGCAGTAATCCGCCAGTTGATCGATGCGGAAGACCCCAAGGCTGTCCTTTCGGACGATACCCTTGTCGATCTTCTCAAGGCACGCGGCTTCGATCTCGCCCGGCGGACGGTTGCAAAATACCGCGAGGCGATCGGGTTGGGCAGCTCGGTGCAGCGCCGCCGGCAGAAGGCGCTGGCGGGGGCCAGATAGGCCGCTTAAGCTGGCCGTTCGGCCAGCATGTGCTGGATCATGCCCTGCAGATTGGCATCATAGCGGGCGAGGATCGTGTGATCCTCCGCCGTTTGCCAGTGCGTCACCAGTTCACGCCCGTTCCACCAGTGCAGCGCATAGGCAGGCGGATCGGCCACGATCAGCGGGCGATGGTCCGGATGGTCGGGATCGATCGGACTGAGATCGAGCGCGACTTGCGGCGCGGTCGAGGGGCAGGTGGCGACGACGAGCTCTTCCCAATGCGCCGTCACCGCTCTGTGGATATGGCCGCAGACAAGGCCGATCACATTGCTCCGACTGCGCAGGCAGGCGGCGAGGCGTTCGACCCAGGGCTCGGCCGGATCGGTGTTCATCCATGCAATGCCCACTTCGATCGGCGGGTGGTGCTGCACGATCAGCGTCTTGCGCTCCGGCGCGGCATCGAGCTGTGCGGTGAGCCAGGCGGCACGCTCCTCGCAGAAAGCGCCGCCGTGGCGGCCTTCCTCCAGCGTATCGAGCACGAGCAGGCGCAGCGCAGCGGTTTCGATGGCGTATTGCAGGAAGCCGCCGGAAAACATCGCTTCCGGGAAGACTTCGGCGAAATTGGCGCGTTCGTCGTGGTTGCCGAGCGCGAAGTAGACCGGGAAGGGCAGGCCGGAGAGCGCTTCGCGGAGCCGTTCGTAGCTCGCGCGGTCGCCGCGGTCGATCAGGTCACCAGTGGCGAGCAGCATGTCCGGCTGCGGCGCCATGCGTGCCAGTTCTGCCACCACCCGGTCGAGCCGCTGGCGGTTGAACTCCCCAGGGCTGTCAGGCTCGAAGCCCAGGTGGATATCGGTGATCTGTGCGATCAGCATCCGGCGGTCCCAAGTGCCTCTAGCGCGGGTCTGGTGGGTGGCGAGTGCGGTCCCACGCTGCCGTAAGCAGTGCAGGGCCCTTGCGCTGTTGAGCCGGCTTCCACGGTGCGCCACTGTCCATGTGATATTCGTGGCACATTGCGCAGCCTGATGCGACCGGTTCCTTCACGTGCGCGCTGGCGAGCTTGGCCCCGCCCTCGCCCACATGGCACGAGCGGCAGCCGCCCGCGCCGTCGATCCCCGGCACGAGCACGGCATCGGCATCATTCGAGGTGGCTGCCTTCACATGGCAGGTCACGCATTCGGACTTGCGGTGGTCTTTATGATCGAACCAGCCCTTGCTGTAGTAGCGCCCGTTCTGCACGGGCCGCTGCACAGTGAAACCGGCGGTTGCCGCGCTCCCGCCGCGCCCGATCGTATGGCAATCATAGCAAAGGCCGCCCTTGCTGAATACGGCGGCCACAGCCGCGTCTGCCTGCATGGGATAGAAGTGGACCGCGCGGGCAAAATCCGCTGCGGTCGATTGCTGCGCCGCTGCACCGGGAATGCGCCGCGCCATGCCCGAAAGGCTGGCTGGGTGCGGCGGCATGCCGCCCCGGAATGCGGCGCGCAGATCGGCGACGACCTGATCGGGCTGGCCATGGCGCAGCGTGCGGAAAGTGCCGCCGATCTCGTCGAATGTCAGCGCGTGGCACGATTGGCAGGCCTTCTCCATCTCGACCGGCTTGAACCGCGCCCCGCCGCTGTCGGTCTGGTGGCAATCCTTGCAGCCAAGCGCATCATTAGAGGCAAACTGGCCCGGACGGCGGCGTACCATTTGCGCGATGCCGTTGGTTGTGGAGAGGTGCTGGGCGTGGGTGAACTTGAGCCCGCTGTGCTCCTTCATGCCGTCCTGCCAAACCGCGCGCTGGACCATAGGTTTGCCATCCCCGCCGATCCCGGCCACGAGCATGGGCCGGAGCTGGGGATGGGCCGTCCCGAAATCGGCGGCATCGGCGATCTGCGTGTCGGGCAAGCGCGTCTTCAGTCCATCGTGGCAGGTGGTGCAGAATTGCTGCTGCGTGGCGGGCATAGCACCCGCGCCCTCATGCTCGGTGTGACAATCGACACACCGGCCAGCGGGTTTGTTGAAAGCCTTGGCCACCGCGCGCTGGAATCCGGCGAAGCCGCCCGGCTCGCCCCGTGCCTTCAGCAGCCGCGCGCCATCGGCGATATGCTGGTGCGCGTCCTCCTTGTGGCAAGTCATGCAGGCGTTGTCGCGCACAGCCACGAAAGCCTGGACATGGCAGGCCTGGCAATCTCCGCCGAGGTTCTTGTGCGCAAGGCTGAGAGTGCCCGAGGACCATGCGGCATCGCCGTGCATACCCGCTGGCCGGCGCGCATCCTTGTGCAGCGCGAGCGGCTGGTAGGTCGCCCACGACCAGATTGGCACCGCGAGGAACGCCAGCAGCACGAGCGCCGCGAAGCCCCAGGCCGATAGACGCTTGCCCGGTAGCAGCTTCTGCAGGGTGTAGGCGCTGCCGATATCGATGGCCTCGGCGCTTTCCGAAACGGCCTCCACCCTGCGCACGGTGAAGGCGGGCAGGCCGCCCTCCGCCTCGCGCGCGAGGGTGATGCGGTGGCCGCCAAAGCCGAGTTCGGCGCCCGTCGCCACATCCAGTTCGCTTGAAGTGGCAGAGCGGCCGTTCACGGTGAACGGCTGCGCGCCGATCGATTCGATCAGCAGTGTCTCGCCATCGATCGCGCGGATGCGGGCATGGCGAGGATCGACGGCAAGATCGGGCAGATGAATGCCAGAGGACCCGTCGCGCCCGATGACGAGGACGGCGCTCTCGACAACCGCGCGGCGGACGATTTCCTCCCCGCTGGATTTGAGCGCGATCTGGCGCACGACAAAGCTCATGGGCGCGTTCACCAGTAGAAGAACACGCTGACGACATGCGCGCAAAGCGCGGCGATCAGCGCGAAAGTCATCGGCACGTGGACATAGAGCCATGCTTGCAGCCAGCCCTTGATCCTCAAGTGCCGCCGCAGCCGGGCCAGCATGGCCTCCTTTCTCGTGAGCAGCGCGTCCACCTTGTCGAGCGGATCATCGGCCATGCGCGGCCGGTGTGCGCGCAGCCGCCGCAGCTCGCCCGCCGCTTCGCGCGTGGCATCGCCGGGATAGCGACCGGTCAGACGATTGACGATCGAGCCTGTGAACGGATCCTGCCCTAGACTGCGGCCCACCAACAAGGCGCAGTCGGGATCGAGCGGCTGTGCAGCATCGTGCAACTGCCGGTCTAGCGAGCGCAGCGCTTCCACCATCTGCTTCTCGGTAATCGCGCCTTCCGCGTCATAGCGGTTGGCCGAAAGTGCGCGCGGCAAGGTGGCATAGGCCGTCACGCCGAAGATGCCCGAGACGATCACGATCATCATCAGCACCCAGGCCAGCGTATGCACGTTCCAGCCGAAGGCGAAGCCCGAATGGAGCGTGCCGATCACGATCAGCAGCACGCCGAGCCAGACATGCGCGGATGTCCACCCCTTCAAGGACCAGCGCCCCGGCGTGATCGCACGCTTGCGCATGCCGAGTGCTGTCAGCCAGAGGATCAGCAGCGCGCCGACCGTGCCCAATGTGTAGCCCAGCCAGTTCGAGCCGAAGTGGTGCGGGGGTAGCGGCACGAAGATGTAGAGCAGGATCAGCGCAGCCGCGAGCACGGCGGAAATCTTGATCCACTTGCCGCCGCGATGAACGAGGAAGCTCTCGTGCGTGCTCTGCCGTTCACGCGTGGTGCCGGTGCGGCGGCGGGGGGCGGCAGCTGGTGTTGTCGTCGCCATGGCTCAGGCGCCCTCGTTCTCGAGCCGCGCGACGGTCAGGAACTCATCGGGCGAGACGCGGATCGCCGCCCCCGTCGGGCAGGCGCGCACGCAGCTGGGGCCGCCTTCGATCCCGGCGCACATGTCGCACTTGATCGCCTTCTTGCGGTCGAGCTTGTCGTCGGCCACCGGATCGCCGGTGTATCTGGTGTGCTTCTTCGACCACTTGTAGGGCGGCTCACCCGGCCCGGGGCCGCTGCCGAAGAGGAGCCACGAGAGCAGCGAGGGCTTCTTGGGCGGCACCTTGTCCATGCGGATCACGCCATAGGGGCAGTTGCGCTGGCAATTGCCGCAGCCGATGCAGGTGTCGTCGATGAACACTTCGCCGTCCGGCCCGCGGTGGATCGCATTGGGCGGGCAATCGGCCATGCAGTGCGGATGCTCGCAGTGGCGGCATGAGGTCGGCACGTGGAGGTGCGCAAAGCTCTTGCCCGCCTCGCGGTCGAGCCTTGAAAGCCCGTCGTGGCTGTCGGCGCAGGCCTTCTCGCAATTGTCGCAGCCGACGCAGAGCCGCTCGTCGATCAGCAGCACGTCCGTCGCCTCGCCCAGCCCCTGCGACACGAGGAATTTGGCCTGCTCCGAATAGAGATCGACGACCCCGGAGAAGCCCTCCTTCTTCGATTCGACGAAGGCATTGGTGGCGCGGCGCGCTGCCATGTCGTTGCGCGCGCGGGCCAGCAGCGCAGGCTTGGCTGCCAGCACTCGCGCGAAGGCCTCGCCGTCGATCTTGATCACTTCGCTCTTGATGGCCGCGCGCACTGTCGCGGTGCGCTGCCCGCCATCGATCAGCGCCATTTCCCCCACATAGGACCCCGCGGGGAGGTAGGACAGGAACACCGGCTTCCCGCCGACGATCTTCTCCACGATCATCGAGCCGACGCGGATGACGAACACGTCCTTGTCGTCGGCGCCTTCGGTGATGATCGCCTCGCCCGCGCGCACGGGCATGATCTTCGCGGTATCGACCACTTCGCGCACGTCATCGGGCGTGAGCCCCGCGCCGAACATCTGCAGCAATTGCCGCTCGACCCCGATGCGCTCGATCGCGCGGCGGGCGCTCGGCACCTGGCTCTGCAGCTTGAGCGCGGCGTTGCGGCTGATCTCGACGCAGATGCAGTCGCTCGCCGCCACGATAGTCGCGCCGCGTCGCCGCCCGGAAATCAGGCCGACCTCGCCGAAGATCGAGCCCTTCGCAATGGGCACGACCTTGCTTGGATCGTTGGCGTCGATCCGGACATGCACAGTGCCATCGGCAATGGCAAACAGCGACGAGCCGGGATCGTTCCTTTCGAAGATCGTCTCACCCGCCTGATAGAAGCGGGCATCGGAATCGAGCATGAATTCGCGCAGCTGCAGCGTCGTCATGCCGTTCAGGATGGCGATATTCGTGCGCAGCAATTCGAGCCAGTCGGCCACGCTGCGCCTGCCTGGCAGACTGGCAAACCTGGCCTCTAGCAGCGGCTCGTCCGCCGGCTTGAGAGCCGTATTGCCGTTGATGAACTCGATGACGTCATAGCCCTGGTTCATGCAGTGCTTGATCAGCGGATAGCCCGCGAGCGCACCGATCACGAAAATGCCGGGCGCAGTCGATTCGAACTGCGGTGAGAGTGTGGGAAAGGCGAGCCGGTCATTGCTCGCGAAGGCGATGCCGCAGCCTTCGACAAAGGCGCGGGGCGGGGCAGAGCCGATGCGCGCGATGATCCGGTCGCAGCGGATGCGCTCCTCGCCGTCGCGCGTGTTGAGCGTGATCCAGCCCGGTTCGACTGCGCTGGTCTCGGTCTCGTAGCGGATCGTCAGCTTGCCCGCCGCGTCGTCCTCCACCAGCGCCTTGGCGTTGGGCTCCTTGGCGGTGGCGAAGCTCTCGCGCACGTTGGCTGATTTGGGGCTGCGGTTGAGGATCGTGACGACGTTGCCCTGCGCCGGATCCTCGGCAAGCCCGCGCGCGTTCTCGATCCCCGCGTCACCCGTGCCGATCACCACGATATGCTCGTCGAGCACGGCATAGGGGTCGTCGAGCTGGTAGGTGACATGCGGCAGATCGCCGCCCGGGCAGCGCATCAGGTTCGGGTTGCCCTGCGTGCCGATGGCCAGCACGACCGCTTCGGCCATGACCACTTCGCCGCTCGCCAGCGTGATCGCGTAAGGCGGGGCATGGCGCTGCAGTTCGGTCGTCGTGGTTGAACCATCGCGCGCGCGGGTCACGATCTGCTGGACCGAGCCCTCGATGGCGGGGCCGGTGCCGCGGATCGATCTGACCTCGGCGTTGTACTTGACGTTGACGCCCAGTTCCTCGGTCCGCCTGTTCCAGCGGCCAAGGATATCCTCGCGCTTGCCCGCATCGAATTCCTGATCGGAGCGCAGCACGAGCTGTGACGGCGTCGCCATCACGTGCTTGCCCTTCTGGTATTTGAAGATCGTATCTGAAAGGTGGTCGCTCTTTTCGAGCAGCACGTGCGGCAGCCCCAGTTGCGCCGCCCGGCTCGCCGCGCTCATCCCGGCCGGGCCGGATCCGATGATCGCAACCCGCAATACCTCGCCGAAGCCTTCGCTCACCGGTGCACGCCCCCCTGCCATGCTCGGCACGGGCCCCTTTTGGCTGGCCTTGCGCCTTGTTTTCCCGACTTGCGATCCGTTTGCCGTGGGAGTTTAGCCAATACGCGGCGCTTTGCCAGTCGCATTATGGCTCGGCCGCCGCCGCCATCCGTTCCGCCCCTGCGTGCGGCGGGCTGCTTCCGCACCGCTTGCATGGTGCGGGTGGCAGAGGATATGCCCGGCATGAGGGGCAGCGTCGACTTCGGCGCACAAGGGAGCATGTGATGACCGAGGCCGAACCTACGCCGACCCCAGAACCCGCCCGCACGTCCCCGGCTTCCCCCGCTTCCGTTTCCCCTCCCAGCACTTCATCGGGCCTTGGCGGCCGCGTCGTCCTCGTGCTCGCGGCGGTCGTCGCGCTCACGGCAGGCGGCGTTGCGGTCTGGCGCGGCCAGCGCGATGCCGAGATCATTGCCCTGCCGCCGGCCCCCACCGAAAGCCAGGCCCCCTCGGTCGACGATGTCATCACCCGGCTGGAAGCGCGGCTCAAGGCCAAGCCCGACGATGCCGAAGGCTGGCGCATGCTCGGCTGGTCCTACTTCCAGACACAGCGCTATGCCGAAGCGGCGACCGCGCTCAAGGAAGCCACCAAGCTCGATTCCACGCACGCAGAGACCTATTCGTTCCTCGGTGAATCGCTGGTCCTTGCCAGCAAGACCGAGGGCAAGATCCCCGCTGATGCGCAGGCCGCCTTCAGAAAGGCGCTCAAGCTTGATCCCAAGGATGCCCGGGCGCGCTATTTCCGCGCCGTGGCGATGGATCTGGGCGGGCAGCACCGCAAGGCGATCGACGCCTGGTTCGGGCTGCTCAAGGATACGCCTGCGGACGCGCCCTATGCCGAAGATATCCGCGCGGTGATCAAGAACGTGGGGGACCGCTACAAGATCCCCTACGAGGAGCGCCTCGCCGCCGCCCAGTTTGCCGCGCCCGCCGGCGGCATGGCAACCAATGGTGCGGCGGTCGCTTCGGGCGCCATTCCGGGGCCATCCTCGGCCGAGATCAAGGCCGCTTCCACGCTGCCAAAGGGCCAGCAGGAAGCGATGATCCGCGGCATGGTCGATGGGCTGGAGGCAAAGCTCGCGAAGAACCCGGGCAATGCCGATGGCTGGATCATGCTGATGCGCAGCCGCATGCAACTGGGCGAACCGGGCAAGGCTGCAAAGGCGTTTGAAGGGGGCCTGGCGGCCTTCCGCAACGATCTGGGCGCCACCCGCAAGCTGCGCGAGGCGGCGGTCGCAATCGGTGTGCCGGGCGCGGCTCCTGCCCGGTAAGGCGTCACTTCTTAAAAAAGGTTTCGCCCGACGCTACGCGCACCGACCCTGGAAAAGACCCTTATCAGGGCACTTAACTATTGACAGAAAATGAGATTTTACCAAGCTACCGGGCATGTTCAGATTTCCGTAACGCGAACGGTACCGGCCATGGCGCTTACGAAAAATTAACCTTTCATGTTCATTGGTCATATGGTTAATGACGGTGAAGGCCCTCGGTTAGGGGCCTGAGCCATCGGGGAATGGCAATAAGGGGCTGATCCATGCGCGTGCTGCTGATCGA
>NZ_JAIXPP010000084.1 GCF_027486195.1 Novosphingobium sp.
CTCAAGGAGCGCATCGCCAAGGGCGGGGTGAAGTGCTGGCTGGTCAACACCGGCTGGTCGGGCGGCCTCGCCACGATGCCGGGGATCAAGCGCATGCCGATCAAGGCGACCCGCGCGCTGCTCAACGCCGCGCTCGACGGCAGCCTCAACAGCGCCGACTTCCGCATCGATCCCAACTTCGGCTTCGAAGTGCCGGTGGCCGTGCCAGGCGTGGACACTGCCCTGCTCGATCCGCGCGGCGCCTGGGCCGACGGCGAAGCCTATGACCGCACCGCGGCAGAGCTGGTGCGCAAGTTCATCGACAACTTCGCGCAATTCGCCGACCACGTCGACGAAAGCGTGCGCAACGCGGCACCGATTGCGGCATAAGCAAGAAGACGACAATCCTATCTGGCGTGAGGCCTCGCCCCGTGCGAGGCCTCTTTTTTTTGTGCCGGTGTCGGCCAGTCGTTGCTGTCGCAACGACGACGGCGGGGTAAGGGCGCGCTTCTCGTTCTAAAAGGTGTTTACCCATGGCCGCGCATTCGATCCGACTTTTTGCCGATGATGCGGCGGTGCGCCATGTGGGCGAAGGGCTGCTCGCGCGCACTTTGCCCAAGCTGGAGTGGACGCACGAGGCGCATCTGGCTGCGTGCCTGTGGCTGATCCGCGAGCGGCCAGACTTTGCGCCCGAGCAGGACCTGCCCGGAACCATCCGCGCCTACAACGTGGCGGTCGGCGGTGAGAACACCGACAGCGCGGGCTATCACGAGACGCTGACCCAGCTCTACATCAAGGGCGTGCGCGCCTTTGCGGATACGCTGGCGGAAGGGACATCGCTGGTCGGCGCGGTGAACGCGCTGCTCGAAAGCGAGATCGGCGACCGCCAGTGGCCGCTGTGCTACTATTCGAAAGAGCGCCTGTTCAGCGTTGAGGCTCGGCGCGGATGGGTGGAGCCGGATCTGGCGGCGGTTTCGGAATAAAGGGTTCGCGCAGAGATCGCAGAGGCGCGGAGGTGCAGCGCTTTGCGGCAAGGCCGCTCTCCTCTTTTGCACTGCGATGATAAGAAAGGCCTGCGGCCGGGCACACCCTCTTTGCGCCTATGCGATCCCTGCGATCTCTGCGCGAAAAATCCTTCTACCCTCACCCCGTCCGGCGCGGGACAAAGGGATAAGTCCGCCGCTCGATCACTTCCTGCACCGCGCGGTGGGCTTCCTGGATCGCGGCATCGGTGTGCGGGCTCGCCGCCGCATCGCTGTTGGCGATGCTGACAAGGCCGAAGGGCTGACGGCCCACCACGCAGGGCCGGTTCGGGCTTTCACTGTAAACCCAATCCACCGGATCGTAGATCGAGTTGTAGGTATACGAATAGCCATGGCCCCAGCGGTTTACGGTGATGCCGGCAATATCGCGCGCGGCATCGAAGCCCGCAGCCCCCAGCATGCGCTGCAATTGCCGCCGCGTCTCGCGTTCGAAAGTCTCGAAGCTCATCGCCAGCAGTTCGGCGCGGCCGACGCGGTGTTGGTCACGCCGGGGAAGGCCGGGCTTGTTCATGTATTTGACGAGGTGGAGCACCACCGGCTCGTCAGGCGATTGCGGGTGCTTCAAGTCGCCAAGGCTGACCGCTTCGGTAAGGCCGACTTCCTGGTGGAACATCGTCGGGCAATGGAAATTCGCGGCACCCAGCTTCACGAAGGGCCGCCAGTTCGTCACCGCCACGCTGGTGTAGACCATCGGGCCTTTCACCCCATAAGCCAGCGCCTCCTTCTGCGCGGCGGGCAGTTCGGGCATCATGTAGGGGATCGCCATGTTCCAGCAGGCCATGATCACGGCCTTGCCCCGCACTTCGACGAGTTTGCCCTGCTTGGCATAATGCACCGCCACATCGCCCGCCGCAGCGGGATCGCCCCGATGCGCGACATTGAGGACGACGCTGGACAGGCGGATGCGGGTGGGCGTACCGGGCCGGTCGAGCGCACTGTAGTCGATCACGGCCGTGCCCATGTCCTCCTGCGTGCGGGCCGTCGTCGCCTCGGGAACCAGCTTGGAAACTAGCAGCCGCGCTAGCGTCGCGTTGCCATCGGGGAAGTGGATCGACTTCTCGCCCTCGCGCTGGCGGCCGTGCTGGCCGCCGGGGAGATCGGCGAAGAGGTCCGCCGGCACTTCGCCCAGCGCCATGCCGGAAAAGCCGGGGTAGCCTTGCACCCATGCAAACAGCGCGGGCACGGCATCGCCGCCGACGCAGAAGCTCGCCATGCCGATGTTCTGGAACAGCCAGTAGACCTGCGGATCGACGCCGACTTTCTCGGTGAGGAACTCCTTGTAGGAATGGCGGGCGAGCCAGTCCTTCTTGGCGGCCTGATCGAGGCCCGGCAGATAATCGGGCTGTGGCTTGGCAAACAGGCGCACCAGATCGGCGCGCGCCTTGGGGCCGAGCGGCGCCTTCTCCAGCTTCTCGGGCTCGATCGCACCGCCGCGCCAGCCGCCGCCCAAGGCGAGGACCACGTCCCTGCCGCCGAAGGCCTCGGCATCGAAGACCATGCCGTGGCCCATGCCGAGCGACTTGTAGAGCCCCGCGTTGGCCGTATTGTCCCGCTCGTAGCGCGCGATATCGACGCCGATGTCATCGAGCAGCACGCGCGACCACTTGTCGTACCGGCTCGGACTTTCGATGTTGAGCGTGCCGCCGTTGCAGACGAGCAGGCGGCCCCCCACAGTGAATTCGTTGCGCTTGGCGTGCCCGCCGAAATCGTCGTGGTTGTCGAGCACCAGAACCTTGGCGCCGGGGCCGACACGCTTCTGAAAGAAGTGCGCAGCCGACAAACCAGAGAGGCCGCCGCCAACCACGATCAGGTCATAGACCTCGCTGCTTTCCTCGGCGTCGGCCAGCTTGAGCGTGCCATCGCGCAGCATGTGCGCCGCCTCGAACGTCCCGGCGTGCGAGCCGCGCATGCCCTGCCGCGCGGGGGGATAGGGATTGGGATCGATCTCCGGCGTCATGACGGCCTTGGCGCGGGGCGCGGCGGCGAACGATGTGCCGGGAATACCGGCGGCCAGCGCCCCAGCGGCAACTCCGTTCACGAAATCGCGCCGGCTGATGGCGCGGTCCATTCCCAGCTGCCGATCTTCGCTCTTCATGTCGCTTGCCCCCTGCATGGCCCCAGCTGCGCAGCTTTGCGCCGCAAGGGGAGCTTGTCCAGCCTTCCCCCCGATTTCAGGGGAACCTCAGGCGTTGAAGGCAGGCATGGCGCGCAGCAGGTTATAGGCTTCGACCACTGCCTGAAGGCGGCCCTCATAGGCCCGGTCGCCGCCATTGCGATCGGGGTGGAAGCGGCGGACAAGCTGCGAATAGCGCGCCCGCAGTGCCTTGCGATCCGCATCGAAGCCGAGGCCCATGGTTTCGTAGGCCTTGCGCTCGTCCGGCCCGATGCCGCGCCGCGCCGCTTCCTGCCGGTGCAGCGCATCCTCGCGGCGCGCCTTGGCGCGCTGGGCGATGGCATCGAGCGGATCGGCAAAATCGTTCCAGCGGGGCGCCTGATCGATCCCGGCGGTAGGGCGGAAGGCGCGCGTCTCGGTCGCCCAGCCGGCCAGCGGAGACTGCGCCGCCATGATTTCCTCCGGCGTCATGCCCTTGAAGAAATCGTAGCCCGCGTTGAACTGCCGCACGTGTTCCAGGCACATCCAGCGGTAGTCGCCCGGACCATCGGCTCCGGCCGCACGAGCGCCGGGCGCGCGGAACTCACCCGGCTCGCTGCAACCCGGGGCAGCGCATTGCCGTCCGGTGCCCTGCACCCGGCCATGGAAGCGATCATGTCTCATTCGGCTTTTCACATGGAGATGGATCGGCCAAGATGGAAGCCATGACCGGACCCCTTGCCCAAGAAATCACCCAGCTTCTCACCGAAGCCCTCGCACCCGAACACCTCGCCGTGATCAACGACAGCGCCAGCCACAGCGGCCACATGGGCGATGACGGATCGGGCGAATCGCACTTCACCGTGGAGATCACCAGCGCGCAGTTCACCGGCGTTTCGCGCGTGATGCGCCAGCGCATGGTCAATGCCGCGCTGGGCGACATTCCCGGTCAGCGGGTGCATGCGCTTGCGATCAAGGCCCGTGCACCCGGTGAGTGATGAGGCGGTGAGTAGTTTGCCGCGCCGCGTCCGCCGGGCCGCGCGGATCCTGCTGATGGACGAGCACGATCGCCTGCTGCTGATCCGCTTTGCCCCGCCGACGCGGCGCGCGTTCTGGTGCGGGGTGGGCGGCGAGTGCGACCCGGGCGAGGATTTCCACGCTGCGGCGGTGCGCGAACTGTTCGAGGAGACCGGGCTCAGCGTGGAAAGCTGCGGCCCCGAGATCGCACAGCGCACCGATGATTTCATCACGCTGGAGGGCGAGCCCGTGACCTCCGACGAGCGCTTCTTCCGTGTGCGCACCGCCAGCTTCACGCCTGATCCTGCCGGGCACACCGCGCTGGAACGCGAACTGATCAAGGAATTCCGCTGGTTTGCTGCCGCCGAACTGGCACAATGGCACGAACCGGTGTTTCCGGTGAACATCCTTGAGCTGCTTCAGGCGGAGGTATCGCCATGAGTGAAACCGCAGGTGGGCCCGTGATGCAAACCCTGACCCCGGTGACGCATGATCTGGGCGCTTTTCAAGTGCGGCGCGTGCTGCCCGCGCGTGAGCGCACGATGGTCGGCCCGTTCATCTTCGTCGACCAGTTCGGCCCCGCCGTGCTGCCCACGGGCACGGCAATGGATGTGCGGCCGCACCCACATATCAACCTTGCCACCGTCACCTGGCTGTTCGGGGGCAAGTATGCCGGCGCGATCGACCACCGCGACAGCCTCGGCACCTACGCCACGATCCGCCCGGGGCAGGTCAACCTGATGACGGCGGGGCGCGGCATCGTTCATTCCGAGCGCAGCCCTGCATCGGAGCGAGAAGGCGGCCCGGCGCTCTATGGCATGCAGACCTGGCTGGCGCTGCCCGACGGGCGCGAGGACATCGACCCCGCCTTCGAGCAGCAGGCGGATCTGCCGCTGATCGAGGACGGCTGCACCACCGCGCGGGTGATCATGGGCACGCTTTGGGGCAAGACCGCGCCGACCACGCAGCACAGCCAGACGATCTATGCCGAGATTCTCTTCGCCCCCGGCGGCGCGATCCCCATCGATGCTGCGGCGGACGAGCGCGCGGTGATGCTGGTGGGCGGCGAAGCCAGCGTCGATGGCGTGCCGCTCGCGCTCTACAGCCTTGCCGTGCTGGCGCCGGGCGCGACGCTGAAGCTCTCCTCCGAAGGCGGCGGGCGGGTGATGCTGCTCGGCGGAGAGGCATTTACCACGCAGCGCCATGTCTGGTGGAATTTCGTGAGCTCGAGCCGCGAGCGGATCACGCAGGCCAAGCACGATTGGGATGAAGGGCGCTTTCCCAAAGTGCCGGGGGACGAGGACGAGTTCATCCCCCTGCCCAAAGTGCCCAACACCCGCGCTAATCTTTAGATCAGAACACAAGAGGGAGAGACAGCATGGCATTTGCCGGAGAGGTGGCGTGGATCACCGGGGCATCATCGGGGATCGGCGCGGCAATGGCGCGCGCGCTGGCGGCGGAAGGCGCGCATGTGATCCTGTCGGGCCGCAACGAGGAGGCATTGGCGGAAGTCGCGGCGGACTGCGCCAAGAGCAACGCCACCGCCCTTGTGCTGCCGTTCGAAGCGACCGACCACCCGGCCGGCCTTGCGGCAGCGGAGCAGGCATGGGCCTGGGCGGCAGAGCGCAGCGGCGGGATCGACATCCTCTTCAACAACGCAGGGATTTCGCAGCGCAGCCTCGCCATCGATACCGACTATGCTGTCTATGAACGGATCATCGCGGTCGATCTGCTCGCCCCCATCGCGCTGACGCAGGCAGTGCTGGGCCGCATGGTGGCGCGCGGCAAAGGCCGCATCGCAATGGTCTCGAGCGTGGCGGGCAAAGTCGGCGCGCCGATGCGCACGGCCTATAGCGCGGCCAAGTTCGGCCTGATCGGCTATGCCGATGCGCTGCGCACCGAAGTGACCGGCGAGGGGCTGCAGGTCCACGTCATTGCGCCGGGCTCGGTCCGCACCAATGTCTCGCGCAATGCCTTGAACGCCGATGGCAGCCGCCGGGGCGTGAGCGACAAGGCGATCGACAAGGGCCTCGATCCGGCTGATGCCGCCGCCGCGATCCTTGCCGCCATGGCCGCCGGAGAGCGCGAGATCATCGTCGCGCGCGGGTTCGAACAGGAAATCGGCGAAGCCTGCCGCACGCCTGAAGCCATCTTCGACAAGATGGCCGCTATGGTGGCAAATGGCTATGCGAAGAAGATGGAGCAGGCCAGTGTCGAGTGAACTGACGCGCGTAAAGCTCGCCAACGGAATCGAGCTCGATGTGGTGGATGTCGGCCCGCGCGATGCGCCCGCGCTGATGTTCCTCCACGGCTTTCCCGAATCGCATCGCACCTGGCGGCACCAGATCGCGCACCTTTCTGGCCGTTTCCGTTGCATCGCGCCCGACCAGCGCGGCTATCGCGGCTCGTCGAAGCCCGATGGCGCGGAGAACTACACGCCCGACAAGCTGATCGGCGATATCTTCCTCCTCGCCGATGCGCTGGGCGTGGGGCAATTCACCGTGCTGGGCCACGATTGGGGCGGCGCGATTGCTTGGGGTGTCGCGCTGATGGGTCAGGGCACGCGGGTGACGCGCGCGGTGGTCGCCAATGCGCCGCATCCGGCCATCTTCCAGAAGTTGCTCTGGCTCGATCCCGTCCAGCGCGGCGCGAGCCAGTATATGCGCGCCTTCCGCGATACCGCGCACGATCCGCTCGTGCGCGAACACGGCCTCGGCGCGCTGCTCACGCAAGCACTCGATTGGGGCGACCGCGCCCCGGTGATGGAAGAGGAAGAGCGCGCGGCGCTGCTGAAGGACTGGTCGAACCCGGACAGCGCGATCGCCATGCTCAACTGGTACCGCGCAAGCCCGATGGATGTGCCGACGATGGACGCCCCCTTCGCGCTGCCCGAAGGCTATGCCCCGCCGCCGCTGCCGCCGCTCGGCATTCCGACGCTGGTGATCTGGGCGATGGACGACATGGCCCTGCCGCCCTCGAACCTTGATGGGCTGGACGCAATGATCCCGAATCTGACCGTGTTGCAAGTGCCAGATTGCGGCCACTTCGTGCCGTGGGAAGCGCCCGGGAAGGTCAACGCCGCGTTGGATGCGTTTCTGGGGTAATTGGTCAACGCCAATCACCCCGGTTCCGTTCGTGTCGAGCGAAGTCGAGACACGAACGGTCTTGGCTAAAGCTCCAGCCGGTAGAAATGCGTGTCCACCGCCATGCGCGGAAAGCCTTCGGGCAATGCAGCGGGATCGATCGGCACAAAGCCGTTCTTCTCGTAGAAACGGCGCGCGGCATGCAGGCGCTCGATCGTGCCGAGGGTGATCCCCTTGATCCCGGCGTCGCGGGCATGGTTGACGAGTATGGCCAACAACCCCGCTGCCACCCCCAGATCGCGCCCCCGCGCCTCGGCCGCGACAAACATCTTGCGCAGCGCGCCTTCGCTGGTGGCAAAGCCGATCAGGCCGATGGTGCCGACAATGCGGCCCTCCATTTCGGCGACCCAGAAGCCCCCGGTGCCGGACTGATAGACATCCGCCACCGCGCGCAGATCGGGCTGCTCCTCGGCGGTGACGGGCACGGCGAATTCGCCCTGCTGGATGGCAAGGATATGCGCGATGACGGCGTCCTCGTCGGACTTGGTGTAGGGGCGGTAATGGATCCGGGGCATGGTCAAAGCGTCTTGTACCCGTCCGTCTCCACCGCCAGCGTCTGCATCCACTTGGCCAGCGAATCGCGCTTCGCCGGCATCAGCGCCTTGCCTGCGGGCGACAGCACGCGCGCGGGCACATCGCGCAGGTTTTCCTTGAGCATCGGCAGCACCGCCGGGCCATCGGGCTGGCCGCCGTTGGGGTCCGCCAGCGCCATGATCCGCGCCGCGCCGATCGCGCCGAGCCAATCGAGCGCATCGGCATCGTGGAGATAGAGCGATTCGGGCACGGTCGGCGTGCGATAGTACATGTGTTCGCGGATCGCGGCCTGCACGCGTGGCAACTTGGCCATCGGGAAGCCTGTGGGCGCGAGGATGCTGCCGACGATATCGGCGGCGACGTCCGAATGATCAAGATCAGGCTTCTCGTAGGGTTTGAACGCCGCCACATCGTGGAGATAGGCGGCCGCGAAGAGCACGTCGTCGTCCAGCGCAACATTGTCCGTGGCTGCCATGGCCTTGGCGAGCGCATAGTCGCGGTCCGAATGCGAGGTGCCCCAGGCCGGGTGCTTGCAGTGCTCGATGTTGAACGCGCGCACCTGCTCGCGCCAGCCCACGGGCGGGGAATCGGCAAAAGCGGCAGTTGGCAGGGCGGCAGCCGGCACGGCGGCGAGCGCGAGGGCGGCGAGGAGCAGTTTCATCGGGCGCATGGGGGGCTTTCTCCGCGAAGTTGGCAAGAGGCTAGCACGCGCGGCGGCAGGCGCAATTGGTCCCTGCGGCCAATCACGCTGCTCCGTGCCACGCCACCCACGCACCGTGGGCATGCGCCTCGCCCAGCAGCACCGGCTCGCCGCCGCCGGGCCAATACCGCACGGTCAGCTCATGCCGGAAGGTCTCGCGATTGGTTTCCAGCATGATCCACGCGATACGCTGGCCTGCCTCACCCGCGCCGGTGATCGCCGCCGTGATCCGCGCGCGGGTTTCGGGCGGCAGATATTGCCAGACGATCGAATGGTAGAACACGCGGGTGGTGCCTTCCGCCAGTGGCGCGGCAAGGCGCTGGTCCACCCAGTCCCCCGCATCCATCTGCGTAAGGGTCGGCGGCTGCTCCCCCGCCAGCCGGATCGCCGCGTCGATGCGGGCCATGCGCTCGGTCACCTCGGCCCAGACATAGCTCTTGAGGCGCAGCGCTTCGGCGGGATCGGCGAGGTTTACCGGCGCGCGGTCGCAGCCTTGAATGGACGTTATCTCCACCGGCGCGGGCACAGGCGCAGGCCCACGCCATTCGGGCTTGATCTGCATCGGCGAATCCGCCGGGCCGACTTCGGTGCCGCCGAGTTCGTAGTGATAGCGGTCCATCATTGTGTTGACGCCCGCGCTGGCCCCCAGCTCGTTCAGCTCGAAGAGGGGGCCCATGCGCGGTGAAAGCCACAGCAGCGCTGCCATGATCGAGGCCGAACGCCCAGCCTCGTTGGTCTGCGGCGGCCCATCGAGCCATGGCAGCAGCGCCGCATCGTGCTGGCGGGCAAGGTCCACGATCAGCGCATCCACTGCGTCCTGATCGGTCACCTCCCCGCGATAGACCGCGGCAAGCCGCAGATCCGCGCCAGAGAGGACAAGATGATGGAAGCCCCCCGCCAGCCGCAGCGGCAGCGCATCTTCGAGCGGAATGCCCGGCCAGCTTGCCAGCCGCCGTCCCGTTTCGGTCTCGCCCGAAAGGAGCGCCAGCTGCGCCCGCACCACCCGCGCAGTGCAGGGCGCGCCGTTGTTTGCCGCGTGATCCGCTTGCCAGGCAATCGCCGCCGCGACGTCGTGCGTATCCATGACCCGTTCCATACGGTTGCCCTTTCCGGCCCTTTGCCATAGGGGCGGGCGCGTCATGACCGCGCCGACCCCTATCGTTTTCGCCCTGCCCAAGGGCCGCATCCTCGACGAGGCGCTGCCGCTGCTGGCGGACGCCGGTGTCGTGCCCGAGGCGGACTTCTTCGACAAGGCCTCGCGCAAGCTGAGCTTTGCCACCAGCCGGGCGGACATGACGATCATCCGCGTCCGCGCCTTCGATGTGGCAACTTTCGTCGCCCACGGCGCAGCGCAGGCGGGGATCGTCGGTTCGGATGTGATCGACGAGTTCGACTACGCCGATCTCTACGCGCCGGTCGATCTCGATATCGGGCACTGCCGCCTTTCGGTGGCCGAACCGGCAGCGGCGGTCGAAAGCGGTGCGACTGCACGCGAAAGCCATGCCCGCGTCGCGACCAAGTATCCCAGCCTCACGCGCCGCCATTTCGAGAAGCTCGGCGTCGCCGCCGAAGTCGTGAAGCTCAACGGCGCGATGGAACTGGCGCCTTCGCTGGGCCTCGCCAGCCGGATCGTCGATCTCGTCTCCTCGGGCCGCACGCTCAAGGACAACGGCCTTGTCGAGACCAGCCGCATCATGCCCGTCTCGGCGCGCCTCATCATCAACCGCGCCGCGCTCAAGACCGATCCCGCACGCATGGGCGCGCTGATCGATACGTTCCGCGAACTCGTAGCGCGCCGGAAGGCCGCCTGATGCAGCGTCTCCACACCCGTGACGCGGGCTTTGCCGCCGCTTTCGCCGCCGTCGTCAGCGATCGGCGCGAGAGCGATGCCGATGTGGCGCGCGATGTGAGCGCCATTCTTGCCGACGTTCGCGCGCGCGGTGATACCGCGCTGGCGGACTATACCGCGCGCTTCGATGGCCACGATCTGGGCGAAGATTGGCGCATCCCGGCGGAGACCTGCCGCGAGGCTTTCGACGCGCTCGATCCGCCTTTGCGCGCCGCGCTCGAACTCGCGGCGGAGCGCATCCGCGCCTATCATGCCGCACAGCTTCCCGAGCCCCGCGACTATGTCGATGCTGCCGGCGTCCGCCTCGGCGCGAAGTGGGGCCCGGTCGATGGTGCGGGGCTCTATGTTCCCGGCGGACGCGCGGCCTACCCGTCCTCGCTGCTGATGAACGCCATTCCCGCCAAAGTTGCGGGCGTAGGCCGGCTCGTGGTCACCACGCCGACCCCCAAGGGCACGATCAATCCGCTGGTCCTCGCCGCCGCGCACCTTGCCGGCGTAGATGAAGTCTGGCGCGTCGGCGGTGCCCAGGCCATCGCCGCGCTGGCCTACGGCACGGATCGCATCGCGCCCGTCGATGTGATCACCGGGCCGGGCAATGCCTGGGTAGCCGAAGCCAAGCGCCAGCTCTACGGCGTGGTCGGCATCGACATGGTGGCGGGCCCCTCGGAAATTCTCGTCATCGCCGATGGCGCCAACAATCCGCAGTGGATCGCCGCCGACCTGCTCAGCCAGGCCGAGCACGATCCCGCCGCGCAGTCGATCTTGATCACCGACGATACCGCCTTTGCCGATGCAGTGGCCGCCGCAGTCGAGGCCGAGATCGCGCTGCTGCCCACAGCCGCCGTCGCCCGCGCCAGCTGGGATGCGCACGGGGTGATCATCGTCGTCGAGTCGCTGGCAGAAGCGCCCGCCCTCGCCAATGCGCTGGCGGCCGAGCACGTGGAAATCGCGACAGATGATCCCGAAGCGCTGTTTGCGGGCATCCGCCACGCGGGTTCCGTCTTCCTCGGCCGCTACACGCCCGAGGCCATCGGCGATTACGTGGCCGGGCCCAACCACGTGCTGCCCACCGGGCGGCGCGCGCGGTTTGCTTCGGGCCTGTCCGTGCTCGATTTCATGAAGCGCACCAGCTTCCTCTCCGTGAGCGAAGGCTCGCTTGGTGCGGTAGGCCCGGCAGCGGTGGCGCTGGCCGAGGCGGAAGGGCTTGCCGCGCATGCCCGCTCGATCGAATTGAGGCTTGGAATATGACCCGCTCGAAGGCCCCCAATCGATCTGCCGCGCGGCTCGCCGCCGTGCAGGCGCTCTACCAGCTCGAGATGGAAAAGCCCCAGCTGCACCTGCTGCTGGACGAGTTCCACATGCACCGCCTCGGCGCGGAGATCGAGGACGACCAGTACCTCGAAGCCGATGTTGCCTTCTTCGACGATGTGGTGCGCGGCGTTGCAGCGCGGCGTGACGAGATCGACGACGTGCTGACACGCCGGCTGGCGGACGGCTGGTCGATCTCCCGGCTCGATCGCACCATGCTCCAGATCCTGCGCGCAGGTGCCTACGAGCTGATGGCCCGCGCGGATATCAACGTAGGCACCGTGATCGGCGAATACCTCGACGTAGCCCACGCCTTCTTCGACGCGCGCGAGACCAAGTTCGTCAACGGGCTGCTTGATGCCGTGGCGAAGGACGTGCGGAAGTAAACGCCCCCTCGGCAGAGCCCCTATCTCGTCATTCCCGCGAAGGCGGGAATCCAGAGCCCCACACCCAGCGCCAGCCGCACTGGATTCCCGCCTTCGCGGGAATGACGAAGAATTGGGTGGGGCTCAGCTTTCAACCAACCATGAGCCGCATCACCCGCGAGCGTAGCGAAGCAATCCAGAGCGGTTAGCGTGACGCTCTGGATTGCTTCGCTACGCTCGCAATGACGAAGGCTGGGAGACTACAAACGCTCGGCGTGCCAGCGGATGTGATCGTCCATGAAGCTGGAGATGAAGTTGTAGCTGTGGTCGTAGCCGTCCTGCAGACGCAGCGTCAGGTCCACGTCCGCTGCCTTGCACGCGGCCTCGAACAGCTCGGGGCGCAGTTGTTCGGCGAGGAAGCCGTCCGCCGCGCCCTGATCGATCAGGATGGCGCCCGCCGGGCGCTTGCCCTCTTCCACCAGCGCGGTCGCATCGTGCGCGCGCCACGCGGCGCGGTCCTGCCCCAGATAGCCGCCGAGCGCCTTGTGGCCCCACGGCACTTGCCCGGGCGCGACGATCGGCGCGAAGGCGGATAGCGATTTGAACTTGTCCGGGAAGGTCAGGCCGATGGTCAGCGCACCGTGGCCGCCCATCGAATGGCCGGTGATGCCCATGCGCGCCGGATCGATCGGGAAATGTTCCTCGATAAGCGCAGGCAGTTCATGCGCGATGTAATCCCACATGCGGTAGTGCGCCGCGAAGGGTTCCTCGGTGGCATTGACGTAGAAGCCTGCGCCGAGGCCGAAATCGTAGGCGCCTTCGGCGTCATCCGCCACACCCTCGCCGCGCGGGCTGGTATCGGGGGCCACGAAGATGATGCCATGTTCGGCGCAGGCACGGCGGTACTCGCCCTTGTCCGTCACGTTGGCGTGGGTGCAGGTCAGCCCCGAAAGGTAGAACAGCACCGGGAGCTTGGCTCCCGCTTCCACCTGCGCCTTTGCCGCTTGGGGGGGCAGGAAGACCGAAAAGGTCATTCCCGTCCCCGTCGCGGTGGATTGGTGCCGATAGACGCCGAGCGTGCCGCCATGGGCTTTGCTGGTCGAAACGGTCTCAAACGTGGAATCAGGCACCATGGATATCCTGTCTCAGCTGCCGATCACGTGCAGCGCGCACAGCTTGTTGCCGTCCGGATCGCGCAGATACGCGAGGTAGAACGGCGAGCCTTCGCGCGGCCCCGGCGGATCTTCGCAGGCGGTTCCGCCATTGGCGCAGCCGGCCGCGTGCCAGGCATCGGCCTGTTCGGGCGTCATCGCGAAGCCGACCGTGCCGCCGTTGGCGCAAGTGGCGGGCTCACCATTGATTGGCGGTGTGAGCAGGAACATGCTGCCATTGTGCGCGTAGATGAGCCGCCCCTTGGGATCGACCATCCCGGGCTTTCCGCCGAACGCCGCGAACGTGGCGTCATAGAACTTCTTCGAGCGCTCGATATCATTGCTGCCGAGCATGACGTGCGAAAACATGGCCTCTCCTTTTGTAGTCAGCCTTGTGACCGCCCCGGTTCGGGGTCGGTGCGGGATGGGGTTTGCCCGCGCGGAGGGGATATGGTCAAGGGGCGAGCGGAGGGCTGCGCGAGATTTCAATCGGCCCGGTCACGCCGCGAAATGCCGCGCACGAAAATGCCGACGGCATGGGCTACCTGCCGCTCGATCTCGGCATCATCGGGCGGAGGGATCAAGCCGCTGGAGACGCGCAGATGGAGATCGCCGCGCACCATGGCGAGGAACTGCTCGGCTGCGAGGCGCGGATCAGGGCAATCGATCAGCCCCTCGGCGTGAAACCGCGCAAATGCTGGCGTCAGCACAGAATAGGCCGCCTCAGGGCCATAAGCGAAGAAGGTTCGCGCCACTTCGGGAAAACGCTGCCCTTCTCCGTGCACGGTGCGATGAATGACCAGCGCATCGGGCTGACACAGCCGGGTAAGGAAAATCTTGCCGAACGCGTAGAGCAGCGAAGCCGGATCGCGCGATGTGTCGGCCAGTTCCTCGAGCGGCCCGATCACCGCCTCGCACTTGCGCTGCATCACCGCCTGGAACAGTTCCTCCTTCGAGGTGAAGTATTTGTAGAGCGTGGCCTTCGATCCCCCCAGCCGCGCGGCGATCGTGGACATCGAGGTGATGCCATAGCCCTCAAGGGCAAACGCCTCCGCCGCCACGGCGAGGATGTTTTCTCTCCGTTCGTCAGGGCTTTGTCGCCCCAGCCTCCCCTTGGCCAATGTCTCGCTAGTGACCATTCCGTACACTTATTCACTTGACTCGGCGGACGCAAGCCTTCATCTCGTTAGTGACCGAACCGTACTGTCATTATGGTGTCATCAATGCATTTGGGTATTCCGCCAAAGCACGTCCGCAAGGCGCTGCGCACTGTCCTGCTGCTGGGCAGCTGCGGCGCGCTGGCCGGGTGCGCCACCGTGCCTGATCTCGGCCCGCGCCCGGCCCTGCGCGATTCGTCCACGCTGGGCGCGGTCGCGGCTCCTGCCGATGCAGCCACGGGCGAGTGGCCCGGCGATGGCTGGTGGAAGGACTATGGCGATCCACAGCTTGCCGCACTGATCGAGGAAGCGCTGGCAGGTTCGCCGACGCTGGCGGCCGCCGATGCGCGTGCCCGCAAGGCAGCGGCCTATGCGCAAAGCGCTGGCGCCGCGCTGCTTCCCTCGCTCAGCGCCGATGGCCAGGTGACCGAAGTCAAGCAGAGCTACAACAATGGCTTCCCCGCGCAATTCGTGCCCAAGGGGCTGAACGAAACTGGACGCGTCAGCCTCGATCTCAATTACGAGCTCGATTTCTTCGGCAAGAACCGAGCAGCCCTGCGCGCCGCAACATCGGAGCGTGAAGCCGCCGGGCTCGAGGCACGCGCGGCCCGGCTGGCGCTGGCCACCTCGGTCGCCGCTGCCTACGCCGATCTCGCCCGCCTTGCTGCCGAACGCGAAGTGCAGGTGGCTGCCGTGCAGCAGCGCGAGGAAGTGGCCGCGCTCGTCGCTCGCCGGGTGACGAGCGGGCTCGACACGCGCGGCGAGCAGCGTCAGGCCGATGCCGCAGTGCCACTGGCGCGGGGCGAGCTCGCCGCGACGGACGAGGCCATTGCGCTCACCCGCAATCGCATCGCCGCCCTGCTCGGGGCCGGGCCGGAGCGCGGCGCGGCGATTGCCCTGCCCTCGCCCCGCAGGCTGACCACCCCCGGCCTGCCCGCCAACCTCGCGCTCGATCTTGTCGGCCGCCGCGCCGACATCGCAGCCGCGCGCCGCCGCGCCGAAGCTGCCGGGGCGCGCATCACCGTCGCGCGCGCTGGCTTCTATCCCAACGTCAATCTCATGGGCTTCATCGGCCTGCAGTCGCTGGGCCTCGGCAATCTGACCGCCCAGGGATCGGACATCGCGCAAGCCGGCGCTGCAATCAGCCTGCCGATCTTCTCGGGCGGGCGGATTCAGGGCAACTACCGCGCCGCGCGGGCCGACTATGACGAAGCCGTGGCGCAATACGACCAGACCTTGGTGCGCGCGCTCAATGAAGTGGCCGATGTGGCGGCCTCGCAGCGCGCGCTCGGGGTGCGGCAGGCGGAGGCACATGCCGCGCTCGCCGCTTCGGAGGAAGCCTACAGCATCGCGCGGCGGCGGTATGAGGGCGGCCTTTCGCCCTATCTCTCGGTGCTGACGGCGCAGGACGCGCTGCTTCGCAACCGCCAGCTTGTCGCCGCGCTCGATGCGCGTGCGCTGACCCTCAATGTAGAGCTGATCCGCGCCCTTGGCGGCGGATACGGCCCGAAAGCCTGAAGAAAGAGCACCCGATGGCCGACCGCGATCCCAAGATCATGCTCGAAGAGACCGAAACCATGGCGCCTCCCCCTCCCGCCGCCCCCACCAGCGATCCCGCTGGCAAGCGCAAGCGCGGCTTTGCCATTCTGGGCAGCGTCGTTCTCGCGGCAACGATTGTCTATGGCGGATACGAGTGGCTGTTCGCGGGCCGATATGTCGAGACCGACAACGCCTACGTCGCGGCCGAGATCGCGCCGGTCACGGCGCTGGCGCCAGGGACGGTGATCCGCGTCGCCGCGGTCGATACGATGCAGGTGAAGAAGGGCGACGTGCTGATCGAGCTCGATCCGGCCGATGCACGCATAGCCGTGGCCGAAGCGGAAGCCGCCGTGGCGCAGGCGCTGCGGCGCGTGAACCAGACGGTCGAGACCGGGACAGCGCTGGCCGCGCAGGTTCAGGCAACCGATGCGGATATCCGCCGCAAGCAGGCGCTTGTCGGTGTCGCCTCGGCCAACCTTGCCCGCGCCCGGATCGATCTCGCGCGGCGAGAGGCGCTGGTTTCGGGCGGTGCGGTTTCGGGCGAGGAACTTTCGAGCGCACGCAATGCCTTCGCGGCGGCGCAGGGCCAGCTGACCGTTGCCGAAGCGGACCTTGCACAGGCGCGTGCCTCGCGCGGATCGGCGCAGGGGCAATCGAACGCCAATGCCGCGCTAGTCGGCGGTACGGCGCCGGCTGGGAACCCCGATGTGCTGGCCGCCAAGGCGCGGCTCGAGCGCGCGAAGCTCGATCTTGCGCGCACCGTGATCCGTGCGCCGGTCGATGGCATCGTCACCCAACGCGCCGTGCAAGTGGGCCAGCGCGTTGCCGGCGGCACGGTCCTGATGACGGTGGTTCCGCTGGGCGAGGCGCATGTCGATGCCAACTTCAAGGAAGGCCAGCTGCGCGGTGTCGCGCCGGGCCAGTCGGTCGAACTCACCTCGGACCTCTATGGCTCGGGCGTGGTCTATCACGGCCGCGTCGCTGGCTTCTCGGGCAGCACCGGATCGGCGCAGGCGCTGATCCCGGCGCAGAACGCCACCGGCAACTGGATCAAGGTGGTGCAGCGGCTGCCCGTGCGCGTGACGCTCGATCCGAAGGAACTGCAGGCGCATCCGCTGCGGGTCGGCCTTTCGATGACCGCGACGATCGACACCGGAGCCAAGTGAGATGAGCGGCGGCGCTGCGCTGGACGCAAGGCCGGAGGGACTGAAAGGCTGGCAACTCGTGCTGGCCGGGCTCAGCCTCGCACTGGCCAACTTCGTGGTGGTGCTCGACATCACCATCGCCAACGTCTCGGTGCCGCATATCGCCGGCAGCCTTGCCGTCTCGCCTTCGCAGGGCACCTGGGTGATCACGTCCTATTCGGTGGCAGAGGCGATCTGCGTGCCGCTCTCGGGATGGCTCGCGGCGCGCTTCGGCGCGGTGCGCGTGTTCCTGACCGCGATCATTGGCTTTGCGCTGTTCTCGCTGCTCTGCGGGATTTCGCGCAGCCTTGAAGCGCTGATCGTGTTCCGCATCCTCCAGGGCCTCAGCGGCGGGCCGATCATGCCGATGTCACAGACGCTGATGGTGCGCATCTTCCCGCCCGAAAAGGTGGGCATGGCGCTGGGCCTGTGGAGCATGACGGTGGTCGTCGCGCCCATCCTCGGCCCGATCTTCGGCGGCACGATCTCGGACAGCTGGAGCTGGCACTGGATCTTCTTCATCAACCTGCCGGTGGTGGCATTCTGCGCGGTCTTCGCGGTGCGCTATGTCCAGCGCTTCGAGACGCCGACGGTGCAGCGGCCGATCGACTATATCGGACTGGTGCTGCTGGTGATCTGGGTCGGCGCGCTGCAGATCATGCTGGACGAGGGCCGCAATGCCGACTGGTTCGCCAGCCCGTTCATCTGCACGCTCGCGGTCATCGCGGTGATCGGCTTCGCGGCGTTCCTGATCTGGGAGCTGACCGAAGCCAATCCGGTGGTCGATCTCTCGGTGTTCCGCCAGCGTGGCTACAGCGCGGCCGTTGCCGCCCAGAGCATTGCCTATGCCGGGTTCTTCTCCGCCATCGTGGTCATCCCGCTCTTCCTCCAGACCAACCTTGGCTACACCGCGACTTATGCCGGCTATGCCACGGCGTTCGTCGGCGTGCTCGCGGTGTTGATGTCGCCCGTGGCCGCCGGCATGATGGCCCGGTACGACGTGCGCATGCTGGTCTCGTTCGGCGTCTGCTGGCTTGGCGCAATCTCGCTGCTGCGCACCGGCTGGGTAAGCCAGATGGACTTCTTCACCATCGCGCTGCCGCAGTTCCTGCAGGGGCTGGGCATGCCGTTCTTCTTCATCGGCACGACGTCGCTGGCGCTGGGATCGGTGCGCCCGGATCAGACCGCCTCGGCGGCAGGCCTGCAGAACTTCATGCGCACCCTGGCAGGGGCCTTTGCCACTTCGCTTGCGACGACAATGTGGGAGCGTGAGGCAAAGATGGCGCATGAGGACCTTGCCGGCCTTGTTCATCCGCTGCCGCAAGGAACGGGATTTACCGCCGAGCAGGGACGAATGGTGCTCGAGCGAATCGTCCAGACCGAAAGCGTAACCCTGGCGACAAACGCGGTCTTCTGGGGATGCACCGCCTTGTTCGCACTCGCAGCGATATTGGTCTGGTTGGCACCGCGTCCGCGCAGCGATGTCGATCTAAGCGCCGCACATTGATGGTTAATTCATTGTAATATTGCCATTTTATTTCCCATCACGGGGTGCCGGACAAGTGTTATCTGCATCCTCATATCAATCAGACAAAATCGCATGGTAACAGCGATGAAGCAGATTTTGCGCCAGATTGAATGTATTTTTATTTTATAAATTAAATACTTACTGCAAATGCGAGCCGATGACGCAATCGCTCTTTGCGAACGCAAATTACCTATGATAGTTACTTTCCCTGAGGGTCCATACGTGGATCGGGGTCCAATAAAAAAATCGCAGTTTACCTTCGCCGCTTGCGAGGCGCCGCTTTTGTGTGGAGTAGAAAGATGGCTAACCCCCCCGCTGGCTTTATAGCCCGGGCGATGTGCGCACTTGCCGCCGCATCGCTGATTGCCGCACCTGTGATGGTTTACGCCGATGCAGGTGCACCGGCAAAGCATAAGAAGTCCTTCAAGAAGAAGAGCCTTGCTCGCAAGGGCAAGCACAAGCGGAAGCGTTCGGCAAAGTATATGCCGAAGACGACGACCGTGACGACGACGACGACGACGCCGGCACCCCCGCCGCCGCCTCCCCCGCCGCCGCCACCCCCGCCGCCTCCGCCTCCGCCGCCTCCCCCGCCGCCTCCGCCCCCACCGCCTCCGCCTCCGCCGCCTCCCCCGGCTGGCTATAGCCCCAATCTTGGCTTCATCTTCGGTGGTGCTGCGATTGGTGGCGGTCTCGGTGCGCTGATCGGCACGAACACGAACGACAGCCCCGGCGGCTGATCGGCTCTGTTCAATGTGAAAACCGGGACGGCCCGGCCTCGAAAGGGGTCGGGCCGTTTCGGTTTGCGGTCGATCGATGGGCCTCGTCGCAGCGCCCCGATCTTTCGCGCCGGATTTCTGCGCTTCAGTGCAGTTTTTAACGCTCGTTTGACGCTGGACCCGCGCCTCATTTGACGCACGCTCCCTAGCACAGGCTCATCGGCGCCGACGGGGACTAGACTCCGCGATCCACGGGGGAGCGCGGCGCCGAAACCGACAGGAGAGCAAAAAATGACCCACAAGACATTCTTCACGGCCGCTTTCGCACTTGCCTCGGTGCTCGCACAACTCTGATCCCCCCACCACATCGCCACAACGGTCAGCAAAGGGCCGGGAGCACCACGCTCCCGGCCCTTTCGCTTGTGCCTCTCGCGTCAGGCGCGGCAGAATCTTCCCGGGCAACCCGCGCGGGCCCGAGAACATTTTCACGGCTGCTACACTTTTGACGGTCGACTCACGCTCGCTTTGCGCTGGCCCTGACGCTGGCCTCCTAGAACCACTTCATCGGCAGCACGAACCGCCGAAACTTCACGGGAGAGCCACCATGAACACCAAGACCTTCCTCGCCGCCACGATCGCCGCCACCTTCACCTTCGGCGCGATGGCCGCCCCCGCCTTCGCCAGCGCAGCTCCGGCTGCGGACGAGACAACCGTCCAGGTCGCGGTCGTCACCACCGCAGACCTCAACCTTGCGAGCGAAGAGGGGCAGTCGACGCTGAAGGCCCGCATCGCTGGCGCCGTGAACCGCGTCTGCGGCACGTCCACCGGCACGATTACCCCCCAGGAGCGCCTCGCGATCAACGCCTGCCGCGCCAAGGCCCGCACCGCTGCGCTTGCCGCCGCGAAGTCGCGCGGGGACCAGATGCTCGCGCAGCGCTGATCCCGCGCACACCGCACCAGTCAGCACGGGCCGGGAGCATAGCGCTCCCGGCCCGCTTGCATGTTTCGGGTCCGGAGTGCGCCGGCGCCGTGCGAGGCCGGTGGACATTTCCGGCTAAGCATGGATACTTAGCCTTGGAGGGCGGGAATGAAACGGCACAAGGCGGTCTGCACGCAGTCGATGCGGAGGCAACTCTGACCGCCGCGACCACGCCCGATTCGCGCATCAAGGTTGCCATCATCGGCGGCGGCTGCGCATCGATGGCAACGGCCTGGGAACTGACCGGGCCGGAGCATGGTGGCCGCTATCACGTCACGGTCTATCAGGAAGGCTGGCGGCTTGGCGGCAAGGGCGCCTCGGGCCGGGGTGAGAACGGGCGGATCGAGGAGCATGGCCTCCACATCTGGCTCGGCTTCTATGACAACGCCTTCCGCATGATGCGCGCTTGCCATGCAGAGCTGGAGGCAAAGGGCCTTGGCCATCTCTATGGCGATTTCCGCGATGCATGGACGGCGGAGAACGACGTCGCGCTCTGTTCCGCCAGCGAGACGGGCGGGTTCCAGCGCTGGCAGGTGCACATGCCGCCGCGCGCAGGCTATCCTGGCGATCCGCTTGCGCCGGACGCAGTGTTCAGCCTGCAATACTACATGGCCGGCGCTTTCGATCTGCTGCGCGCGCTGGTGCTCGATACCACGGTCGATGGGCAGGGCCTCATCACGCGCTTCGATGCGCCGCAGGCAGCGGGTCCGGCAAACCCGGCGGAGCTGGCCGCGCGGATCGCCGAGCTGGCGCGCATGGGGCTGTTCGCCTCCGCCGCCATGATGGCCGAAGTGCTCGGGGTGTTCGCTACGCTGGTGCGGTCGGTCAGCCCGGCAACGGCGGGCCTGCTCATGAGCGCGGTGGACGCCCTGGTCGTGCCGCTGCGCCAGTGGATCGAGGACCGCTTCCTCGCCGATCATCGCCTGCGCTTCCTGTGGGAGATCGCCGATCTGACGCTGGCGACGCTGACCGGCTTCCTGCGCTACGGGATCATGTTCGATCCGCGCGGGCTCGATGCGATCGACGATTACGAGTGCCGCGAATGGATGCGGCTCAACGGTGCCTCGCTCCGCTCGCTGCAATCACCATTCCTGCGCGGTCTCTACGATCTCTCGATGGGCTATGAGGATGGCGATCCCGCCAAGCCGCGCCTGTCTGCCGGACAGGGTCTGCGCGGCACCTTGCGCACCTTCTTCGGCTATCGCGGCGCGTTCATGTGGCGGATGCGCGCCGGGATGGGCGATGTTGTCTTCGCCCCGCTCTACACCGCGCTGAAGGAGCGCGGTGTGGATTTCCGCTTCTTCCACCGCCTCGCCGATATCGAGCTGGGCGAGGCAGGCACCCATGCCGCGCGGCTGCGGTTTGATGTGCAGGCGCAGATCGCGAGCGGCGGAGAGTACCAGCCGCTCGTCGATGTGCAGGGCCGCCCGTGCTGGCCTTCCGTGCCGGACTACAAGCAGCTCGAACGCGGCGATGCGCTTCTCGCCGAAGGCCGCAAGTTCGAATCGCACTGGGACCGCCGCCGCGAAGGCGAGGCGGTGCTCGACGTAGGGCGCGATTTCGACATGGTCGTGCTGGGCGTCGGTGTGGGTGCCGTCCCGCACTGTGCCAACGGCATCGTCTCGCGCGATCCGCGCTGGCAGGCGATGTGCCGCGATGTGAAAACGGTGGCCAGCCAGGCCTTCCAGGTGTGGCTGAACAAGGATCTCGAATCGCTGGGCTGGCCCGGAAACAACGCGGCCAACCCGGCGTACATCACCGGCGCCTTCGCCAAGCCCTTCGATACCTGGTGCGACATGGCCCATGTTGTGCCCGAAGAAAGCTGGAAGCGACCGCCGGCAACCTCGGTCTATTTCTGCGCCGTGCTGCGCGATCCGGCGCAGCCTCCGGCCGAAGGCGACATGACCTATCAGCCGGCCCGCGATGCCGAAGTGCGCGCCAATGCCGAAAGCTTTCTCGAAGGCCCCGTTCGCGCGATCTGGCCGGGCGCCTATGACGCCGCCGGCCAGTTCCGCTGGGAGGTGCTCAAGGCCGACGAAAGCGGCGGGCCGGAGCCGGAAGGCCGCGCCCGGTTCGCCACGCAGTACTGGCGCGCCAACGTCAACCCCTCGGACCGCTATGTGATCCACACCCCCGGCAGCTGGCGCAGCCGCATCTCGCCGCTCGACCGGACTTACGACAATCTCACCATCGCCGGAGACTGGACCGACAGCGGCTTCCACTCCGGCTGCGTCGAAGGGGCGGTCATGTCGGGATTGCTGGCTGCCCATGCCATTTCCGGTGCGCCGGACCTCAAGGACATCATCGCCTATGACCACCCCTGAGCAGCACGATCCGGTGGCCGCAGTCTCTGGCCCGGATCAGCGGGTGACCCGACCCGTGGCCGCCCGCTCCGCGCCCCATCGCAAGCCGATCACCAGCGCAGCGGCACAAGCGTCCACGGCTTCGTCCGCGCCCGATCCCGCGCCGGAGGGCGGCGCCCGCGATCCCGATGCGCTCGTCGTCAACGAAGCCGTCGCGGACACGGTGCGCACGGCCTACGATGTGCTGAGCGACACGATTGGGCAGGGCCGCAAGGCCGCCGAGCAATTCCGCGCGGGCGCCTACAACGTGCGCGATGTACCCGATGATCTGCGCCACATGGCCGCCAATCTGCTGGGCCTCGCCAAGCAGCTCAGCAGTGCGACGTTCGATATCTGCGAAGCCCTGCTGCGCCAGACGGACAGCATGATGACCCCGCCGCCGCCGGGTTCGACCCCGGTGCCGCCGTTTCAGGAGGTCAAGCCCCAGCACCCTGCCCCAGGCAGCGCACGGCATCCGGGATCGCACCCGATCTCCGCCGCAGCGGCGCCCGCGATCCAGCTCAACGTGCTGTTTGACGGCAAGCGCACCGCCAAAGCGCACACCGCCACGCTGGCGCGTCCGGATTCGCCAACCGGGGCAGACCAGATCAGCTGCGACGGCCTCGTCCCGCACGGCATCAGCGCGCCGCCGATTGCCCGGGTTGCATTCGAAACGAACGCGGGCGGGCTCGGCCTCACCGTGATGGTGTTTGTTCCGCAAGACCAGCCCGCTGGCGTCTATTCCGGCGCGGTCCATTGCGCCACGCAGCCACTTCCGCTTGGGCAGTTGGTGGTCGAGATCGCGTGATGGCCGCCCACGGCGCCCTTCTCCAGCGCTACGGCGCCGCCACGCGGGCGGAAGTCATGCGCTATCTCGCGGCGGGCGCGCCATCCCCGTTCCTTGACGACATGCTGGCGGACTATCCCTCACGTGGCGGCAAGATGCTGCGGCCGGCAATCTGCCTCGCCAATGCTTCCGTGTTTGGCGGCGAGGCCCCCGCAGCAGCCGTGCGCGCGGCGGCGGCGATCGAGATGCTGCACAATGCGCTGCTGATCCACGACGACGTGCAGGACGGCAGCGAACTGCGCCGGGGGAAGCCCACGCTCCATGCGCTCCACGGCGTGCCCCTGGCCATCAACGCCGGCGACGCGCTGCTGTTTGCCGCCTTCGGCCCGCTGATCGATGCAGTGAGCCCGCTGGGCAGCCACGTGATCCGGCAAGTGATGGACGTGACTACGATGATGGCGCGCCAGACCGCCGAGGGGCAGGCGCTCGAACTCGGCTGGCGCGATCGCAACGTGACCGGCCTGACCGAAGCCGACTACATGCGCATGGCGCTCAAGAAAACCGCATGGATGGGGATGATCTGGCCCGCCCAGCTTGGCCTCATCATCGGCTCGCGCGGGCGGCTCGATCCGGAAATGGTCGTGCGGTTCGGCTATTTCCTCGGCCTTGCCTTCCAGATCGAGGATGATTTGCGCAACCTCTCGGAAGACCCCGGCTACGGCAAGGAGCAGAACGGCGACCTTGCCGAAGCCAAGCGCACCCTGATGCTGATCCACGTGCGCGCCGCCTGCGACGAGGCGGAATGCGCCCGGCTCGATGCCTTCCTCGGCCTCAGCCGCGAGGAGCGCAGCGCGCAAGATGTGCTGTGGCTGGCCCGCCTGATGCACGAGCGCGGCTCGATCGAGCACGCGCGCAAGGTGGCCGCTGCGATGGCAGGCGCGGCGGAGCACGAGTTTGCTGCGGTCTATGGCGCGCTGCCACCTTCGGAGGAACGCGCGTTCCTCGGCAGTCTCGTCCGTTGGGTGTTCGACCGGGCATGAGCCGCGCGCTGCTCTATGGAGCCTCGGGCTATACCGGCAGGGCCATCGCGGCGGCGCTGGCGGGCGAGTTCGATCTGGTGCTGGCGGGCCGCGATCCGCAGGCGGTGCGCGCCGTGGCGGAACCACTGGGCCTGCCATGGCTGGCCTTTCCGCTCGATGCGCCAGCGGCCCTGCACGCGGCGCTCGCCGATGTGGACGCGGTGCTGCACGCCGCCGGGCCGTTCGCGGCCACCGCCATGCCGATGCTCGATGCCTGTCTGGCAAGCGGCACGCACTACCTCGATCTCGGCGGTGAATGGCGGGTAATCGAGGCGCTGTTCGCCCTCGATTCCGCGGCGCGGGAAGCAGGCATCGCGGTGCTCCCCGGTGCGGCGCTCACCCCGGCGGCCACAGATTGCCTGCTACTCGCTGCGGTGGAGCGCTGGCCCGATACCCGTGCGCTGAAGCTGGGCATTTCCGCAGCCGAAGTCGTCTCGCGCGGGAGCGTCGCGACAATGGCGGGGCTTGCCGATCCGGGCACGGTGATCCGGCGCGGCGGCGCGCTGGCGATGGTGCCGGCGGGAAGCCTTGCCGCGATGTTCGATTTCGGCGCAGGGCCGTGCGAGACGGTGGCGACCGACTGGGCCAGCGTGATCACCGCCGGCGCGCTGACCGGGGTGCCCGACATCGCGATCTATTCCGCGATGCACTGGTCGATGCGCGCGGGCTATCGCGCTTCGGGCATCGGCATGGGACTGACCGGTGCCGCGCCGTGGCGCCTGGCGGGCTCGGCCATGGCGCGCGTCTGGCCCCAGGAGCCCGATGAGGCCCGGCGCGAGGCGGCGCGCTTTACCATGATTGTCGAAGCGCACGACCCATGGCGGCGGGTGCGGCGTCTCTCCATGGAAACGCTCGATGGCTACGGCGCGAGTGTGCGGATCGCCTGCGAGGCACTGCGCCGCGTGCTGGCAGGCGCCGCTCCCGCCGGCGTTTCCAGCCTGGCCGCCGCGTTCGGATCACGGTTTGCGGTGGAGGCAGGCGCCGCGCGCTTCCTCAGTGAAGACAGGAGCACGGCGGCATGAGCACACGCGTCCCCTACGTCCAGTCCGCCGCCAGCCAGCAGGTGCCCCCGCCCTATCACTTCCCCGGTGTGACGGTGAACGCCTTCTACCTCAACGTATCGATGGCCAAGGTTCAGGAATACTGCGACCGCTATCTCAACATCGGTGAGGAAAAGACGCGCGGCTACGTCTATCGGCCGGTGCCGTTTTGGCCATACGCGACCGTGCTGTTTCTCGACTACCCGACGATGATCAGCTCGGCCCCAGCGAGCGCGCATCTGGGCGAAGTGGCCTACTCCGATCGCGGCGCGATCAGCCAGACCGAAGTCTTCGTGGCGATCCCCGTCATGCGCTATGGCGTGGGCGCGGCGAAGCTCATCACTGACACCGCAGTCGAATGGGCCCTGCCCTTCATTGTCGTCGGCAATCCGATGTCGAGTGTATGCGGGCGCGAGATGCTCGGCCTCGGCAAGCTGCTCGCCGATATCGAGATCGGCGAGGGCCGTTATCCGGACAGCTTTCGCGGCAAGATCAGCCTTCCCGGCTGGCCCGACAGCGAAACCGGCACAATGCAGGCGCAGCAGGAGTTCATGAAGGTCGAGACCAAGCCGTTCCTGCCGACCCCGACCGGCACCCAGCCGCCGCGCCGCACCTTGGCGAGCCTCCTCGAAAGCCCTGAGGCGTCGAAGCTGCTGGGCGGCGTGGCCACCGCTGCCAACTTCATCGACACCTTCTCGCTGGGCCTGATCCCCACCGCAATGCGCACAGTGGGCCTGAAGCAGTATCGCGATGCCGCCAATCCGCACCGCGCGGTCTATCAGGCGCTGGTCACGTGCCGGGCGCAATACCTCAACGTGCGCGACGTGCGTTTCTACAACGAGAAGGACATCGACCTCACCTTCAACGACCTCGCGAGCTTCCACCAGATCCTCGAGGTGTTCCTCGACGTGGGCAAGGAACCCACAGGCAAGCCGTTCTCGGTGAATACTGTGGCCGGCTGCCGGTTCATGGCGGACATCAACTTCGACACGATGCGGATCATCCGCGAGTTTCCCATCGACCGGGATGGCCTGCCGCCCACGACCGGCTCAAGCGATCTTGTCGCGCGCTGGTATCGCCCGCTGCGCGGCTTCTTCGGTCCCCGCAGAGGAGTGGGCCTGCCATGACCGCATTCATCGAATCCTTCTCGACCGACCAACTGCTGCCACCGTGGCAATCGCTCGCCGCGCGGACTTGGTTGTTCGTGATCGCGGTCGACCGCGGACTTATCGCGCAGCACCTGGACACACGCTTCAATGCCGCCGCGCCGGACCGGGCGCCCTTCCACTACACCCCGCTGCCGGGCAAGACTTATGGCCTGCTCTGCGTGACGCGGCATGAAAGCCTTTCGAGCACCTGGGAGCACCGGACCGGCTGCGATACGGTAAGCCATACCGAGCTCGTCTGGACCTTCCCCACGCTGCGCTACAGCGTCGGGGCGGACAATCTGCTTCACGATCCGCACCGGGTGTGGATCCAGCCGTTTGCGTTCACCGACAACAGCTATGTGATGTTTTCTGCGCGCGAGATCTGGGGCACGGAAATGGGCATGGCGGCGCTGCGCATGGCGGAAGGTGCCGCCCCGGCGGACCTTGCGATCGACATGGCGATCGAAGGCATGGCGAAGTTCGATCCCCACGCGCAAAGCCAGAGCATCGGCTGCATGCGCATGGGTCTGAGGCCAACGGCGGCAAAGGCAAGCCTCGGCCAGCTGCTCGATGAGGAAAGCGATCTCAACACCTTCGTCGACATCCTGCTGGCCGACGGGATCTTCACCGGCAGCATCGACAGCGGCATCGGGACCGACTCGGCGGGGATGGAAATCAACACCTTGCGCCAGTTCCGCGACGTGTTCGACATGGACAGCGCCGCCTACCGCGCCATCGTTTCCTCGACAGTGCAGCACAGCAATATCCGCGACCTCGCATTCTTTTCCGGCGCGAACACGGTGGTCGAATTCCTCTGCTCCGACAGCATGGAGGAAACGCTCCACGCCACATTCGGCGGGGGCGTCCATCATCCGCAATCGCAGCTCGCCGTGCCGCCCCCGTCGCTCAACGCGAAGGGGACACCGCCGACGAATTGGGACATGGAGTATCTGCCGATCGAGGTAGCGCTGGGCATTTCCTACACCGCCGATGCCCAGTTCCACATCAGGACGACCTTGCACACATACGGGCAGACCGCCTGAAGGGCGCCTACTCGCCGGGCGCAGGCCCTGCTTCAACCACGCGGCGAACCGCAGACTTGAAATCGAACGGCACCCAGGCCGCGCAATCGGGCCACTGGCCGGTATCCTGCCAATAGCGGCACAGGCCGAGCCTGTGGCACACACGGACGAAGCGCGGGTGGGAAAGCAGGCAGCTCCACGGCCCCAGCGCGACGCCGGGATAGAACAGACTCGGCGTCGGCCCGGCCGGATCGAAGACGTGGCTGTAGTCCGCCTGCTCGACCAGTTCGAAGGCCTCATCCGGAAGGCCGATGAAACCGAGGCCGGTGGGCAGGCTCAGCGTGATCGTGCCGGTCGTTTCAAGCAGGCCCCGATAGCGCGCCGCGCGCGACAGCTTCACGTTCAAGTCCTTTGAGAACACGGCTTCGACATAAGCCCGCACGGCGGCAAGGTCACGCCCCTGCCAGCCTTCGAAACCATCGATCGCGCTGATATGGCGATAGTAGACATCGGGATAGCCGAGCGAACCGGCCCAATTGAGCAGCGCCATAAGGATGCCGGCATTGCGCGGCCAGCGCAGGTGCAGCTCCTCCAGCATGCTCACCGAGGTATCGTAATCGCCGACATAGGCGCGCATCTGCGCCACATGGAGCCGCGCGGCGGGCATCAGCGGATTGAGCTCGCAGGCCTGCTCGGCATAGGCGAGCGCATCGCGGAAGCGGCCGACGCCCCAGCAGAAATCGCTCATGTCAGTCAGCGCGGCAGGATCGCGCGGGGCGACTTCCAGCGCCTGGCGCAGCAGCTTCTCGCGCGCCGAATGGTGCCCCCATGGCTCGAGCATGGCGAGCGCCCGGTAGGCACCGCCGCGGCGCGGATCGAGCTGGAGCGCCGTCTTCGCGGCCACGACCACGGCTTCCCGCGCCTCGGCAAAAGGCTGCGGGCTGCGCCCCGAACGCAGCACGAGCGCGCGGGCGAGCGCGAGCATTTCCCACGCCGGGGCATGGCCTGGCGCATCTGCCGTTACCGCTTCGAGCAGCGGCACGGCCTCGCGTGCGGTATTGTCGAACTGCGCATCGCCATCGGCAAGCAGGCCCCGCGCGCGCAGGAAGCGTTCGTAAGTCGCCGGCTCCAGCGTCGGTGTCGGCGTACGCGGCAGCAGCGTAAGTTGGAGCGCGGCGGCCACTTGCTCCGCGATCGAATCTTGCAGCGCGAAGACATCCTCGAGATCGCCGTCGAACCGCTCGCTCCACACCGCGCGGTGGCTGGCGCACTCGACGAGTTCGGCCGTGATGCGCAGGCGCGTGCCGCTGCGCCGCACCGAACCATCAAGCAGGTGCGAGGCGCCAAGTGCAGCGGAGACCTGGGCGACGCCCTTGTCAGCCCCGCGGAACTGGAAGCTGGATGCGCGCGCGACCACCGCGATCCCGGTGCCGCGCGCGACGGTGCGCTGGATCTCTTCCGAAACACCATCGCAAAAATCGGCGAGATCGGGATCGGAGGACAGGTTGTCGAAGGCAAGCACGGCCAGCACCAGCCCACCGCTCGGTGGCGGCGGTGCCGATGCGGCCGCCTTTGGTGACACCGCTTCCGATGCTACCACGAGCGGCTCTGGGATCGTTTCGCTGCGCAGCGCGGCATCGACCAGCGGACCGGGAGCGACCCCGATCTCGGCAGCGAGCAGATCGCGAAACGCCTGATAGCGGATGTGCGCCGCTGCCCGCGCGCCGGTGGCGATCTCGGCCCGGATGAGCGCGGCAACGGCTGATTCGCTCAACGAATCGCGGCGCAGCCATGCAGCGGCCAGTGCCTTCACGGCGGCCCAATCACCCGCACTCTCGCGCGCAGCCAGATGCCGGGCAAGCCCATCGGCCATGCGCGCATCGATTTCGGCGCGGGCCACATCGAGCCACTCGCCATAGGCTCCGCCGAGTTCGAGGTCCTGCAGCAGCGGCGCGGTGCCGGCTCCATCGATCAGACGCGCCGCCGCTTCCCAGTCCTCGCCCCCCAGCGCATGGCGCAAGACGAGGGCGTCGCAGGTGAAGGCGCCCGGGACGAGTGCGACCGTCTCTCGCGTCGCGATGACGTGATCGGCATCGCTGCCGCCGACGGAAGCAAGCACGCCGCGCAGTTCGAGCAGGCACTGGCGCAGGCTGGCACGCGCCTGCGCATCGCTGCGATCACCCCAGAACAGGCCAGCGAGCCGCTCGCGCCCCATCGACTGCTGCGGGGCAAGCACCAAGGTGGCGAGCAAGGCGCGGGTGCGGCGGCCCTGAATCGGAATGGCCGCGCGATCGGGCCCTGAAAGGCGGAACGGGCCGATCAGCTGAACGTCGAAACGGGCATTGGCGGCCGTTTCGCGCCCAAGTTCTGTCGTTACCGCACCCATGCGAATCTTGTGCCCGCCCCTGTCACTTAGGTAACATTAGCGCGGATTGTGCCGTTTTGGCGACAAGTTATTGTTCGTCCCTTATGTCAAACCTTTGCCTGATAGGGAAATTGGCGCATGCTGGCTGCGCCGCTATCGCCATGCCCCGCTTGCATCCGAGGCCATGCCCACGGCCCGGTATGCCGCGTCGATCAGCGCCTGTCCGCGTGCATTGACGAGAATGCCTGCACCCATCCGGTTCATGGTGTAGCCCATGCTCAGCCCCTGCGCCGGATCGGCAAAGCCGACGCTTCCTCCCATGCCGACATGGCCGAACGCGCTTTCGCCGAGGATCAGGCTGTCAGCGCCAGATTCCCGGTTGTCGGTGCTCATCATGAAGCCCATGGCAAAGCGCATCGGCTGGCACAGCACCGCGTCGCTGTGCGTCGCGGCGCTGACACGGCCCATGCGGTGCACACGGGTTTGCGAAAGCAGGGTGCCCCCGCCGTTCGCCAGCGGTGCGTACATGCCGGCAAGCCCGCGCGCATTGGTTATGCCGTTGGCGCTGCCGATTTCTGCCGCATGAACCTCGCGCGAGTTGAAGTCCGCCCCGCCAAGGTTGGTGAGGAACAGGTTGGGCAAGCTCCCCGGCTGCGTGGTCGCGGCGCGGAAGAAGGCCGAGGTGAAGTTCACTTCCGCCGGATCGGGCGCGATCATCGGCGCGACGCGCGGCTCCTCGCTTTCCGGCAGGCCGATATGGAAATCGAGGCCAAGCGGCCCGGCAATGGTCTCGCGGAAATACTGCCCCATCGGCATGCCGGCAACGAGGCGCACGATCTGCCCCACCGTCCACGCGTAGGTTACGCCGTGATAGCCTTGCCGTGTGCCCGGCTCCCAGTGCGCGGGTTCGGCGGCGACGCGCGCGGTCATGTAATCCCAGTCAGCCAGCCCGCCCGTGCGGATGGGGTCGCGCAAATGAGGGACCGGTGAAGTGTGCGCCAGCATCATGCCGACGGTGGTTGCTTCCTTGCCGCCGCTGGCGAAATCCGGCCAGATATCGCCGACCAGCGTCTCGTAGGAAATCTTGCCCTGATCGACGAGTTGATGGAGGCACAGCGCTGTCGCCGCCTTGGTGCACGAATAGACGATCGAAACCGTATCGCGCGCCCAGGGCTCTGCAGCGTCCTCGCCTGTGGCAGGCCGCGCCTCTCCGCCCCACAGGTCGACGACCAAACGGCCGCCAAGCGTGATGGCGACACTCGCCCCGACTTCCTTGCGTTCCTCGAAATTGCGGCGAAACTCGGCCAGCACCCCGGTGAACTGCGCATCGCAGCTGCCGGAAATCGTGCGGCCATCGGCCAGTTCGATCGCAATCGCGCTCATGTCAGGCTGAAATCCTCTGGCTTGAAGTTCTTGGTCATCTTCCAGTAGTCGACCAGCCGATAGGGCAGAAGCGCAAAGACGCGGCCAGCATCGTTGCGATACCAGTTGGTGAGGCCCTTGTGGGTCCAGACCATGCGGGCATGCCGCTCATCGACATCGGCGACATAGGCATCGTGCGCTTCCGGCTTCACATCGATGGCCTTGGCGCCGGTCTCCATCACCTCACGCAACGCGGTGAGGATCAGGCGCATCTGGCATTCGGTAATGAAGATGACGTTGCCGCCATGCGCGAGGCCGGTATTGGGGCCCATCAGCATGAAGAAGTTGGGGAAGCCCGGCACCATCGTGCCGATATAGGCAGTCGCATCGTCGGGCCCCCAGATGGCGTGCAGATCGCGCCCGCCCTCGCCAGTGATCGTCATGGGCGCGAGCATCTTGCTGGCCTGGAACCCCGTCGCATAGACGATCACATCGGCCTCGATCAGCGTGCCATCGGCCATGACCACGCCTTCGGGCACGATCTTCGCGGGTACCCCCGTCACCAGATCGACATTGGGCCGCAGCAGCATGTCGTACCAGTTGTTGTCGACGAGGATGCGCTTGCCATAGGGCGGATAACTCGGCGTGCATTTGGCGATCAGGTCCTCGCGGCCCGCCAGCTTGCCGCGCAGATAGCGCTCCATGAACTGGCGGTGCCGCGCATTGACCTGGTTGATCGACTTGCCGCCGTCGTCCCACGCCGGATCGACCTGCAACGAGGCGTGGAGGCCATCGGCAAAGGCCCAGAATAGCTGGAAGCGGTACCACCGCGCGAAGAAGGGCACGTGGGCGAGCACCCACTTCATCCCTTCGGACACTTCGGCGAAGTAGTTCGGATTGGGCACGACCCAGTGCGGCGAACGCTGCAGGATGGTGAGCTTTGCCACATCGGGCGCGATCGTCGGGCCGACCTGCTGGCCCGATGCGCCGGTGCCGATCATCACCACGCGCTTGCCCTTGAGGTCCAGCCCCTCCTGCCACTGCGCGGTGTGGAGCGCTGTGCCCGCGAAGCTGTCGCGCCCCTCGATCTCAGGCAGCTTGGGCCGGTTGAGCACGCCGACCGCCGAGATCACCGCGCGCGCCTTGATGTGGCTCACCACGCCGGATGCATCGCGCGTTGCCACGTCCCAGGTGCCGGTCGCGGCGTCATAGGTCGCGGCGCTCACTTCGGTTTCGAAGCGGATATGCTCGCGGATACCGTACTTGTCGGTCGCGCGCTCGAAATAGGTCCACAGCTCGTCGCGCTTGGCGAAGAAGTGCGACCATTCGTGGTTCAGTTCGAACGAGTAGGAATAGAAGTGGTTGGGGGTATCGACCCCGCAACCCGGATAGAAATTCTCGTACCAGCTGCCGCCGACCGCCGCGTTCTTCTCGATCAGCGTGTAGGGAATGCCCGCCTGCCCCAGCCGGATCGCGGCGCACACGCCAGACATGCCAGCGCCGATTATCACCACCGGGAAGCTTTCGAGCGCGGCGGGCGCAGGGCGTTTGCGCCAGATCAGCCCGCGCGGATCGGGCTGGGCGGCTTCCAGATCCTCGCGCATCATCGCGGTATAGTCCGCGCTCACGTGCTCACCCACGGCGGTGGACAGCATGTCCTGCAGGAAATCGCCTTCGGGCAGCGGCGGCAGCGGATCGCCGGTGCGCGCGTAATCGAGCAGCGTCGCCTCGAGCCGCTCGCGGATTTCCGCACGCAAGTCCTCGGGCATCGTCTCGTGGTAATTCATCGGCCCGGTGATGTGCGGCCGCGCGCGATCAAGCAGGCCGTGATCGCCCGTCAGCTGCACCAGCACGAGCATCAGCGTGGCAGCGTCGGCTTCTGCCAGAGCGGCGCGCAGGGCAGCAGGATCGGCAGCGAGCGCGGCCAGATCGACCGGGTCTCCGGCCGGGGCCAGGCTTTCCAATTTCAGCGTGGTCAAGCCACTCTCCCTGATTATCACTTGCCATCTACCTAGCGGAACAGGTATCTACGCACCAGTAGATAAAAAAGGTACGCAGTTTCAATACTGCGGGGGATGAGGGGA
>NZ_JAIXPP010000003.1 GCF_027486195.1 Novosphingobium sp.
AAGCCGGACTACGCGCGGACCGTCGATCTCGTGACCAAGGCCGCGATCAAGGAAATGATCATCCCGTCGCTGCTGCCGGTGCTCGCACCGATCGTGGTGTACTTCGTGATCGCCGCCGTCGCAGGCCCGGCCAACGGCTTCGCGGCGCTGGGCGCCCTGCTCCTCGGCGTGATCGTCTCCGGTCTCTTCGTCGCCATCTCGATGACCTCGGGCGGCGGCGCATGGGACAACGCCAAGAAGTACATCGAAGACGGCAACCACGGCGGCAAGGGCAGTGAAGCCCACAAGGCTGCCGTCACCGGTGACACAGTGGGCGATCCCTACAAGGACACCGCGGGCCCCGCCGTGAACCCTATGATCAAGATCACCAACATCGTCGCCCTGCTGCTGCTCGCAGCGCTGGCAACGCACGCTGGCCATTGAGCCAACACTGATCTGAAAAGCCTCGAAGCCCCTCCCTCACCGGAGGGGCTTTTTTTGTTTCAAGTCGCTTCCCAATAGGGCGGATCGCCGAAAGTGCGGCGCAGGCAATCGCCCAGCGCGCGGATCTTGGCTGAAGCGCCGTGATCGCGCGGATAAGTGAGGAACAATTCGGCCCCTTCCGCCGGCCAGCCAGGGTTCACTTCAACCAGCGCGCCGCGCCGCAGTTCCTCGTGGACGAAGAAAGTGGGCAGCAGGGCAAGGCCCAGACCGGCAAGCGCGGCATCGCGCATCACCAACCCGTTGTTGACCCTGAGCGCCGGACGCGGGCGGACCACCGTCCAGCCGTGCCCCGTGGCAAAGCGCCAGTCGCCGGTGCGGTTGGCGTAGAGGATGCCGCGATGCGCCTCGAGATCGGTGAGGCTTGCGGGCACGCCATGCTCTGCCAGATAGTCCGGCGCGGCCACCAGCAGGCGGCGGCTAGAGGCCAGCCGCCGCGCGATCAGCCGTCCGTCGCCAATCGCACCATGGCGCAGCACAGCATCGAACCCACCCGTCGCCGCATCGACAAAGGCATCGTCAAGCTCCAGCGAGAGCTCGATATCGGGGTGGTCCTGAAGAAAGCGGGCCAGCGCCGGCCCCAGGTGTAGCGTGCCGAAACCGACCGGCGCGGAAAGCCGCAGCGGCCCGGCGAGCTTGCCGCTTGTCGCATCGAGTTCCGAGGCGGCGGCTTCCAACTCGCGCAGGATGCGCTGGGCGCGGGGCAGAAAGGTCTCGCCGCTGTTGGTGAGCGCAAGGCGGCGCGTCGAGCGCTGGATCAGCGTCGCGCCCAGCGTTCGCTCCAGTTCGGCCAGCCGCTCACTGACCACCGACTTGGCGAGGCCCAGCCGCCGCGCCGCCGCGCTGATCGAGCCTGCATCGACCGTGGTGACGAACGCGGCAACGCCATCGAGCTTCATCATCGTTCGGCTATTCCGTCAGCAAGAACCCGGATCGGGCGGCTAGTGCGAACGATGCATCATCGGCATCTTCAGGTCCAGCAGAGGGGCCACGCAGACCGGATGTCCGATCGCTCCGCCCCCCCACAACAAGGAGACTGACCATGACTGATCTTGCCGCAAAGACCGCCCTCATCCTCGGCGGCAGCCGGGGCATCGGCGCCGCGATTGTGCGCCGCTTCGCCGCGAGCGGTGCCGCCACCGCCTTTACCTATGCCGGATCGCGCGATGCCGCCGAAGCGCTGGCCGCCGAAACCGGTACCGAGGCGATCCAGGCCAATAGCGCCGACCGCGATGCGCTGGCCGCCACGATCGCCAGCCGTGGGCCGCTCGATGTGCTGGTGATCAACGCCGGCACCCTCGTGATGGGTGATCCGCTGACGCTTGATCCGGACGCCATCGACCACATGATCGACGTCAACATCCGCGCGCCCTACCACGCCGCTGTGGAGGCTGCGCGGCGCATGAACAACAACGGGCGCATCATCGTGATCGGCTCGGTCAATGGCGACCGGATGCCCTTCGCGGGCGGCGCGGCCTATGCCATGACCAAGTCTGCCGTGCAGGGCATGGTGCGCGGCCTCGCGCGTGATTTCGGGGATCGCGGCATCACCGTCAACAGCATCCAGCCGGGGCCGACCGACAGCGACATGAACCCGGCTGAAGGGCCGATGGCCGCGACGATGCACAGCTTCATGGCGATCAAGCGCCACGCCCGGCCCGACGAGATTGCCGAGCTGACTGCCTATCTTGCCGGCCCCCACGGCGCGATGATCACCGGATCGCTGCAGACCATCGACGGCGGCTTCGGCGCCTGAACGGACGATCATCATGCCATGTCACGAACGGGGTGCCTGCAATGGTGCCCCGTTTTCGCATGGCGCGCCGCATGGAACCTCACGCTTCGATTGCGGAATGTACGTGCGGGCGAATGGCTTGCAGCGGCGCTTGCGAAGCGCCGCGTGGGTAGTTTCCGATCCTGTCGCGCTGGCGGGAGGATCGTAAGATCAACGTGTCCCATGTGACGTCCGGTCGGTGCATCCCGCTCCGTCCGGCTCGCTGCACAAGGAAGCACAGCCCATGCGTACAATCCTGATGGCCGTCGCCGCCTCCGGCCTCCTCGCCGGATGCGCCCAGTATGGCGGCCCCGAACCCATGAACTCGCAGTGGAGCAACTACGACTACAACCGCCCCGACCCGAGCTACGGCGGCTATGAGGCCGATCGCTACTACCGCAAGGATTCCGGCCGCTATCGCGAGCGGCGGATGGACAACAATGAGCGGATCTATCGCGGAAACGACGGACGCTATTATTGCCGCCGCTCCGATGGAACCACCGGCCTTGTGATCGGCGCGATTGGCGGCGGCGTGCTGGGCAACGTGATCGCACCCGGCGGGTCCGAAGCCCTTGGCACCGTGCTTGGCGCTGTTGTCGGCGGCGTTGCCGGTCGCCAGATCGACCGTGGGCGCAATGTCCGCTGCCGCTGATCGGCCCGCAGCGCAACGCGCGCTGCCTCCTGCCGCCCATACACTTTGAAGGGAGCCCAATTGATGCGCTCAATCCTGATTCTGGCAGCGCTGTTTGCTGCCGCTGTGCCGCTGTCCAGCGCCACGGCGCAGACCATGCGCGGCTACACCGCCACATCGACCCGGCTCTATTCCGGCCCGCTGCGCGATTATCCCACCGTGCGTACAGTCCGCCGCGGTACGCTGGTCAATGTCTATGGCTGCCTGCGCGACTGGACCTGGTGCGATGTCACCTACCGGGGTAACCGCGGATGGATCTCAGGCGAAGCCCTGCGCGTCCAGCATAATGGCCGCCGCCGCGGCATCGGGGCCAACATGGGCGTGGGCGTAACCACGTTTGCGTTCGGCTCCTATTGGGACAACCACTATCGCGGCCGCCAGTTCTACGGCCAGCGCCAGCGGTGGCAGTCGCAATACGACAATGCCTATCGCCCGGAATGGGGTGAACGCGAACAGCACCGGGACTGGGACTCCGATCGCAATCGCGGACGAAGCCACGATCGGCGGCGGACCGATGGCCAGCATGGCCGGGATCTTCACAGCGACAACCGGCAGATCGAGGAACAACAGCGCCGCACCCGCGAGGCTGACGACCGGCGCGGCGCTCCGGACATGTCCCGCTACAGCGCAGAGCCCTACCAGTTCCCCGATCACGGCGGCACCACACCGCAGCCTGATCGCCAGATGGGGCCCAGCGCCGGTACCGCCCAGGCCCCTAACCAGCCCCCCACCTCCGCTGAAGCTGCCAGGCGGCCACAACACTGACTGCGTCTCGGCTCGATAGTGCCTCCCCTCCCGCAAGATCGGGCCAAGACTCACGGGAGCGTGCCGGGACCTATGCTGCGGCAAGGTTTCGGCACGCTCTTGCAAGATACCACGGGCCCTGAATGCAGGGCCCCCAGCAAGAGGTTCACGTCATGTCGCTGATCAATCTCATCGTCGTTCTGATCGTGGTCGGGGTCATTCTCTGGCTGATCAACAATTATCTGCCGATGGACCGCAAGATCAAATCCATCCTCAACGCGGTCGTGGTGATTGCGGTGGTCCTGTGGCTGCTTCAGGTATTCGGGCTGCTCACCTCGCTCAATTCGATCCACGTCGGCGGCTGAACGCTGCCATTGCTGACTGAAGAAGCGAGCCATCGGCCTGTCGGCCGGTGGCTCGCGGCATTTGCAATAGGGTGAGTGGTGACAAGGTGTGTTAGGCGCTGTCATCACGAGGGGTAGAACATGACGAAGAGACCACACGGCAAGCGCCCCCGATGCACGGGGCATGCCGCCTCGTTCCTTCGGTGGTAACCCCGCCGCGCGATCCAGCCCGACCACCACAGAGGAAAGACCTGCCGCCACGGGCGGTGCTCCCGATCGTCGCGATCGCGGCTTCGGCAGGTGGGCTTGAGGCAACCTCGCGCCTGTTCGATGCGCTCCCGGCGGCGACCGGCATGGCCTTCATCGTCGTCCAGCACCTCGATCCGCATCACAAGAGCCTGATGGTCGAACTGCTGGCCGAGCATACCGCGATGCCGGTGGTGGAAGCCGTGCATGGCCGGCCGCTCGTGCCCGATCATGTCTATGTCATCCCCCCGGGCCGCTACCTTTCGGTGCGCGCGGGAACCTTGCGGCTTTCCGCGCCCGAGGCAGGGCACGGCGTGCGCCTTCCCTTCGATTCGCTGATCCGCTCGCTTGCCGCCTCGTGCGGGCGCCAGAGCGCGGCCATCATCCTGTCCGGCACCGGCGGCGATGGCAGCCACAGCATCCCCGCGCTGCATGCGGCGGGCGGAATGATTCTGGCCCAGACCCCGGCTGAAGCCGAACATCCGGGCATGCCGCAAGCCGCAATCGATACCGCGCTCGTCGATGCCGTGCTGCCGCTGGCGGCCATGCCCGAAGTGCTGATCGCCTTTGCCGCGCGCGTCACCCGCCCCGGCTTCATCGCCAGCGTGCAGCCTCAAATCGATACCTCCGCCGGCATTGCCGCGATCCTCGCCGCCCTCAAGCACACGACCGGGCAGGACTTCAGCCACTACAAGCCCGGAACGATAACCCGGCGGATCGCGCGGCGCATGGCGCTGCTATCGATGACCGCAGGCGACATGGCCACCTATGCCGAGCGGCTGCGCGGCGACGCGGAGGAATGCGCGATGCTGGCGAGCGACCTGCTCATCAACGTGACCAGCTTCTTCCGCGATCCCAACGTCTTCGAAAGCCTCGAGAGCGAGATCCTGCCCGAACTGATCGAACGGCTGGAGCCGGGGCAGGCGCTGCGCATCTGGGTGGCGGGCTGCAGCACTGGCGAGGAAGCCTATTCGATCGCGATGGTCTGCCACGATGCGCTGGCGGGCGTGCGGCGCGATCTCAAGCTGCAGATCTTCGCCTCCGACCTCGACCCCGACGCCATCGCCGCCGCGCGCGAGGGGCTCTATTCGCACGATATCGCGGCGGTCGTCCCGCCCGAGCGGCTGGCGCGCTACTTCACCGAGGAGGATACTGGCTACCGTGTCGTCCCGGCGCTGCGCCACCATGTCGTGTTTTCGGTGCAAGATGTGCTCAGCGATCCGCCGTTCTCGCGGCTCGATCTCATCTCCTGCCGCAACCTGCTGATCTACCTTGATGCGGCAGCGCAGGGCCGCATTGTTTCACTGTTCCATTTCGCGCTCAAGGAAGGCGGCTTCCTGCTGCTCGGCACAGCGGAGACGATCGCCAAGCCCGACCCCCGCTTCGCGCCGGTGGCCCGCGCCGAATGCTGCTACCGCCACGTCGCGCGGACCCGCCCGGGCGAGCCGGGTTTTCCCCTGAGCTTTGATGGCAAGCTGCCCATGCTGGCCGGCGCCGGAAACGAATCAGCGGCCGTGCGCCGCAGCCTCGCGGATATCTGCAGCCGGGCCGTGCTCGCCAATCACGCGCCTGCTGCGGTGCTCGTCAACCAGCGACACGAATGCCTCTTCTCGATGGGGCCGACGCACCGGTTTCTTCAGGTGACGCCCGGGTATCCCACGCAGGATCTGCTCAGCATGGCCTCTCCAACCCTGAGAACACGGCTGCGGCAGGCGATCCGGCGTGTCAGCCGCGATGAGCCGCGCGTCAATGGCGGCACCGCGCGACTGACGATCGATGGCGCGCAGATCGATCTCGCCATCTCGGCCGAGCTCCTCGTCGAGACGGCGGAAGAGCTCATCCTCGTCTGCTTTTCCGAACAGCCGGCAAGCAGCGGTGCTTCGCAGGCAGACCTCGCCCCGGAGCAGGCCAGCCGCATCGCCGAACTCGAACGCGAGCTGGTCGAAGCGCACGCCGAACTGCAGGCCTCGATCCACGACCGCGAGATCGCCAATCAGGAGCAGAAGGCGATCAACGAGGAGGCGCTCTCGGTCAACGAGGAGTTCCAGTCGACCAACGAGGAACTGCTCACCTCGAAGGAGGAGCTGCAATCGCTCAACGAGGAGCTGACCGCGCTCAACAGCCAGCTGCAGGAAACGCTCGACCGCCAGCGGCTCGCGTCGGACGATCTCCAGAACGTGCTGTTCAGCACCAATGTCGGCACGATGTTCCTCGATGCGGCCTTGTGCATCCGCTTGTTCACCCCGGCGATCAGTCCGCTCTACAACGTGATCGCCAGCGATGTGGGGCGCCCTCTGGCAGACCTCAGGCCGATTGCCGACGACCCCGAACTGCTCGGCGACGCACAGCGCGTGCTCGACAACGAGGCGACGATCGAGCGCGAAGTGCGCGCCCCCGGCGATACCTGGTACGTGCGCCGCATCTTCCCTTACCGGGCGCACGACAGCCGCATCGAAGGCGTGGTGATCACTTTTGCCGATATCACCGATCGCAAGCACGTCACCTCGGCGCTGGAGGAAGCCAAGCTAGAGGCCGAGCGCGCCAACGCCGCCAAATCGCGCTTCCTCGCCGCCGCAAGCCACGATCTGCGCCAGCCGCTGCAGGCGCTTGCGTTGCTCAAGGACTTCCTCGCTCCCAACGTCACCGGCGAACGCGCTGCCGAACTCATGGCGCGCTTCGACAAGACGCTGGGCGCGCTTTCCGGCATGCTCGACGTGCTGCTCAACATCAGCCAGATCGAGGCGGGCGCGGTGCAGCCCGAAACCGCGGTGTTCCCGGCGGGCGAGATGCTGGGCCGCCTGCACGGCGAGTTCCTCGCGGTCACCGAAGCGCGCGATCTCTCGCTGCGCTTCATGCCGAGCGCGGCCTGGATCGAAAGCGATCCGCGCCTGCTCGAGCAAATGGTGCGCAATCTCCTTGGCAATGCGGTCAAGTACACGCGCACCGGACGCATCCTGCTGGGCTGCCGGCGGCGCGGCGAAACCTTGCGCATCGAGGTGTGGGATACCGGCATCGGCATTGAGGCCTCGCAGCTCGAAAGCATCTTCGAGGAGTTCCACCAGGTCGATAATCCCGCGCGCGAGAGCGGTCTTGGGCTGGGGCTTGGCCTTTCGATCGTGCGCAGGCTGGGCCGGCTGCTGCGCCATCCGGTCGATGTCCGTTCCGTGCCGGGGCGCGGCTCGGTCTTCGCGATCACCGTGCCGCTGCGCAAGGGTGCGGCGCACCTGCCACCGCCCCCTCCGCGCGATCCGCTGCCCGATCCGAAGTCCGATCCGATTGCGCGTCCCTCGGCTGTCATGGTTGTGGAGGATGACCCCGATCTGCTCGAACTCGTCGCGCAGTTGCTGCGGGATAACGGCCATATGGTGAGCTGTGCGCGCGATGCGGCAGAAGCCTTGCGGCTGATCGCGGGCGGCGCGATCCGCCCCGATATCCTGCTGACCGACTACAACCTGCCTTCAGGCCAGAGCGGAGTGGACCTGCTCATGGCGCTCAGATCGCGGCTGAACCGCCCGCTCCCCGCGATCGTGCTCACCGGCGATATCTCTACCGCCGCGCGCGAAAGCATTGCCGAGGCGGACTGCATCCATCTCAAGAAACCGGTGAACCCGGCCGCGCTGCTGCGCGCAGTGGAATCGCTGTGTCCGCCGGCGCCGCCCCCGGTCATCGCCTTTCCGCCGGGCCACACCACGCAAGTCGTGCCGGTGACCTATGTGATCGACGACGAACCGCACGTCTGCGAAGCGATCCGCAATCTGCTCACCGCGCATGGCCGCGAAGTGCAGGACTTCGCCAATGCCGAGGACTTCCTCGCTGTCTACCGCGCGGGGCGCCCGGGGTGCCTGCTGGTCGATGCGCATCTTCCGGGGCTGAGCGGCATCGGCCTGCTGGGCGAATTGCGCGCGCGGGGCGATCACTTGCCAGTCATCCTCATCACCGGCGATGGCGACATCGGCCTTGCGGTGGCGGCGATGCGCGCCGGTGCGTGCGATTTCATCACCAAGCCCGTTGGGCGCGATGCGCTGATGGAGAGCATCGACCGCGCGGCAGAGCAATCGCACACGATCCGCATCGCCGATGTCGCGCAGGCCGAAGCGGCAGCGTGCTATGCCGCGCTCACCACGCGGCAGAAGGAAGTGATGGAAATGGTCCTTGCGGGCGAGCCCAGCAAGAATATCGCGGCGGACCTCGGCATCAGCCAGCGCACGGTCGAGAACCACCGCGCCGAAATCATGCACCGCATGGGCGTGCGTTCGCTGCCCGAACTCGCCCGCAAGGTCCTGATGATCGAAAGCTGATCCCCGCCCGGCGGAACGGCCAATGGGGCCGGCATTGCTGCCGGCCCCATGTCCGCAACCTGTGCGATCAGAAGCCCGAACCCGGACCGTAGCTGATCTCCACGCGGCGGTTCTGCACTTCGCGCACACCGTCTGCCGTGGGCACCCGCTGGTTGGTCTCGCCAAACGCCTGGCTGGTGATCGCGCTGGCAGCGATGCCGTGCCCGGTCAGGTAGCTCTGCACGGCGCTGTCGCGGCGTGACGAGAGGCCGAGGTTGTACTTCGAGGAGCCCGAACTGTCGGTGTGGCCGGCGAGCATGATGGCGACGTTGGAGCAGTTGCCGTACGCCTGCACCGCGTTGTCCAGCACGCTGGCCGCTTCGGGCGAGATGTCCGACATGTCCCAATCGAAGAACACGATGAACGGGCCGCGGTTGCAGGTAACCACCGGCGGCGGGGGCGGCGGGGGCGGAGGAGGCGGCGCCATCATCGGCGGCGGGGGCGGCGGCGGAGCAGCCTCGGGTTCCGGTTCGACGGCGGGGCCGCCGAAGCTGAACGTCAGCGTTGCCAGCAGCGAATGCGAACGCAAGTCGGCCTTGCGCGAGAAGCCATCGGCGGCGAGGAACGTGTCGGCACCGTCGGGGCGGAAGTAGCGGTACTTCACGCCGAAATCGACATTGCGGCCGAGCGGCACCGTCAGCCCGGCGAGCGCCTGCCAAGCAAAGCCATGCGCGCGATCGTTGAGCGATACCGCGCCGGGCAGGTTCTCCGCGAGCCGCGTCCGGGCATAGCCGACACCGCCGCCGGCATAGGCCTTGATCCCGCCCCAATGGCCGAGACCGACGAGCGCGTTGGCCATGCCGGCCCAAGTGCTGGTCTCGCCGGAGAGATTGCCATTCGAGGTGAATTCACCATTCGGCAGCGGGGTTCCGACCGGGCGCGTCTGGGTGCGCAGTTTCGAACGGGCATAAAACCCTTCCGCCTCAAGCCGGAAATGGCCGAAGTCATAACCGATCGCGCCGCCGGCTTCCCAGCCGGTCTTGAACCGATCCGTGTGCTCATAGCCGCCTGGGCCACTGACATCCGAGCGCTGCTGCTTTACCGCGCCACCTTCCAGGGTGATGTAGGGCCCGGCATCGGAGGCATAGGCGCTAGTGCCTAGCGCACTGGTGGCCAGCATCAGGCCGACGAGAATTTTCCTCATGAAGTATCCGTTCTTTTTTGGTGAAGCCGCAAGATGCGGCCACGAGGTAAGAGGGGGGAGCAGGATCGGCGGCGGCCTGACGCCGAACAGGTCCGGCAGCCCGGCAGAGGCGGGGCGGCTCGAATAACCTGGCCGTGGCGATCGGGTCTTCTAGGGTTAGGGACGCGGGCCATCGCCAACGTCGAACGGTGGGTAGCCCGCCAGCGCGGCCGGGCACAGCTTCGGAATATACCCATGGTGGGGCAGCCAGCCCTGCGGACGAGGGTCAGGCGGAAGCCTCTGGCTACAAGTGGTCAAGGGATGGCAAACAGCGCACGATCGTACTCGGTGCTTTGGCATCGGTGAGTACCGCGAATGCAGTCAAGGGCTAGAGCATGCCCCGAATTGTTCGACGGCGGAGAACAGGATAGCAGTATCGTCGTAAAGAATGTTATGGAGCTTCGAACGAACTTCTGTAAAAATTGCATTGCCTATGTAATTAAATTACTAATTGTTTTGTCTATTCATTCCCAAATTTCTCATAAATTTTCTAAAGAGGCGCGAGGACATCAAGTGCCGCCAGCCTTTTAGAGAACAAAGTTAAGTCAATGATTCATGGTAACTTTCCGCAATGATTGACACTCATGGGGGCGCTTGATATCTTCGGAATCGGGGATTGGGGCGGGCAACCGAACAGCGTGTGATCGAGTTTTCTACCGACGTATTGCGGCCGCAGGACCGGTATCCTTTCTGGCGGGATCTGGTCGGCAACAACTTCCAGGAGGCTGATCTTAGTCTGGAACGGGATGACCGGCTGCGCTTTTCCGGCTCGATGGTCATGCGTCACTATGGCGATTTCGAAATTGTCGAGAGCAGATCGACTGCGCACGAAACGATCCAGAGCAAGAATTTTGTCAGCCACGTCGATGACAACTACCTGTGGGTCTATCAGCAACTGGAATCGCGCGAAGTCGCGCTGTTCGACACGGTTGACGACGTTCACCTCTCACCGGGTGACATGTATATCTATCATCCGGTGCTGCCCTCCCGGCTGAAACCGCTCGATCAAATACCCTCACGCACGCGGCTGTACCGTTTTCACAAGCGCCATCTCGCCAGTATCGGCGGGAAACTGCCCGATTATGTGCCCACACGGAAAGTCTCCGGAGAAGGCGGCGCGGCGCGCCTGCTCACAGCCTATCTCGGAACACTGGCAAGCGAATTGCCCGGGCTGGACAGCTTTGCCGCCGACATGGCGCTCAATGCCTTCTACGGGCTGGTCGCTGCCGCCTATGGCGCGGTGGACGGGAATGGTGAGCCGATCTCGACCGCTGTCGAACGGGGGCGGCTCAATCTGGCGCGCAAGCTGATCGATCGCCATTCGAGCAATCCAGCGTTGTCGGCAGCCATAGTGGCAGAGAACATGCGCTTGTCCGAGCGGACACTGCAGCGCGCGTTTGAAGTGCATGGGGACAGCTTCACCTTGTGCCTGCGCCGCATCCGGCTCGACAAATGCAAGCGCGCCCTGCGCGATCCGGCGGCGGCGGGACAGCTGATCTCGACCATCGCCTACGCCAACGGGTTCGATTCGCTGGCGACCTTCAACCGCCAGTTCCAGCAGGCCTTCGGCCTGACCCCGCGCGAATGGCGACAGGGCGAAGGCTGATCCCTTCCGAAAAATGCCCATGGCGGAGAATGAGCAATGATTGGCGCGGGCTGAGGAGAACTCCCCTTGGCCAGCGATAGACTGTCCCCGGAAGTGATGAGCACCGGCCCCGGCTGAAGACAACAAGGCGCGGCGGCCAAGAACCGGGGGATCTTGTGTCATGAACCGCACCAATCGTTTTTCGCGAACCCTTCTGCTGTCGAGCGCGAGCATGGCCGCGATCCTTGGCGTGGCCGGCGCGGCGCAAGGCCAGGCCGTGGGCACATCGCCGCCGCCGGCAAGCGGAGTCTGCGCAGCCAATGCGGATCTCCAGACCCTCGTCTGCGGTTCTGGCGCAAGCGTCAGCACAACGCCGCCCGCACCTGTGCCCACGCAGGCCACCGCGCTCGGCCACGCCGCCCACGCCTTCAACGCAGACACCACGGCCATCGGCGCCAACAGCGAGGCGACCGGCACGGAGTCGTCAGCGCTGGGCAGCGGTGCGAGCGCCACCGGAAATCAGACGATTGCGGTCGGCTCCGGCGCTGCGGCGTCCAGCGGGCTGGCCACTGTGGTGGGCGTCAATGGCAGCGCCTCGGGCACTGAGGCGACGGCGCTGGGCGCCTATGGCAACGCCGCGCAGGACTATTCGACTTCCATCGGCGCGTTCAGCGCGGCAAATGGGCTGAACAGCACGACCACGGGCGCGGAAAGCGTCGCGGAAGCCACAGATAGCAGCGCATTTGGCGCGTTCAGCAAGGCGCGCGAGGTCAAGTCCACCGCCGTTGGCAAAGGCGCGCAGGCGCTGGGCGAAAACAGCACCGCTATCGGCGAGGGCGCGGTTGCCAAGAGCGATGGCGGGCCCTCGGAAACCGCTGGACTTTCGACCGCTGTCGGCCAGGCCGCAGCGGCCAACGGCTATCGCAGCACGGCGCTGGGGCAAGGCGCAGTAGCGGGCGAAAGCGCGACTTCCACCGGTCAGGGCAGCACCGCCAGCAGCGCTTCCTCGAGCGCCTATGGCGTGGACAGCCGGGCGACAGCAAATGGCGCATCCGCCTTCGGTGCGGCCAGCACGGCCTCCGGCCTGATCAGCACGGCCGTCGGCAATGCCGCTTTTTCAAGCGCGGAAGGGGCCGCCAGCCTTGGCAACAACAGCCGCGCGACGGGGGCCTACAGCACGGCGCTCGGCACGGATGCCGATGCTATGGCCGACGACGCGGTAGCAGTCGGTGCTTTCAGCGCGGCCACCAGCAAGAAGGCGGTCGCGGTCGGTACGGGCGCTGTCGCCACTGGAGAAGCGAGCATCGCCATCGGCGACGGCAGCGAAACCACTCAGGACAAGGCGCTCGCACTTGGGGCCTCCGCAAAGGCTTCGGGCCTGCTTTCAACCGCGATTGGCGCTGGCGCCAAGGGAGCGGGCAACAATGCGCTGGCGCTGGGCGTGAATGCCGCTGCCAACAGCGCCAACAGCATGGCGCTTGGCAATGGTACCATCGTCTCAGGCACGAACAGCATTGCGCTCGGCAATGGATCGACGACGGGCCGCAACAATGTCGTCTCAGTCGGCACGAGCGGCGCGGAACGTGCGCTGGTGAACGTTGCCGCCGGCACTTCGGCAACCGATGCGGTCAACCTTGGCCAGCTCGATGCCCGGGTCGCATCCAGCAATGGCGGCAAGGTGACGGTCGGTTCCGCTGTTTCGGCCGGCGTCGGCAACACGCTCAGCAATCAGAACATCGGGGTGGTGATTGGGGATACCAATGCCAGCTTCAAGGGCGTCGCGATTGGCCGGCTCAATGCGGTCAACGGGACAGGCACGGTCGCCATCGGTGAAAGCAACGAGGCGGTTTCAACAGGTTCCATCGCCCTCGGCCTGGAGTCAAAGGCGCTTGATGTCTCGGCCATCTCCATGGGTTGGGCTGCGCAGGCAACGGCTCAGGAGTCCATCGCAATCGGCCGCGCGAGCACGGCGAGTTCGTTCGAAAATGTCGCGCTGGGCGCGTTTACCGAGGCCAGCGGAGAGCTCAGCATGGCCGGCGGCGCACATGCCATTGCCAGCGGCGATGCCAGCCTCGCTATCGGCGCATACGCAAAAGCCCTCGGCAAGAACAGTACGGCCATTGGCTTCAGCGCCTACGCGCCAGCCATGAACAGTGTTGCAATCGGCCAGAATTCCAATGCCGACAAGGCCGATTCCGTCTCGTTTGGCTATGGCACCTACAATCGAACATTGACCCATGTCGCCAACGGCCTCTCGCAATACGAGGCCGTAAACTATGGGCAATTGACCGACGTGATCAAAAGTATCGATCAGGTCAAATTTGCACTCCAGCTGGACTCGGCCAGCGATCAGCCAAATGGCCAAGGTCTGGCCCTCGGCGTAGGGGCCTTGGCCACAGGCAAATCCGTCTCGCTTGGCTACCTCAATCAGGCGAAGGGCAATGGTGCGGTGGCGATCGGCGATCCCAATATCGCCACTGGCACCGGCGCGGTCGCCATCGGTGCCGACAATACGGCCACCGGAGCCGCCGCCGTGGCGCTGGGCAACCTGAGCATTGCCGATGGCGATTCCGCCCTTGCGATCGGCGATCAGGCCAATGCCAGCAAAGCGGGCAACATCGCCATTGGCCAATCGAGCGCTGCCAGCGGCGACCGCAGCCTCGCGCTGGGCGCAACGGCCACCGCCAGCGCCGCCGATTCTGTCGCGATAGGCTATGGCTCAAGCGCGGATCGCGCCAACTCCGTCTCGGTCGGCAGTGCTGCATTGCAGCGCCAGATCACCAATGTTGCTGCGGGCACACAAGACACCGACGCGGTCAATTTCGCGCAGCTCAAGGCTGTGGCGGCCACTGGCAACGCGGCCGCGACTGCTGCCGCGCAAACCACAGCAAACACCGCGCTGACAAACGCGGCCGCGGCGAAGGCGAGCGCCGATGCTGCCGCCGCCGATGCCAACACCGCGCTGGCGCAAAACGTCGTGCAGGATGCCAAGATCGCCAGCGTGGAAGCCGCCAGTACCGTCCACTCGACCCAGATCGCCGCAATCCAGGCCAGGGATGCAGCGCAAGACGCGCGGGCGACCGCAATCGAGGCAGTTACCGCAGCCCAAGGCGCACGCCTGACCGCGCTCGAATCCGGGCTCGGCCGGCTGGGCAATCAGGTCGAGACGAATCGCCGCGACGCCAATGGCGGCATCGCTGCGGCGATGGCGATGGGCGGCACGCTGATGCCCGCCGATGCCAGGTTCGCCGTTTCATTCAACCTCGCCACCTACCGGGGCCAGCAGGGCTTTTCGGGTTCCGCCGTGGTCAAGGCCAGCGACCACGTTTATTTCAATGCGGGCGTGGCCGGATCAACAGTCAAAGGTTCGAGCGGAGGACGGGTCGGTATGACCTTCGCCTGGTAGGCGCGGCCTAGGCCTTGATCGCACAAGGCCGTCATCCGCCTCCTCGTCGGCCGTGCGCTTTCCAACATGGAGGCGGGCAAGCCTCCAACCATCCAGAAAACACTGACAGTTTAAATGGATGAATAGCGGCAATGGTGCGGGGATGGCGCCGATCGCAGCCTGTTCGCCCGCTTCGATGAACTTGCGCCCTGCCGTCTTGGTCACGCGGATGCCGAGGGGCGCATTCGCGGCGATGATGCGGGCGAGCTCCATCGCGCGGTCGATCTGTTCACCTGGTTCGACAACCTCTTGAACCAGACCGATGCGATAGGCCTCTGCCGCATTGAATTCGTCGCAGAGTAGCAGGTGGTACATCGCGTTGCCCCACCCTGCGCGCGCTGTGTAGCGGAAATGCGCACCGCCCAAGGGCGCAATCCCGCGCTTGGCTTCCATCTGGCAAAAGCGCGCATCGCTCGCCGCGACGACAATATCGCCAGAGAGCATCAGTTCGATACCGATGGTGTAGCAGATGCCCTGCACAGCCGTGACGATCGGCTTGGTGCATTGATTGGCAAGGCCAAAGGGATCGATATTGCATTCGGGATCGGGCTTTACCGTCGCCGTGGGTCCGAAGAATTTGGGCATGTCGAGGCCAGCGGTGAACGAGCCGCCCTCGGCGCAAAGGACACCGACCCATAAGGCATCATCGTTTTCGAGCACGGTCAGCGCATCTGAAAGCTGGGCCATCATCTCCGGGCTGAAGGCGTTCTTCTTCGCCACATTGTCGATCACGATCTTCAGAATGCGATCGTGCCGTTCGGTGGTGACGCGGCCTGCAGACGTATCAGACATTGCTGTGCTCCCGGGGTGTTCGAATGGATCGCGTACTGCGCGCGCTTCAGCGCCAACTTTGGCCTCAAATCTGGATGATTTCTGAAATGCAGATGTTCACGCCCCAGACGGGAGCGCGCTCAGCAGTTCCTCGATCTGGCCAAGGCGCTCCTTGCCGAAGAACATCTCCTCGCCAACCAAGAAGGTCGGAATGCCGAACACGCCGCGCGCAACTGCGGCTTCAGTGTTGGCCACCAGTTCGGCCTTGACCTCGGGGCTGGTCGACAGTTCCAGCAGGCGCGCACCATCCAGCCCGCTGCGGTTCAATATGGCCAGAACGACTTCGGGGTCGTCCATCTTCTCGCCGTGCTCCCACATCCCGGCGAGCACGGCGCTTACATAGGTCTCCGCCACGCCGAGATACTGCGCGGCCACCATGCCGCGCATGAGCGCCAGAGTGTTCATCGGAAAATGCGGGTTCATCCGGAACGCGGTCAGACCATGCCGGGTGGCAAAGCGTTGCATTTCGAGCCGGTCGTACTCCAGCTTGCCCTTGATGCCGGCAAAGGCATTGAAGGGCGCCTGATTGCCCGTCGCCTTGAAGATGCCGCCGAGCAGGCAAGGGATGAGCTTGATCTCAGCGCCATGCCACTTCGCGATTCCCGGCAGGACTTTCAGCACGAGGTAGGCATTGGGGCTGCCGAAGTCGAAGATGAACTCGATGGCCGGTTTGCTCACTGGTGTTCTCCCTGACCCGTTCAGATTTACCATTGCTCGCGCCACGGGCGCAGATCGAGCTCGTGCGTCCAGGCCGACCGCTGCTGGCGGTGCAGCATGACGTAGTTCCGGGCGATTTCGTCGGGCTTGAGGATAAGGTCTTCCTCCAGCAGCGGCGTCACGTCATCAAAGCGCGAGCGCGTGAAGACTCCGTCGATTGCCCCGTCACAAATCACATGCGCGACATGAATGCCAAGCGGGCCCAGTTCGCGCGCCATGGACTGGGCCACGGCGCGCAGGCCGTTCTTGGCGGCGGCAAAGGCGGCCAGCCGCTCGCGCCCACGAATGCTGGCGGTCGCCCCGGTGAAGATGATCGTGCCCCGCTGCCGGGGGACCATGACGTTGGCCGCTTCCCGCCCGGCGAGAAAACCCGCCAGACAGGCCATTTCCCAGACCTTGGTAAAGACCCGCGTCGTGGTCTCACGAATGCCGAACTGGACGTTTGCGCCGATGTTGAACACGACCACGGCAATCGGCCCGATGTCCCGTTCGATGGTTGCAAACAGGTCGGTGGTTTCCGCCTCGGACCGCGCATCGACGCCAAAGGCATGGGCCTCGCCCCCCGCACCACGGATCGTCTCGGCAAGCGCTTCGAGCTGGCTCAGATTGCGGGCCCGCCGGGTCATGCAGACCGCCATGCCTTCGCCTGCGAAAGCCCGAGCGATCGCCCCGCCGACACCGTCGCCTGCGCCAATTACCAGACATACGTCCTTGCGGGCTGGTTGAAGTTGCTCGGCTTGTTCCATCTGCCTCTCCTGCATCGGGCGGTTTCGCTTCAGCCAAATTCCGGCTTGGCTGGCCCACGCTTGACCATCTGTATGATAATTATCATTCAGATGGTCAAGCGAGTTGCTCTCCTCCCCACCGGAGGCGCGTAACTCGCGCTAGATTGGCGCTCAATCGGGCAGGAATGGCTGGCATTCTTTGCCACCGCGCTGTACCGAGCGCTGAGTATTCAGCATGATGAAAATCATGGTGAGAAGGAAAGCCGATGCAGATGGAGGCCGCAATTGGGGCATTCTAGGGCCGAGAAGGCACAAAGCCGAAAGCGCATTCTGGCCGCTGCCGCCACGCGTATCCGCGAAGCCGGGCTTGACGGGATCAGCGTTGGCGAACTGATGAAGTCAGTAAACCTCACGCATGGCGGGTTCTACGGGCACTTTGAATCACGCGCCCAGCTGATCGCGGCTGCGCTCGAGCAGGCGCTTGCCGACGGCGACCAGGCTGTTGCAGCCCACGTCGGCGAGCGCGGCGCCACGGTCAAATCCATCGTCAACAGCTATCTCAGCCCCGCGCACCGCGATCACCCCAGCAGCGGCTGCGCCATTCCCACGCTTGCCGGAGAGGTTGGGCGGGCCGATCCGGAAGTGCGCGCCATCATGGCGCAGCAACTTGCCAAGGGATTCCGACTCATGGGTGAAGCCGTGGGCGAGGCAGATCAGGATACGGAGCAGTTTGCGGCTTCCGCCTGGTCGATGATGATCGGCGCGATGATGATCTCGCGCGTGATGGCTGGTGATCCGCTGGCCGATCGCGTGCTGGCGCATGCGCGCAAGTCCATTCTGGAGCTTGCGGATCTGCACGGTGGGCGCAAGTCCTGACGGCTGGATATCCGGCTTGATTTTGCATGATGCTCATCATACTCATTTTCCGGTCTGGCATCGAGGAGATGAGTCGTGGCGGCAGTGGCTTTCCATTTCGATTATCGCAGCCCCTATTCCTATCTGGCGATGACGCAGATCGGCGACCTTGATCTGACGCTGCACCCCTTTGATGTGATCGATGTGATGAAGCGCGTGGGCAACACGCCGACCACGATCACCTGCAAGGTCAAAGGCCAATACGCGAACGCCGACCTTGGCCGCTGGGCTGGCCGCTACGGCGTACCGCTGAACCCCAATCCCAAGATGCGCGAGATTGAAGGACGGCGGTTGCTGCGCGCGACGCTCGCCGTTCCCGATGGCCCCGAACGCCGCAAGGCCGCCGAAGCGCTATTCAAGGCGATGTGGGGAGAGCCTGCACCACTTGGCTCGCCCGAAGAGATCGCGGCTTTGCTCTCCTCGGCTGGCGTTGCGGGAAGCGCGGATCTGGCCGACCGGATGGATGGCGACGATCTGGAAGCCCTGCTCGAAGCCGCGAACGCCGTCGCCGCTGAAAAAGGCGTGTTCGGGTCGCCCAGCTTTTTCCTCGGCGATACGATGTTCTTCGGCAATGACCGGCTCGAGTTCCTGCGCGAAGCTCTGGCAGAAGCCGGGGCGGTGGCGGCATGAAGCCCCTCGCGGTCGTCACCGGAGTCGGCCCCGGCACTGGCAGTTCGCTGGTCCGGCGGTTCATTGCCGGCGGGTATCAGGTCGCCATGATCGCCCGCAACGCGGCGCGGCTTGATGCGCTGGTTGCCGAATTGCCCGATGCCTTCGCGGTGCCGTGCGACGTCACCGACACAGCGGCCCTCCACGCAGCGCTCGAAGGCATCCGCGCGCGTGCAGGAGCGCCCGAGGTCGTCGTCCACAATGCGGTCGGCGGCGCGTTTGCCGATTTTCAGGAAGTGGCGCCGGAAACGCTGCAGGCCAATTTCGATGTCAACGTGATGGCGCTGCTGCATCTGGCGCGGTGGGCTGCGCCGCTGATGATCGAGCAAGGCAAAGGCGCGATCATCGTCACAGGCAACACCTCGGCGCAGCGCGGCCGCCCCAAGTTTGCCGGGTTTGCCCCCACCAAGGCCGCCCAGCGCATTCTGGCCGAATCCATCGCGCGCGATCTGGGGCCCAAAGGCGTCCATGTCGCCTATCTGATCATCGATGCCGTGATCGACGTCCCCTGGGCCCGGAAGCTCTATTCCACCGCCGAGGACGACTTCTTCATCAAGCCTTCAGCGATTGCTGACGAGGTCTTCCATCTGGTGCATCAGGACCGGTCGGCCTGGTCGTTCCTTGCCGAAGTGAGGCCATACCGAGAGAACTGGTAGGAAGCAGCGGGCCATGCCTGAAACCGTGACGCGCAAGTAGGCCTGTATCCTCTGCTATGTGAACTGCGGCATCGAGGTCGAGGTTGAAGATGGCCTGATGAAGCGCGTGCGCGGGGACAAGGACAATCCCAAGTCGCTTGGCTACATCTGCCAGAAGGCCGGGCGGCTGCCGTTCTACGCCAATGATCGCGCGCTGCGGCTGACCAGTCCGCTGCGCCGCAATGCTGCTGGCGGGTTCGACGAGATCACCTGGGACGTCGCGATTGCAGAGATCGCGGGCAAGCTGAATGTGGTGCGCGAAACATGCGGGGCGCAGACCTTGGGCTATTATGGCGGCGGCGGGCACGGCAGCGTGATGGGCGGTGTGCCACCTACGCTAACCGCTTCGCATCACGCGGACACGATCTGGTTCTCGTGGCGCGAGACCAGGCGCGCATGGAAACGCTGGCGGCAAAGCTGCGCGATGCGTTCGGCGTGAAGATCGATGTTCTCAAGGCCGACCTGACCGATGCCGACGAGCTTGCTCAGGTCGAAGCGCGGCTGCGGGACGACAACCGCATCGGCGTGCTGGTCAACAACGCCGGAGCCAGCGTCGGCGGAAGCTTCATCGAACAGCCGATCGATGACGTTGCCCGGCTTGTCGCCCTCAACACAACCGCGCCGCTCAGGCTCGCCAGTGCCGTCGCGCCGCGCTTGGCAGCAGCCGGTGAAGGCGCGATCATCAACATCGGCTCGGTCGTCGGGCTGGCTCCCGAATTCGGCATGACGGTTTACGGCGCCACCAAGGCTTTCATCCTGTTCCTCTCCCAAAGCCTTGCGCTCGAACTGGCTCCCAAGGGGGTCTATGTGCAGGCGGTCCTGCCTGCAGCAACCAGGACCGAGATCTGGGAGCGGGCCGGCGCAGACGTCAGTGCACTTCCGGCAATGATGGACGTGAATGATCTGGTCGATGCCGCGCTGGTGGGGTTCGACCGGCGCGAGAATGTGACCATTCCTCCGCTGCAAGATGCCGCGCAATGGGAAGCATTCCAGTCCGCACGTCAGATCATGCTGCCGTTCAGCGAGACCCAGCCGGCTGCGCGCTACCGAGCCGCCTTCTGACGGCACTCTGGTGCTGACCGGTTTCGGCGTCCATTTCTGAACCCGTTACGAATGCGGGGCGGGCAAGACCCGCCCCCGTTTGTGTCAGCTTTTTGTCAGCTGCGGCAATGCAGCGTGACAGGTCTGGCCCAGTTCGGTGGCATGAAGATCACACCTCTGCTCCGCGCTGCCCGCTGCCTGCTGCCCTATTTGCGCACAGGATTGACGATGAATCGCCAGACAGCCCTCCAACTTGCATCCAGCGCGGCGGGATTTGTGCTGATGGCATCGGTGCTGGTGGTGGGCGCCAAGGCCCAGGTGCCGCAGCCTTCCGCCTTTGCGTTCAAGCCAGGCCTCTGGTCCGTGACTCGCTCGATGCGCGCAGGGCCGGAAGGCAATGCGCGCGGCGGCGCCGAAGAAGTCTGCTTCGATGCCGCCACGCTGGTACACGATCCGGCTGCTCCGATCCGCATCAGGCCGCCCAAGGCCGACAGCAGTGCGCCGCAGTGCGTGATTACCGATCTCAAGGTCGCGGGTGGCACGGCGAGCTATTCGACTTTATGCAAGGGGCCGATGGGCCGAATTCGCGGCCTGTGGTCCGGCACGCACGAGGCGGGCCGGTTTGCCATGACCGGGCGGATGAAGGCCATGTTCATGAACCTGAACGCTACCTACAGCGGCCGCTGGCTGGGTGCCTGCAAACCGTGAGGCGGCGCTGGACGGCCATGTGCCTGGCCTCGCTTGTTGTGCTCGGTGGGTGCCGGGCAGGGCCGGACTATCATCCGCAGTCATCAGCGGAACTCTCCGTGCCCGCGGCCTACTTGCACAGCGCGGAAGCGCATGCTGACATGGCGGGCGAGGCCGATTGGTGGAAGCGCTTCGACGATCCCGCCCTGCCCCCGCTGATCGCGCGCGCGCTGGCGGGGAACACGGATATCGCTTCGGCGACCGCGCGGTTGCAACAGGCACGCGAGGGACTGCGCCAGGCCAAGGCGCAGTTCGCGCCAACGATCAGCAGCAGCGGGAACGCCGGACGGCTGTTCAACAGCGCTGCGCCAGACAGCGACAGCTTTTCACAGAGCCTCGACGCGCGCTGGACCGCCGATCTGTTCGGCGGACTGGGTCGCGGGCGGCAGGCATCGGCGGCCTCGCTTGAGGCGGCGCGCTATTCGCTAGCGGATGTGCAGCGTGCCATCCTGGCCGAGCTGGCGCGCAATCTGGTCGATACGCGCACCACCGCGCTACGGCTCGATATCGCGCGCGATACGCTGCGGACGCAGGACGACAATCTGGTGATCGCCGGCTTCCGGGTGCGCGCCGGACTGGTTTCCGCGCTCGATGAGGAACAGGCGCGGTCGCAGCGCGCGGCGACGGCGGCGAGCATTCCCCTGCTGGTGCGGACCGAGGCGGCGGCGCGCAATCGGGTTGCGGTGCTGGCGGGGATGGCGCCCGAGGCGATCAATCCGCTGCTGGGCACTTCAAGCAAGGTTCCTGCTGCGCCACGCCTTGTGGTGGGGGCGCCGCTTGACCTCTTGCGGCGCCGCCCGGACTTGCGCGCCGCCGAACGCCGGCTTGCCGCGGCATCGGCGCGGATCGGGGTGGCCAAGGCGCAGCTCTATCCCGCGCTTGTCTTGACCGGCAACCTGGGCACGACGTCGAACTCGATCCGCACGCTGACCGATGTGGTGACCGGGCAAATCTTCGCCTCGCTTTCCGCGACCATCTTCGACGGTGGGCGGCTGCGCAGCGTGGTCCGCCAGCGCCGGGCCGAGGCCGAGGAAAGCCTCGCCGATTATCACGGCCGCGTGCTCGGCGCGCTGGAGGATGTCGAGAACGCGCTGGTGACGCGTGAAACGAGCGATACAAGGCTGGTCGAACTGGGCCAGCAGGTCGCTGCCGCCGATGCCGCAGCGCGGCTGGCGCGCAGCAACTACCGCGCGGGACTTACCGATTTTCGCACGCTGCTCGATGCCGAACGCACCTTGCTGAGCGCGCGCGATGGGGAGGCCAGCGCGCGTGGTGACCGCACGAAGGCGGCGATCCAGCTCTATCTCGCCCTTGGGGGAGATTGGCCGCAGGACCTCGATTTTTCAGGAAAGAAAAGGCCATGAACGCAGACGCGCTCGCCGTGGGCGGGACCGATCTCGATACCTTCCTCGCGCGCCCGCCAAAGGGCTGGTGGAGCCGCTGGGGGAAGTGGGCCGCGGCCCTGCTCGGCGTGGTGTTGCTGGGGCTGGTCGTGCTGCGGCTGATGAGCGGCGGATCGAAGACGGAGTATGTGACAGCCGAGGTTGCGCGCGGCGATCTCTCGGTAACAGTAACGGCAACGGGCAATCTCGCGCCGACCAACCAGATCGATGTCGGCTCCGAAATCTCAGGCATCGTGCGCGATGTTCGGGTCGAGGCCAATGATCGGGTGACCAAGGGACAGGTGCTTGCGGTGATCGACACCGCGCGGCTCACCGATCAGGTGAACCAGAGCCAGGCGCAGCTCGCGGCCAATACGGCAAGCGTGGCGCAGGCCCGCGCGACGCTTGACGAGGCGCGGCTCCAGCTTGGCCGCTTGCAGGAAGTGCGGCGGCTTTCGGACGGGCGCGTGCCAGCCGATGTCGAGATGGCGGCGCAAGTGGCGGCAGTCGCGCGGGCGCGCGCCTCGCTTGCGGCGGCCGAGGCAAATGTCGCGGCGGCGGCAGCGGCGCTTTCATCGAACCGCACGCAGGTCGATCGGGCGGTGATCCGCTCGCCGGTGACGGGCGTGGTGCTCAAGCGGCTGATCGATCCCGGGCAGACGGTGCAGGCCGCGTTCAACACTCCGCAGCTGTTCATCATTGCCGAGGACCTCACGCAGATGAAGCTGGAGGTTGCCGTCGATGAAGCCGATGTGGGCCAGGTGCGCGAGGGGCAGCCGGCAAGCTTCACCGTCGATGCCTTTCCGACGCGCACATTCCCCGCGCGGCTGATCCGAATAGACCTTGGCGCGAAGAACCTCGCGGCAAGTTCGGGTACCACCACGTCGAGTTCCGATGTCGTGTCCTATATCGCTACGCTGGTGCTGAGGAATGCCGATCTCGTGCTGCGCCCGGGCATGACAGCGACGGCGGTGATCGAGACATCGGGGATCAGGGATGCATTGCTCGTGCCCAATGCGGCGCTGCGCTTTGCACCGCCGGCTTCGGCGGTCAAGGCTTCGGGCTTGCGCTTAGGTCCGCCCGACCAGCGCGGCTCGACCGTGCGCCAGCAGCGCGAAGTCGGCGCAGGTAGCCGCCTGCCGATCTATGTGCTGGAAAAGGATGGCAGCCTGCACATGGTCGAGGTGGTCACCGGGCGCAGCGACGGTCGGCGTACCGCTATCACCGGCGAAGGCCTGCGGGCGGGCATGATCGTTGTCACCGGAGTGAAGTCGGCGGCGAAGGGAGGCACGGGTGGCTGAACCGCTGATCCGGCTATCGGGCATCACCAAGACCTTCGGTGAAGGGCCCGCCGCTTTCCGGGCGCTGCGCGGGGTGGACCTCGATGTGGCTGAAGGCGATTTCGTGGCGATCATGGGTGCGAGCGGTTCAGGCAAATCGACCACGATGAACATCCTCGGCTGCCTCGACACGCCAACCAGCGGGCGCTTCGTGTTCAAGGGCGTCGAAGTGCAGGCACTGGACCGGGATCAGCGCGCGCTGCTCAGGCGGCGCTACCTCGGCTTCGTGTTTCAGGGATTCAATCTGCTGGCGCGCACGTCTGCGCTGGAGAATGTCGAATTGCCGCTGCTCTATCGCGGCGAAAGCGGCGCGCGGCGGCGGGCGCTGGCGATGGCCGCGCTCGACAAGGTGGGGCTCGTAGCCTGGGCACATCATGCGCCGAACGAACTTTCCGGCGGGCAGCAGCAGCGCGTTGCGATTGCCCGCGCGATTGTCACTTCGCCGGCGGTGCTGCTGGCGGACGAGCCGACCGGCAATCTCGACAGCGAGCGGTCGCTGGAGATCATGGCGCTGCTCACCGAGCTCAACCGCGAGGCCGGGATCACCGTGCTGATGGTGACGCATGAGCCGGATATGGCGGCCCATGCCCGCACCGTGGTGCGCTTCCGAGACGGGTTGGTCGAGCGCATCGAGGTGCAGGGCTGATGCTCGGCACCACCATTCTCCTCGCCTTCCGGGAAATCCGCCGTCACCTCATGCGCTCGTTCCTCACGGTGCTGGGTGTGGTGATCGGCGTGTTCTCGGTGATCACGATGGTCACGCTAGGCAATGGCGCGACCGCTTCAGTGCGGCAATCGATCAGCGCGCTGGGGTCTGACATGCTGCAGGTCCGTCCGGGACAGAGCACCGGCCCCGGCGGCGGGAGCGGCACGGCGGTCGCGCCGTTCAAGCTTGAGGACATTGCAGCAATCCGCAGCCAGATTGCCGGGGTGGTCGCGGTGGCCGGGCAGGCGCAAGTGGCGGCGACTGCAGTGCGCAATGCACAGAACTGGTCGACCAGCGTGACCGGCTCGAGCAACGACTTTTTTGTGGCACAGAAGCTGGCGTTCAGCGCCGGCCGCCCTTTCACCCCGGCCGAGGAGCAGTCCGGCCGCAGCGTCTGCGTGATCGGCTCGACCATCGCGCGCAACCTGTTCCAGGGCGTCGATCCGGTGGGACAGGCCATGCGAGTCCGGACAATCAGCTGCGAAGTCGTCGGCGTTCTCGCCGAGCGCGGACAAAGCGGCTTTGCCGGGGATCAGGACGATACCGTGGTCATGCCGATCAAGGCGGTGCAGCGGCGGATGACCGGCAACCACGATGTCCGCGCCATCATTGTCGGGGTCGATCCCGCCTTCGACAGCAGCGCGATCAAGGCCTCGCTGGTGGCACTGATGCGCGAGCGGCGTCGGCTCACCTCCACCGAGGCGGACGATTTCAGCGTGCTCGATTCGCGCCAGATTTCGGATACGATCGCCAGCACGGTCGGGCTCCTGACCGTGCTGGTCGGCGCCGTTGCCGGGATCAGCCTGCTGGTGGGCGGGATCGGGATCATGAACATCATGCTGGTGAGCGTGACCGAGCGCACGCGCGAGATCGGGGTGCGGCTGGCCATCGGCGCGCTGGGGCATGAAGTGCTGCTGCAGTTCCTTGTTGAAGCCGTGGTACTCTCGTGCCTTGGCGGCCTCATCGGCATCGTGCTGGCGCTGGTCACGTGCCTGATCGTCGCGCCGCTGATGGGGCTGCCGTTCCTGTTCGATCCTTCGATCAATGTCCTGAGCTTTGCATTTTCCGCGCTCATCGGCGTCGTCTTCGGATACTTTCCGGCGCGCCGCGCGGCGGCCCTCAACCCGATCGAGGCGCTGCGCTATGATTGATCCCGAAACCGATAGCCCGTTCCGCATTCTCGTCGTTGATGATGACGACGCACTGCGCGTGCTTGTGCGCGAGTTTCTGGAGGGGCACGGTTTCGAGGTCCACGAAGCGAGCGGCGGGGTCGAAATGCGCGCGCTGCTGAAGCGGCGCCCGGTCGATGTGGTCGTGCTCGATGTGATGATGCCGGGGGACGATGGCCTTGCTCTCGCGCGCGAACTGGCGCTTTCGAGCGAGGTCGGGGTGATCATGGTCTCTGCGCTGGGGCAAGAAACCGACCGCATCGTTGGGCTCGAAGTGGGTGCAGATGATTACCTGCCCAAGCCGGTCAGCCCGCGCGAACTGGTGGCCCGCATCCGCGCGCTGCTGCGGCGAAGGCGCACGGGCGGCGGCAATGAGCGCGAGAAGGGCCGCTTCTTCCACTTCGCCGGCTGGACTTGCGACATGCACCGCCGCATCCTGCGCGACCCGGCGGAAGTGGTGACCCCGCTTTCGGTCGGCGAATTCACCCTGCTGCGCGCCTTTCTGGAGCGGCCGCAGCGCGTGCTGGGCCGAGACTACCTGCTCGAGATCACGCGCGGCGACGAGAGCGACGCGTTCGACCGTGCGATCGATTCGCAGGTCAGCCGCCTGCGCCGCAAGCTTGCGCTCCGCTCGGAGGTGGAACTGATCCAGACCGTGCGCAACGAGGGCTATATCTTTGCCGCCAAGGTCGACGTGCGGTGAGCCGCTCGATATTTACATACAGCGTTCTGCTGGGGATGGGCGGGGCACTGGCGACGGCGCTGGCGATCGCGATCATGATCCTCTTCACCTCGGTGCCGATCCAGCTGCCAATCTCGACGCTGGAAGTGAGCCGCCTGCTTGCGAACCAGCCCATATCCGGAGCCAACGTCGTGCCGCGCACAGTCGAATTGCGCGCAGCGCCGGGTTTTGCCGATGGGCTTACGCCGGTCGAACATACCATGAAGCGCGCCATTGCGCACAGCCTCCGTGTAGATGCGAAGCAGCTGCGGTTTGCCATGGCCAACGATGCCCTGCTGCCCAGCACCGGGATCAACGGCAACTACGCGCGCAATATTGTCGAGAGCGAACGGCTGTTCGGCAGTGACCCCCGCTTCGGTGCGATGATCATCGGGCCGTTCGATGCGGCGCTCCGGTTGCCCGATGGGCGCTGGCGGGTTGTGAGCACTGCAGGACACGGTCCGGGGCCGCAGTGGCAGGTCGGCATCTTCAAGCTGATTGCGCTCGCCGTGATCGGGATCGTGCCGCTGGCCTGGCTGGTCAGCCGTCTGCTGGCGCGACCGATCCACGCCTTTGCGATGAGTGCCGACAGGGTCGGGCGCGGCGTCTACGAGGAAGTGCCGGTCGCTGGGCCGACCGAGATCCGCCAGGCGGCAGCTGCCATCAATGACATGCAGCGGCGCATCGAAGCGCTGATCCGTGAACGTACCGCGGTGGTCGGGGCCATCGCGCATGATCTTCGCACGCCGCTGGCGCGGATGCGGTTTCTTGCTGCGCGGCTGGGCGATGCGGAACGCGCCCGGTTCGAGGCCGAAATCGCGGGCATGGAACACATGATCGCGGTGACGATGGATTTCGTGCAGAGCAAAACCCAGCAGCCTGATTTCAGCAAGGTTGATCTCGGTGCCGTGCTGCAGATCGCTGTGCAGGACTTACGCGATCTCGGCCATGATGTCCGGATGGACGATCCAGCACCTCCTCTCGTCGTGCTGGGCGATACTGTCCTGCTGGGCCGCCTCTTTGCCAATCTCCTCGGGAACGCGATCAAATATGGCACGCGTGCTGAGATAAGGCTCATTGAGGTGGATGGCCATGCCGTCGTGACGGTCACCGATGGTGGGCCGGGCATGACAAAGGCAGGGCTGGAGCGCGCCTTCGAACCCTTCTTTCGCGAAGAAACGTCTCGCAACCGTGCAACCGGCGGGATCGGGCTTGGCCTGTCGATCGTCCAGACGCTGGTCGAATTGCATCACGGCCGCATATCGCTGGAGAACGGAGCAAATGGAGGACTGCGGGCCACTGTCCGTTTGCCGATTTGCCGCTGATCTCAGTGCATTGTGGCGCGGATTTGGCGAGCGGTGCACAGCCCTGACAAATAAGTCCTGCAGGACCCGGTCTGCGTTTTCTCGATCGGGGTTCCTCGGCAATAGCAGGAAGCAAGTTGTGGCATTCGTTTGTGAGCGGCGGGCAACTTGTATGGTTTAGCTTTTGGTTTTGCTGCATTAATTGCGGTTGCGGTAAGGGGCGTGATGGTATCACGATGCGGCTAGTTGGCTCATACCATCAAACGTATCATCAGATCGTCCGGCTGCAACTGGATGGCTCTGGCACACAGCGGAGTCCGGCACGGAAAAATAGCGCGATTCTGCCATTTTCCGGACGGCTATGTCGCTCTGTGGAGGCTTGAAAAGGAGGCGATGGTGCCCGGGGACGGAGTCGAACCGCCGACACCGTGATTTTCAGTCACGTGCTCTACCAACTGAGCTACCCGGGCATCGCCGTCGCGGGGGGCCGACATGGCTCGTCCGCGCGTTGGAAGCGCGCCTATGGCGAAGGCTTGAGCCCTTGTCCAGTCCCCAGTTGCCGAAAACTGGCGGCCTAGATGTCGGCTTCCGGGTCCACCACCGGCCCGGGCAGGGTATAGCCCTCCTCCAGCCAGTTCACGAGATCGCGGTCTCGGCAGCGCGAGGAGCAGAACGGCGCGTATTCGGCCACGCGCGGCTTGCGGCAGATGGGGCAGCGGCGAATGGGCGCAGCGGGTGTGGTCATGCTGCAATCGCCTGCGCGAAGGTGGCGGCTGGCGCAAGCCCTGCGTCCTCGTGCCACTGGATGTTTCGGCCAGTGCGGCGTGCGAGTTCGGCTTCCCATTCGCTGCGCATCGCGCGGCGCACGGCGGGGTGGGCAGTGAGAAGCAGCGTGCCCGGCTCCACCACCCGCTCGGCCATGCGCAGCAAGCGGCGGGCGGCAGCGGCGGCAGGCGCGCGCGCAAAGCGGGCGATCAGCGATGGCCGCTCCAGCCGCGAAACGAGCTGGATAAAGCCGAACCCGTTCATCCCCGTGCGCTCGCCCTGCCAGCCTGCGGCGGCAAGCGCCTCGGCCAGCGCCTCGTCCACCGCGCGGCGCTGTGCCTTTTCGGCGAGCGAGGGGAAATCGATCCCCACCGACCCGCCGATGTCCAAGCGCCGCAGCGCAGCGGCGATCGCGGGCACGGCAGCCAATGCCAGCGCGGTGAGCGGCGGCGGGCCGTCGATATCGATCACGGTCATCGCGGGCGTCGGGCTGATCACAAGGCTGCCCCCGGCAAACGCCACCTCGCCGTTGAGCGCTTCGGCGACGAGATCATCCCAACCCGCCTCGGCAAAATCGCGCCCGTGCACCGGCACGCTGCGCACCCGATGCGGACCGTCGGAAAGCTCTTCCAGCAGCGAGGGTGCAGTCCGGAGCCCATCTTCTGCCGCGGCGGGGCGGACTTGCGGCAGCTTGGCGCGGCCTTTTTCGGCGATGGCAGAACGCGTCAAGCGCACAAGCACCGCCTGCCCCTCGGTCAGCCTGGGATCGAATCCCTCGCCCAGCGCCTCGCTGCCATCGGGCAGGCGCACCACGGCGCGGCGAGTACCGGGAATGCGCGCACCGAGCCGCGCTTCCACCACTGCCCCCGCACGCCACGGCTCATCCCACACCACCCGCGCGGCGACGATTTCACCCTGCTCGACAAGGATTGCCCGCTCCTCGCCGATGCCCTGCTCGATCAACCACTCTGGCTGCCGCTCAGGCAATCGCCAGCCCCGCCGCGCGCAGCAGCCGGCGCGTTTCGTAGAGCGGCAGGCCGACAACGCCCGAATGGCTACCGGCGAGCCAGACGCAAAACCCCTCGGCGCTGCCCTGAATGGCATAACCGCCCGCCTTCCCGTGCCATTCGCCCCCGGCGATATAGGCCTCGATCTCGGCGGGCTCGAGCCGCTTGAACCGCACCACCGTCTCGCTCAGCGCCTCGCGCAGAGTGCCATCGGGCGTCAGCACGGCGATCGCGGAAAACACGCGGTGGCGGCGGCCGGATAGCAGCGCGAGGCAGCGGCGCGCCGTTCTCTCGTCCTCGGCCTTGGGCAGGATGCGGCGCCCCACGCCGACCACGGTGTCACCGGCAAGGATCACCGCGTCTGGCGCCAGTGCCGCTGCTGCGCGCGCCTTGCCCGCCGCAAGGCGCACCGCATGCTCGCGCGGCTGTTCGCGGGGCAGCGGGGTCTCGTCGATATCGGTAGCGAGGACGCGCGGTGCAGGTATGCCGAGCCGGGCCAGCAATTCGCGGCGGCGCGGGCTGGCGGAAGCCAGCACGAGCTCGCGAGTCCCGGATGCCGATGGCACGGCCATCAAGCCGCAGCCATCATGACAGCCATCATTGCCGGGCCGCTTAGAACTGGCCGGGCCCCGAACGACCGGGCATGAAGCGGTAGGTGATGCGGCCCTTGGTCAGATCATAGGGCGTCAGCTCGACCAGAACCTCGTCGCCCACCAGCACGCGGATGCGGTTCTTGCGCATCTTGCCGGCGGTGTGGCCCAGGATCTCGTGTTCGTTCTCAAGCTTCACGCGGAACATCGCGTTGGGCAGGAGTTCGACCACCTGGCCGCGCATCTCGAGGAGCTCTTCTTTCGCCATAGGCGGGGTCGATTGCCTTTTCGTGGGTGAAGGTTGCACGCATTGCGGGCGCGTAAAAACACCCACGCGCGCGGCGCATAGCGATCTCGACACAAAAAGAAAAGCGCGAAGGCGAATGCTGCGCTGCGACAAATTGATACGAAAGGGTCATTGTCCGGCAGCGGTACACCGCCCTACGAGCGGCCCAAGGGGGCAGCAACCTCGCACCGGGCCGGATTGCCCGGTCCGACAACGGGATACAGACCGATGGTACTGCCAGATCGCGCCGCAGCCATGGCGCTGCTCGCGCTGACACCGCTTCCAGCCGCAGCCGCTCCCGCCGCCACATCGGTCCAGCAGGAACAGGAGCAGGAGCCCGCCGCTGCACCCGCGCCAGAGCCCGAAACCGGCACAACCGATGCGGACGGCGACATCGTCGTTGTCGCGACCCGCGTGCGCGGCGAGGTGGAAACTGCCGTCCCGCCCATCATCACGCTCAGCGAAGACGATATCGCCGCCTATGGCGCAGGCTCGCTCCAAGCGCTGCTCACCGCGCTCGCCCCGCAGACGGGAACCGGGCGGGGGCGCGGAGATGGCACGCCTTCGGTCCTGCTCAATGGCCTGCGCATCGCCAGCTTCCGCGAGATCCGTTCGATCCCGCCCGAGGCGATCCGCCGGGTCGAAGTCCTGCCCGAGGAAGTCGCGCTCAAATACGGGTTCCGGCCCGACCAGCGCGTGGTCAATTTCATCCTCAAGGACAAGTTCCGCAGTTTCGGCAGCGAGACCGAGGTCAAGCTTCCCGGCGCGGGCGGCTTCAGCGATCTCAGCGAGGAAGCGACGCTCACCCGCATCGAGAAGGCGAGCCGGATCAACCTTACCGGCACGCTCGAACGCCGTTCGCCCCTGACCGAGGCGGAGCGCGGCATCGTCCAGCCCGCCGCCAGCGGCGCGGCGACTGTCTCCACCGATCCGAAGCAGGGCGATTACCGCCCGCTGCTGGCCGATGCACGCAGCGCCGTGCTCAATGGCACCTGGGCGAAATCGCTCGGCACCGGGGCTTCGATCACCCTCAACGGCCTTGTCCAGCGCAACGACAATCGCAGCCTCAACGGGCTCAACACGATTGTCCTCACCGCGCCCGATGGCAGCCTCACCCAGCGCACCACGCTGCTGCCCGCCCCGCTGGCGAGCCGCACCGTGTCCGATACCGTTTCAGCCGGGGCGACGCTCAACGTGCCGCTCGGCCCATGGCAGCTCGCCTGGACATCGGACGGCAGCCATGTCGCCACCACCACCACGATCGATGCGCGCGCAGACCTCTCCGGGCTGCAGACCATGGTCGATCAGGGCACGTTTTCCCCCTTCGGCGCCCTCCCCGCCGACGCGGTCCTGCCCGCGCCGCAAGGCGTTGCGCGCAGCAAATCGGATACCGCGACCACGCTGGCCACCGTCACCGGCTCCCCGCTGCGCCTGCCCGGCGGACAGACCGCGCTCACGCTCAAGGCGGGGTTCGCCTATTCCGGCCTCCGCTCTGCCGATTCGCGCCAGCTGGGAGCGCCCGCAAATCTCAAGCGCGGCGATGGGCAGGCCGGTTTCAGCCTCGATCTGCCCATCACCAGCCGCCGCGAAGGCTTCGGCGGCAAGCTGGGCGATATCTCGCTGAACGTGAACGCCGAGGCGCACACCGTCTCCGATTTCGGCGGGCTCACCGCGTGGGGCGCCGGCCTCACCTGGGGCGCCACGCCCAAGCTGACCTTCGCTGCCAACTACATCGCCAGCGAAAAGGCGCCGGGCCTCGCCGATCTCGGTGCGCCGGTCACCGTCACCACCGGCGTCGCGCTCTATGATTTCACGCGCGGGGAGAGCGTGCTCGCCACCGTCATCACCGGCGGCAATCCCGCGCTGACCAAGGAGCGCCAGCGCGATATCAAGCTTTCAGCCAACTGGGATCTGCCGATCGGCAAGGAATCCGCGCTGCTGGTCGAATACTTCCGCAACCGCTCGCAGGGTACGACCAACGCCTTCCCGCTGCTCACGCCCGATGTCGAAGCCGCCTTCCCCGGCCGCGTCTTGCGCGATAGCTCCGGGCGGATCGTCAGCGTGGACCAGCGCGCGGTGACATTTGCCGAAACCACCGGATCGCGCCTGCGCGCCAGCCTCAATTTCGGCGGCCCCTTCGGAAAGCCCGATCCGGGCGCCCGGCGCGGTGCATTTGCCGGCACGCGTCGACCAGGCAGCGGCGGCCCCGGCGGCGCTCGCCCTGCAGGCGGCGGCGGCGGCGGAGGGCGCGGCGGACCCGGCGGCGACGGACGCGGCCACTGGAACCTCAGCCTCGCCTATACGCAGGAACTCGATGAGACCGCGCGGATCGTCCCCGGCGGGCGCGTGCTCGATCTGCTGAACGGCGATGCGCTTTCGGGCGCAGGCATTTCACGGCGCAGCGCCACGCTGGAAGGCGGCGGCTTCTATCGCGGCTTCGGCCTGCGCATTTCAGGCACATACGCCAGCGGCACGCATGTAGATGGCGCCCAAGCGAGTAGCGCGGGCGTTCCGGGCGCATCACGCCTCGATTTCGGCGATCTCGCCACGTTCAACTTGCGCGGCTTCATTGATCTCGGCCGCATGCCAAAGCTTGTCAGCCGCGCGCCGTTCTTCAAGGGCACGCGCATCGCGCTGGGGGTCAACAACCTGTTCGATGCGGTCCAGAAAGTCACCGACCAGACCGGCGCGACCCCGCTGCGTTACCAGCGCGGCTACCTCAATCCGGAAGGCCGCGTGTTCAGCATCGAATTGCGCAAGCAGTTCTGATCAAGCAGAATAGGCGCGCAGTCCCGGCCGCCCCTGCGGAAAACCGCGCTCTTGGCGCCGCGTCTGCGCCCTTTCGTGATCGCCGCGGGCATCGGCCAGGTGGCGCACGCCCACCACCTCGTGCAGCGGCAGTGGCTCCTCGAACACGATGCCGAAGCGCGCGCCCTGCGACCACACCACGCTGCCGAATACATCAAGTCCCTGCGCAGTCAGCACCACGCCCGCGCCGGGCATCGGCAGCTTGGCCGCGATCGTCACCCGCGCGCCGGACTGGGAAAGGTCGTCCAGCAGGCAGTTCTTGTGCCCCTGGAGCAGCAGCACCTTGGCCGGAACATAGAGCCGCACCCGTGGCATCGCACGGCGTCCGGTGGTGCGGGGCATCGCCATGTTCGGCGGGGAGGAACGTGCACTCATGATGCGCGTCGGTCTGCGCCCGAATTCTTTAAGCGACCATCGCGAGGGGCCTAGCAGGATTCCCCTAATGGCAGGTCTCTGCGCGGGGATATCTGCCTGCCGCCCCTCCCCAAGCCGCGCCCGAACGACTATCTCGAACCCGCCATGGCGCGCCGCACACCCCCTTCCCCGTCCGAAAACCACTCCGGGCCGCAAGTGCCGGAGCCCCTGCTCCCGCAGGCCTCGGAGCGGTTCAACGAGGACAAGGCGACCTACACCGTGCGCGGTTCGGACCAGCCGGATATCGAGCGCGGTGTCGCCGCGATCCGCGAGGTTGTCGCCACGCTGAAGCCCAAGCCCGGCGTCTACCGCATGCACGATGCGCGCGGCGATGTGCTCTATGTCGGCAAGGCGCGTGCGCTGAAGAACCGTGTGGCGAACTACACCCAGGTCGATCGCCTGCCCCAGCGGCTCAAGCGCATGGTCAGCCAGACCCGCTCGATGACCATCGTCACCACCAATTCCGAGGCCGAGGCACTGCTGCTCGAAGCGCAGCTGATCAAGCGCTACCGCCCGCCCTACAACGTGCTGCTGCGCGACGATAAATCGTTCCCCTTCATCCTCCTGCGCGCCGATCATGCCTTCCCGCGCATCAGCAAACATCGCGGCGCGCGGCGCGCCAAGGGCAACTACTACGGCCCCTTCGCCAGCGCCGGTTCGGTCAACACCACGATCAACGCGCTGCAGAAGCTGTTCCTGCTGCGCAGCTGCAACGATGGCTACATGTCGCGCCGCGATCGCCCCTGCCTGCTCTATCAGATCAAGCGCTGCTCGGCCCCCTGCGTCGACCGCATCAGCGAGGCGGACTACGCCGAGCTCGTGCGGCAGGCGAAGGACTTCCTCGGCGGCAAATCGGGCGCGGTGCAGAAGGAAATCGAAACGCAGATGAGCGCGGCCGCCGAAGCGCTGGATTATGAGCGCGCGGCCATGTTGCGGGATCGTCTGCGCGCCGCGACCTTCATCCAGGGCAGCCAGGCGGTGAACGCCGAAGGCGTCGGCGATGCGGACGTGTTCGCGATCGCGAGCAAGGGCGGCCAGATCAGCATCCAGGCGTTCTTTATCCGGGGCGGCCAGAACTGGGGCCACCGCGCCTTCTTCCCCGGCCATACCGAGGGGCTGGAGGAGCACGAGGTCATGACCAGCTTCCTCGCCCAGTTCTACGAGGAAGTCCCCCCGCCGCGCCTGATCCTCGTCGACCGCGAGCTGCCCGAAGCCGACCTTCTCGCCGAAGCGCTCCACGGCGCGGCGGGCGGCAAGGTCGAAGTCTCGGTCCCCCAGCGCGGCGATCGCCGCCGCCTGATGGAACAGGCGCAGCGCAACGCGGTCGAAGCGCTCGAACGCCGCCTTGCGGAAAGCGGCACCAAGGCCCGCACCTGGCGCGAAATGGCCGAATTCCTCGAACTCGGCGAAGCGCCCCAGCGCGTCGAAGTCTACGACAACTCCCACGTGCAGGGCGCGCATGCACTCGGCGCGATGATCGTCGCGGGGCCGGAAGGTTTCCTCACCGGCCAATACCGCAAGTGGAACATCAAGACCGCGCAGACCAACGACGATTTCGGCATGATGCGCGAAGTCTTCCAGCGCCGCTTTGCAAAAGCTCAGGACGACGATCCAGACCGCGAGGCTGGCATGTGGCCCGATCTCGTCCTCATCGACGGCGGCAAGGGGCAGCTCAACGCCGCGCGCGAGACGCTGGAGGCCATGGGGATCGAGGATGTCAACCTCATCGGCATCGCCAAAGGCCCGCACCACGGGCGCGATGGGCGCGAGGTTTTTCACTTCATGGACGGGCGCGAGAAGATGCTACCCGTCAATTCACCCGTCCTGTTCCACCTCCAGCGCCTGCGTGATGAAGTGCACCGCTTCGCCATCGGCGCGCACCGCGCCAAGCGCAGCCGGGCGATCACCGCGAGCCCGCTGGATGAAGTCCCCGGCATCGGCCCGGCGCGCAAGCGCGCGCTGCTGCTGCACTTCGGCACCGCCGGCAAGGTCCGCGCCGCCAGCCTCGAAGACCTTCAGCGCGCGCCAGGGGTAAGCGCCACGGTCGCGCAGGCAGTCTACGATTTCTACCATCCGGGCGCCTGAAGCCGGTTCCGCTGCGCACCTGTGTTGCCCCTGCCCTATAAGGAAAGGGGCGCATGACCAGATCAATCCATATCGACTCCGAATCTTTACTATCGTGTGATAGTGACATCTGCCTATCGCAGGCAGGTGGCAGGCGATCCGAGGGGCACGGTGGACAGAGGGGCATCATACAGCGCAGGCGCGCCCGTGCGGCAATCGCCGGCACGGATGCTCGTCGTCGCGCTCGCCGCGCTGGCATTTGCGCTGGCCGTGCCGATCTCGGCGCAAGGACAGGCCACCACCGGCGTCGGCTCCCAGTTCGAGCTGACCTACTGGCAATCGGTCGAAAGCGGCAACGATCCGGCGCTCTACGAAGCTTACCTCGCGCAGTATCCGAACGGCACGTTTGCTGCGGTGGCGCGGGTCAAGCTGGTAAAACTGCGCCCACTCGCCGCCCCTGCACCCGCACCCGTACCTGCACCCGCACCCGTACCAGCACCCGCGCAGGTCGTGCCCACACCGCAGCCCGCGCCCCCAGTCGTGACGGCGAAGGCAGCACCACCGGCACCAACGCCAACGCCGGCACCGGCACCGGCACCGGCACCCGCTCCGAAGCAGCTTGCCGCCGCAAAAGCCGCGCGCTCGGCGCCGCCATTCGCGCCCATCGTGGCCACCAGGTCCGGAGCCGAATCCGCGCCCTATGTCACCGCCGCCGAGCCGGCCGATCCCGAACCCGAAAGCAGCGACAGCGCCGCGCTGCGCCGTCTGCTCGGCGCGCTGGGGGATAGCCAGCGCCTCGGCGCGCCCTCGCCCACCCCGATTGTCGAGGTGGCCGAAGTAGGCCCCGCGCAAGACTCCGCCCCGCTCGCCCCCGCCGCCGCTCCGCTGGCGGTTCCCGCAGCGGCCCCGTCCCGCCTTGTCGAAGTTGCCGGACCGCCGGTTGCCGTGCCCGATGCAGCAGCACTCTCGGCCAGCGCGGCACCGGCGGGGGATCCGCGCCCGATCGCGGTCGGCCCGCTGCCCACCGGCTTCGTCCTGCCGCCACGCCCGCAGCTCGCAGCAATCCCGCCGCTCGCTTTCCCCGCCAGCTTCTGCTCGGCCGAGGCGCGCAATGCCTTCCACGATCAGACTTATATCACGGCCGTCGAAGCGGCGAAGCGCAACAACGATGCGACGATCGCCTACATGCATCAGCTTCAGGATCTCTACGATACCAACCAGCTCAGCGGCGATATCAATCCGATGAACGCGGTCGCCGCCGAGGCCCGCGCCTATGGCCCGGTCGCCGCAGCCGCCTTCACCGCCCAATCGGCGCTGGTCAGCGCGTTCAACACGCTGATGGCAGTGCCGATCCGGGCGTGCGAGACTGCGAAGCAGCCGTGACCCCGGCGCGCTTTCCGCGCGGTGCAGGGCTTGCCGGTGCCCTCGCGCTCGTGCTCGCGCCGGTCACCGCACAGGCCGCCGAAACCGCTGCGGTCTGCCCCGATGCCGCGACAGTGCAGGCTGCCCGCCTTGTCGAGTTCCAGACGATGATGATGGGCGTCGGGGTGCGCTGCCGCCATGTCGGCGTGCCGATCAGCGATCATCTGGACGGCATGAACAGTTCGCGCCGCACCATGTTTGCCGAAGCGAACGACCGCGTCGCCAGCTTCCTGCGCAGCCTCCCCGTCAAGCCCGCGCCCGGCGCAGCCCGGCAGGTCGCGGCTGCCAGCCCCCCGGCGCCAGCCGCCCCGGCGAAGCCCGCACCTGTGAAGACGGCCCCGGCCAAGCTGGCCGCTGGCAAGTCAGCACCCGGCAAGGCAGCGCCCGGCAAGGCAGCACCCGGCAGGCGCACGCTGGCATCGACCTCCATCGCGGCAAAATCGGCCCCGGGCACAGCGCGCAAGGCATTGCCCAACCCCGCCGCCGCGCCCCCACTTGCCGCGAAGCCCGCCGCAAAAATCTCGCGCCGCACCGATCCTTATGACCGCTACCTGACGATGATCGGAAATCAGTATGGCGGCGGCATCACCACGCTGCAGCGCTGCAAGGCCTTCGATGCCATCGTGCTCTCGCTGGCCGACAAGACCAACACCGACCGCCTGCTCACCATGGTGTCCACGTCGCTGGTGCAGGTCACCCTGCTCGAAGCCATCGTGAACTGCCCGCCGGGCAAGAAATAGGTCAGCCTTCGCTTTTCTTCGTCAGCGGCCGGATCAGACCTTCCTGCGCCACATTGGCGATCAGCTTGCCCTCGCGCGTGAAGATCCGCCCCCGGTTGAACCCGCGCGCGCGGCCTGCCCACGGGCTGTCGCACACGTAGAGCATCCATTCGTCGGCGCGGAAATCGTCGTGAAACCAGATCGCATGATCAAGGCTGGCGCCCATCATGTTGCCCTTGGCCCAGCTGATCTCGTGCGGCAGCGTGGCGGTGCCGAGCAGCGTCATATCGCTGGCATAGGCGAGCACCGCGCGGTGGATCTTGGGATCATCGGGCAACGGCGCCACTGCGCGCATCCAGGTGTGCGACAAGGGCTCGCGCGGGGGGCCGCCCATCCAGTGCCGCGATTCCACCGGGCGCAGCTCGATCGGGCGCGGTTGCAGCATCATGTGGCGCTGCCGCTCGGGCACGCGGTCGGCATATTCGGCGCGCAAGTCCGCCTCGCTGCGCAAGCTCTCGGGCTCGGCCACCACCGGCATGTCCTCGGCGTGCTCCACCCCCGGCTCGCGCTTGTGGAACGAGGCGACCATGCTCAGGATCGGCCTCACTTTGCCATCCTCGCCTTGCTGGCTCGCGACCACGCGGCGATTGGCGAAGCTCCCGCCATCGAGATCGCGCATCACCTCGAAATCGATGCCGTAGTCCTCATTCCCGCTGCGCAGGAAATAGGCGTGGAGCGAATGGACCGGCCGGTCCGCAGGCACGGTGCGCTCGGCGCTCGCCAGCGCCTGCCCGATCACCTGCCCGCCAAACACGCGCCCTACCCCGCCCGGCTTGCGCGCCCCGGCAAAGTGGTCATTTCCGCCATCAGTAACATCGAGCAGGCGCAGCAAGCCGGCAACGAGATCAGCCGGATCGGAATTTTCGGGTGTTTCGCTCATGGCAGGCGGCATTGCCCAACCTGACGTTTGCGTCAACGGTAAGCTGCCTTCAGCCAAAGCCCGGCAGCCGCCGCAGCATGCGCCAGCCGGCTGCTTTGGCCCGGTTGTCCGCAGGCCAGCGCCCCGGCGCGCGCGGCGAAAGCCCCATGCGCCGGAGCACCGCATTGAATGCCCGCGCATCGGCTTCCGCAAAGCTCCATTCCGAACGCCACGTGATCGAAAGCGAAATCGCGCTCGCCGGTCCGTTGCGCACGTAATGCGGTGCCATCACCGGCACGTAGAGCGCCTCGCCCGGCCGCAGCTTCCACTCGGTGCCGCCGCGATCCAGCTCATCCCGCCAATAAAGCTCCCGCCCTCCGCCGGTGTGATAGGCCTCATGCGTCTCATCCGGCGCGTAGTTCGGGTTCCCTTGCGGAAACAGCGTCATCGCCTTCACGCCCGCCAGATGCAGCAGGATATTGTGCTCCGGATCAAAGTGATACGGCGTCACCCCGTTCGGGCTGGTGATGAACACGAAGCCCTGCGGCCGCAGCATCGCCCCCGTGCGCGCCTCGATCGCCGGGCGCAGCTCCTCCAGCAGCGCCAGCAGCAGCTCGCGGTAGACCGGCACCTGCTCGATGTTCTTGAGCGCGGCCCAGCTGCCCGTTTCGTTGATGCGCCGGATCGTCTCGCCGATGCCAAGGCCATTGCCCGGCGGCACGATGCCGTTGAGCCCCACCGGCAAGTCGGCGCGGTTGTATTCGCGGGATTGCTCCGGCAGCGCCTCGGCCAGGTCCGCCAGCGCATCCAGCGTCAACAGCGGATGGCCGCGCAGCTCATGCCGCAGGCGGTGCGGCACTTCGGGATAGGCAGCGGCAAAAGCGGCGCGCGCCTCTGCTTCGAACACGGTACAGCTCATTTCAGGCCCTGCGGATTGCGAGACAGTTCGAAGGAAACGATGCAGCTAAACAGCGCGCGCCGCGCCGGGCCGCCGATGGCGATGGAAAAGCGTCCGATCGCGCGGCGTTCGCGCCATAGCGAATCGATCATCGGATGGTCGGGCACCGCGCAGCTATCGGCCCAGCGGACGCCCGCGCGCTCCAGCAACGCCAGATTTTCCAGCTGCAGCAGCACGCCCGGCGAAAAGCGCGAAAAGCGCTCGTCGAACGCGGTCTTGTAGGAGAAGGCCCCCGGCGGCGTGATCAGCGTCGCCAGCATGGCGATCGGCTCGCCGTCCAGTTCAAGGCTCAGCCGCTCGAGGCAGCCGCGCTCCGCCGCCGCCGTCATGCTCTCGCGAAACAGCCCCGCCGTCTCGCCCGCGCAGGCCAGCGCGCTGCCCGCGCTGCCCTTCCAGCCCCGCGCCTCCAGCGCGAGAAACTGCTCGATCCACAGCGCGATGCCTTCGCCATCGGTGCGGCGCAAGGCGGCAAGCGTGCCCTGCTCGGCCAGCCGCGCTTGCTGGCGGCGCAATTCCTTGCGCTTCTTGCCCGGCAGCGCATGCTCCAGATAGGCCGACGGCCCCAGCGGTGAAGCCAGCATCGCGCGCTCTTCGCGGTGGACCAGCACGATCTGCCGGCGCTGCCGCGCGCCCACCGCCAGCAGCGCCTCGGCCAGCGCCGTCTCTAGCGGCAGCGAGGCCGCGTGGAGGAAGGCCGCCAGCCCGGCGTTGCGGTCCGCCCAGTCGAGCAGCGCTTCCCAGAACGCTTCCTCGGCCCCTTGCGCCACCAGCGGCGCACCGAGGAAGGCATTGGCATGGAGCCACACCGCCAGATGCGGCAGCGGGTGCTGGCCATAGCGCCGCGCGCGCTGCAAGGGCAGCAGTGCCTGCGGGGCATCCCCCCGCATCAGCGCGGCGATGTGGATGCGCTCCTGCGGATCGAACCGCGCAAGGCCAGGCAGCAGGTACCATGGCTCGAAAAACGGATTGGGCGTGCCCACCCGCGCCGCCAGCGCATCCCATCCAGCGCGCGCATCCGGCGAATCCCATGCGCGCCATGGCAGCACGGCAAAGCTGGCATCAGCCTCGCCCGCTCCGGGAAGGCGTGCCTTCCCCGGCCGTATGGTAAAGGATGCGTCGTTCAAAATCGGGCCTCCAGCCTCAAGGGCTAGCAGTCCGGACCGAACAGGCGGTTAACGACTAGGCATATTCCGTTACATTTCGCGCAGGTTTACGCCGGCAAAGCGCCGCCCCGCGCATTGCGCCACCAGCCGATGGAAAGCGGGATGAAGCCTAGCGCCAGCCCGCCGATACCCACCGTCAGCACAATCGGGCTGAAGGTCGGGATCACCCAGGCCGCCACGAGGGTCATGAACAGCGCGCCGATCAGCGGCATCACCACATGGGTGAACGCCTCGCGCATGTCCGTCCGCAGCAGCCCCCGGAAATGCCAGGCCGAGGCATAGCCCGTCAGCCCCATGTAGAAGCAGATCTGCAGCCCGATCGCCTCGATCGAACTCTCAAGGATCGCCGCGACCGAGGGCATGTAGGACGCCGCAAACAGCAGCACGAGGCCGAGCGCCCAGATCACCAGCGTCGCCGCCCACGGCGTCTGCCACTCCTGATGCACGGCGGCATAGCGCGGATGCAACACGCCCGCGCGCGCCATCGAATACATGCTGCGGCTGAACTGCAGGATCTGCGTCTCCAGCGCGCCCACCGTGCTCAGCACCGTCGCCAGCACGACGAGGTAGCTCCACGGCGCAGGGAAGATCTTGGCCGAAATCGCATAGAGCACATTGGTATTGGCTGCGGCGATTTCCTTGTCGGAAAGCGCGATCAGCACCACCGTCATCAGGATCACGAAAAACACGATGAGGTTGATCATCGCCCAGAACGCCCCTTTGGAGGCGTCCTCCGGCTCGGTCTCCTCGCCCAGGTTCATCGTCACGTCCCAGCCCCAGTAGAAAAATACCGAGACGATGGCCCCATCGGCGAACGACTTGAACGTGAACGATCCCGGCGCGATCCACGAAAGCGCAGGCGCGTGCGCCGGGGTGGCGCCAAACCAGATCACCGCCGCGCCCAGCAATGCGACGACGATGGCCGCCTCGATCACCGTCACGATCACCTGCGCGGTGCTGGCATGCTTGATCCCGCGCAGCACGATGGCGGTCACCAGCGTCAGCCACACCGCCGCAATCGCCGTCACCAGCGGGGTATTCTCCACCTGATCGGGCGCGAAGAGCAGCAGCGTGGCCGTCGCGGCGGGCAAAGTGGCGGAAACCATGAACACCACCGAGGCGACCATCAGCCCCCACCCGGCAAAGAAGCCCCAGGTCGGGCCAAACACCGAACCCACCCAGGCAAAAGCGGCCCCTGCATCGGGCATTACCCGGTTGAGCTTGGCAAAGGCAAACATGATGCCCAGCATGATCACGCCGCTGTAGAGCAGGCTCCCCACCGAAAGCGGCCCGATCGCGGCATAGATCGTGCCGGTCGTAACCGCGACGGTGAAGGCAGGCGATGTCCCCGCGATCCCCATGATCGTCGATTCCAGCGCCGACAATGCGCCTTTTGCCAAGCTCTGCTGCTCGCTCATGCCATATGGTCCCCCGCGTTAACTTGATGCTTCCCCCAACACCCGCTAACCCTGAGCTTGTCGAAGGGTGCCTTGCACACCAGTCGCCCCCAAGGCCTCGCTCCGGATCAGCGTGCTGCCGATATGCGCGATGCCATCGCGGATATCGGCCTCGATCGCGATCCGCAGCGCCATCGTATCGCGCCGCCGCAGCGCCGCCAGCGCCTCGCTATGCCGGTCCACGGTGTAGTGGCCCGAAAGCGTGCGCATCGCCCGGCGCAGGAAAGGGCCGATCTGCAGCCACAGCGATTCGATCAGCGGCAGGAAGGCCGATTGCCCCGCCGCCCCGTAAAGCATCGCATGGAAAGCAAAGTTCGCCCCGATCCAGGTGTCATAGTCGCGCGCCGCCTCGGCCTCGTTGATCACCGCATCCTCGGCCTCCAGCCGCGCGATCAGGCCTTCCGTCACATAGGGCATGGCCCGCGCCGCCGCCTCGGCCTCCAGCACCACGCGCGCCGCGATGAGGTCGTCGAAGCGCTCGATCGTCATCGGCGGAATGCGCACGCGCCGGTTGTCCATCAGCTCCAGCGCGCGCTCCGCCACCAGCTGGCGCAGCGCCTCGCGCACAGGCATCGCGCTCACGCCAAGGTCCGCCGCCAGCCCCCGGATCGTCAGCGCCTGCCCCGGCTCGATCCGCCCAAGCAGGATGGACTGCCGCAGCCGCGCCAGCACCTGCTGGTGCAGCGTGCGCGGATCATCCGCGCCGCCTTGCGTTTCGTCCACGAGATCTGTTGCCATCATGCCGCCATGTGATCACATTTTTGCGGGCGCGCCAAGCCTGATTGACTCCCCCCGCCCTGCTCCATACCACCCGGTACGAAAGCTCCCGAGGACCGTTCCAACCCATGACCGCCCCGCAATCCATGATCGCCGACCCGGCTGAAGCACGCGATTTCCTCGCCGCCAATCCGGAAATCGCCTTCATCGAAGTGATCTTCACCGCGCTCTCCGGCGTCCCGCGCGGCAAGCGCGTCCGGCGCAGCGAGCTCATGACGATCTACGAAAGCGGCCGCCTCTATCCCAGCTCGATGCTGGTGGCAGACGTGACCGGGCAGGACTGCGAAGACACCGGCCTCGTCTGGGGCAACGGCGATCCGGACTATATGCTGCGCCCCGTTCCCGGCACGCTGGTCAAGGCGCCGTGGCTGGGCGATGATGTCGCGCAAGTGATCACATCGATGTACTACGCGGACGGCACCCCCTGCGAACTCGATCCGCGCCACGTCCTCGCCCGCGTGGTGGACCGCTTCAAGCCGCTCGGCCTCACCCCCGTCGTCGCCTGCGAGATCGAATACTACCTCGTCGATCCCGTGCGCGGCCCGCGCGGCGAAGTCCACCTCGCCCGCTCGCCGCACACCGCTGCGCAGCCCCACCTGATCGACGTCTTCAGCCTCACCGACATTCAGGACTTCGCTCCCTTCTTCAAGGAACTGTGGCGGCTGGCGGACGTACAGGGAATCCCGCTCGAAGCGGTCATTTCCGAATACGCGCAAGGGCAAGTCGAACTAACCCTCCACCACCGCCCGGATGCCCTGCGCGCCGGAGACGAAGCGCAGATGTACAAGCGCCTCGCCAAAGGCGTCGCGCAGACGCAGGGCATGGCCGCCACTTTCATGGCCAAGCCCTTCAGCCATTCCGCCGGCAGTTCGATGCACCTCCACTTCAGCATGGCGGGCGCAGACGGCAAGAACGTGTTCGCCAGCGAGGACCCCGAAGGCACCGAGCAGATGCGCCACGCCATCGGCGGCCTCAGGGAAACGCAAAGCCAAGCCTTCGGCATCTTCGCGCCCAATGCCAATTCCTACCGCCGCTTCCGCGCCAACAGCTACGCCCCCACCGCGCCGATCTGGGGCGTCAACAACCGCTCGGTGAGCCTTCGCGTCCCCGCCGGCCCGCCCGCGTCGCGCCATGTCGAGCACCGCTTCGCCGGGGCGGACGCCAACCCCTACCTCGCGCTCGCCGCGATGCTTGCGGGCGTCCATCACGGCATGGTGAACCGGATCGATCCCGGCCCGGCGGTCGTCGGCGATGGCTACAAGGCCGCGGCGGACAGCCCCTATCAGGTCCCCGGCAACTGGTACGCCGCCGTCGATGCGCTCCACGCTTCACCCATCATGCGCGACTATCTCGGCGATACCTTCGTCGAAATGTACTGCGCGGTGAAGCGCACCGAACAGGACCGCTTCTTCAGCGAGGTCACCGCGCTCGACTATGACTGGTATCTCCGCAACGCCTGACTCTGGGCCTGATCCGCTGCTCCAGCGGCGCGACCGCGCCTTCGGGCGCGGCGCCAAGCTGTTCTACGATGAACCGCTCCACCTTGTGCGGGGCGAGGGCGCGAGCCTGTTCGGCGCGGACGGCCGCCGCTATGTCGACATGTACAACAACGTGCCTTGCGTCGGCCACGCGCACCCGCGCATCGTCGACGCGATGGCGCGCCAGCAGGCCACGCTCAACACCCACAGCCGCTACCTCAGCGAACCCGCGATTGCGCTCGCCGAACGGCTGACCGCGCTCCAGCGCGTGACGGAAAGCGCGGTTTTCAGCTGCTCCGGCACCGAAGCCATCGAAATCGCGCTGCGCATGGCCCGCATGGCCACCGGCGCGCGCGGGATCGTCTGCACCGACCACACCTACCACGGCAACAACACCGTCGTCGGCGCGCTGACGAACCTCGCAGCAGGCGATACCCGTCACCCCGAAGTCCGCTCGATCCCCTTCCCCGAAACGCTACGCCCTCTCACCCCCGGACTCAGCGAAGAAGCGCTGGCAGACGCCTACGTCGCTTGCCTCAAGGCCGCGATCGACGACCTCAAGGCCACCGGCCAGGGCTTTGCCGCCCTCATTCTCTGCCCGATCCTCGCCAACGAGGGCCTGCCCGATATCCCCGCCACCTTCATGGCCAAAGCCGCCGCGCTGGTCCGCGCCGAGGGCGGCCTCATCATCGCCGATGAAGTGCAGGCCGGCTACGGCCGCAGCGGCACATGGTGGGGCTACGATCACGTCGGCCTCACGCCGGACATCATCGTCACCGGCAAACCCATGGGCGCCGGCCTCCCCCTCGCCGCCACCACTGCCCGCCGCGAAGTGGTCGAACAGTTCCGCGCCGAGACCCGCTATTTCAACACGTTCGCCGCCAGCCCCCTGCAAGGCGCAGTCGGCCTCGCGGTGCTCGATGTGATCGAGGAGGAAGGCCTCGTCGATCACGCCCGCACCCTCGGCGCCGAACTCAAGGCCGCCCTGAAACAGCGCCTCGGCCACACGCCCGGCCTCCTCGATGTGCGCGGCAAGGGCCTCTTCCTCGCCGCCGAATTCGTCGACGGCGCAGGCGAACCCGATACCGCCCACGCCTTCGCCCTCGTCTGTGCGCTCCGCCGCGAAGGCTTCCTCACCTCAGTCGACGGCGCCTTCAACAATTGCGTCAAGATTCGCCCCCCGCTCGTCCTCCCCCGCGAAGACGCCATGGCCTTCCTCGAAGCCTTCGACCGCGTCACGCATGCCTGAGATCGAAGCGTACCTCCCCGCCGCCAGCGAAGCGCTCGTCCAGTTCGGCCTCCCCGAAACCGAACCCCACCCCGTCGGCAAAAGCGAAAACGTCGTCTTCCGCGCCACCGATCCCAGCGGCACGACATGGGCCCTGCGCCTCCACCGCCCCGGCTACCTCGCGCTCGCGGAACTCGAATCCGAACGCCAGTTCACCGCGCACCTCGCAGAGCAAGGGCTGATCGTCCCCACCGGCCGCCGCACGCGCAATGGCGCATGGTATACCGAAGTCGCCACCCCCGATCCCGAAGGCACCCGCCTCGCCGGAATGACGCTCTGGCACCCCGGCCAGACGCTCGAAAGCCTGATCGGCAAGGATCGCGGCCCCGCCACGTGGTCCTGGTTCGAGCGCACCGGCGCGCTCCTCGCCGATCTGCACAACGCCACCGCAGGCTGGTCCCCGCCCTCCGCCTTCAGCCGCCACCGCCTCGATGCGGACGGCCTTGTCGGCGAAACCCCCTTCTGGGGCCGCTTCTGGGATCTGCCTTGCCTCACCGCCGAAGAGCGCCAGTTCCTCACCGAAGCCCGCAGCCTCGTCGCCGCCCACTTCGCTGACCTCACCGATCCTCTGATCCTCATCCACGCTGATGCCCACCCCGCAAACGTCCTCGTCAGCGGTGACCGGCTGGGCCTCATCGATTTCGATGATTGCGCGTGGGGCTGGCCTGTCTTCGACATGGCCGTCAGCCTTTGGAGCGCCTCCAGCGAGCCGCAATTCGAACAGCTGCGGGACCGCTTCCTCACCGGCTACATCAGCCGCCGCGCGCTCCCGGAAGATACGCTCGCGCAGCTCAACTTGTTCCTTCTCACACGCTCGCTGATGCTCATCGGCTGGAGCGCGAACCGCCCGGACATTGCCCGCGATGACTGGAAGGCCGATTTGATCGCGAGGGCCAATGCCGCTCTTGAGCGACACCGCTAGAACCAGAAAGCATCAGATGTAATCGTCGGCCCGGACTTGATCCGGGCCTTGGCTTTTCTTTTCAAGCGCCGCGCCTGAAGAAAAGCCCAACCCCGTGGCAAGCACGGGGTGACGGAAAGGTGTTCTCCCACCCCCTCGTCATTCCCGCGAAGGTGGGAATCCAGAGCCACATGCATAGGCCCGCAGGCCCGGCAAAGACCCGCCCAACAAACCAGCAAAGCATTGAAAGGAATCAGGAACCGGAATCACACCTCAAGCTAACTTGAGATTCAGGATTCATCCCTAGATTCCAAGGCGATCCCTCAGCCCGTAGTACCACGCGCCCACCACGCAATAGGGCACGCGAAACAGCTTTCCGCCCACAAACGGGATGTACGGCAGCGAGGCAAACACGTCGAATTTGGTCATCTGCCCGTCGATGGCCTCGGCCAGACGGCGCCCCAGCATCTGCGTCGTGGTCACGCCGTGCCCGCTGTCGCCTTGCGAGAAGTACACACTGTCGGAAACGCGCCCCATCTGCGGATAGCGCGTCATCGTCAGCGCGAAATTGCCGCTCCATTGGAACTCGACCTTGGTGCCCTTGAGCTGCGGGAAGGTCTGGAACATCTGCGGCAGGATCTTGCCCTCGATCGAGGCCGGATCGAACCCGCCATAGATCGTGCCGCCGCCATAGAGCAGCCGGCCATCCGCCGTGCGCCGATAGTAGTCCGGGATATAGCGGATATCCTCGATGCAGTAGTTGGTCGGGAAGAGCGTCTCGAGCAGCTCATCGCCCAGCACTTCGGTCGCAATCACCTGGCTCGAAACCGGCAGCACGCGCCCCGAAAGATCGGGCGCCGCATCGCCAAGATAGGCATTGCCGCAGACCAGCACCTTGTTCGCGCGCACCTTGCCCTTGGCGGTGTGCACCACCGGCTCCGCGCCCCGGTCGACATGGGTCACGCGCGAATTCTCGAAAATCCGTCCGCCCAGCCCCTCGAACGCCGCCGCCTCGCCCAGCACATAGTTCAGCGAATGCATGTGCCCGCCGATGGGATCGAACATGCCGCCGATATAGCGATCCGAATTGATATGCTCGCGCGCCGCCGCGCCTTCCGCCAGGAACATCTGCGTATGGCCGTGGCGGTGCCATTCCTCGGTTCGCTCCGCCAGCACCTTAAGCTGCGGCTTGCTCATTGCCATGATCGCATTGCCCGCACGCAAGTCGCACTGGATGCCATACTTCGCCACGCGCTCGCGGATGATGCCCTGGCCTTCCAGCGCCATCGCACCGAACGCCTTCTCCGCCTCCGCTCCGTAGTGCTGCCGCACTTCCTGCATCCGCCGGCTATAGCCATTGACCAGCTGCCCGCCGTTGCGCCCCGAAGCGCCCCAGCCCACACGCTCGCCCTCGACCACGATCACCTTGTACCCGCGCTCCGCCAGTTCCAGCGCCGCGCCCATGCCGGTGAAGCCTGCGCCCACCACGCAGATATCCGCGCGCTCTTCACCCAGCAGCTCCGGCCGCCGCGGCGTGGGGTTGGCGCTCGCGGCATAGTACGTCGGCATGCCGGCATAGGGCGAAGCGGGCGAAAAGGTCTCGATCTCGCGATCGGAGTTCGGCGCAGAGGAGGGGGCAGTCGTGGTGGCGTTCATGGCAAAGTGCTCGCAAAAGTACCTTTTTCGCCTAGATTTCCGCCCCCGCAATGTCAACAATAATGTGATCACATTTTTGCACGTTCCGGCGCCGTTAAGCTGCAAAATGCTCCATACACCGCCGATTTGTGATCATCTTCAGCTCCCGGAAGGAAGGACCGGGTCCTAGAACCCGATCCTCCCCCCGGTCTGCGGCTTGGCCGCCACCTCGTCCTTCAGCCGCGCAAGGATCTCTCCCGCATCGGCCTTGTCGGCAAAGCGCAGCTGCCGCTTGACCACGGCCATGTCGCCCGGTGTCAGCCCCCGCACATCGGCCAGCCCCGGCGGCGGCGCCATGCCGAAGAAGCGCGTGAACGCCCGCCCCGCCCGCCCCGGCGAAAGCGCGCGCAGTTCCAGCTTGAACACAAAGCGCCGCATCGTCGCCGGATCGAGCTTGCCGACATGGTTGGTCGCCGCCACCACCGGCAGCGGATGCCGGTCCAGCCAGGTAAGCAGTTCGTTGACCTGGCTCACTTCCCAGCTCGCCTGCGCCGTGGTGCGGTCAAACAGCAGCGAGTCCACCTCGTCGAACAGCGGCTGCAGCGGGCGATCGGTCTCGAACAAGTCGAAGTCGATCGTCCCGTCGTGGCCCTGCGGCAGATCACTCGTCCCGCGCAGCGCCTTGACCAGCGACTGCGCCGCGCGCAGCCCGCCATCCGCCTCACCCGCAAGCCGCCCGCCGCGCGCCGCCACGCGCAGGACCGAGGCCGCCTCGGGCGCAGCATCGACCAACCCCGCCCAGCCCGCACCCGGTTCCACGCACTCCTCGGCCGCCACATGCTCCAGCATGCGCAGCGCCGTCGCGCGCGAGGGATGGCCCAGCTTCAGCACGAAGCTCATCCGCCTGAGGATCGCCGGATCGATGTTGCGAATCGCGTTGGTCGTCCAGATCACCGGCACCGGGTTGGTCTCGAGCAGCCGGTTGACGAAGACCTTGCTGCCCTGCCGCCCGCGCATGAAGTCACCCTGCACCGGCGTCGCATCGCCGATCAGGTCCTCCATCTCATCGAACAGCAGCGCCGCATCGCCGCGCCCTGCCAGCAGCCGCTGCCCCATCTGGAACGCGGCGAGCCGATCCGCCCGGTCGGGCTCGCGCCCGTCGTCGTCGGCCTCGCCCGCGCTGTGCAGCGTCAGGCCCGCCGCTTCGGCCAAAGCGCGTGCGAACTCGGTCTTGCCCGTGCCCGGCGGCCCGTGGATAAGCACGTTGATGCCGGCCGCGCGCTCGGCCTTGGTGCCTTCGAGCAGCCGCCGCAGGAAATCGGCCTCCGCCACGTGGGCGAAGGCATCCAGCGGCAATGCTCCGGTCTGGCGGGGGCCGACCAGCTGCGCGATGATCCCGTCTTCGCTCTCCGGCATGCGGTCGAGCAGGTTGTCGAGTGCCCAGCGCGTCTCCAGCTCGATCTGGCCGCGCCAGTCCGCGCGGAACACGGCCAGCCCCATGCGGAACAGCGGGTTCAGCCGCACGCGCCGCTCGGCATCCTGCGGATCAGCCCCCGCGATCTCGCCGATCATCGCAGGCAGGCTGTCGCCTTGTCCGCGCAGAATATCGCCGAGATCGCGCACCATGCGCACCCGGTCCAGCGCGAAGACCACCGTCACGATCCCTGCATCGATGGGATCGAGCCGCAACAGCGCCGCAACCTCACCCGCCAGCCGCACCGCCCCGGAAGGCGCGCGCGGCGGCAACGCCTTGCCCGCCGCCGCGCGCTTCAGCGCCGTCCAGGTCAGTTTCTTCGCCACCGCCGGACGCAAGCCCAGCAGTACATCGGCATTGCTTCGGCCGAATTCCAGCAGCGTCTTGCCCGGCGGAGAAGCCGCCGTCACACCCTGCATGGCCCGCAGGAGCATCCTCCGGGCAATCGTAATCTCGTCCATAAAGTCTCGCTTCGCGCCCCGGACGCAAGCGCGCCCACGGGGACGTTCCCAGTGTTTCAGATCGAAGTGGGATTGCCGCGCACGAAGGCCCTCAGGCCCTCTCGCGGCGCGCGAAAGCGCGTTAGGCGAAGGGCTGGAAGAACCGGGGCGCGGTGCCCACTCGGTTTAGAAATTCCAGCAATGCACGTCTCCTTCGGTCGCACGATTCGCCGACCGGTGCGCGCCGATAGGCACATCCGGTTGCAAATGCAACTTCAATCATGCGGATCGCGCACTGTCTCCATCGCGACGAAGGTTGAGGTGTTCGCCACATGCGGCAGGCTCGATATCTTCTCGCCCAGCACCTCGCGGTAACGGCGGATATCGGCGGTGCGCACCTTGAGCAGATAGTCGAAGCTCGACGCGATCATGTGGCATTCCTCGATCTCGGGAATGCGCAGCACCGCCAGCCGGAACGCCTCCAGCGCCGCCTCGCGCGTGTCGGAAAGCTTCACTTCGGTGAAGGCGACATGGTCCATCCCCAGCTTGCGCGGATCGAGGATCGCCCGAAAGCCGCGGATGTAGCCCTCCGCCACCAGCCGCTTGAGCCGCGCCTGAGTCGGCGATTTGGAAAGGCCGATGCGCTGCGCCAGCTCCGTGATCGGCAGCCGCCCATCCACCGCCAGAATGTCGAGGATGGCGCGGTCAAACCGGTCCAACTGCCCGCCATTCGCTCCATCTGTATCCATATCGCCCGCCATATCTGCAAACTTAGGGCGATGTGGGCACCATCACAACTCAAATAGGGAAAAAGGCCTTCAAGGAATCGCGTATTCTGCACCCCATGAACGCGCTCCCCCTCTTCGCCCCCCGCCTATCGCCCAAAACCGCGCTGCGCAGCGCGATCACCGCCGCAACGCGCATTCCGGAGCCCGATGCGGTGCGCCCCCTGCTCGCCGCCGCCACGCTCCCCGCAGCGGACCGCGCCGCCATTGCGCAGACCGCCCGCACCCTCATCGAACGCCTTCGCGCCAAGGCCCGCCCCGGCGGGGTGCAGGCGCTGGTGCAGGAATTCGCGCTCTCCAGCCACGAAGGCGTCGCGCTGATGTGCCTCGCCGAAGCGCTGCTGCGCATCCCCGATGATGCCACCCGCGACGCGCTGATCCGCGACAAGCTCGCCACCGGCAACTGGGCCGCGCACCTCGGCGGTGACAAGCCGCTCTTCGTCAACGCCGCCACCTGGGGCCTCGTCATCACCGGCAAGCTCGCGGCAAGCGTCGATGCCACCGGCCTCGGCCAGGCGCTCACTCGCATGGTCCACCGTCTGGGCGAGCCGGTCATCCGCCGCGGCGTCGATGTCGCCATGCGCATGATGGGCGAACAGTTCGTGATGGGCGAAACAATCGAGGACGCGCTCACCCGCGCCCGCCGCCGCGAGGCGCAAGGCTTTGCCTTCAGCTACGACATGCTGGGCGAAGCCGCCGCCACAGCCGAGGACGCCGCGCGCTACTTCGAATCCTATACAGCTGCGATCCACGCCATCGGTGCCGCCAGCGCCGGGCGCGGCATCCTCTCCGGCCCCGGCATCTCGATCAAGCTCTCCGCACTCCACCCCCGCTATGCCCGCGCGCAGGCGCACCGCGTCATGGCCGAACTCGCCCCCCGCGTGCTCGCCCTCGCCGAGCTCGCCAAAAACTACGACATCGGCTTCAATATCGACGCCGAGGAGACCGACCGTCTCGAGCTCTCGCTCGACATTCTCGAAGGGCTTGCCCACGAAGACAGCCTCGCGGGCTGGAACGGCCTCGGCTTCGTCATCCAAGCTTATCAGAAGCGCTGCCCCATGGTGATCGACTGGATCGTCGATCTCGCCCGCGCCAGCCAGCGCCGCATCATGGTCCGCCTTGTCAAAGGGGCGTATTGGGATGCCGAGATCAAGCGCGCGCAGGAAGCCGGCCTCAGCGAGTTCCCGGTCTACACCCGCAAGGTCCACACCGATCTCGCCTATCAGGCCTGCGCGCAAAAGCTCCTCGCCGCGCGCGATGCCGTGTTCCCGCAGTTCGCCACGCACAACGCGCAAACGCTCGCCAGCGTACTCCACCTCGCCGGACCGGACTTCACACTCGGCGACTACGAGTTCCAGTGCCTCCACGGCATGGGCGAACCGCTCTACGAAGAGGTCGTCGGCCCCGAAAAGCTCGCCCGCCCCTGCCGCGTCTATGCCCCCGTCGGCACGCACGAGACGCTGCTCGCCTATCTCGTTCGCCGCCTCCTCGAAAACGGCGCGAACTCTTCCTTCGTCAACCGCATCGCCGATCCTGACGTGCCCGTCGAAGCCCTGATCGAAGACCCCGCCGCCGTGGTCGCCGCCGAACCCCAGCCCGGCGCGCCGCATGGTGCCATCGCGCTCCCGCAGGCCCTTTTCGCCGACCGCCAGAACGCCAAGGGCCTCGATCTCGCCGACGAACCCACCCTTGCCGCGCTCGCCGAAGCCCTGATCGCCAGTGCCGCGCAAAACCACCGCGCCGGCGATCCCGCCCGCCCCGCGCAAGTCGTGCTGAACCCCGCCGACCACCGCGACATCGTCGGCCACGTCCACTCCGCAACCCCTGAAGACGCCGCCCGCGCCGCCGCCCAAGCCGCCGCATCAAGCTGGACCATCACCCCCGCCGCAACCCGCGCCGCCGCGCTCGAACGCGCCGCCGATGCGATGGAAGCAGCAGCGCTCTCCCTCATCGCGCTCCTTATCCGCGAGGCTGGCAAGAGCGCCGCCAATGCCCTCGCCGAAGTGCGCGAAGCAGTCGATTTCCTGCGCTACTACGCCGCCGAAGCCCGCCGCCTGCCCGCCGAGGCGCACTCGCTCGGCCCTGTCGTCTGCATCAGCCCGTGGAACTTCCCGCTGGCGATCTTCACCGGCCAGATCGCCGCCGCACTCGCCACCGGCAATCCGGTGCTGGCCAAGCCCGCGCCCGAAACCCCGCTCGTCGCCGCGCAGGCCGTCCGCATGCTGCACGCCGCCGGCATTCCCGCAGATGCGCTCCATTTTCTCCCCGGCGGCGGAGAGGTCGGCGCCGCCCTCGTTGCCGCGCCGGAAACGCAAGGCGTCGTCTTCACCGGCTCCACCGCCACCGCCCGCGCCATCCAGCAATCGCTCGCCGGTCGCCTGACCGCTCACGGCGCCCCCATCCCGTTCATCGCCGAAACCGGCGGGCTCAACGCCATGGTCGTCGATAGCTCCGCCCTCGCCGAACAAGTCGTGGCCGATGTCCTCGCTTCCGCGTTCGACAGCGCGGGCCAGCGCTGCTCTGCCTTGCGCCTGCTTTGCCTGCAGGAGGATATCGCAGACCGCACCCTCACCATGCTGAAAGCGGCGATGGCCGAACTCGCGGTCGGCAACCCCGCAGCCCTCGCCACCGATGTCGGCCCGGTCATCTCCGAGCGCGCCCGCGCCGGCATCGCCGCACATGTCACCGCCATGCGCGCCGCCGGTTTCCCGATCACCGAAATGCCCCTCGCCCCCGAAACGGCAGAAGGCACCTTCATCGCCCCCACGCTGATCGAACTGGCGGGTCCGCGCGATCTCAAGGCCGAAGTCTTCGGCCCCGTCCTCCACGTCGTCCGCTTCCGCGCCGAGGACATGGACAGCCTCATCGAGGCCATCAACGCCTCGGGCTACGGCCTCACCTTCGGTCTCCACACTCGCATCGATCAGACCGTCGAGTGCGTGACGAACCGCATCCACGCGGGCAACCTCTACGTAAACCGCAACATGATCGGCGCGGTCGTTGGCGTGCAGCCCTTCGGCGGACGCGGCCTTTCGGGCACCGGCCCCAAGGCGGGCGGCCCGCTCTATCTCACCCGCTTCGCCCCCGGCGCCTTGCCCAGCCTGCCCGCAGGCGAACGCCCCGCCGAGCCGGACACCGCCCTTGCCGCCTTCGCCCTGTGGGCCTCCGCGCAGGGCCTCGCCGCCGCCGCCAGCGCGGCATGGGACGCCGCCAAGGCCTCGCTCCTCGGCTTCACCGCAGAACTTCCCGGCCCGGTCGGCGAACGCAACGCGTACCGCCTCGCCCCGCGCGGCCGGATCGCCTGCAGCGCCGCCAGCGTCGAGGCGCTGTGGCAGCAGGTCGCCGCCGTGCTGGCAACGGGCAACACCGCGGTGATCACCGCCCCCAGCCCGATCGCAACTCGCCCCGCCGGTTTCCCGGCCGCGCTCGCCGCCCGTGTGCTGTGGGAGGAAACAGACCTCAGCCAGATCCCGGATCTCGCCGCCATGCTGATCGAAGGCTCGCCCGCGCGCATCGCCGAAGCCAGCCGCCAGCTCGCGCAGCGCGAAGGCGCCATCGTCCCCTTGCACATATCTGCTCCCGGGGGGACCCCGCTCCACCTCCTGCTCGAGGAAGTCACCCTCTCGGTCAACACCACCGCCGCCGGCGGCAACGCCAGCCTGATGGCCCTCGCCTAGCGGGATTGCACCGCAAGCTTCGGAGGGCATCGTCACGCCCTGCCCGCTATCCCGCTGCTAACCCCGGCAGGAGCCCCCAGATGTCCTTGGCAATTCCCTCCCCCGCACGCTACGGCCAGCCCGTGGCAAGCCCCGAAGCCCTTGACGAAGCCCGCTGGCACCATGTCACTGCGCGCGCAAAGGCGGCGGACGGCACTTTCGTCTATGCCGTCAAGACCACCGGCGTCTATTGCCGCCCCTCCTGCCCTTCGCGCCTCGCCAAGCGCGAGAACGTGCGCTTCTTCGCCGCCCCGGCCGAGGCTGAAGCCGCCGGTTTCCGCGCCTGCCGCCGCTGCCACCCCGCCGCAGCGCAGGAACCTGCCGCCGCGCTGATGCAGGCCATGGCCCGCTACATTGCCGATCATGCGGAGGATGCGCTCCCCCTCGCCCACCTTGCCGATCAGGCCGGGATGAGCCCCAGCCATTTCCAGCGCGCGTTCAAGGCCGCGCTCGGCGTCTCCCCGCGCGAATATCAGGCCGCCCGCCGCCTCGCCCGCTTCAAGCTGGCCTTGCGCGAAGGCGAAGGGGTACTCGAAGCTGGCCTCGATGCGGGCTTCGGCTCGACCAGCCGCATCTATGACATGGCCGACGGCAGCCTCGGCATGACCCCGAGCGCCTACCGCGCGGGCGGCGCGGGCGAGCATATCGTCCATGCCACCCGCGAAACCATGCTCGGCCCGCTGATGATGGCCGCCACCCGGCGCGGCGTCTGCTTCGTCCAGTTCGGCGAAAGCGCAGAAGCACTGCTTGCCCAGCTCGCCGCCGAGTTTCCCAAGGCTGCACTGCTCCCCGCCGCGCTGGCGGCGGCAGCCCCGCTGGATGACTGGATGGCCGCGCTCGCCGCCCATTTCGAACAGGCTGCCCCCCGCCCCGATCTCCCGCTCGATCTGCGCGGCACCGCCTTCCAGATCCGCGTCTGGCGCTTCCTCCTCTCGGTGAAGCCGGGCGATGTGGTGAGCTACTCCGAAGTCGCCGCCGGCGCCGAAAGGCCGCGTGCCGTCCGCGCCGCCGCCAGCGCCTGCGCAGCGAACCGCATCGCGCTCCTCATCCCCTGCCACCGCGCCTTGCGCGCGGACGGCAGCCTCGGTGGCTACCGCTGGGGGCTCGAACGCAAGCGCGCCCTGCTCGATGCGGAGCGGCGCGAGCGGGCCGGCACCTAACCGCCCAGAACCTAACCGCCCAGCCGCGTCACGATATACCGCGCCGCCTCGCGCACATCGGTCCAGGTCTGCGCGAAATCTTCGGCGCTCCCGCCGAAGGGATCGATCACCGCCGTCCCCTCGCGCCCCGGCACCATGTCCATCAGCAGGCTCAGCCGCGCCGTGGATCGGCCGAGCAGCCCGCCCGGCTCGATCCGCCGCAAATCGCGCAGGTTCTGCTGATCCAACGCAAAGATATAGCCGAAGCGCTGGAAATCCTCGCGGCGCACCTGCCGCGCGCGGTAGCCTGTAATGTCGATCCCGTGGCGCGCCGCTTCGGTGATCGCGCCGTGGTCGGGCGGCTCACCCGCATGCCATCCGCCGGTCCCGGCAGAATCGATGGTGATCGCCAGCCCCGCCGCAACCGCCTCGGCGCGCAGCGCGGCCTCGGCCAGCGGAGAGCGGCAGATATTACCCAGGCATACGAACAGAACCGACGGCTGGCTCACAAGCTGCCCCATAGCTCAGATGGTGATGAGCCGCCGCTGGGCTTCCCGGCCCATTGCGACGAGAAACGGATCCTCTTCCTGCCTAAGGGAAAACACGTATTTGCTGTCAATGTCCAGCCATCGCTGCGCAATCATGGTTTGCCCGATGGCGCCACCCAGCGTTTCCCCCGGTCCCAGCAGCACCACGCGGTCGGGCGCGAACTCCCTCAGCGCCACCGTCATCGCCGCAGTAAAATCGTAAGGCGCGAGGATCTGGTGCCCGAAAGTATAGTCCCACAGCTCTTGCGGGTCGGTCTCGAAGCGCCGCCACACCTTACCGCGCCCGTCGATCAGCGGCACTTGCGGCGCGCCAAACCACGCCGCCGGCAGCGAAGCGCGCGCCGCATCGGCGCTCGCCTGCATCAGGGGGGTGTGAAACGGCCCATGCCCCGGCAGCCGCAGCGGCGGGCGCGGCAGCGGCGGCAATTGCGCATTCAGCGCATCGAGCGCCGCTTCCGGCCCCGCCACTACCAGCATTCCGCCCAACCGGATCGAAGGCAGCACGCCCACACGCGCGCAGGCCGCCTCGACCGCGCGCTCGGTTGCCGGGTCGACGCGCCAGTCCTCGCCCGCCATCACGATCACCGCCTGCCCGCCGCTCTCGTGCTTCTGCGAATTCAGCCCCATCGCATCGGCAATGGCAAACCCGTGCTCGCACGATACCGCGCCCGCGCAGGCCAGCGCGGTATACCAGCCCATCGAATTGCCGGTGACGGCAAGAACCTCGAACCGCTCGCGGTCGAGCGCCAGGAAATCCAGATAGGCACAGGCATGGATCAGCGGCGCCGCCACATCGCCGCGCGGGTGCAGCTTGGGATCAAACTTCGCCGCCCCATCCAGCGCCGTCAGCGCAGGCTTGCCCGCCGCGTCCCGCACAGCATCGAAATGCGCCAGCCACGGTGATCCCGCATGATGCCGCGCCAGATAGCCCAGCTCGGGCGCATTATACGTCCCCCGCCCCGGGCAGACGACAACGACGGTTTCCTTCCGACCCTCAACAACCACGCGCAAGGTCTCCACTCAAAACCGCGTCACCCTGAACTTGTTTCAGGGTCCATCCCTCAGCCAGCGCAGAGCCTGCGGGTTCAGCGCAAGGCAGCACCATGGAGGCTGAAACAAGTTCAGCATGACGAGTGAAAGTGGCGATGTCCCTTGTCACTGCCTGACCATCTCCAGCGCCTTGGCCACAATCCCGTCGCGGCTCGGCAGCGTATGCGTCGCCGCGCGCGCCAGCGGGATGAAGCTGTCCGTCGCCGCCAGCACGCCCAACGCCTTGTCCGGCGCCCTCAAGGCCATCAGCGCCAGCAACGCCTCGCTCTGCGAACCCGTCTCGCGGCACTCGTCGACCACCAGCACCCGCCCGCACGGCGCGACAGCCTCCAGCAGCGCGTCCTCGGCCAGTGGCGCAATCCAGCGCAGATCGATCACCCGCACCACCACGCCCTGCTCGGCCAACAGCTTCTGCGCCTGCAAGGAAAGATAGACCCCGTTGCCATAAGTCACGATGGCAAGGTCCGTCCCCTCCCCATGCACCCCGATCTCGCCCACCCGGATCTCGCTCACCCCGGGCGCTTCGTAAACCGAAGTCCACAGCCCATCGCCCTCGGCATGCAGATCGCGCGTCATGTAGAGCGCAATCGGCTCGACGAAGATCACCACCCGCTGCTCTTCATGCGCCAGCCGCACGCATTCGCGCAGCATCAGCACCGCATCGCGGCCGCTCGAAGGCACCGCGATCACCAGCCCCGGAATATCGCGGAACACCGCCAAGCTGTTGTCGTTGTGGAAGTGCCCGCCAAAGCCCTTCTGATAAGGCAGCCCGGCAATCCGCACGACCATCGGGTTGGTATATTGCCCATTGGAAAAGAACGACAAAGTCGCCGCTTCGCCGCGGATCTGGTCCTCGGCATTGTGCACGTACGCCAGGAACTGGATCTCCGGCAGCGGCAGCAGCCCGTTGTGCGCCGCGCCGATGGCCAGCCCCAGAATGGCCTGCTCATCCAGCAGCGTATTGATCACCCGCGCCGAGCCAAACCGCGCGTGCAGCCGCGCCGTCGCATTATAGACGCCGCCCTTGGGCCCGACATCCTCGCCGCAGACAATCGCGTTCGGGTATTGCAGCAGAATATCCGCCATTCCCCACGAAATCAGCCGCGCCATATGCTGCGGCTTTTCCATCGCCGCCGCTTCGTCCGCAAACACCGGCTCCCGCGCCTCGGCGCTCGCCAGAGGTCGCTCAACCCCTTCGCGCCCCGGCGGCACGATGCTTGCCATCACCGCCGCTGCATCGGGCAGCTTGGGCCGCGCAATCGCCAGCTCCACCTGCCGCAGCAACTGCGCCTCGATCGCGTCATAGGCGCTGCGCACATCGGCGGCGCTCATCACGCCTTCCTCGATCAGCAAGGCCGCGCTGGCCAGCAGCGGATCGCGCGCATTGTCCGCCGCGATATCCGCCTTCGACATATAGACCTGCTGCACATCGTTCCCGGCATGGCCATAGAGCCGCACCGTCTTCATGTGCAGGAACACGGGCTTGCGATACCGCCGCGCATAATCGACCGCCTCGCTCGCCCCGCGCCACGCGTCCGCCAGATCGCAGCCATCGCAGGCGATGTAGTGCAGCCCCGCCCGGCCCGACCAGTTCGCCTCGACCCACCCCTTGGGCGTGCGCGTCGAAATGCCGATGCCATTGTCCTCACACAGGAAAACAATCGGCATCGGCGTCCCCTGAAACGCCGCCCAGGCCGCCGTGTTCAGCGCACCTACCGCGGTCGAATGGTTGGCCGAAGCATCGCCGAACGAGCACAGCACCACGCCGTCCTTCGCCAGCGTTGTCTCCTCAAAGCCCATCCGCCGCGCAATCCCGATGGAAAAAGCCGCCCCCACCGCCTTGGGCAGGTGGCTCGCAATCGTGCTCGTCTGCGGCGGAATCGCCAGCCGCTTCGAACCCAGCACCTTGTGCCGCCCGCCGGAAATCGGATCATCCGCGCTCGCGGTGAAGGAAAGCAGCATGTCCCACATCGGGTTTTCGCCCGGTACGCGGTTCGCGCGGTGGATCTGGAACGCGGCGTCGCGGTAATGCAGGAATGCTACGTCATCCACGCGCAGCGCCTCGGCCAGCGCGGCATTCCCCTCGTGCCCCGAAGAGCCGATGGTATAGAACCCCTCGCCCCGCGCCTGCAGCTTGCGGCTCAGCCGGTCGAGTTGCCGGCTCACCATCTGGCTGTGCAGCAAGGCGGCGGCGCGCTGCGGGGAAAGCCCCACCGCGGCCAGCCCCAGATTGCTCCTGCGCTGCAAGTGCCCCGCCTCCAGCGCGGCGACAAACTGCTCATGAACCTGCTGTGCGGCGTCCATCAGCGCGGACCGGTTTCATTCGTGATCATCCCGCCAGCCCTAGCCAAAGCCGCGCATGCAGTCACCCCGTTGCAGGCAGGCACAGGCCCATTCGGCCCAAAAACATCGTTAACACGGTCTTTACGTCCGCTCCGGTAAACCCCTTTGCATGATCGGTGCTCTCACCCGCCTGCGCGCGTGGCTCATGCCGCCGATACCGGATGCGATCCGGGATGATTTCACCATCCTGCGCGCCCAGCGTGTCGAAACGCAAACACCGCTGATGTACCTCATGCTGCTCGCCACCACGCCCACTGCGGCCTGGGTCGGCGCAGCGCATGTCCACTGGGGCGTGCGCTTCGGCATGCCCGCGCTGCTCGCGCTGCTCTGCGCGCTTGGCCTCCTCGAAAACGCACAGAGCCGCCGGCGCCGCATGAGCCTGCGCCGCGCGCGCATCCTCGTCGCCAAGACCAACCACGTCTCCGGCTGGGTCGGCTCGATGTGCAGCGCCTGGTGCGTGGTGAACTGGCTCGCCTCCCCGCCCGAAAACCACGCCAACTTCGCGATGATCCTCACCATGGGCTCGCTTGCCACGGCCTATTGCCTCTCCTCGATCCGCGCCGCCGCGATCCTCAATCTCGCAGTCGGGGTGTTGCCGATCACCGTACTGATGCTCTCGTCCGGCCGGGTGGGAGAAATGGCCGCCGCCTCCAGCCTGATCCTCGCCACCGCGATCCTTATCCGCTTCATCCTCCAGGGCCACGCGATGCTGGTCGATCTGCTGCAACTCCAGGCGCAGACCCGCGATCTGGCTCATACCGATCCGCTCACCGGCCTCGCCAACCGCCGCGCGCTCGATGATCAGATTGCCCAGTTCCTGCGCCCTTCCACCCGCGCGCGCCCGTTCATGCTCGCACTGCTCGATCTCGATGGCTTCAAGTTGGTGAACGATCGCTACGGCCACGCCTTTGGCGACAAGCTGCTCTGCTCGGTCGCCGCGCGCCTCAGCGAAGCGATCGGCGCGCGCGGCCTCGTGGTGCGCCAGGGCGGAGATGAGTTCGCCATCCTCATCCCCCCGCACTCCCCGCTGATCACCGCGCCGCTCGCCGATCAACTGCTCATCGCGCTCGTGCGCCCGCACATGATCGATGGCCACCCCATCACCGTGGGCGCCAGCGTCGGCGTCGCGCTCTGGCCGGCCGATGGCGCAGACACCGACGCGCTGTTCGATTTCGCCGACAAGGCCCTCTATCAGGCCAAGGCCGAGGCGCGCGAGGCGGCCACGCCCGCCAACGACGCTGCCGCCGCCTGACTGCTCACTTCAGCGGATCACCCTCCACCGCCGCGCGCCCCAGCGCTGGATCGTCAGTAAAGAACCCGTCCACCCCAGCCGCCACAAAGCTGCGCACATCGGCGATCATGCCCTGCGGCCAGCGCGCACCCGTATCGCCGTGCCGCAAGTTGGCAGGCAGAAACTGGTTCTCCGGCCGAAAGGTGAACACCCCCACCTTCAGCCCCGCCTTATGTGCATCCGCGATCAGCGCGGCGGGCGCGCCGGAATTGCCCTCAGCGTCGAGCGGAATTACCCGCCGCAGCGGCGGGCCGATCCACTGTGCATAGGTCGCGATCTCGGCGAGGCCCTTGGGCGCAACCATCTCGTCGAACGTCAGCGCGCCGCCTTCCGCGACCACATCCGCCGGCTGCTTCACATCGCTCGACTGGATCAGCTGCAACAGCGCCACATTGCCCATCCCCGCCAGCTCCCGGTGCAGCCGCTTCAGCGTCGCGATCTCGAAGCACTGCACGATCACCGGCGCGCGCCGCAGATAATCCGAAGCCTTGATCGCCGCGATCAGCTTGCCCGCCAGGTCAAGGCCCACCCCAGCGAAATACGTCGGATGCTTGATCTCCGGAATCAGCCCCACGCGCTTCCCGCTCCGCGCCGCCAGCGCCACGATCTCGTCAAACGTCGCCACCTCGAACTGGCCATCATGGCTCATGCTCTCCGGTCGCAGCGCCCCCAGCCGCTCCTTCGCGCGCAGCGTCTTCAATTCCGCCAGCGTGAAATCCTCGGTAAACCAGCCTTCCTGCCGCCGCCCGTCGATTACTTTCACGACCTTGCGCGCAGCAAACTCCGGGTGCGCCGCCACATCAGTCGTCTCAGTGATATTGCTCTCGTGCCGCGCCACCAGCATGCCGTCCTTCGTCGGCACCAGATCGGGCTCGATGAAGTCCGCGCCGTCCGCAATCGCCTTTTCGTAAGCCGCCAGCGTTTCTTCCGGCAGCCAAGCGGAAGCGCCGCGATGCGCGAAGATCAGCGGTTTGGCGGCAAGCGGCACAGCGGTCATCACCATTCCCAGAACCAGCAGCAGGCGGATCATCATGGCGAAACTCCCCGTGGAACGCACCCGCTATCCCGCCCCGATTACAGCAGCGAGACCACCCGCACCGCCGGCAGCGGCCCGGCGCCGGGCTGATCGCGCCAGTCCCGCGCATTGAGCACGCCGCCATCGGCGCGCAGTTCCTCCACACGCGCCAGATCGACCTCGCCAAACACCCACGCGCTCTCGCCCTCGGCACCCAGCGCAATCACCCCGTCCTCGGGCATCCCGCGATCCGGCGGCCCATAGACCCCCGCCGCGCCCCGGTTCACATCCACCGCCGGAGACCATTCCGCCAGCCCCACCGTTGGCGCTTGCACCGCATAGCACTGCCCTTCCAGCGCACGCGCCTGCGCCCCCAGCCGCACGCGCCAGTAGCCATGCAGGCTATCCGTGCAGCTCGGCACCAGCAGCACCTCAGCCCCCGCATCCACCGCCGCGCGCGCCAGCAGCGGAAACTCGCTGTCATAGCAGATCAGCACCGCGATCCGGCCCAGCATGGTCTCGAACAGCGCCAGCCCCTCCGTGCCTGCCGAAACAAACCACTGCTCGCGCTCGAATCGCGTCATCACCAGCTTGTCCTGCGTGCCGCTCTTGCCATTCGGCGCAAACAGCCGCGCCGCATTGCGATAGCGCCCGTCCGCATCCAGCCGCGGCAGGCTCGCCGCCAGAATGTGCAAACCAAACCGCGCAGCCAGCTCGGCATGAAGCGCATCCACCCGCGCGATCAGCCCCGCCACGGAGGCCAGCGATCCCGCCAGATTGCCCATGGTTTCAGGCTCGAGGCTGGCCAGTTCCATCGCACCATATTCAGGAAACACCGCCAGCGCCGCACCGCCCGCCGCCGCTTCGGCCACCCAGCGCGTCAGCTTGGCTTCATAAGCCTCCCAATCGGCCAGCTGCTCGATCGGATACTGCGCGGCGGCGATGGTGTAGCGCATCAGGCCCAGCTCCTCAGCCAATACTGCATGCCATTCAGGCTCTCGCCCTCATCGCCATGCTCTTTCCACGCCAGCTCCGTCACCAGCCCCGGCACCACGGCATACCCCCGCTTCGTCCAGAACGCATCGTGCGGCACATAGTCCGCAGGCCGCGCCGGATGGTCGACCGGCCGGATCACCGCCGCAAAGCACGCCGCCGTTGCCCCGCACGCCCGCGCCTGCGCCTCACGGTGATCGAAGAAGGCATGGCCCACACCGAGCCCGCGATATTCGGGCAGCAGCACGCTCTCGCCAAAATAGAACAAGCGGTCCACATCCAGCCCGCGCGCCGCAAACGGTTCGCGGAACTCCGCCTTCTGGTGGATCATCGGCGCCGCCGTCGCCGCCCCCACAATGCGCGCCCCGTCAAACGCCGCAACCAGCACCGCATCCGCCGCCGCCGCATATTCGGCCAGATACTCGGCCTCGTAAGCCGCATCGCCGTCATAGAGATAGGGGTAGGCCGCAAAGACGCGGATGCGCAATGCCGCCAGATCCCCCAGCGCCGCGCCGATTTCCGCGCCGGTCAGCGGGCGGACGGTAACTCTCAACCAACCACCTGTGCAGTCCAGTCGGCCAGATTGTAATACATCGTCAGCCGCGTGATCTTCCCGCCGTCCACCGCGATGAACGCGCCCGCCGGCAGCACATAAGTCTGGCCAGCAGCCTCGGGCAGCCCCTCGTCGGTCGCGAGATAGGCGCCGTGCACCACAAACTCCGCCGCCGCGCGCGCACCGTCATCGGTCGCCATCAGCACGATGTCCCGCAGCTCTTCCTTGTAGCAGCGCTCCATGTGGCCAAGAAACGCGGCGAACTTGTCCTTGCCGGTCACCCGCTCGCCCTGATTCACATCGTGCGCCACGTCATCGCTCAGACAATCGAGCATCCCCTGCCAGTCGCCCGCGTTGAACGCGGCGTAATAGCGGGTCAGCAGGGCAATGGTATCAGCACGGCTCATGGGCGGGTCTCCTTCAGCGCCGCGTATCTAGCGAGGCCGGAGGTAATGCACCACATTACAAAAACGCAAAACGCCCCCGGTCCTCCCCATTTTTCCCGGAGGGACAAATGGGGAGGTGGGCCGCGAAGCGGGTCGGAGGGGTAATGCCTCCCCAAGCAAACCCGGGGAGGCGGAGGGGTCTTACCCGAACAGCTTCGCCGCCGTCGTCGCCACGCGCGCACCCAGATAGCGCGCGCCTTCCAGGTCGGTTTCGCTCGGACTACGGCTGCCATCGCCGCCCGCCACCGTGGTCGCCCCGTAAGGCGCACCGCCGACCACTTCGTCATTCCGCAGCTGGCCCTGGAACCCATAGTCGAGGCCCACGATCGTCATGCCGAAGTGCAGCAGGTTGGTGATCACCGAAAACAGCGTCGTCTCCTGCCCGCCATGCTGCGAAGCGGTCGAAACGAACGCCGCGCCAACCTTGCCGTTCAGCGCGCCGCGCGCCCACAGGCCGCCCGCCTGATCCAGGAACGCCGCCATCTGGCTGGAAATCCGGCCAAAGCGCGTGCCGGTGCCGACCACGATCGCGTCGTAGTTCTCCAGTTCCGCCACCGTCGCCACCGGCGCGGCCTGATCGAGCTTGAAGTGCGCGGCCTGCGCCACTTCCAGCGGCACCGTCTCGGGCACGCGCTTCACGTCCACTTCGGCGCCCGCCGCGCGCGCACCTTCGGCGATCGCGTTCGCCATCGTTTCCACATGGCCGTAAGCCGAATGATAGAGCACCAGAACCTTTGCCATCGGATGTATCCTTTGCTTCGCGGAAAGGGGCACCGAATCGCGCCCGCCGCATCGTGTGAAGCCCGTTTACCGCGCACCATTGGTCCGGTTCAGCCGGATAAACTTGTCTTGATTGTTCGAAATTATCGAATGCGCCGCTGATTTTGTGTCCATTTGCGTGGACGCGCATTTTGTCCTAAGGGCATCGCGCTCGCCCCGGCCCAGCGCAGGTATCGCTCCGGCGATTTCCTTGCTCCGCCGGGGCTTTTGATTTGCCGCAAGTGGCCTATCTTTGGCCCAGCGCCTAGGAAAGAATCGCCCATGTCCCGTCGCCGCCAGATCTACGAAGGCAAGGCCAAGATCCTCTATGAAGGTCCGGAGCCCGGCACCATCATCCAGTATTTCAAGGACGATGCCACCGCCTTCAACGCGCAGAAGCGCGGCACGATCAACGGCAAGGGCGTGATCAACAACCGCATCAGCGAGTATGTGTTCACCCGCCTCGCGCATATCGGCATCCCCACCCACTTCATCCGCCGCCTCAACATGCGCGAACAGCTCGTTCGGCAGGTGGAAATCATCCCGATCGAAGTGGTCGTGCGCAATGTCGCGGCAGGCTCGATCAGCAAGCGCCTCGGCATCCCTGAGGGTGAGCCGCTGCCCCACACCCTGATCGAATACTACTACAAGGACGACGCGCTGGGCGATCCGCTGGTCGCCGAAGAGCACATCGCCTGCTTCGGCTGGGCCAGCAACGAGGAGATGCAGGATATCTCCTCGATGGCGATCCGCGTGAACGATTTCATGGTCGGCATGTTCGCCGCGATCAACATCCGCCTTGTCGATTTCAAGCTCGAATTCGGCCGCATCTGGGATGGCGATTACAGCCGCGTGATCCTGGCGGACGAAATCAGCCCCGATGGCTGCCGCCTGTGGGACATGGTCACCGGCGAAAAGCTCGACAAGGACCGCTTCCGCCGCGATCTCGGCGGCGAAGAAGAAGCCTACCAGGAAGTCGCCCGCCGCCTCGGCCTGCTCGAAAACGACGGCGGCCCCAGCGAAGTCTTCGACCTCGGCGCCCACCGCAAGCTGCGCGGCAAGAAGTAAGCTCCAGGGTCCTCCCCATTTTTGCGCAGCACAAATGGGGAGGTGGCAGCCGGAACGGCTGACGGAGGGGTTCTTCCTTCCCCCCTCCCGCTTGCGGGAGGGGTCGGGGGTGGGCCAGCGGCAAATCCCAAAGCCGGAAAGAAAGAGCCTCCGGCGGGCAAGGGCCACAGCCCTTGCATCCCCAAACCCGTCCCGGGCCTCCGCCCTACCCTTCGTCATTCCCGCGAAGGCGGGAATCCAGAGCAACAAACACAACGCCGCCTCTCGGATTTGGGGATTTGGTAAAGTGTCACCATAATCCCCCCGCGTAATCCGTAATCCGCCTAGATGACGCCAAGTATGGGACTCGACCCCTCAATGATTCCTCTGAAGGGATGTGCGCCTGCCACTGCGCTACGTGAAAATGTGCCGAAAAATGGGGGTTTTGGCTTGTCAACTGAAAGTTGACTTGTTGTGTTTAAACGCCTAAATCATAAAGCGCAGTTGAAAAGCTCGGTAGAGATTACCGGAAGAATACAGGGGGCGGCCTTGCCAGAGGCAG
>NZ_JAIXPP010000024.1 GCF_027486195.1 Novosphingobium sp.
ACCGTCAGCGGGTTGTGGGACCTGATCGGCAGGCTCGTCGACATCTTCCAGCCAGACGAATGCGCCAACTACTTCAAATCATGCGGCTATGAACCGGAATGAACGGAAACCGCTCTAATGCTGACCGTTGTCTGTCGGAAACTGCTGGTCGTGGAGATGAGAAGAGGACGTGTCTTGATTCAGCACCCGTATTGAGGCGTTCCTCGGTCGCCGATGGGAAGTTTCATCCTGCAGTGGCCTTTGGATTTGCGAGAGCGGCAAGCCACTTACTTCCAGTGAAAGCAGAATGGTTAGTGATTGGTGGGGCGCAGGACCTGCATCGAGACGTTGACTCATGGTCGACGTACGTTGGACCGGGCGGCGAGGCCTAGCCTTCTCGACTGAGCAGTGGCGATGCCAATCGCAGTTTAGTCACGTCCAACCTTCAAACATTGGGGTCGGTTAAAGAGCTGCGACAAGGGCCCCTTCTGGGCTCTATGCCCCGGGATTGGCAACAAGGCTCACATCGTCAAGACGGATGGGCGCCTTCGGGGCCAACCAGAATACAAGTTGCCTTGCCGGACATTCGGCATCGACCATGAAGTCCGCGCTCCACATGCCCTGCTTGCCATCTACGGGCTTTCCCGAAACCGCCGTGCTCAGGTCGGGCTTGCAGGCAAGCGAAACACTGAGCCCGGCAGCCTGCGCCGACGCGGTTTGCGGCGTTTGCCAGGTCAGACGATAGCGGCCCGGCTTGAGCACGACGAGCTGGCGAATGATCGGCAGCGTGACGACCGCCGTCACTTCAAGCGCAAGATTGCGGTGGCCGGCCCCGTCATCGAGCAGCGCAATGGCGGCGTCGCCGCGGTTGGAAAGCTGCCAGTCAAAACCCGTAGTCGGCTTCATCGTATCGAACTGTTCGAAGCTCCCGTCATAGACGAGTGAGCTCGAGGTTTCACAATTGAGGCGCCAGACGTCCTGCGCGACATCAAGCTGGTTCAACTTTATGAGCGACTGGGTGATGTTTTCCGTCGCGCCACAATCCCAAACGCCCTTGCCTGCGACCCGCATGATATCGACCCGCTGCAGGATCTGGTCGGCGGGCAGATCGTTTACATCGCTGACCAACTCGCGGGCCCAGATCGGCGTCAACTTCAGGCGGTCGGCCAGTGCAGCCCGCCCTTCAGGCGTCGATGCAACCGCCGTGATGAAGCGATCGCGGTTCTCGTCGGTTGGTGCCTGTCGAAGCAGGGCATCGAGCCGCTCGGCTGCAACCTTGTAGTCCCCATCCTGAAGCGCCTGATCCAGCCAGTAGATCTGGGTCATCGAATCGCGCCAGCCGAGTTGTCCCGAAACCCGGAAGGCGGCGTGCGCTTCGGCAAGATGCTGCGAATAGAGTTGCGCCTGCCCCAGGATCGAGATCGCCTGCGCGGAGATCGGATCGGAAATCACGGCCCGGCGGGCATAGCCGATAGCCCTTTGCGGACCGCGCTGGACAAACGCCAGAATGGCTTTGGCGCGGGCTGCACCGGTGTCGTAGGGCCAGCCGACGTAGCTGGGCGAGTTGGGAAACTCCCGGCTTTCGCGGTCCGTGCCGCTCAGCAGGGCTGCAACGACCAGGCCCAGGAGGCCCAGCACCATGACAGCCCTGCGGATTCGCCCGGCTACGCTCAGGGCAATCACGTCCGGCATCGATCAGTTCGCCGAGGTGTTGCTGTACTGGTAGTAGTTGTAGCCGTAATATTCCGAGTAACGGTTCCCCATGTCGGTCGGATCGAAATTCGTCAGCACCGCACCGAGGACATTCGTCCGCATGTTGCGCAGGCGGCGCAGCGAGGCCTTGAGCGATCCGCGGCGGCTGCGATCGGACTGAATGACGATCACCACGCCGTCCACGAGTGCGGCCATGAGCGGGGAGTCCGCGAGACCGAGCACCGGCGGGCTGTCGAGCAGCACGAGGTCGAAGCGCGCGGTGAGTTCCTCGAGCAGCTGGGTCATGCGGCTGGAGCTCAGCAGCTCGGTCGGGCTCGGCGGGATCGGGCCGGATGTGATCACCTTGAGGGTATCGAGATCGGTGTCGCGCAGGGCCTCATCGACTGTGCTCTGGCTGGTCAGAATGCTCGAAACACCGCAGCTGTTTTCTGCGTTGAGCATCGGGATGGCGCGATGCAGAGCCGGACGGCGCAGGTCGAGGTCAAGCAGCACGACGCTGCGTCCAAGCCGCGCCATGCCCCGCGCGATCGCGATGCTGGTGGTCGACTTGCCTTCCGATGGCTGCGAGCTGGTGACCAGCATCGTCTTTGGAAGGCCGGTCGCTGTGGAGTACAGCAGGGCGCTGCGAAGCGAGTTGTACCCTTCGCTGATGGGGGACTTGGGGTCCTCCATCGCCACATCGATGTCGCTGTCCGCAGCAAGCGGGATGACGCCGAGGAGCGCCATCTGCAGCTTGCCTTCGACGTCTTCCGGCACCTTGACCGAGTCATCAAGCTGGGTCCGCAGGTAGATGAAGACGGCCGCAAAGCCGAACCCGAGAACGAGCGAGATCAGCAGGTTGCGCAGGAGGTTCGGCGAGCTCGGGCGGATCGGCGCGATCGCCGGATCGATGATCGAGATGTTGCTCGCGCTGATGCCGGCCGCTGCGTTGAGTTCCTTGTAGCGCTGCAGCAGACCTTCATAGACGGTACGGTTCGTGTCTGCCTCGCGTTCGAGCAGGCGGTACTGAACCAGCTGATCCTGTTCTGCGAGCGACGAGCTCTTGAGCTCGGCGACCTGCTGCTTGAGGCTCTGCTCCGCCTCCACAGCGGCGTCAAACTGCTGCTTGACTGAGGCGCGGATGCTGCGCGCAACATTCTGGATCTGCGCATCGATCACGCCGACCTGCGCCTTGAGCTGCTGGACCGCCGGATAATCTTCAAGGTGGTTTGCGCGCTGCCGTTCCAGATCGGCCATGTTCCGAGCGCGTTCGGCCAGAAGGGACGCAATCGCCGGGTTCGCCAACACGTCAGGCGAATTGAGTGCGCTTCCGCTGTTCATGAGGTGCCAGCGGCCTTCCGCAGCGATGCGGGCCGCCTGCGCCTGGTTGGCGGCGGAGTTGAGTTCGAGCAGACTTGTGGTGGTTACCGAGCTGCCGACGCGGCCGCCCTGGCTCATCACGTTATTGGCATCGCGATCGCGAATGAGGCCGGCCTGACGGGCGTAGGCGTTGAGATCACGCTCCGAACGCTCGAGCTTCGCGCGCGCTTCGGAAAGCTGCCCGGAAATGAACTCGCGCGCATATGTCGAACTGTCGAAACGCCGCTGCAGGTTGGTCTGGATGAATTCCGAGGCAAACGCATTGGCGATCTGGGCTGCCATTTCGGGCTGAGTGCTGATGAAGCTGACCGTTGCCAGTCGCGTGTTGCGCGGTAGATCCACATCGCGGGCCTGCTCGATCGTACGGATCGTGAGATCGTCAAGCTCGGCGCGTGTTAGGTCACCGGTCGGCTGGCGCACACCCATGGCATCATAGAACTTGGCGTTGCCGACCAGGCGCAATTTCTGAGCCACGCGTTCGGCAAGCGCCCTGCTCTTCAGAATGTCGACCTGGGTGCGCAGGAAGCGGTCGGTATCGGTTGAATTGACGATCGGATCCTGCGTCGTGTCGTCCTGCTTCCCGAGGATCTGCGCAGACTGGTCGTTGATCTGCAGCGTCGTTACCGAAGTATAGCGCGGCGTTTGCAGCATCGTCACGACAACTGCCAGCGCCAGCATCGCAGCGACAATGATGCCGATGATGAGCAGGTTTGCCCTGATGATGGCGATGAGTTCGCGGATGTTGAAGGAAGGTTCGCCATCGAGATAGGCATCGGACTCCCTGTAAGCGCCGTAGCCGCCATTGGCAGCGATCTGCTCGGGAGCGAGGACTGTTTCGGTCTGGCCGGAAACTGGGGTGATCTGCTGCACGATACCGCCGAGGTTAGAATCGAGTGAAAACGTTGAAGATGGGAGCTGCCTGCAGCAGGTCGCGATAGATCGACTTTGCCTGCGAGAAGCCTACGACGACCACGTCGCCGCCCAGAATCTGGGGATCGGGATCCTGACCCGCACGAATGCGGGCAACGTCGAACCGGGCCGCCATGCGCTGGTTGTTGAGCGTCCGGAAGACCACGACCTGATCAAGCTTCGCGATCCGCGTCGGGCTCTGCGCCAGTGCGATCGCGCCGAGCAGGGTCGTTTGATTGTCGACCGGATAGCTACCCGCCCGCATCACCTGACCTTCGACCGTGACCGTCTGGCCCGGCTGTTCGATGACGTTGAGCGTCACTTCGGGATCGCGCAGGAACCGCGTTCCCAGCTTTGTCGCGATCAGGGTAGAGGCCTGCGCCGGTGTCAATGTTGCAACATGAACCGGTCCCGCCAGCGGAACCTGAATGAACCCGGCATCGTCGACCGGGAGCCTCTGGAATGTCAGATCAGGCTCACCAAACACCGAGAGCGACACGACGTCGCCTGGGTTGATCAGGTATTGGGTCGGGGCGACCGCCTTGTCGATCGCCGGGATAAGCGCATAGGCCGCATCCCTTGCGGGAAGCGCGTCATAGAGCTGCGACGAGCAGGCTGAAAGGCTTGCACTGGCCAGCAGCATGAAGATGGCCGCGGATTTCTTCACAATTACCTATGCCCCTTGGCGAGAACGAGATCTGAACAATTGAAACGATGCCAGCATACTTGGCCCAGCGCAACATCCGATGAGAGCGCGAAAATCCTGCGCATCATTGCCGGCTACGCTGCGATGCAGCAGGCTCGAGCAGCAGCGCTACCGCAACTGCGGTAAGCGCAGCAAGCGACATGCTGCGCATCGGATAGTCCACAACTGCGTGAAGCGCTTCAATCAGCAGGAACCCGATGGCAAACAGCACCTGCGCGCGCCGCGATGCAGACGCATCAGACTTGCGCGCCGACATGATGGCTCGCACGATCAGATAGCCGATGATCAACAGGATCGCGCCAAGGACGATCATCCCCGGCAGGCCAGCCTCAAGCACCCATTCGAGCCAATCGTTGTGCGCGCGAACTGGCCGGGTGGTGTCGACGACTTCAAGCCGCTCGGCAGCCTCCAGCATTGGAACAATGGTGCCGATGCCGCTGCCGAAGGGCCAAACCTGACCAATCGCGTACCACGTATCGGCCCAGAGGTCCCAGCGGGCCTCACGGACAAGCGAAAACCTTGCGACGACCTTCTGGACGGACTGCAATTGCATCAGCAGCCCGCCACTGACGACCAGGACGCCCAGCGAACCGGCAAGCCCGTAGAGCATGGTCGAGCGCTTGCGCAGCATCGGCCACAGCATGAGCAGGATGAAGGCTAGGGCGATTGTCGACAGCGTAATCCCCGTGCGCGAGCCGGTCATGAATTGGCCGACAAGGAGGCCGATGATGACCAGTACAAGCACGGTCCAGGTCAACCCGTGATTGCGGCCGTCGCCCAGCCGCGCAGTCGCCAAGACGCCCGTCGCCAGCATCGCTGCGAGCAGGATGTCCGCCTGCGCGTTCCGGTTGGCCTGAAAACCGACGAGGAAGCCTTCGCTGAACTGGTTGTAGAGCGACCATTCAAGCCCGGCGGTTCGCGACAATTGCAGCACGCCGACGGCGAGAGACAGGACGGCGACCCCGACAATCACGCTGCACAGCCAGTTGCGACCGCGCAGGGAAAGGCGGCTGACTTGCAGCATCAGCAAGACCGGACAGATCGTTGCGAGCAGCGAGGCAAACGTGCGCGCCGGAGACATCGTCAGCGGCATCCACGACTTGTCAGCCTGAATCAGCGCGAGCGACTGGGTTTCGATTGCACGGCCCGGGAGCGCCTGCCAGGTCGATGGGGGCAGCGGCACGAGCTGGAGGATCGGGACCACCAGGACAAGGCCGGCAAGGAGCATCGCGGGCACTTGCACAGGGCCAAGGCCGCGCTGCCAGCTGGAGCTGGTGACAAGCGGAATGAGGATCAGGGCGGTGAGCACCTGAAGTACCATTTCCGTCTGCGGATTGACTGTGCCGCCGCCGCCAAGAACCATAGCGAGGCCGACGAGAGCCATGCAGAGCGCAGTTCCGGGAAGCGGCCGCGAACTGAGAGGGGGAAGCTTGTCCGGGCTTCTGCTCGACGACGTGCGGGTATCATCCCGACGTGTATCGCCAGATCCCTTGATTGCCTGCGCGCCCGACATATCAGTGCCTCCCTGGCAGACGGTCTAGGATTCGCGCCATATAAGGGCAACTCCTAATGCCGGACCTCGTAGTCCTGACATTGGACACCCGATCGCGGCATAGGGGTAACGCGTCAGCGGCACTTGCAAGAAGGGCTCGCAAGTCGATACCGCGAGCCCTTCCAGTACATTGATCAGCGTGGAGCGATTAGCCGCCGTTGCTGTCGCTCGACTTGGTCGCTTCGTAGATGGCGAAGCCGACGGCGCCGCCAGCCAGCAGGCCGAGGCCGATATCTTCACCGGTCACTTCGCGCGATTCACGCTTTGCCGGGGCAGTGGTGCGAACGGCCTTGAGCCGCTTCACGGAAACAACGCCCGGAGTGGCCGCAGCGGCGCGGACCGGCTCAGCGTTTGCGGCCGTGCCAGCGAGAACTACGCCAAGCGTAGCGGCACCAGCGATGGCGATCTTGAACATGCTCATAGTCCCACACTCCAATAACTTTACGGAAATACGCTTAGTACGCTTTAGTGATTCGATCAACCCGAATGTTGCATCGCATGCGCATTGTTGCTGCGACTGCGAAGGACGAAAAATGCTGCGGGTTGAAGCACATCGAATCCGAACATGCTGCAAACTCGCAACCGCAAACGCTTCAGCGCACCGCAGGAACGGCTCGCCTCAAAACGCACGATCGTGAACCAGAACGTTGACGGTAGCAAAAATGATGCGGATATCGCGGATGGCCGTCCAGCCATCGAGATACTCGAGGTCTGCCTGCAGACGGCTGCTCAGATCAGCCTCCGAATCGGTCGCCCCACGCAGGCCGCGAATCTGGGCAAGGCCTGTCAGACCCGGCTTCAGCGAGTGGCGCAACAGATAGCGCGGGTCGACTTCCCAGAACCGCTTCTGGCCGGCAAGCGATCCGATCGCATGCGGGCGTGGCCCGACAATGCTCATGTCACCCCGCAGCACGTTGAGCAGTTGCGGTAGCTCGTCGATGCTGGTCTTGCGGATAAACCGGCCGATGCGCGTGATGCGGTCATCGTCGCGGCTGGCCGAACGGGCTCCCGTCGCATCGAGCTTCTCGACGCGCATGGAGCGGAACTTGTAAATCCAGAACAGGCGGTTGTTACGGCCCTGGCGCTGCTGCATGAAGAACACCGGGCCGCGGTCCTCCAGCCAGATCATCAACGCGACGACCAGCAGCAAGGGCGCCAGCGCAATCGTAGCGCTACCGGCGATCGCAAGATCCATCGCGCGCTTGACGCCCCGTGCCCTGAGGCCAAGCGGCCCCACCGACACGACGAGCGAGCCGAACCCGTGGCCGAACCCGGCACCGAGCACGCCCAGCTCCTTCACTTCAGGATCGACGATTTCACCGCAGATGTTCGAGCCCTTGAATACCATCGCCCAATCCTTCCGGCGTTCCGGCGGGCAGGTCACGATCACCCGGTCCATGTTCGTCATGAACATGCCAAGCCTGTCGAGCATGTGCGGATCACTGCGATCGGGCCGCAGGCGATGCTCGCGCGAGTCGATATGCCAGGCATGCGGAACGCGCACCGGGCTTCCGCCATCGTCGATCACCAGCACGTTCTGCGCTGTCGGGCCGCAGCCGGAGCGGATGATCGGCTGTGCGACCGCTCGCGCCCAGGCCATGCCGCCGGCAATGACGAACAGGCTAGCCACCGTGGATACGCGCGAAAACTGTTCGCTCGACTTGGTGAAGAACGCGATGAAGATCATCATCGTCAGCGCCATGGCCATGGCCATCATCGAACGCGATTGGCTGTACCGCAGCGAAGTGAGTGCCTGGATCGTATAGGCCCGCGTCATGAGCGCCGCGCCCCAATAGAGAGGCACATAGAGCTCGATCTGCTGGACGGTCTGCGGGTCGTTCGCATGACCTATGTAGAGCAGGCTGACGAGCAATGAGGCGCCGACGATCACCAGACCGTCGATCAGCAAAAGCAGCAGATAAGCTTGGAGGCGGCGCTTCTCGAGCGACGGCGCCAGCGGCAACTTGAGCTGGCGCTTCACGCCGGATGGCCCATCGCCCCCCGAACCGGTGGGCGACGCGACAGTATCTCTGTCTCGCTGCAACGTCGTCATCGCTAAAGCACCTTTTTGAACCGCTTGAAATCAGCGTTCCGGTTGTGCGACCCGGACGACAAAAGTTCTTATAAGCAGATGCCTCGGTATCGGTAGGAATGCTGCGTTGCAATACGTACAGCGTTATCGGCCAAAAACAAGCGAGTCGGTGTGATCGCCGTCACAACCGGTCTGACAGGAGCGGCAACTCGTCGGAATGGTCAGCGGGCCGCTGCGCGTGCTATTTCAGCAAGACCTTGAGATAAAACAATTTCGCCATTGCGGTTGTCCGCGAGGATTTGGCGGTGCAGGTTCATCAGCCGTTCAACGAGTCGTCCCAGCTTGCGTCCGCGCCAACGCCGAAGTTGCTGCGCCAGATCGGGTTTGTCCCGAAAGAATACACGCCGCGCAGCCATTTCCTGCTCAAGAAACGCGTTAACATCGCCGCGACCCCGCATTCGCCCGGCAAGTTGCGCGAGCTGTGCGGCACGGCGCTCGAATGCAAGAAGCAAGCCGACGGGATTGAGTCCAAGCTCCTGCATGCGCGCCAATTCAGAAGAAAGGCGCGCAATGTCTCCTGCAAGTACGGTATTGACCAGGGGCATGAAGCTGTCGTCTTCGCTGACTGCAGCGATGGCATCAAGCGCGGCGGTATCGGCCCGCCGTGGCGACTCGGGGCTCGCGTCGAGATAGAGCGCGAGCTTCTCGATCTCTCCGCGTGCCATACGCGTGTCGAGCGCCGCGCCACGGGCAATGCGCTCCGCCAGTTCGTCGGTCAGCAGCAGGCCAACCGGATCCGCCATTTCGCGGACCGCGAGCGTGACCGAGCGGAGATCCGGCGGATGGAACATGGTGACAAGTGCGTCAGGCCGATCGACGAGCAGCTTGGCGATGCGTGACTTGTCGGTTGCCGAAGTGGCGAGGATGAACACCGGCCAGCCCTTGATCGGGCTGGCAAGCAGGGTCTCGACCGCATCATGAATTTCATCGCCCGAGCAGCGGACATGGATCTGGCGCTTGTCGCCGAACAGCGACACTGACCGCGCCTCGTCTGCCAGCCGCACCGGATCCCGCCGCAGGTCCGCACCGGCCAGCTCGATCCGCTCAAACTGGCCTTGCTGCGCGGCAATGTGCGCGGAAAGGCGCGCTGCTGCATCTGCCGCGCCGGCTTCATCAGGACCACAGAAATAGAAGACTGTTGCGTCCGCAGCGGCACGCGCAATCTGGCCGGCGAAGTTCTTCTGGGTCGCCTTCACGGCGCGCTCAGCCTGCCTTGCGCAGTTTCGTGGCGACGCGGGTCACGATCTGGTCGGCCACCTCGTGGCTCAGGTTCTCGAGCGCGGTCTGCTCTGCCGCGATCACCGCATATTCGCTCGAGACGATGTCGATGCCCGCGTCGGCACCTGCAGTTGCGTCCAGCACGATCTCACCGCTAGCCAGATCAACGAGCTGATACCGCGCACGCAAGGTGCGCCGCTCGCGGGTCACCGCATCGTTCGAGAGCAGGCCGAGGCCCTGCAGTTGTTCGTCAAGGCGAACATCAAGCCGGTAGCGCGGTGCGCCCTGCGCACCGGCACCGAGCCGGTCGACCAGAGCGGCTCGCACGAGCCATCCCGCCTTGCCCTCGATCGATGTCACGTCGACGCCGGCCAGCGCCTGCGCAACTTTGCCGCTGCCGCCGCCTGCGTACATCGGCTGAAGACCGCAACCGGCCAGCAGCGCCAATGGCGCAAGGGCGGCGAGGAGGACTTTACGCGACAAGGTTCACCAGCCGATCGGGCACCACGATCACCTTCTTCACTTCCGCCCCGTCCAGCGCACGCTGCACTTTGTCCGAGGCGAGAGCAAGCCGTTCGAGTTCTTCCCGCGCGGTTCCCTTTGCAACCGTCAACGTGTCGCGCAGCTTGCCCTTGACCTGCACGGCGACCGTCACTTCATCATCGACCAGCAGCGCCGGATCGACTGCGGGCCAGGCGGCATCGGAAACCAACCCCTCGCCCAGCGCGGCATGAGCTTCCTCGGCAAGGTGCGGCATCATTGGCGCAACCAACAGAAGCAGCGTGTGGATCGCTGCGGTTCGGTCGGCGGAGGGCGCGGCCTTCTCGGTCGCGCCGGTCAGTTCGTAGATGCGCGCCACGGCCTTGTTGAAGCCAAGTGCCTCGATGTCCTGCGCTACGGCATGGACGGTCTGGTGCGTCTTGCGCCGCAGTGCGAGGTCCTCACCTGTCGCTGCCGCATCCGCTGCACCGAACAGGCGCCACAGCCGCTGCACAAAGCGCCAGCAGCCTTCGATGCCCGCTTCCGACCAAGGCAGGTCGCGCTCGGGCGGACTGTCCGACAGCATGAACCAGCGAATCGCGTCGGCGCCATACTTCGCGACGATCTCGTCGGGATCGACCACGTTCTTCTTGGACTTCGACATCTTGATCACGCGGCCGATTTCGACCGGCGCGCCATCCGCCTTGAGCGTTGCGCTTTCCGCCGTGCGCTCGACTTCACCTGGCGAGAAGAACACGGGCTGGCCGTTCTCGGGATTGCGCCGTTCGTAGGTTTCGTGCGTCACCATGCCCTGCGTGAACAGGCTGGCAAAGGGCTCCTTCACCTCCAGCTTGCCGATCCGCGCCAGCGCCCGGGTCCAGAAGCGGGCGTAGAGCAGGTGCAGGATCGCGTGCTCGATCCCGCCGATGTACTGCTCCACCGGCAGCCACTTCCTGATCGCCTCCGCATCGAACGGCGCATCACCCGGCTGGCTGGCAAAGCGCAGGAAGTACCAAGACGAATCGACGAAGGTATCGAGTGTATCGGTCTCGCGCCGCGCCGGGTGGCCGCATTGCGGGCAATCGACATGCTTCCAGGTCGGGTGGCGGTCGAGCGGGTTACCGGGCACGTCGAAGGTGACGTCCTCGGGAAGCACGACCGGCAGATGCTTCTTGGGCACCGGCACCACGCCGCAGATCTCGCAGTGGATGAACGGAATCGGCGTGCCCCAGTAGCGCTGGCGCGAGACGCCCCAGTCGCGCAGCCGCCACACGGTCTTGCCTTCGCCCCAACCTTCAGCCTCGGCGCGGGCGATCACGGCGGCCTTGGCTGCGGTCACGTCCATGCCGTCGAGAAAGCGCGAATTCACGAGCTTGCCGGGGCCGGTGTAGGCCTCGTTGCCCTCGAACACGGGATCGGTCTTGTCGCCATCGGCGACGACACGGGTGACCGGCAGGCCGTACTTGCGGGCGAAGTCGATATCGCGCTGATCGTGCGCGGGGCAGCCGAATACCGCGCCCGTGCCATAGTCCATCAGCACGAAGTTCGCGATATAGACCGGCAGCGTCCAGCCACTGTCGAGGGGATGCAGCACCTCGAAGCCGGTGTCGAAGCCCAGCTTCTCTGCCGTTTCCAGCTCGGCGGCGGTGGTGCCGCCCTGCTTGCACTTCGCGATGAAGGCCGCTGCCTCGGGCGAATCCTTGGCAATCGCCTGCGCGATGGGGTGATCTGCAGCGATGGCAACGAAGCTTGCGCCAAACAGCGTGTCCGGCCGAGTCGAATAGACCTCGATGTCCTCGGCCAGCGGGGCTACCGGCTTGAAGCGGAACTGCAGGCCCTGCGACTTGCCGATCCAGTTCTCCTGCATCGTGCGGACCTTTTCAGGCCACTTGTCGAGACCGGAGAGCCCCTCAAGCAGTTCGTCGGCGAACTCGGTGATCTTGAGGAACCACTGGCTCAGCTTGCGCTTCTCGACCAGCGCGCCGGAGCGCCAGCCACGTCCGTCGATCACCTGCTCGTTGGCAAGCACGGTCATGTCGACCGGATCCCAGTTCACGGTCGATTCCTTGCGGGTGACGAGGCCCGCCGCATAGAGATCGAGGAACAGCGCCTGTTCGTGCCCGTAGTATTCCGGCTCGCAGGTCGCCAGTTCGCGGCTCCAGTCGAGCGCGAAGCCGAGGCGCTTCAGCTGGGCCTTCATGTTGGCGATGTTGGCGCGGGTCCATCCGCCGGGATGGACGCCCTTTTCCATAGCCGCGTTCTCGGCCGGCATGCCGAAGGCGTCCCACCCCATCGGATGGAGCACCTCGAACCCGCGCATGCGCTTGTAGCGCGCGAGCACGTCGCCCATCGTGTAGTTGCGCACGTGGCCGATGTGGATGCGCCCCGAAGGATATGGGAACATCTCCAGCACGTAGCTGCGCGGCTTTGGCGAGGTGTCGTCAGCCCGGAAGGTCTGGCGCTCGTCCCACGCACGCTGCCAGCGCAGATCGGCGGTGGCAGGATCGAAGCGGACGGGTTCTGGGCGAACGGATTCTGAGCGATCGGCAGTCATGCCGCCCCCTCTAGGGAGCGGCGCGAAGCCGTGCAACTGTCAGGCGAGGGTAAACCCGCCCGGAATTCAGCCCTGGACCAGCGTCTGCCGCCGCAGATCGCGCGCTTTGGTGAGGATGATGTCTTCCAGCTTCTGGACAGTTGCGGCCTGGACGGGGGCATCGACCCAGTTTCCGGCCTGGCTCACCTGGCGGCTGGCGGCGATCCGCAGCGCATCCGCGCGCAGATCCTGGTCGAGGATCGAGACGGTGAGCTTCATCCGCTCGTTCGGGTTGCGCGGATTGGCGTACCAGTCCGTCACCACCACGCCGCCGTTGCTGTCGGTCTGCACGAGCGGCATGAACGACAGCGTCTCTAGCGTGGCGCGCCACAGGTAGGCGTTGACGCCGATCGTCGTCACCTTGCTGGCCGCGAGGTCCAGCTTGGGGCGCGGCTTTCCGCCACATCCCGCCACGAGGCCGGTTGCGGCGATGACGAGCAGGCCGGTTGCGATACCCCGGACGAGCGAAGAAGAAATGCGGGGGCGTGTCGTCACGTGCATACTGTCCTTGCTGGCGGGCGCCTGCGCGGCCTCGCCGTGCGTCCTGCCTTGTGAAATCCGCGCCTTTGCGACGCCTTGCCGCTGGCGCTCTATCACCCCCGCGCTGCGCGCCGCAAGGGCAATGCAATGAATGGTGAATTGCGGCTTATGCTAGTATGAACGAGCAGGCCACGGTTATCGGCAAAGCGATGACCTGTGGGCCAGGTGCAACAGGTTTGCCAAGACACGCTGCCGGCGCACCAGAAAATCGTTGTCCTACTGGAAATTATCCTCAGGGCACCGTATGTCCAACTTACAGAGCGCGCGTTCAGATTCGCTGGTGTGGCGATTTGCGTGCCTCGGTAACGGGAAAGTCCAGGCTGGCCATGGGTGGCAAGACGATCAAGGGAGCCAAATCGCACGGAGTTTTCCGTGTGCGCGTGCTGCCGTTGGTCGGGTGCGCGCTGCTCGGCATGGTTGCGGCGCCCGCGCTTGGCAGCGCCTTGACTGGCGGCTTCGTCTCTTCACCGGTGAGCCTTTCGGCGCGCGGCGGAATCGGCTCGTTCACGCCAGCGTCGGTTGATCCCAAGCTCGTTTCGGAAATCACTGCGCAGATCCAGGGACGTACTCCCGGTCATAGCCGGCTGTTCCGCTTCACCCCCGCCGGGATGGAAAATCGTCCTGATCGCGCGGTGACGGTGGCGGTGCGCGTCAATGAAATCGGCTCGCAGAACCTCGTCGTTCGCACTTCGATGCCTGCAGGGGCGAGCGCACCCGGCGCTGCGCCGATTCGGATCGCGCCGATGGTCTACAATCTCGGTCTTGCCCGCGGCTATCAGAGCTTCGCGGCAGCACCGGGTGTCTCGCGTGAGAACGCGCGGCTCGATATCCAGCGTCTGGACATGCCTGACCTGCGCGCCATCGGCCGCAAGGACAATTTCATCACGCCTTCGTCCGGCGTTTCGTCGCGGCTTGCCCCGCGGATCGAACTCGATACGCGTGACCATGTCGGCCACACGCCGCGGACGTTCGAGAGCCAGAACGATTATCAGGTCGATCTGGGCGGAAGCTATCGCCTGACGCGCAACCTCGATGTTACCGCCGGCGTGCGTTACTCGCCCGAGCGTGATCGGCTTCGTCCGCTGACCGATGGCAAGAAGGATAGCCAGGCGGTCTACGTCGGAACCCAGTTCCGGTTCTAACCCTTGCCGTTGTGAACCGATGCGGTGCAGTCGTATGCCCGCAGCCTAAGTGCTTGTCGGCCAGCAGCCTTGCGTTTACCCTCCCTGCCATTGACCGGAGAGGGAGAGTACAATGACGCGCGTTGCTGTGGTTACCGGGGGTACTCGGGGTATCGGTGAAGCCATTTCCCTCGCGCTGCAGGCGCAGGGCCGCACGGTTGTTGCCAACTATGCAGGCAATGAGGAAAAGGCGCGCGCGTTCACGGAGCGGACCGGGATCAAGGCCTATCGCTTTGACGTGGGCGATCATGAAGCGACGCTCGAAATGTGCGCGCAGATCGCTGCTGAGGTTGGTCCGATCGACATCGTGGTCAACAATGCCGGCATCACGCGCGACGGCGTGCTCCACAGGATGACTTTCGACGACTGGAACGAGGTGATGCGCATCAACCTCGGCGGATGCTTCAACATGGCCAAGGCCACGTTCCCCGGCATGCGCGAGCGCGGCTGGGGCCGCATCGTCAACATCGGCTCGATCAACGGCCAGGCGGGTCAGTATGGCCAAGTCAACTACGCCGCTGCCAAGTCCGGCATCCACGGCTTCACCAAGGCCCTGGCGCAGGAAGGCGCCAAGTACGGCGTGACCGTGAACGCCATCGCGCCGGGCTATATCGATACCGATATGGTCGCGGCAGTGCCCGCGCCGGTGCTGGAGAAGATCGTCGCCAAGATCCCGGTCGGCCGCCTCGGCCAGGCTGATGAGATCGCGCGCGGCGTTGCTTTCCTGACCTCGGAGGACGGCGCGTTCGTCACCGGCTCGACGATGAGCATCAATGGCGGCCAGCACATGTATTGATCGGTGATTGCCCCGCCCCTTCTTGGGCGGGGCAGCACCTCGGGCTCACTCGACGGTGATTCCCGCAACCTTCCAGCCGTCGCCTTCAGAGGCCATCTGAAGCGTTTCCGTCACGCGGGTTTGTTTGCTGTAGCGGGCCGTGAACGTGATCACCCAGTAGCCATTGGGCGGCGCGGCGGTGAAATCGACTGTCGCCAACTCGCGGGATATCGGCTTGCCGACCCGGGCGCGCACCGATCGTGAGGCCTGCGCCCACCATTCGACGGTATTGAGCAGCTGAAACGACTTGTGGGTGGCCTGCCAGCTCGCGGTCCAATCGTCATGGTCGAGCATGGCAAGGAAACGCCGCGCCGCATCCGTCGCAGCCGCTTCGCTCGCCGAAGTGGGCGTAACTGCGGCAGCGGGACTGGCGGGCGCACTGGCAAGCTCCATGGCTCCTGAAGGAGCGTGGGTGCCGGACTGGGCAAGCAAGGCAAGCAAGGCAAGGCTGACGGTCATGGCGAGTCCTCCGACAATCCACCCGGCGCGGCGCCAATCGCCATCACTTAGGGCTGTCTGCCGGTCTGGATGCGCCGCAGCGGGCAGTGCCGCATCCCCGATTGGCTTGTCCCCCAGCAATTCGGGGTGCTGAGCTTCGATCTGGTGCAGCAATCGCGCTGCCTCGCGGCTGCTTGATACTGCCAGCTTGCGCCGGGCATCCCGCAGCCGTTCATGAATGGTGTGGACAGAAAGATCGAGGTGGCGCGCGATGGACTTGGCATCATGACCGCCAAGCAGAAGGCGCAGCGTTTCCTTTTCCTTTTCGGTGAGTGCCTGATATCCGCTCGACATTCCGCCGATCTAGAGACGCCGCCTGTTGCGGGCCACCCCCAATAATTCGTATCTCCCGTCCATGGCCGTCCCATACCACCCACCCATCAAGCGCTCTGTCGAGATTGCCGGGCACAAGACTTCGATCAGCCTTGAGCCGCTGTTCTGGGATTGGCTGCGCGCGGCTGCCGAAGCGGAAGGCGTGCCGATCAACGCCCTTGTCGCGCGGATCGATGCCGAACGGATTGGCGCAGAAACGCCGCCGGGGCTCGCCGGTGCGATCCGCCTGTGGCTCGCTGCGCGGGCGCTAGAGGGCTGAGAGCGCGAAGCCCGCTGCTGCGGCGATGGCGAGCGTTGGCATGATCCCACGTTTCAGGGGGAAGAGCATCGCGGCGGCGCCAGCGGCGATCACGGCGGCGCGCCAGTCGAGGCTGGCGAGATCGGGCATTCCCGCTGCCGACACGCGGCCAAAGAGCACATGCAAGGCAAACCACAGCGCCAGATTGGCGATCACGCCGACAACCGCAGCCGTGATCGCCGCCAGCGCGCCTTGCAGCCGTTCGGCGCGCTCCAGTCGTTCCATCCATGGCGCGCAGGCGAAGATCCACAGGAAGCAGGGGGCGAAGGTGACCCATGTGGTGAGGCCTGCGCCGAGCAAGCCGGCAACGAGCGGCGATAAGCCGCCCGGATGGCGCCACGCGGCGATGAAGCCAACAAACTGCGTGACCATGATCAGCGGACCCGGCGTTGTTTCGGCAAGGCCGAGGCCGTCCGCCATCTCGCCGGGAGAAAGCCAGCCGAACCCGCTCACGGCCGCCTGCGCCATATAGGCGAGCACCGCATAGGCTCCGCCAAAGGTAACGACGGCGAGGCGGGAGAAGAACAAACCGACCTGCCACAGCACATGATCGGGACCGAGCGTGACGAATACCAGCGCCAGGGGCAGACCCCAGATGGCGAGCCATACCGCGACGGTCCGAAAGGTCAGGACCACGAGCCGACGCGGGGCCTGCAGCGGGCCGTCGCCAGCAGCGGCATGGTGTGTGCCCAGCCACTGCGGCGCCCACTTCGCTGCCGCCGCGCCGATTAGACCGGCCATCAGGATCACCAGCGGGAAGGGCGCGTGTAGAAGCGTTAGCGCCAGCGCGGCCAGCACCGCCAACGCCAGCTTGAAGCGCGTGCCCAGCGCCCGCCTCGCGACACGGATCAGCGCCTGCAGGACGACGGCCAGCACCGCTGCCTTGATGCCAAGGAACAGGGCCGCAAACCAATGGAGCCCGGCAGCCGCTACATAGAGCAGGGAAAGCCCCAGCATCACCGCCGCGCCGGGGAGGACGAAGAGCAGCCCCGCGATCAGCCCGCCGCGCACACCGTGCAGCCGCCAGCCGATCCATGTGGCGAGTTGCTGGGCTTCCGGGCCGGGCAGAAGATGGCAGAGATTGAGCGCGCGCAGGAACGCGTCTTGTTCAACCCATCTGCGCTCATCCACGAGCTCGCGCTGCATCAATGCGATCTGGCCGGCAGGCCCGCCGAAGCTGAGACAACCGATCCGCGCGAAAACCCGGGTCAGTTCTGCCAGCGTCGGAACCGGCATCAGTCGCCGCCGACGCGCTCCACGTCCGCGCCGATCAGTGCGAACTTCTCTTCGAGCCGCTCATAGCCGCGATCGAGGTGATAGAGCCGGTGGACCTGCGATTCGCCCTCGGCAGCAAGGCCTGCGATCACGAGGCTCATCGAAGCGCGCAGGTCGGTTGCCATCACTTCGGCGCCGTGCAGCTTGCTCACGCCGTGAACGATGGCGGTGCGCCCCTTGGTCTCGATATGCGCGCCCATCCGGTTGAGTTCGGGAACGTGCATGTAGCGGTTCTCGAAGATCGTCTCGGTCAGCACGCTCGAGCCATTGGCAAGGCACAGCATTGCCATGAGCTGCGCCTGCATGTCGGTGGCAAGGCCGGGATAGGGCGCGGTGGAGAGCGTAACCGGACGGAGCTGGCCGTCGCTGGCGACGCGCAAGCCGCCGCGAACCTGCTCGACCAGAACGCCCGCATCGCGCAGCGCCTGAATTGTGGAGGCCATGTCCTCGGCGCGCGCGCCGGCGAGCGTGATATCGCCCCCAGTGATCGCTGCCGCGCAGGCGTAGCTGCCCGCCTCGATGCGATCCGGCATGACCATGTAAGTCGCACCGTGGAGCCGGTTCACGCCGTGGATGGTGATGTCGGACGTGCCGATCCCTTCGATCTGCGCGCCCATCGCGACGAGCAGGTTGCACAGGTCGACGATTTCCGGCTCGCGCGCGGCGTTGTGCAGCGTGCTGGTTCCCCGCGCGAGGACGGCCGCCATCAGCGCATTCTCGGTCGCGCCGACCGAGACGATCGGGAAGCTGTAATCACCGCCCGGCAGCCCCCCGTCCGGCGCAATCGCGCGGACATAGCCTGCCGCAAGTTCGATCTGCGCACCGAAGGCTTCGAGCGCCTTGAGGTGCAGGTCGATCGGGCGGTTGCCAATGGCACAGCCGCCGGGGAGCGAGACAGTCGCCTCGCCCGCGCGGGCCAGCAGGGGGCCGAGAACCAGGATCGAGGCGCGCATCTTGCGTACAAGATCGTAGGGCGCGACTGTCGAAGTCAGCCGTGTCGCCTGCAAGGTCATCACCCGGCCGAAATCTTCAGGCCTTGCGCCTGCGATCGAGGTCGAAACGCCGAACTGGTTGAGCAGGTGCTGGAAGCCATCGATATCGGCAAGACGCGGCAAATTGCGCAGCGTTACCGGCTCTTCGGTCAGGAGCGCGCAGGGTAGCAGGGTCAGCGCAGCATTCTTCGCGCCCGAGACTGGAACCGTGCCGGAAAGGCGGTTACCGCCACGAATGATGATCTTGTCCATCGCGGTCGTTTACCTCTTTTGAGGCCTTGCGCAACAGGATCGAAATGATGGCGCACTAGCACCACGTTATGCCACAGTGCGGCTGAGGCCGTTACCGGCCGTTCAGCAAGGGGGATCAGACACGACATGTCCGGTAGCAATGCATCGCAGCCCGTCCGCAAGCCTGTCCGCAAGGCGGTGTTCCCCGTGGCAGGCATGGGTACGCGGTTTCTTCCGGCGACCAAGGCGATCCCCAAGGAAATGCTGCCGATCATCGACCGGCCGCTGATCCAGTATGCGGTGGACGAGGCGCGCGAGGCGGGTATCGAGCAGCTGATTTTCGTTACCGGTCGCGGCAAGACGGCCATCGTCGAGCACTTCGATACGGCTTTCGAGCTTGAACGGACGATGGCCGATCGCGGCAAGGACCTCTCGATTCTTGATGCTACCCGCATCCTTCCCGGCAATCTCGTGACCGTCCGCCAGCAGGTGCCCATGGGCCTTGGTCATGCGATCTGGTGCGCGCGTGCCATCGTCGGCGACGAGCCATTCGCGATTTTCCTGCCCGACGAGCTGATGATCGGCTCGCCCGGTTGCATGAAGGAGATGGTGGAGGCCTACAACGAAGTCGGCGGCAACCTCATCAGCGTGCTTGAAGTGCCGGAGGAGGAGGTTTCCAGCTACGGCGTGATCGCCCCCGGCGCGCGCATTTCGGACAAGCTTACCGAAGTGACCGGGCTGGTCGAAAAGCCGAAGCGCGAGGAAGCGCCTTCGAATCTCATCATCTCCGGCCGCTATATCCTGCAGCCGGAAGTCATGCGCACGCTGGAAGGCCAGGAAAAGGGTGCGGGCGGCGAAATCCAGCTGACCGATGCGATGGCGCGCATGATCGGCGAGCAGCCGTTCCACGCCGTGACCTTCACCGGGCGGCGGTTTGACTGCGGCAGCAAGGCCGGTTTCGTCGAGGCAACGCTTTCGCTGGCACTCGAACGGCCCGACATGGCGGATGACGTCCGCGCGATCATGCAGCGTCTGCTGGCGTAGTAACCCGGCGGCTCAGGCCGCCTTCCACCGCAGGGGAAGGCGCTTGAGCCCGCCGACAAATGTGGACTTGGCCCGTGCGGGTTCGCCCGCCAGTTCTACGCTGTCCAGCCGGTCGAGCAGCACTTCGAACAGGATGCGCATCTCGAGCCGCGCGAGATGGAGCCCGAGGCACTGGTGCGCCCCTGCTCCGAAAGCGAGGTGGCGGTTGCCCTCGCGTGCCGCGTCGAAGCGGCGCGGATCGGGGAACTGCGAGGGATCGTGGTTCGCCGCAACGTAGTTGAGCATCAGCCAGTCGTCCTTGGCGATCTTCTGCCCGCCGAGCTCGGTATCGACCGAGGCGGTGCGCATGAAGTGCTGCACCGGCGTCGTCCAGCGAATGGCTTCCTCGACAATGCCTGCGAGCAGGCTGCGGTCTGCCTTGACCCGGGCAAACTGCTGCGGATCGCGGGCCAATGCCAACATCGCGCCGGCGGTGGAGGCGCTGGTCGTATCGTGCCCCGCGCTGGCGGTGATGATGTAGTAACCGGCGGTGACCACATCATCGAGCGGTGCGCCGTCAATCGTGCCATTGGCGATGACCGTGGCGACGTCATCCGTGGGGTTCTTGCGCCGCTCGGCGGCTAGCGCGGCGAAATAGGCCTCGAAGTCCTTCACCGCGCCCGCGACGATCTGGGTGATCATTTCGGGCGGCAGGTCCTTGATGCCGGACTGGTTGAGCTCCTCGTCCTGCCCTCCGAACATCTGCTGCGTGAGCACGAGCATGCGTTGCTCGTCCTCCTCCGGCACGCCGAGGATCTGCATGACCACGTGGAGCGGATAGGGCGAGGAAACGAGCTTGGTGAAATCGCCCTCACCGCCTGCGGCCAGAAGGCGGTCTACGGTGGCCTCCGCGATCTTGCGGGTGCGCTCCTCGATCGTGCGCAGGTTCTTGGGCATGAACCAGTCCTGCGTCAGCCGGCGCAGCTTGGGGTGCAGCGGCGCATCGAGCTGCACCAGGGATTGCACCAGATGCGGACTGCCGCCGGTGATCGCGCGGGCGAGCGCATCGGTGCTGCGCAGCGTGAACACGGTGGGCTTGGGATGGTTGAGGAAGGTGGCGTTGTCCTTGCTCGCGGCCATCACTTCGTCGAACCCGCTGACCAGCCAGAACGGCTCATGCAGATCGGCCGACGAGACCACCTTCGCCACCTGCAAGCCTTCGCTGCGCAGCACATCGAACTGGTCGAGCAGCGGATCCCATGCCGAATAGGCGGCGGGATCGATCACGGCGCGGCCGATTTCCTCGGGAACGATGCGATCGGCGGTAGTGGCCATGGAATGCGTCCTTGAATGAGGGGTCAGGCAGCTGCTGCAGCGGCCGCCTTGTATTCGTCGCGCAGCAGCCGCTTGAACAGCTTGCCGGTGGGCTCGCGCGGGAGGTCGGCGCGGAAATCGATCTGGCGGGGGAGCTTTACGCGGCTGAGCTGCGGAGCGAGCCAGGCGGTCAGCTCCTCAGCCAGCGCGTCGCCTGCGTCCTCAATGTCATGCGGCTGGACGACGGCGACGACACGCTCGCCCATGTCGGGATCCGGGGCGCCGATCACGGCGACGTCGGCCACCTTGGGATGCGTGATCAGGAGGTTCTCGATCTCCTGCGGGTAGATGTTCACCCCACCCGAGATGATCATGAAGCTCTTGCGATCAGTGAGGAAAAGGTAGCCATCCTCGTCCTCCCAGCCCACGTCGCCAAGGCTGGTCCAGCCATGCTTGTTGGTGGCATCGCGCGTCTTGTCGGGATCGTTGTGGTAGGCGAAGGGATTGCCGCCCTCGAAGAAGACCTGGCCCTCGGTGCCGCGCGGCAGTTCATCGCCGTTTTCGCCGCAGATGCGGATCGTGCCGAGCAGCGCACGGCCAACCGAACCGGGGCGCTCCAGCCATTCTGGGCTCGAGATGAAGGTGAAGCCGTTGCCTTCGGTGCCGGCATAGTACTCATTGAGCACCGGGCCCCACCATTCGATCATCGCGCGCTTGACCGGGACGGGGCAGGGCGCAGCCGCGTGAATCGCGCCGCGCAGCGACGAGAGATCGTAGCGCGTGCGCACCTCCTCCGGCAGCTTGAGCATGCGCACGAAATGGGTGGGCACCCATTGGCTGTCGGTCACCTTGTAGCGCTCGATCGCTTCGAGCGCCTTCTCGGCATCGAACTTTTCCATGCAGACCACGGTGCCGCCGAAGCGGTGAATGGTCATCGACCAGCGCAGCGGCGCAGCATGGTAGAGCGGCGCGGGCGAGAGATAGACCGCATCCGGGCGAATGCCGAATGGGCCACCTGCGAGCATGATGAGCGAATTGGCGCCGCCGATCGCGGGATCCTCGGGCAGCGGTACCCGCACGCCCTTTGGCTTGCCGGTGGTGCCGGACGAATAGAGCATATCGCAGCCCGCGCGTTCATCGGCGATGGGTTCGGCGGGCATGGCGTTGAGAGCAGCGGCAAGATCGTGTTCGCCGCTCCCGCCGAGGCGCAGCTGGGCGACTTCGGGCGCCAGCGCGGCGACGGCATCGAGCAGCGGTGTGAGCGCGCCCGAGCCGACCAGCAGCTTTGCGCCGCTGTCCTGCGCGATATAGGCGACTTCGGGCGGGGTGAGGCGCGAGGATATCGCGACGTAGACAATCCCCGCGCGCTGCGCGCCCCAGCACAGCGAGTAGAAAGCAGGGTGGTTCTCGAAGCAGAGCGCGATGGTATCGCCGATGCCGATCCCGCGCGAACGCAGCAGTTGGGCGAAGCGGTTGCTTTGCGCTTCGAGTTCTCCGTAGGTCACGACCTCGCCGCTACCGGACATGATCACGGCAGGCTTTTCGGGATTGGTTTTCGCGTGGACGCTCGGGTGGTAGTGCATGCGCATCCTCTCAGGATCGGCGGCTCGATCAGGCCGTTGTTTCCGAGAGTTTAACCGTTCGATTAATGCGTGCAACGGGATTCGTCAGCGGCTTGCATTTCCGCACCACGCGCGGACGCCAGAAAAGAAGAAGGCGGCGTTTCCGCCGCCTTCATCCCATCCTCTCCAAGATGACTTTTTGTCGCGGCGCTCAGCGCGTCAGCGGGGCAGGAACATCGCTCTGCGCCAGAACGGTGTCGGTCGAGACACCCGGTGCGACGGTCTGCATATAAGGAATGGGGTTCACCGCCTCGCCACCGATGCGCACTTCGTAGTGCAGGTGCGAACCAGTCGATCGGCCGGTCGAGCCGACGTAGCCGATCACGTCGCCCTTTCGGACGCGCTGGCCTTCGGCAACCGCGATACGCGACATGTGGCCGTAGCGCGTTTCCATGCCGCCGCCATGCTCCAGCTCGACGAAGAGGCCGTAGCCGCCGAACCAGTCGGCCTTGCCGACGACGCCATCAGCCGAAGCGTGGATCGGGGTGCCGGTGGTGGCGGGAAGATCGATGCCCTTGTGCGCGCGCAGACCGCCGAGGACGGGGTGAACGCGCATGCCGAAGCCGCTGCTCATGGCGCGGTTCGACGAAACAGGAACGAGCGAGGGGATCGAGACACCGCCATTACGCTGGGCGGGGGCAGCAGCACCAAGCGGTCCACCCGTTTCAAGGGCCTTCCAGCTTGCGAAGAGCTTGTGAAATTCATCATCGGCGGGAGCAGCGGTGGTGCCGTTGCGGGCAGCTTCGGCAGCGCGGAGCGGGGCGGCAATGTCGGCCGACGCAGCGCTGTTCGCCATGGCGGGAACCGAGAAGAAACAGGCAAGGGCACCAATCGAGCCAAGTACCAGCTTCGTAATCTTGTTGTTAACCATTACGACCCGCTAACCCTTAATCGCCCCGACCGTGCAGCATCAAATGCGCTGCATATTATCAGAGCCGACCCACCTGGATCTTGCCAACGGCCTGCCGGATCATCCCGGCCTGCCTGGCAAGCTCCCTGAGGACTAAGCGGAAACCCCTCCCGCTGCCTCGACGAGAACGGGTTAGGGGGAAGTGTCTTAATCAGACAACCCCTGACATCAATTCGTACGATAAACCGGCTGCACGACGCGCCGAGTCGTTGAACGGTGGCTTAACAGCCCCTCGAAAATGCCGCGCAACAAGCGCTTTCCACAAGGCTGGCGGTGATTCATGGCGCTCATCGCACAGTTTCAGGAAGTGCGTTGTGCCGTAGCGCACATGCCGAATCTCGTCGTTCAGGATACGCTCGAGAATCCGCGCCGAGCGCAGATCGCCTGCTGCCGCGAAGCGCTCGATGGTGACCGGAGTCACGTCGAGTCCGCGCGCTTCGAGCACCATGGGGACCACGGCCAGGCGGGCCGCAAGATCATGCGCGGTTTCGCGTGCCGCGTCCCACAGCCCGTCATGCGCGGGCAGTGCGCCATAGTCGGAGCCGAGGGTGCGCAAACGGCGCGCGAGCAAGGAGAAGTGCATCGCCTCGTCCGCCGCGACATCGAGCCAATCGCTCACGAAGTCCGGCCCGCGCTCGGCACCGAATCGGCCTGCCGCATCCAGCGCCAGGTCGATCGCAACGAATTCGATATGCGCGAGGGCATGGAGCAGCGCGAGCCGACCGCGCTCCGAACCGCCACGCCCGCGCTTGGGCATGGCGTTCGGCGGCAGCAACTCGGGCCGTGCCGGGCGGGCTGGCTCGTCAGGCATTGCCGCGTCGAACGCGAATGCCAGCCGTCCGGCCGCCCATTCGCGCCGCACCGCGCGCGTTGCCATGGCCTTGGCCGAAGGATCGGCGGTGAGCATGGCACCACGGATCGCTGCAGCAATGCTGGTCCCCGTCATTGCCCAGTCAAAGCGCCTTGGCGGCGGCGAGCACCTCTTCGGCGTGACCCTTGACCTTAACCTTGGGCCAGACCTGCGCGATCGTCCCATCCGCCGCGACGAGATAGGTCGTGCGCTCCATGCCCATGTAGGTGCGGCCATACATGGATTTCTCGGTCCAGATGCCCAGAGCGTCCGAGAGGCCGCCTTCTTCCGCATCGCTGGCGAGCGGTGCGGCAAGGCCATGCTTCTCGATGAACTTGAGGTGCTTCTTCGGCGGATCCTTGCTCACGCCGAGCAGCGCGGTGCCGGCCGCATCGAACTCGGCCGCGAGCGCGGAAAAGTCCTTGTTCTCCGTGGTGCAGCCGGGGGTGTCGTCCTTGGGATAGAAGAACAGCACCAGCTTGCGGCCGAGAAAATCGGACGGCTTCACAGTGCCGCCTTCGGGAGTTGTCATGGCAACATCAGGCAGTTTGCTGCCCGCGCCGATGGTCTCGCTCATTCGTGGATCTCCAGTTTCTCGTCAAAAATGGTGTGCCAACAGGCCGCGATATCGCGGCGGGCCGCCAGCACGGCAGTCAGCAGGCCCGGCCATTCGGCCAGACCGCACGCTTTGGCAACGATAGCGCGGCTGGCTTCAGGCGGATAGCGTCCGTCGGGGGCAACGAGGCGCACGACAATGAGCAGCCGCGCCAGCAGATCGTGCGCGGCGCGCAAGGGGGCCGGCAGCAGACCCGCCGAGATCAGGGCATCGACTGCACACCCGAGATCGGGATCGAGCGCGGTACGCTCGCGCAGCTGCAGATAGTGGACGAGGAACTCCAGATCGACGAGCCCGCCGCGTGCCAGCTTCACGTCGAGCGGGCCCGCTGGCGGCTTGTGCTGCGCCATTTCCACCCGCATCGCATGGACATCGGCGCGCAGCTTCTCGCCGTCGCGCGGGCGGTGCAGCACGTCATCGATGATCGTCGAAAGCGCGGCGCAGTCTTCTGCCCGTCCGAACAGGGGCCGCGCCCGGCACAGCGCCATGTGCTCCCAGGTCCACGCATCCTCGCGCTGATAGCGCGCAAAGCTCTCAAGGCTAACGGCGAGCGGCCCTTGCGCACCGCTGGGCCGCAGGCGGACATCCACTTCGTAGAGCGCGCCTGCCGCAGTCGGGGCGGACAGCGCTGCGATCACCCGCTGGGCGAGCCGGTTGTAGTAAAGCGTGCTGCCAAGCGGTCTGGCTCCGTCCGATTCGCCGGTGTGATCGCCGCTGAACAGGAACACGATGTCGAGGTCCGAGGCATGGGTGAGGGCCGCGCCGCCCAGTCTGCCGAGCCCGAGGATAACGAGTTCGCTGCCGGCGATCTGGCCGTGGGCGCGGACGAATTCGCCCCGCGCCGCTTCAGTGAGTACGAGAATCGCGGCTTCGGCGATGCGCGAAAGGGCGGCGGCAACGTCGAGCGGATCGCGCCAGGTTTCGCTTGCCTGGCTTTCGATCAGTTGCACGCCGAGTGCAAAGCGCCACTCACCGACCTTTCGGCGCACGGCATCGAGCAGGCACTGGTAATCATCGCCTGCCTCGCAGCGCCGAAACTCGGTGGCGAGGCTTTCGACACTGCCAGGCAGATCGAAGGCGCTGCGATCGATCAGCGTGTCGAGCAGGTCCGAACGGCGGGCGAGCTCGTCGGCCAGCGTGGGCGCGTGGGCGAGGACGCGCATGACGACGCCGAGCAGCGCGGGGCGCGCCTCCAGCAGCTGGAAGATGTTGATCGCGCTCGGCAGCCCGGCAAGCAGACCTTCCCAGCGCAGCAGCGCGCGTTCGGGATCAGGCGCTGCGGCCAGAGCGCCGAGCAGCGTGCCGCGCAGACGCGCAAAGGCGGCGCGGGCTTCGGCGCTGCGCAGGGCGCGGTACTGGCCGCTTTCCCAGCTTTCGATTCGTGTGGCGAGCGCACCCGGATCGGCAAAGCCAAGCGCCTGCAGTTCCTGTTCGAGTGGGCGGGCGGTGACGGGGACCGCCCCGCTTGGCGCATAAGTGGCAATCAGGTTGTCGAACCGGCTGCCGACGGCCTCCGAGATTCGGGCCAGTTCTTCCACCAGCGCCGCGCCGGACCGAAGGCCCTCCAGTCGCGCCACGGCATCGAGTTGCGCGGGATCGGTCGGCAGGCTGTGCGTCTGCTGGTCCGCGATCATCTGCAGTCGGTGTTCGAGTGTACGCAGCCGGTCGTAGCTGTCGCCAAGCAGCACGGCGTCATCGGTGGTGACGATTCCGGCCTCCGCCAGAGCGTCGAGCGCCGCGCGGGTGCCGCGCAGGCGCAGCGCGGGGTTGCGGCCACCGTGGATCAGCTGATGCGTCTGGGCGAAGAATTCGACCTCGCGGATGCCGCCGCGCCCGCGTTTGAGGTCATATCCGGGGCCGACGGCCTGCCCACCGGCGTAGTGGTCGCGAATACGCGTGGTCAGGCGTCCGATCTCGGCAATCGCGCCGAAATCAAGGCTGCGGCGCCAGACGAACGGGCGGATCGCATCGAGAAAGACCTGCCCTGCGACGACGTCCCCTGCTGCCGGACGCGCACGGATATAGGCAGCTCGCTCCCATGCCAGCGCGCTCGATTCGTAGTGCGTGATGGCGGCGACAAAGGGCAGCGCCAGCGGTGTGACCTCGGCCGCAGGGCGCAGACGCAGATCGACGCGAAAAACGTATCCCTCGCTCGTGACCGTGCTCAGCAGCTCGACCACAGTGCGCGCGATGCGCTGGGCCGCTTCGGCTGGATCGTCGCGTTCGCGGCGCGGCAGTAGGTCGGGATCGTAGAGCAGGATCGGGTCGATATCCGACGAGTAGTTGAGCTCGCCCGCGCCGTGCTTGCCGAGCGCGATGGCTGAAAAGCCCCGCGGTTCGGCATCGGGGACGCGGCGGCGCATGGCGGCGATGATCGCGGCGTCAAGCGCACAATCGGCAAATGCAGACAGTTCGGTCATCACCCGGGCGAGCGGAAGCGCGCCAGCGAGATCCCCGATGGCAAGCGCGACAGCAAGCGCCAGTCGCTGCCGGCGCAAGGCGATGCCGGTGTCAGGCTCCCCGGACCCTGCCTGATGGGCGGCAGCGAGCGCATCCTCGATTCGGCCGGCCCTGAGCAGCGCCTCGAGATCGGGCAGCCGGTCCAGGCCGCGGGCGAGGAACGGCGCTTCGCTGCGGGCGCGGTGGAGGGCGTGCGCCCAGTCCGCTGTCTGGCTGGTGCCGGTCATGGTTCTGCGATGCCCGGTCGGCGCCGTGCGATCAAGCGCATGCGTGCGGCTTGCCAGCACGCGGGGGCTCTGCCACCTGTGCCGCCACTGCCAGAACCGGTGCTTTGAATGCCATGAGGGAATTGAGGATGAAGATCAGCAAGTCGTTTGGTCGCAAGGTCTTGGGCCTGATGTGCGGTGCTGCGCTGGTAATGCCGATGGCAGCGAGCCACGCTGCGTCCGCAGTGCCTCCGGTCGATGAGGCACTGATGCGGGAGACGATCCGCACGCTGTCGTCTGACGAGTACGAAGGTCGCGGGCCGGGCACTGCTGCCGAGCCGAAGACGCTCGACGCGATCATCGCGCGGTTCAAGGCGGCCGGGCTTCAGCCCGGCAACAAGGGGCAAGATGGCAAGCCAACGTGGCTGCAGGATGTGCCGACGGCAACAATCACCGCAACCAATCGCAGCCCGCTCACCATCACCGGCGGTGCCCAATCGGCAACCGTCACCTCGATGACTTTCAAGCCTTCGACCGAATTCGTGGCAGGCAGCTATCGCATCACGCCGCATACCGAAGTGAAGGACAGCGAGCTGGTCTTTGTCGGCTATGGCATCAACGCGCCCGAACTGGGCTGGAACGACTATGCCGGCATCGACATGCACGGAAAGACCGCCGTCATCCTCGTCAACGATCCGGACTATGCGATGGAAGGCGAGAACGGTCTCTTCCGCGGTCGCCGCATGACCTACTACGGGCGGTGGACCTACAAGTTCGAGGAAGCTGCGCGGCAGGGAGCCACGGGGGCGCTGATCATCCACGATACCTTCCCGGCAGCCTATGGCTGGCAGGTGGTCGAATCGAGCTGGTCCGGCGCGCAGCATTTCGTGCAGACCGCCAACGATGGCGCGGATCAGACCGGGGCGAACGGCTGGATCCAGAAGCCGGTGGCGGAGGCGATCCTCAAGGCGGCCGGCAAGGATCTTGCTGCGCTGACGGCTGCGGCGCAGGCGAAGGGCTTCAAGCCGGTGCCGCTCGGCCTCAAGGCCAGCCTCTCGTTCGACAACACGATCGAGAAAGCCAATTCGCACAACGTCGTAGGTCTGCTGCCGGGCAAGACGCGTCCCGATGAATACGTGCTCTACAGCGCGCATTGGGATCACCTTGGTCGCTGCAAGCCCGATGCGACGGGTGATGACATCTGCAACGGCGCGGTCGACAACGCGACCGGCGTTGCCGCACTGGCGGCGCTGGCCAAGATGAACGCTGCCGCAGGCGGCACGGCGCGCAGCCAGGTTTTCCTTGCCGTCACGCTCGAGGAGTCGGGCCTGCTGGGCTCCGAATACTATGCGCAGAACCCGGTCTTCCCGCTCGCGAAGACGGTGGGCGGCGTCAATATGGATGCGCTGGCGGTGGGTGGCCCCGCGAAGGACATCACCGTTACCGGGGGCGACAAGTCCGAACTGACGACGATCCTGCGCAAGGTCGAGGGCGAGATGGGCCTCAGCGAATCGCCGGAGGAGCATCCCGAGCGCGGCCATTACTACCGCTCCGACCACTTCAGCTTCGCCAAGCGCGGGGTGCCGATGTTCGATGTCGCCCGCGGCACCGATCTTGTGGTGGGCGGCAAAGCGGCCGGGCAGGCTGCTTCGGATGACTACACCAACGTGCGCTATCATCAGCCGAGCGACCAGTATCAGGAAAGCTGGGACATCTCGGGCATGGTCCAGGATGTGAAGCTGTTCTATCGGCTCGGCCGCGAGCTTGCCGACAGCTCGGTGTGGCCGAACTGGCACCCGAACGACGAATTCCGGGCGATCCGCGACAAGAGCCTCGCCGAAGCGAAGGGCAAGTAACCCATGACCGCGACTGCGCTGCGAATGCCGCCGGAATGGCATCCGCAGGACTGGCTGTGGATCGGCTTTCCGCATCTGGCGGAGGAATGGTCCGGCGTGATCGATGCTGCTCAGGAGCAGATTGCCGCCTTTGCTAGCGCCGTTGCCGATAGCGGACAGGAAGTCCGCCTGATCGTGCGCGACGGAGCCAACGAGGCGCGCGCGCGCAGTCTGGTGTCGAGCGCGGTCACGCTGGAGCGCCGCGTCTATGGCGATGTGTGGTTGCGCGATACGGGGCCGCTGGTGGTGTGTGGGGGCGAAGAGCGGCGCGCGCGGCTGTTTGGCTTCAACGGCTGGGGCGGCAAGTATCTGATGCCCGGGGACGAGGCGATCGGCGCCGATCTGGCCGCCAGCGCGGGTCTGCCTGCGGACCGTTGCGACTGGATCCTTGAAGGCGGCGCGCTTGATGGTGACGGGACAGGCCTTGTTACGACGACTGCGCAGTGCCTTCTTAATCCGAACCGCAATCCATCATTGGCAAAGGCCGATCTTGAAGCGCGGCTGGCGCGCGATCTCGGGTACGAGCGCGTGCTGTGGCTCGGAGATGGCCTCATCAACGATCATACTGATGGCCATGTCGACAACCTTGCGCGGTTCGTGGCGCCGAACCGGCTGGCGCTGCCGCGCGCGACCGGGCCGGGCGATCCCAATGCGACGATCTATACCGATGCGGCAGCGCGGGCGCGTGATTTCGGAGTGGAAGTTGTAGAGGTTCCTTCGCCGGGGCTGGTTGAATGGGGCGGGATGATCCAGCCGGCGAGCTACATGAACTTCGTGATCGCCAACGAGGTGGTCATCGTTCCGGTGTTCGGAACGCAGCATGACGATGATGGCGTCGCCGCGATTGCGGAACTCTTTCCCGGGCGCGCGGTCATCGGGCTCATGGCCGATGCGGTGCTTGCAGGCGGCGGGGGTTTCCATTGTTCCAGTCAGCAAATGCCTGCGGCCTGATTATGCGCCCCTTAACCGGCGCATGGTAGGGGCAGGCGCATGACACAGACAATTCTCGTGGTGTTCGGCACGCGGCCGGAAGCGATCAAGATGTTTCCGGTGGTGCATGCACTAGCCGCCGATCCCGCTTTTCGCGTCGTGACCTGCGTCTCGGCGCAGCACCGCGGCATGCTCGATCAGGTGCTGGCTATCGCCGGGATCGTGCCGGATCATGATCTTGATCTGATGAAACCCGACCAGACGCTCGACGGCCTCACCGCTGCGCTGCTCACGGGCCTGGGCGGGGTGATGGACGCTGAAAAGCCGGACTGGGTCGTGGTGCAGGGCGATACCGCCACCGCGATGGCCGGTGCGCTGGCGGCCTATTACCGCAAGATCCCCGTCGCCCATGTCGAGGCTGGGCTGCGCAGCCACAATATCTATCACCCCTGGCCCGAGGAGGTGAACCGCAAGATCATCGGCACCATCGCTGCGCTACATTTTGCGCCGACCGAGACCTCTGCTGCGGCGCTCAAGGCCGAGAACGTAGCCGCCGATGCCATCCACGTGACCGGCAACACCGTGATCGATGCGCTGCAATGGGTGAGCGCCCGGATCGAAGCCGAACCTGCACTGGCAAGCGGTCTTGCGGGCCTTGAGGCACGGTTCGCGGGCAAGCGGATCATCGGCGTCACCAGCCACCGGCGCGAGAATTTCGGCGGGGGGCTGGAGGCTATCGCCGAGGCGATTCGGCAGATTGCCGCGCGCCCCGATGTGGCGCTGATCTTCCCGGTCCACCCCAATCCCAATGTGCGCAAGGTGATGGAAGGCGCGCTGGGCGATCTTCCCAACGTCGCGCTGATCGAGCCGCTCGACTATCCGCACTTCGCGCGCCTGCTGGGCCTGGCCGAAATCATGCTCACCGACAGCGGCGGCGTGCAGGAGGAAGCGCCCGCGCTCGGCAAGCCTGTCCTCGTCATGCGCGAGACGACCGAGCGGCCCGAGGGCGTCGAGGCCGGCACGGCGCGGCTCGTGGGCACCGACACAGCCCGGATAGTTTCCGAAATCTTTACTCTGCTCGACGATAAGGCTGCCTATTCGGCAATGGCGCGCGCGCACAATCCCTTCGGGGACGGGCACGCTGCGCAGCGTATCGTGGAGCTCTTGGGGAATGTCCGCTAAAATCGGAAATGGCGATCAGAAGCCGCAGGTCTGCGTTGTCGGCCTCGGCTACATCGGACTTCCCACTGCTGCGATCATTGCCCGTTCCGGCTGCCCGGTGCTCGGCCTCGATGTGACGCAGCACGTGGTCGACACGATCAACCGCGGCGAAATCCATATCGAGGAAGTCGATCTCGACGGGCTGGTGCAGGGCGTGGTCCAGCGCGGCCTGCTGCGCGCATCGACCCAGATCGAACCCGCCGACGTTTTCGTCATCGCGGTGCCGACACCGTTCGCCAAGGACGGTCACCACACGCCGGACGTATCTTATGTTCAGGCCGCTGCCAGCGAAGTGGCAGGTGTGCTCAAGCCCGGCGACGTTGTGATCCTCGAATCGACCAGCCCCGTGGGCACGACCGATGCGATGCGTGATCTGATGGCGGGCCTGCGTCCGGATCTCAAGTTCCCCGGCCTGACGCGCGAGACACCGGACGTGTCGATCGCCTATTGCCCCGAGCGCGTGCTGCCGGGCCGCATTCTGGAAGAACTCACCAACAACGACCGCTCGATCGGCGGCATTACCCCCCGCTGCGCACGCAAGGCGCTCGCCTTCTACAAGCGCTTCGTCCGGGGAACCTGCATCACCACCGACGCGCGTTCGGCAGAAATGACCAAGCTGGTCGAAAACGCCTACCGCGACGTGAACATCGCGTTTGCCAACGAGCTTTCGATCGTGGCGGACCGCATGGGTCTTGATGTGTGGGAAGTGATCCGGCTGGCCAACCGCCACCCGCGCGTCAATATCCTGCAGCCGGGCCCGGGCGTCGGCGGACACTGCATCGCGGTCGATCCCTGGTTCATCGTGGCGAGCGCGCCCGACGATACCCCGCTGATCCGCACCGCGCGCGGGGTCAACGACCAGAAGATGCACCACGTGATCGCACGGGCCACCGAACTGATCGAAGCGCAGCCCAATGCTCGCATCGCGTGCCTCGGCCTCGCGTTCAAGGCCAACATCGACGACTTCCGCGAGAGCCCGGCGCGCTTTGTCGCAGCGCGGATCGCCCGCAAGTACGGCAATCGCGTGAGCATCGTTGAGCCTTATGCGAACGTGCTGCCAGTCGAATTCACCGACACCGGCGCAAGCCTGATCGATCTCGACGATGCGCTGGAGACCTGCGACCTGCTGGTCGTGTTGGTCGACCACGACGTGTTCAAGGTCGTCCCGCTCGCTGAGCGCAGCGGCAAGGTGATCTACGATACGCGCGGCATCTGGCCGGACCAGCCGGATGCGGAGAGTGCCGGCACCGCGCTGCGGCTTGCCAGCTGAGCTCATGCGGTCGAGCCTGCCCGTGGCCGGAAGGATCGCCATGAGACTACCCCTTCGGCTGGCCGCCGGTCTCGCGGTCCTCGGCACCATCGGCTGCAGCGGCCTCGGCAGCGAATCGAACGCGCAAACGACAGCGCGCGGCGCCGGCACTGGGCAGCAGACGGCTGTGCCGCCGCTTCAGCCAGTGGTCCCGCCGGAGCTGCCGCCGCCGCGCACGCTGGCCGAATATGCCGCACACGATGCGACCTACCCGTCCTACATGCCGATGCAGGGGCTACGCCGGCCCGCCAACCGCTTCTTCGTGAAGTGCGATGCCTCGCAGGCGGCAGGGCGCGAGGTCTATCAGGGCAACGATTTAGCTTCGCTCTATGGCCGCGCCGAAGGCGGCCTCGAGTTCATCTACGAAGCCCGCGACCGGGCTGGACGGCCTTGCGTCTACCCCTTTGCGCCCAGCCTGCCGGACATCGTCGGCAACCTCGATGGCACGCAGTACATCTTCCGCTCGTCCATTCCCGGCGAGCGGGTGACGTTTCGCAGCGGCGATCAATGGGCTGTCCTGCGCTTGCGTGCGCTGGAAATGGGCCGAAGCCGCATTCATTTCGAAATGCGGGACATCGAGCTCGATTTTCCCGGTGCGATCCAGCCGATGGGCGCGCTGCATCTGGAGACGTTCGGAGGTGCGCCGCCCGGCCTGTTCACGGCGGTCATCCGGCGATCGCGGCTGTTCGGCGGCAAGAACGCGATTTTCGTGCCCAGCGGTGAGACCATGCTCTATGCCGAAGACAGCGAGATCGAGGGCAATGTCGGCACCAACAATGATCAGGAGCACAGCACTTACATCAATGGCACGCTGGTTTCCCATTTCCGCAATGTAAGCTGGAAGGGCCAATTGGGCTGGAGCAATATCGCAAGCGGGCACCAGCTGAAGGACAAGGCCTATTTGCGCATCTACGAGAATGTTCGTGTCTCGAACGCCCCGGGCCGTGGTTCGCCTTCGGCGATGCCGCTTATCGATGCGACTTCGTTCGGGTTTACCTGGGCCAACAACCTCCGGATCGATCGGGTCGCGCCGCTGCAGGAGCCGCGCGATGCGCTCGTCGATCTGCGCAGCGAGATCCTCTATGGTAATCCGCAGCACTATCCCTGGCCGGTGATTGCCACGTCCGAATGGCGGATGCCGCCTGCGGCGCTTGGTGCGCTTGATCAGGTGTACCTGTCGGTGTTCTTCAACACCGAGGTGCACAGCTTCCGCACCGAGCCGTATGTCTTCGCGCTGCGTCCATGGGGACGGGGGTTCACGCCCGGGACTGCAACGATTGCGGGCGAGGGCCTTACGACTCGCACCGAGCAGCGCGCTGTCTCGCTCGCATTCGGCACGAGCGGGACCTTCAGCAAGGTCTACTCCGCAGATGGCTGGACATATGCCAACCCGAGGCTTTCGGACGAGATGCTATGGGTGGCTGACCGCGACGCCTTCATCCGCCATGCGCTGGGGCTGATTGGGCGTTAGACCGCCGGTGCGCTCCAGCCAGCGGGCGCGGATCGCATCGCTTGTGTCGCGGCTGCCATCGTGGCTCCAGCCGGGCTCACGCACCAGATAAGCCAGCTTGTAGCGCCACGGGGCCGCCGCAAAATCCTTCGCTATGCCTTTCCATTCGTGGAAAACACTGTGGAGCAGATTGAAGGTGCCGAGCTGGCGGATCACCCCGTAGCGCGCCGGTTCTTCGTCGAGCTCGGGCTGGAACGTGCCGAACAGGCGATCCCAGAACATGAACACGCCGGCGTAGTTGCGGTCGAGATAGAGCGGGTTCGTCGCATGGTGGACGCGGTGGTGCGAGGGGGTGTTGAACACCCATTCGAACCACGCCGGCATGCGGCGCACGGCTTCGGTGTGGATCCAGAACTGGCCGACGGTGTTGGCCGCACCCGCAGTCAGCAGCATTTCCGGGGGCACGCCGACGAACGCAGGCCAGATGCGGAAGACAAAGGAAAGCGCGATAAAACCCGTCCAGGTCTGCCGCAGCGCCGTGCTTAGATTATAGTGCTGGCTGGTGTGGTGGTTGACGTGCGCTGCCCAGAACCAGCGGACGCGGTGGCCGGTACGATGCGCCCAATAGTAGTTGAAATCATCAAGCAGCAGCACCGCAATCCACGACCACCAGGCATAGGGCACGGTGGAAATGCGTTGCGCGTAAAGCCAGGTTGCGGCGGCGTAGATCGCGCCTGCCACCAGCGCACCGGCGATCGTGCTGCCAAGGCCCATCAGCAGCGAGGTCAGCATATCGCGCGCTTCGTAAGCGTTTGGTGCATGGCGGCGCGCCCATGCGATCTCGATCAGGATGAGCGCGACGAATGCCGGCACCGCATAGGCGATCACGTCGATCGGATGGGTGATCGGCGTGCCGAGCGCGGCGATGACCGAGGCCAGTGTCTCGTTCATGCGCGTGTTCCCAGTCGGCGCAGGCTGGCGGCCCAGATTTGCGCCTGATCGCCCAGATCAAGGGTGATGCTGCCAAAATGCGGATCATCGGTTGATAGCGTGATGAACCCGCGATCGAGCCGCGCACCTACATGCGACGAAAGAAGCCGCCCGGCGAACTTCGCACCGTGCCGCCGGATGAGCATCACCTCGCCGGCCGCGTTGCGCAGCAGCGCGCCGATACGTGCGCGGTCGAGCGCGACATCGACCGGATCGAACCCGCAGCGCGCTTCCTCGGCAAGGGCGCGGGCCTCGCCTTCATCAGCTATCCGCACGTCGCTGCCCATGCCGAGCGCGCGCACGATCACGAAGACCAGCAGCACGGCTGCAAGCGAACCGATCGCCTGCAAGGCAATGCCTGCGCCGGGGAGCGCAAGGAAGGCGTCCAATGCCATTGCGCGGATCGCCTGCCTCAGCGCGCCTGCGCGGCGAGGAAATCGAGCTGCGGCGTGATCGGGCTCACGTCATAGCCTGCACCTGCGGCATGGGCTGCGATCGCATCCGGCGTCATGCCCATCTTCGCTTGCGCCAGTGCCCAGAGCAGCGTGGAGCGGGTGCCGGAGCGGCAATAGGCCAGCACCGGTTTGTCGCCAGCTGCAGCAAGGGCCGCTTCCATCGCTTCGACCTGCGGCATGGAGAAGCCCGCATGCGTGACGGGGATCGCGACATAGGCGATGCCGGCTGCGTTGGCAGCGGCTTCGATTGCGGCACCTGGTGTCTGGTCCGGGGACTCGTCCTCAGGCCGGTTGTTGATGATCAAGCCTATGCCCAGCGCCTGAGCTTCAGTCACGTCCGCAAGCTCGATCTGCGGGCTGGCGAAGGTTTTGTCGTCGATCTTGCGAAACATGAGGTTATCTCTCTTCAGTGCCGCCGCACCGTTCACGCCGTTGCGGTGTTGTCTCTAAGTCTTGCGCAAACGGGGCGCCAGCGGCCGTCATCCCGGCGCACGCGGCCCATACCGAACGGACAGCCGAAGGCGAGGACAAATGCATCACATCAGCTTTGCCGAAAGCCTCCGGCGAGGGCAAGTGCCGCCTGAACATGGTAGAAAGGCCACACCCATCTGCCGCCAAGTCCTCCCAAGCAACGAATCCGTTCGCGCTGGAGCCTTTTGTTGGTTATAGTCTCAAGTGCAGAGGATCAGGCGAGCGGAGTCTCGCGCATTTCCCTTGTTGTGCCGTCGGCAGCCGCGTCCGGCTTGCGGCACCCAGGAAAGCAGGGGCGGAACGAAGGTTTATTGGTTTTTATGGGTTTTGACAGAGGGCGGCGG
>NZ_JAIXPP010000030.1 GCF_027486195.1 Novosphingobium sp.
ACGTTGTTCTGGACGACCGCGCCGGTCACCGGGTTGAAATAGACTTCGGCGCGCTTGCCGTCCTTGGTGTGCGCGTAGATTTCGTAGCAGCTGCCCGAAACCTGGAAGACCTTGATGTCACGGTAGCCCATCTTGGCGATCTTGGCCTTCATCTGGGCTTCGGTGAGCCACTTGGCCTTTGGCTGTGTGGTGCAAACGGGTGCGGCGCTCACCGTTGTTGCGACCGTGAGTGCCAAGGCGGCGAGGGTGAGCTTGAAGGGGGTTGAGCGCTTCATCGGAAGTCCTTTGTCGTCTGGCGGAGCGATCGCCCCGGCGGCTTCGATCTGGACCGGGCAACTGACGAAAAGCTGACAGGCACTCCGAAAATTGGACGGGCGGTGCACCATCCCCAATCGAACTCATCGTCAGGGCCCGGTCAGAACTTGCGCGCATTCCCCGCTTGTCGCTGATGTCGGCGTCACCCGGAGATATTCAACATGAACCGCACCCTGCTTGCCGCAACCGCCAGCGCGCTTGCGCTCCTTGCCATCCCCGTCATGGCAGCCGAGCCTGAAGCCAAGCCGCTCTCCGCGCAGACCCACACCAACCTCGAAGCGGCGATGCACGGCGAGGCCTACGCCAACCTCAAGTATCTTCGTTATGCTGAGCAGGCTGAAGCCGCAGGCAAGCCCAAACTCGCCAAACTGTTCCGCGATTCCGCCAATATCGAGGCCAACGAACATTTCGACCGCGAAGCGCAGGCACTGCAGCTTGGCGGGGCCAGCAGCGCCAATCTGGAAGACGCGATGGCAGGTGAGCACTACGAGAACGTCACCATGTACATCACCTTCGCCAAGCAGGCCGAGGCTGATGGTGACACCAAAGTTGCCGCCATGTTCCGCCAGATCGCCGCCGATGAAGGCACGCATTTCCAAGCCTACAAGGCAGAGCTGGCCAAGCTTGAGGCGCGTTGATCTCGATCTGGCCGATCGGCAAGCGGCGCCGCCGGCCGGGGATGACTTCGACCGCGCGAGAGTGCCGCGTGTGGTGCCGTGAAGCGGCAGCGTAGATTCCGGTGCTGGCGGAGAAGCGTCTGGTAGGGAACCGGGCTCCGGGGTCTGCCCGCATTTCCAGCGGGCAGGCCTACGGAGATACCATAGTGAACGACTGGACCCGATTGATCACCACCCGCACCGGTTTCCGTTTTACCGTCCGGCCGGTGAGCCTCGCCGATGAGCCCGGCCTCACCGACTTGTTCACGCATGTTTCGCATGATGATCTGCGCTTCCGGTTCCTCTCGGGCCTCAACGTGGTCGGGCACGACCGGATTGTCGCGCTGGCGGCTGTGGACCATGAGGCGACCGAGAACTTCCTCGCGTTCGATGCGGAAAGCGGTGCGATGATCGCCTCCGGCATGCTCGCCTGTGATCCAAAGCTGGAGCGGGGCGAAGTCGCGATTTCCATCCATGAGGACTACAAGGGCCGCGGGGTGGCGTGGGAACTGCTTGCCCATATCGCCCGCTACGCCGAGGCCAAGGGCGTGAACGTGCTCGAATCGATCGAAAGCGCGGACAATCATGTCGCGATCGATCTCGAACGGGAAATGGGCTTCACTGCCGCGCCTTATCCGGGTGATGCCACTCTGGTGCTGGTCAGCCGCAAGCTCGGCCCTGCGGCCGCGTGACGGCGACCTGAGCCTAGCCGGCCATCACGCGGTGCAACGGCCATTTCGCCGCTAGAGCAGATACCGATCCGATTGCATCGGTTCGGCTGCTCTAGCCCTTTGTCTTACCGCGTTATCCGAGCCAGCAGGTGATTCCACCTGCTTCGAAGACGCTCCAGGACACATACCCATAAACAGGATGCCCATTCTGCGTGATTTCTGATTCAGTGCCGTGGCGTAGGGAGACTTGCCATGGCGCGGTTTGATTTGTCGGATTTCGAGTGGTCGGTGATCGAACCGCTGTTGCCGACGAAGGTTCGGGGCGTTGCTTCGTTGGCGGCAAAGGCGCTGCTCTCGATGATCAGTGCAACGGCCGGAACGATATCGCTTGCGCGGCCCCGGACGACATCGCCAGCCGCGACCTGATCGACCGGAACTTCACGGTAGTTCCCCTAGCGGCGAACTTCGGTCGTCGGCGCGACCGAGCGCCGCAGTACCGCGCGTGCCGGCCTGATCCATAGCGGCTCGGCGCGCCGCGCACGTGGCTCATTTTCCGGGTCTCGATGTATTCGGCCAGTTCGCCCGCGATGTAGCTGGGACCGTTATCGCTGAGCAGCCGGGGTTTGTGCAGCACCGTATCGCTGTCGCAGCCGGATGCGGCCAGGGCCATGTCCAACGTGTTGGCGACGTCCTCCGCCCGCATGTTGGTGCACAGCTTCCAAGCGATGATGTAGCGTGAGAACCCTCCTTGAATCACAACCTCAAATCTGTGCCATGGGTGCTGACGGGGGACAGCCATGCGCATCAAACGCGCCGCCAAGGGCATGGGCTTCTTTGAAGATCGCAATGCCCTTGCCCGCCACGCTGCCGTCGCGGATCTGAATGACCGCGCCGGCCAACGAGGCGATGCCGCTGCCGACGAAGTTGAACTTGCTCATGGCGTCTGGTCCCTTTGCGGTAGGGCGAGCGTCGCCGGGAAAACCGGCCTCGCCATGTCCGCCCAACGCTAGCCGCAGGAAGCTCTGGGCAAGCAGACTAGGAAACTACTCAAACCCGCTGATCGGGCCCAAACCGCAGTGTTGCCCAGACCGGCAGGTGGTCGGATGCGATCCGGGAGAGCGGGGTGCGATGCGTGCCGCAGTCGGTGATCTCGATCCCCGGGCCAGCCATGATCCGGTCGAGCCGTGCGAGCGGCCTGCCAGCAGGGAAGCTGGGTTCGGTCTGGGCGATCACATATGTCCGTGCAAAATCGATCAGACAGCCGCTGCGCCCACGCCACTCGTTCAGATCGCCCATGAGAACCGTGGGCATGGTTTCGAGCCGCGCGTCGATCTGCGCAAGGATTGCGCGGGCCTGCTGCCGCCGCCGCAGACCGGAAAGGTCGAGATGCATGCCGGCCAGCCGTAGCGGGTGCCCGTCGATGCAGGTCTCGACCAGGATCGCGCCGCGCGGCTCAAGCGAGGGCAGGGCAAGCGGAATGGCCGCGGTGATCGTCACCCGGTCCGAAACGAGCGCCGCATTTCCGTGCCAGCCAAGGCCATGCGGATGCGCGCCAACGCCGACCGGCCGGTAGCCGGTGCGTGCGGCGATCATTGCGAACGGCAGAACTGCGATGCGCGGGCCGAAGCGTCTGTCGGCCTCCTGCAGCAGGACCACGTCCGCATCGATTTCGGTCAATACAGCCAGAATGCGCTCGGGGTTGTACCCTCCATCCGTGCCGATGGCCTTGTGGATGTTGTAGCTCGCCACGGTGAAGGACTGGGCGGAATCCATCACAGCAAGGGACTGACGAGGCGGGCCAGTCCTTCGACCAATTGACGCGGTTTTGATCGCTGCCGCCATGTTGCCAGATCTAGCGGCTCGCTGCCCGATATCGCTTGCTCCTGAAGCGTGACCAGTTGGCCCACCGACGCCGGATCAAGCAGGACCAGGCTGACCTCTTCATTGAGCTGGAACGAACGGACGTCGATATTGCTCGACCCGACGATCCCCACGCGGCCATCAATGCTGACATTCTTGGCGTGGAGCAGATGCTTCTGGAAACACATGATGCGCACGCCCGCGCACAGCAGATCATCGTAGTATGAGCATTGGGCGAGGCGCACGAGGGGCTGGTCGGTGATGGCCGAGACGATGAGGATCACCTCGACCCCGCGCGCGACCGCGATCTGCAGGGCATTTTGCAGGGCTTCGTCAGGGATGAAATAAGGCGTGGTCAGGATCACCCGCTGGCAGGCAGAGTGGATCAGCCAGACCAGCATCGTCTCAAAGCCCCGTAACGGATACTCCGCGCCGCTGGGCAGCAGCAGGGCTGCGGCATGGCCCTGAATGGGTGCGATTTCCGGACCGGGCTTGAGAAGCGTTCTGGTTTCGCAGTACCAGTCGGCCAGAAACACCGCAGTCATCGCCATGACGACCGGGCCGGAGACACGCACGACCATTTCCTGATTGAGAATGCCGGGGCGGAAGGCCTTGTTCACCAGATTTTGCGATCCGGCATAGCCGATCAGCCCGTCGATGATGAACAACTTGCGGTGATTGCGCATGTCGCTCCGGCGGCGCAGGCTCAGCAGCGAGACGGGCAAGGTATCGCGCACTTGAACTCCGGCATCGGCCAGCGCGGCCAGTGTCGCGCGCCGCCAGTGGTGCGAGCCGACCGGGTCGAGCAGCACATGGCAGGCAACCCCGCGCTCGCCCGCGCGGGCCAGCGCGGCAATCACTTTCGAGCCGGTCGCATCGTTGGCGAAGATATAGACCATGATCCGCACATGCGCGCGCGCGTTGTCGATATCGCCGACCAGCCGGTCGATCATGCCGTCATAGTCGTCGAGAAATTCCATAGCGTTGCCGCTGACCGCCGGAAAGCCGCCGAGCTTTGCCGCGAGGTCTGCGACATAGTACGGTCCGTCCAGGGGCAATGACCCGGCCTTGGCCATGGCGGCGGAGGTTTCGGCAAAGAACGGCCCAAGGCTCAGATGGCGCTCTCGCCGCGATTGCGATCCCCGGGCGCGGCCGATTGCCAGAAACAGGACGAGGCCCGGGACAGGCCAAAGAAAGATCAGCAGGAGCCAACTTGTCGCTGCCTGCGGTGAGCGTTTCAGCGGCAGGATGCCGAGCATGACGACGCGAATCAGCCAACTGCCAACCAGATAGACGGGCCCAAGAAGCGCAATTGCTTGCGGAAAATCGAATAGCTGGAACATGCCTTGCGAGGATCCGATGCCGGCTGCGGCAACGTGGCGCAGCCCATGACTGATCCCTACGCCGAGCGAGGTGCAATCACACCCCAAGCGGCCAAGTCTCAGGCACGCCGTGCGGTCGTTCCGGTCCAAGCGGCGTGGCCGCTCGGGTTTCCTCAAACCAGACGTAGGCATCGAACTGGTCAAAAGCATCGGCAAAGTCCGGTGCATCTGGAGCCGGCAAACGCTCTGCCAAGTCGCGCAATCGCGCCACCAGTTCGGCCCGTTCAGGAATGATCCGGTGGTCGACAGCGCTACCTTTCTTTGGTTTGGTCATGGCGCTTTGAGACAGAATCTTGCATGTCTCGAAACCCTCTTGCTGCATCCGTTGGACGACCGAAGTTCGAACGAGCTACACAGCGGCAAGAGAAGAATATCTGCTAGGCACATATTCGTAGGGGTAAAGATAATCGTCGTAGGGGTAGAACCCATCGTCGAGATTGCCATCGTCGTGGACGCTCGCGGCGGATCGCCGGTGAACGGTCCCGCCAAGACTTTGCATTCGCGTGTCGATTTCCGACGTCCAGTCTTCACTGACGTCGGCGATGACGGCAGATTGACCGCGTCGGAGCACGAACCGGCTCTCGGCAACGGCTTTGCTCCGTGTATCCGAACGATCGAGATCGATCGCACCGCCGATCAACGCACCTGTTGCAGCACCAATCGCGGCTCCCTCGGCTATTCCGACTGCTACTCCCACGGGCCCTGCAAGAGTTCCCAGCAGCGCGCCAAGGCCGACGCCAACCGCTGTCGCCAGGACCGGATTGGTCTCCTTGGTATCGACTTCGACGAGGCCCCAGTCATCCCGATGAACCACGGCGGTTCCGTGCACGGTAATCTCGCCGGCGTCGTCGAGATGCCAGAGGGTGTGCAGGGCTTTGTAAGCCTTGCCTTTGTCGTCGAATGATATCGTGACGAAATTGCGCATGGTTCGCTCCTATTTCTCTGTCGATGCAGCCGAACGCTTTTCGGCGACGGCTTCGCTGATCTTTTGAACTGCACCGCGCGCGTCGCTGATGGCTTGCTGGATCGAGCGCTCGGCATCGTGCCCAGAGCTCTTGGTAGCCTGCGCGGTGTGCGTCGCGGTTGCCTCGAGAGATACAACTGCCTCGTCTATCGCCTTTTTTGCCGCGGCGGACTGTGCCTCCAGCGAACCCCCCATCGAAACCGCGATTGCCTTGGCCTCGAGTACCAAGCCTTCAAGATCGCCCTTTATGGTCTCACCACCATTACGAACGGCGTCACTGAGAGCGCTGTGCAATTCTTGTGCAGCGGCTCGCCCATGGTCGAGCGCATCCTTGATCTTTGTGTGAGGTTTGGGAGCCTTATGCATGACCAATTTTCCAATGCGTTCGATGGAATCGAACCTTCGGGTATGGTCTGAAAGCCCCGAGTAACAGGCGCGGAATCTACTCACTCGGGCAGCTGGAAAGCAACATTGCTGCGACCGAAATACGATTGACCGGCGAACATATGCACCGGCTCGACGCCGCCAGCGCACCTACGCCGGGATTCAGTTCTTCATTGGCGCAACCCTCCATTCGCCGCATGGTCTTCGGTGGGCATGCGGTCGCGGGCTGGGGGGAATGCGGGATCAGGCTCTGGTTTCAGCTCCCGCTGATCATGCCAGTGCCAAGGATGGGCCCTGTGGGTAGGCCGGTCGGCGAGCCGCCGCGAGGCTCAAGCGAGATCGCGAATGTTGCGCCCCGCGCGATCAGACGGCGGACCTCGGTGCGTGCCGGGCGGGTGGCTGCGCGTGCCGGATCGATCGTGCCGAGCGAGCGCGGCCTGCCATCTGCCGGAATGATCCACAGTTCGGCATCGCGCTGACCGGCATCGAGCTTGCCAGGGGCAATCGTGAGATCGCCGACCGTCTGGTTGTAGGCGATTGTCGCAACAATACCGCCGCTTCCTGCAATGCTTGCGAGCAGTACCGGTGTCGGGGCCGGAGCAGCCGCAGGTGGAGCTGCTGGCGGCACAGGCGCGGGGCGCAGCACAAGGGTCACACCAAGCAGACCCGCGACGACCGTGGCCGCCAGCGCCGCCGCCCGCCAGCGCCGCGCTTCGATGACTGCGGCATTGTCGTTGCCCGGCAGCATGGCCTCGATGCGCTGCCACAGGCCTTCGCTCGGCGCCACGGAGTCGTCCGCCGAAAGCGGCTCTAAGCGTTCGCGCCACCAGTCGACCCGCTCCTCCAGTGCGGCGTCGCTGCCCAGGCGGCGAACCGCAGCCTCGCGTTCCGGTCCGTCAAGAATACCCAGCGCAATCTCGCCGGCCAGCAGCTCGTCCTCATCGCTCATGACAGACACGCCTTCAACTTGATCAGCGCGCGTCTGATCCGGCTCTTGACCGTGCCGAGCGGCATATCGGAGCGCGTTGCAAGTTCGGCATAGGTGGCCTGCTGGAAGAATGCTGTGCGCACCAGCACTGCATCGGCTTTTGCCAGCTCTTCGATGCACACCGTGATGTCGTGCTCGCTTTCCGCTTCGAGCAATTGCTCAAGCGCGCCCGCGCTCTCGTCGGCGGGTTCGTCTATGCTTTCGATCGGAGTGGTGATCCGCCGGCCGTTCGCCCGCAGACGATCGATCGCGCGATTGCGCGCCAGCGCCGCCAGCCATGTGATCGGACTTGCGCGCGCAGGATCGAACATCGCTGCCTTCTGCCAGACGGTGACATAGACCTCCTGCAGAACGTCCTCCGCTTCCTGTCTATCCGCAGAGATGCGCATGCACACACCAAGGAGCCGCGCGCAGGTTCGCCGATAGACCTCGCGAAACGCAAGCTTGTCGCCGCTGGCAACCCGCTGGAGCGCGGCGATCAGGAGAGACTGCTCGGAGTCTCCAGCTTTGGAAATCATTGACTTATGTCTAGCACCGCTTGGTCTTTGCAACAACGCGGGGCGGGCCGGCGGGTAACACTTCACAGCTTACCACACCGGCCAGCGCCCGCTCGTTCATTTGCCCGATGTGGCCTTGAGATAGGTGATGATCGCCGCGCGATCGCTCGCGCCCGGCACGACGAAGTACATCTTCGAGCCTTTGACCATCTTCTGCGGCCCCTGCAGCCACTGGTCCAGGCTGGCCGCATTCCAGACGATGCCGGACGCTTTGAGCATAGGCGAATAACTGTAGCCAGCTGCCGAGCCGGCCGCGCGGCCAAACACTCCGCGATGCGCCGGGCCGATCCGATTGGCATCGAGGCTATGGCAGGTGCCGCACTTGGCCTGATAGAGCTTGGCTCCGGGCAGGGTGTCGGCAGACTGGGCCAACGCGGGATGCGTGGGCACCAGCCCGCCAAGACCTGCCAGTGCGAAAGTCAGGGCGCGCAGGGCGATCATTTGTCGATGATATCCCGGTGCATCGGCGCGAGCGCGGCGATCAGGCGGTTCTGCGCGCGGAAGGGAATGTGGCGCTTGTTCATGGCCACCTGCAGTTCCTCTACAAGGCCGTAGAAGTTGCCTTCCTTCACGTTCATGCTGCGATGCGCCTCGGCCATCGTGCGCCCGGAATAGGTGCAGGGGCCGTGCATGATCACGCAGAACTGCTCGACCAGCAGCGCCTTGATCTTGGCCTGATCGGCATTCTCGAAAAAGGGCCTTGTCTTCGGGTTCTGCAGCCAGCGCGCCATGGCATCGTCCATCAGCGCGGTAAGGCCCTCGCGCCCGCCGAAGGTTTCATACAGGTGTTCGTCATCGGTGATGACAGGGGTGGTCGGCGCTGTGGGTTTGATCGACGGATCGCTCACTGCCGGCTCCTGCACGTCGTACTTGGGAGCAAGGTTTTCCTGTGCGAACGCGGTCGTGGAAGCGCCGAACAGCAGCGCCAGCGAAAGGGTGGTCTTGAACATGATCGTGTCCTTGATGAAGCTGGATCAGAAGCCGAGCTGGAGCGAGACGTAGGCACCGTTCTGGCGGGCCAGCGCGATCTGCCCGAGCCGCGCGTAGGCTGCGGTGATCGAGATGTTGCGCGTGGGCGCATAAGCCACGAACAGGTCGTAGGCGTTCTCCTCGCGGAACGAGCTGCCACCGAGCGCGCCTTCAAGACGGTTCGACTTGGTGCGGTATTCCCCGCCAACCGCCAGCTTGCGCGTGAGCAGAACGGCGGCCGAGCCCTCGAGCTGCGCCTTGTAGGCCTGGTCCTTGCCGCCAAGCCCGCCGAAGCCGAGAATGCCGAACTGGTTGGCCTTGGTGAGGCGCACCGTGCCGCTCAGCAGGAGGCTTTGCGACAGGATGATCTTGGTCGCGGAGGCATAGATGTCCACGCCCTTGCGCTTCAGCCCGAGCGCACCGCCGACGACGGTCTTGTCGTCATTGATCTTGTACTGCACGCCGACCGCGACCTGCGGCAGGATCGTGTCCTGATCGAGCACGGCATCGCCGAACAGGCGCAGCTTGGCACCGATGATCGTCTGGCTGATGGTGTAGCGATTGCCGAGGCCGATCGCAGCACCCACTTCGCGCAGATTGAAGTTCTGCCGAGCGACGGAAAGTTCGAGCCGGTTGTAGAGGCTCACCGCGCCGCCATAGGAAGCCAGCGTGAAATCCTTGGTATCGACGCCTGTAACAAAGGCGCTTGCGCCAATCTGGTTGCGCGTAGCGTAGCTGCCAATCAGCGCCCAGGGGACTAGGCCGCCACCACCTGCACCCTCGATCGTGGATACGCCGCCGGTCAGCAGCAGGCGTCCGCCTTGCGGCAGCAACGATCCGCGTGTTTCGGGCACCGCCAGTTCGGCCGCCGGACCATCGGCTACGGCGCCATCGGCGGCAGCCATAGCCGAGGATCCCGCCTCAACCGCAGATGGTTCTGCGGCATGTGCGGCGGAAAGCGGAATGGCGCAAAGCACGATCCCGGCGGAGATCGCGGCGGCGATCTTCGTCTGAACAAACAACATGGTGAGGTATGCTCCCTTGCCCTGCCGGGTCGATAGTTCCCGGCTTTCGCCAAGGCATACGAAGGGGGCCCTGCTACGGATGCATGCGGGCGGAGATTTTTTCCTCGGGTAGATCTTTTGGGCCGCCTTGGCACAGGAGTAGCCGCGTCTCATTCTCGCTTCGTGCCGCGCAGTGGGTGCGGATTGGGAATGGCGGGAACGCAGGTGCCGTACTAATTTCGCCGCCTTGTCGAAATCGCGGTGCCTTGCCGCACACTGTTGCAGGCAGCCCCTGCTGCTTGCCGGGCAACCCGGCCCAGACCGATGAAGGAACCGATCGATGCAGTACGTCCTCCTCTTTCAGGAAAACGCCGAAGAGCGCGGCAAGCGCACTGATCCCGTCGCCGCCGGGCCCTATTGGGGCAGCTGGTCGGCCTATATGGGCGCAATCGCGCAAGCCGGTGTGATGGTGGGCGGCAATGGCCTGCAGCCGCCCGAAACCGGCACCACCCTGCGGATCGAGAACGGCACGCGTCACGTTGTTGACGGGCCGTTCGCCGATACCAAGGAAGCGCTCGGCGGCTATGTCGTGCTCGAAGTCGCCGATCTTGATGCGGCGCTTGAATGGGCCGCGCGCGCGCCCTGTGCGGCGGCCGGGTCGGTCGAGATCCGCCTGGTGATGGCGCCGCCGGCGGGCTGACCACGATGGACGCCGCGCGCCGCCGTTCCTCCGCCGTTGCAGAGCAAGCGGCGCGCGCGTCCTATGGCCGTCTTCTTGCGCTCGTTTCGGCGCGCACCCGCGATATTGCGGCCGCCGAGGATGCGTTGGCCGAGGCTTTCGCCGCCGCGCTCGCCCAGTGGGGAGAGCAGGGCGTGCCGGCCAATCCCGAAGCCTGGCTGCTCACCGTCGCCCGCCGCGCGGCCGGCCACCAGCAGGCGCGCGCGGCCACAGCTTCCCGCGCCGGAGATGTCCTCGCGCTTTTGGCCGAAGAGCGGGAAGATGCGGCCGCCAGCCCTTTCAGCGATCAGCGGCTGGCGCTCCTGTTCGTCTGTGCGCACCCGGCGATCGATCCCGATGCGCAGGCCCCGCTCATGCTGCAGACCGTGCTCGGCCTTGATGCCTCCCGCATTGCCGCCGCGTTCCTCGTCAGCAGCGGCGCGATGGGCCAGCGCCTAGTGCGGGCCAAGCGCAAAATCCGCGATGCGGGCATCGCCTTTGCCGTGCCCGATCCTGCCGATGCGCCCCAGCGGCTGGGCGGTGTGCTTTCGGCGATCTACGCGGCGTATGGCACCGCGTGGGACGATACGCTCGGCGCGGATTCGCGGCTCGCCGGTCTGCGCGGCGAAGCACTGTTCCTTGCTCGCCTCATCGCCGAACTGATGCCGGATCAGCCCGAGGCGCTTGGGCTACTCGCGCTGATCCTCCACTGCGAGGCACGCCAGCCTGCCCGCCGCGCGCCGGACGGCACCTTTGTGCCCCTGCATGCGCAGGATCCGCTGCTGTGGTCGCGCGAAATGGTGGTGGAAGCCGAAGCGGCGCTGCGCCGCGCCGCTACATTCGGCGCGCCCGGCCGCTTCCAGACCGAGGCTGCGATCCAGTCGCTCCACGCGCACCAGCGCATGACCGGGGAGCGCTTCACCGGCCCGCTCGCACGGCTCTACGATGTGTTGGCCGGCATCGCGCCGACTACCGGCGTGATGGTCGCCCGCGCTGTCGCCCATGCCGAAAACGGCGCGAGCAGCGCCGCGCACGAACAGTTGAGAGCGATGACCGGCACGCAAACCTACCAGCCATGGTGGGCCGCGCTCGCCCGCGTCTCATGGCTCGCGGGGGATGCGCAGGGCGCCGCCGCTGCCGCCGCAACGGCCGCCGGCCTCAGCGCAGACCCCGCGATCCGCGCCTTCCTGCTCGGCGGGGGCTACCGCTTTGCCGCAGGCGGTGCGAATGTCGGCAAACGCGGCTGACCCTGCCAGTCACGCAATCTCCAGCGCGCTGTCGAGTACTAACGGCTCCGCCATCGTGAACCCGCGCGGCGTTGCGGCTTCGCTCAGCAGCAACGGCGCGTCAGGCATTGCCGGGATGGTGATCGCCGGTGTGGGCGCTGTTAGCGGGCTTTCCGCCGCCGCCCTTGGCGCCGCCACCGACCGCCGCCGCAGCGAGAGCGCCGCGCCGCTCAGCATCGCGATGTCGGTGCCCGGATCGCAGGTGGGGGATGAGATCGAGGCCATCATCAGGCCCATCATCATCGCCCAGCCGCACGCCGCTGCTGTCGACAGCGTCTTGTCCGCCACCGGCGTCCACGTCGATTGCCGCAGCGGGCTGAACGCGGTGAGAAAATGGAGCGTCAGTGTCACCGCCCCGATGATCCCGGTGCAGCCCAGCACGGCCGTCGCCAGGCTGGATGAGCGGAAGCTGCCCGGCCCGATCCCGATGCCGCCGCTCTCGATAAAGGCGTTGATCCCCTGCCACGCCCAGAACCGGCGCTGCAGCGCGGAGAGCGTTTCGCTCTTCTCCACGGTCATGTGGCGGATCATGTCGGCAAAGCCATCGGCGAAGCGGGGCTGCCAGATCATCACCGCGCAGCCGGCGACCGTAAGCGCCAGCAGCGCGGCGCCGACCCACAAGGCGCGGTCGACCGGCAGCGCGCCGGGGAAGAGGACCGCACGCGCACCGACGAGTACGGCATAGGTCGGCAGGCCGGCATAGGCCGTGCTCGATGTGCTGAGCGCCAGCGCGGCCGCCAGCAGGGCTGCTGCGGGCCCCGTCCAGCGCGGATCGATCCGGCGCAGCCAGCACTCGAACGAGAAAACGAACAGCAGCAGGCCATAGTTGGCAAAGGTCGATGCTTCGGGAAACAACCCGGTCATCCGCACGAAGCCGAGGTAGGACTGGTCGAGCTGCGCATAAGCCGCGTTGCGGAACACCGAGAGCACCACTTCCGCCGGCGTGCCCCGGACTACCACCGACATGAAGCCAGTCAGCGCGTGGGCCATGCCCAAAGCCGCCAGCGTGCGGACCAGAACCGCGCGCCCGCTCTCCCGCTGGCAGGCGACATAGCTAGCAATGCCCGCCAGCAGCGTGCCGATCAGATAGACGGCGGTCGTCAGGTTCTGCGGAGTGAAGACCAGCGGCCGCACCGCATAGACATAGGCCAGCGTCGAGACATAGCGGGCCTCCACGCGGCCACGCAGTGGGGTCACCTCGATCTGCCCGGCAAACAGGCGCGGCGCGATGAAGGCAAGGGCCGCGCCATAGATCACGAAGCACACCAGCCAGCCGTTGGCGCGCAGCGCGCGGCCCACCGCCGCCATCTGCCCGGCGCCCGGCACCAGCAGGCGCATGGCGACGAACAGCAAGGCGAACTGCACCGGCGGGATCGACGAGTTGCCGAGCACCGGCAGCAGGATCGCCGCCGATCCACCAAACAGCGCCGAAACCAGCGCGAATGCGAACATCGCCTCGACCGATCCGGCCACGAACAGCGCGAGGCCGACAAGCACCTGCACCGCGCCGATGAAGGTCAATTCCATGGCCGCGCCCTTCCTGCCACTTGTGGCTCGCACAGCGCGCTCATGGCCGTACGTACCCGTCCCCGGCATGCACCGGCTTCACGAATGCGGCGGGATTGCCCCGCCACACCTCACGTGGCGGCACATCGGTGAAAACCACCGAGCCCGCCGCGATCACCGCGTGATCACCGATCGTCACGCCGGGCAGCACCGTCACCCCGCGCCCCAGCCAGACGTTGCGGCCCAGCTGCACTGGCGCCACCCGCACGCCCTGGCCTTCATGCACCGGATGGTGGTTGGTATCGGCCAGCACGCAGCGCGGGCCGATGCGGCAATTCTCGCCGATCCGCACCCACTGGTGGCAGACGATCTCGACCCCGGCGTTGAGGAAGGCGCGCGCCCCGATTTCGAGCAGCGCACCGGGCCCGACTTCAACCGCTACCGGCGCGCCGTGGCAGCTCCAGTTCACCCTCTCGCCGATTGCCAGCCGCCCGCGCCCTTCGATGCGCGGCAGGCCGCTGTGAACGAAGAAGCGCTTGCCCGGCCGTTCGCCGCGCAGGCGAAGGCGCAGCACGGTCAGCAGGGTGCGCAGTCGGTTGAGCGGCTGCAACCTCATGCCAGCGCCTCCAGCACGCCCGCATCGAACCGCTCTGGCGCGAAATCACGCGCGCGCGCTGTCGCTTCGGCGGGATCGAAGTGCGGTAACCACTGCTCCAGACGCTGCACCGCCGCAATGAGCGCTTCCGTCGTCTGCTCGGCAAAGAACAGCCCGGTGCGCCCCTCGACCACGCTGTCGAGCGCGCCGCCTCGGCCATAGGCGACCACCGGCCGGCCCGAGGCCATGACCTCGACCGGTACGATGCCGAAATCCTCCTCGGCCGTGAACACCAGCGCGCGGCACCGGGCATAGGCGCGGCGCAACTCGCCAAAATCGAGCCGCGGGATCATCCGGATCGTCGGCCCGGCGCGCTTCTTCAGCATGGCCGCCTGCGGCCCATCACCCACCACGGTCAGCGGCAGGCCCAGCGCGTTGAACGCGTCGATCGCAAGGTCCGCGCGCTTGTAGGGCACCAGCTGGCCGACCCAGAGATAACCCGGCTCCACCTCGTCCGAAGGCGAAAACAGTGCGGGATCGACCGGCGGATGCACCACCTCGGCCTCGCGCCGCCAGGCCTTGGCCACGCGCTCGCGGATGAAGTTCGAATTGGCCAGCACCCGGTCGACCCGCGCCGCCGAACTCGTGTCCCACTGGCGCAGGCCGTGGCACAGCACCGGCATCACCGCGCGCCGCAGCCAGCCCGCTTCGTCGCGATAATCGTGGTAGTGATCCCACAAGTACCGCATCGGCGAGTGGACATAGCACATATGCAGCGCATCGGGCGCGGGGATCACCCCCTTGGCCGGCCCGCTCTCGCTCGAAATCACGAGGTCGTAGCCGCGCAGATCCAGCTGCTCGAGCGCCATCGGCATCAGCGGCAGATAGGCCTGGTAGTGCTTGCGCGCCCCCGGCAGCTTCTGGATGAAGCTGGTGCGCACCGTGCGCGCCCGGATGGTGGCGGACATTGCCGCCGGATCATAGACGTGCGTGAAGATATCGGCTTCGGGAAACAGTTGCAGCAGCCGCTCAAGCACGCGCTCGCCGCCGCGCATCGTGACCAGCCAGTAATGGATGATCGCCACCCGGCGGAAGCGCCTGCGCGGATCGGCTGGCACGACGGCGCCGGGGCGGACGACAGCCGGGCGGTGCGGTCCTTCAAGGACCGGCGCCGGGCCCGCCAGCCCGAGGCTTGCCAGATCGAGCCCGGCAAGGTGTCCGGCGCGCGCCGCGGGAAGGGCGGTCCCCCGCGCCATCGCGGCCTGCGGTGCGACTTCGGCGCTCTCGCCCTGCGCCTCGGCGGCATCGCTCGCCGCATGCGCTTCGCCGCCATGGAACAGGAAAGGCAAGGCACTGCCCTGTTCGCTCCCCGCAGCGATCAAGGGTTGGCCGTTTCCGGGCGTGGCAGATTGGGGCCGGGGTGAGCGGGGCCGGGGGGAGGGGGAAGCCGCCTCAGGCATAGTAGCGCTTGTACGAGTGGTAGAATGCATCGTCGCCATATCCGAAGCGCGCCTGTTTGCGCATGTCGACGCGGGTCAGCGCGACGCCGGCCAATTGCACCCGGTCATCGGGAAGCAGCCGCAGCGCAGAACGCAGCGCCGCCTCCGGCGTCTTGCGCCAGCGCACCACGAAGACCGAGGCATCGGCCTTGCGCAGCATCAGCCGCGCGTCCGCGATGGGCAGCACCGGCGCCGTATCGATGATGATCGCATCGAACATCTCGCGCGCGGCATCCAGCATGCGGTCCATCTCGTCCCCGGTCAGCAGTTCGGGCGCCTTGTCGCTCCCTTCGGCCAGCGGCAGGATGTTGAGCCCCGTCGCCGGGTCCACCACCAGCGCGGCTTCGAGCGATGCGCAGCCGCCCAGCACGTCCATCAGCCCGGGCCGCCCGGCATCGCCGCGCAGGAACCGGCTCACGCCCTGGCGGCGCAAGTCGCCATCGATCAGCAGCACGCGGTCTCCCGAAAGCGCCATAGAGCGCGCGAGGCAGATCGAGGTCGTCGTCTTGCCTTCATCGGGCAGCGCCGATGTCAGCGCGATGATCCGCGCCTTCGTGGTGTTCATCGCGATCGATGCGCGCAGCGAGCGGAAGCTTTCGGCAAAGGCCGAACGCGGATCCTCCAGCAGCGCCGCCATCGGCACTTTCTCCTCACCCCGCCAGACCGAGCCCAGCGTCGGGATCGAGCCGAGATAGCGCACGCCGAGCCGCTGCTCGATGTCGTCCCCGGTGGTGAGCCCGCTGAAGGTCATTTCCGCCGCAAACGCTGCCGCCACACCAAGCCCGAGCCCGAGCGCCACCGAAAGCACGAGATTCAGCGCCACGTTGGGGCTGGTCGGCTTGAGCGGCACCGCAGCCGGGTGGAGCAGATCGGCATCCGCCTGCTCGGTCCCCTCGCGCGCGGTCAGTTCCTTGAACCGGTTGAGATAGCTCTCGTAGAGCGCGTTCGAGGTTTCGGCCCGCTTTTCAAGGTCCTGCAGTCCGACCATCGCCGCATTGTTCTGCGCCAGCGTGCCGCGCGATTGCTGCAGCGATCCGGTGAGCGAGGCCAGCCGCTGCTGGGAAACCCGCGCCCGCGCCTCAAGGCTGGAGATCACCCGCTGCGTCTCGTCGGCAATCCGCGCGTCGATCGCACCCAGCGCTGCCTTTGCTCGCAACACATCGGGATGGCGCGGGCCATAGCGTGCGGTGAGCGAGGCAAGTTCGGTCGCCGCGCTGGCTTGCTGCGCGCGGAGCGAGCCGACCGCAGGCGAGGAGGCCACTTCGCCCACGCCGCCCGCACTGACGCCCAGCGCCAGCTGCCGCCGCGCTGCATCGAGCCGCGCGCCATCTTCGCTCGCCGACGCGCGCGCGGTGGTAACCGCCTGGTTGTAGCTGGAGATTTCCTGCTCGGTGAGCGAGCCCATCGTGGTCGAGAGGAGGTTGTTGGCGATGCGGTAGCGCTGCACCGCTGCGGTATCGCCAAGGGCCTGCTGGCGCAGCTGCTCGAGCCGCTCGGCGATGGCGGTCGTCGTTGCCCGCGCAGTCTTCCGTTTCGCCTCGAGCGCGCCGGCGGTATATTGCTGCGCGAAGGTGTTGGCCACGCGGGCGGCAAGTGCGGGATCGGTGTCCTCGAAGGTAATCGCGATGCCATAGGTCGTGCCGATGCGTGTGGCCACCACGCCCTTGCGCAGCCAGGCCAGCGCCGCTGCCCGCGCCTCTGCCCCACGCTTGGCAAAGCGGTCCTCCTTCGCAAGGCTGAGGGTTTCTGCCACCGCGCCGAGATTGGCTTCCGAGGTCACTACGGCGACTTGCGTATCGACGTAGCCTTCGCTCGGGATCGCGGCCTGCTGAGGCCCGTCGCTCGTGCTCGTCGGCGCGACTGCCTGCGGCCGGCTGTTGAGCGTGACTTCGGCGCGCGCAGTATACGTGCGCGGCTGCAGCGCTGTCAGCAGCAGGCCGGTGGCCAGCACCGCGAACAGGACCGCAAGAAACACGCCGAGGCGGCGCCGGAACACCGCAAAGAGCAGCCTCAGGTCCACCCGATCCGCCGCCGGGGGCGGCACTCTTGGTTCGAAGGCGAGGGTGGATGCCATGCCTGGCACACCCCCGGCGTTGCGATAGAGGCCGACTGCCGTGTTCACCCCTGTTCTCCTCGGTCGAATGGTTCGCCGCCAGCTGCCCGTGCAGCCGGCAAACCTATGTGGTAAATTTCGTCCGATCCAGGAGCGCGGCCCCCTTCTCGGCATGGCGCAAGACTAGGCAAGGGGCCGCGACGGGGAAGGCGAAGCGTATCCGGTGCGGAGGAAAACCGGAGGCAGGGAAGGCTCCGACCCGCATCACAGGATCGCTGCGCGCCTTCGCGGGCGCAGTCCGAAGCTTCGTGCTGCCCTGCATCCCGCATCGCCGGATCGGGAGCAAATCCGGGTGAATGCTTAAGGATTTATGCACCATATGCCGCGGCGCGGGGCTGCGCCGATAGTCGGCGGGGCAGGTGTACCGGCTGCGGTCCGGTGCCTTTGCGGGGTCGCACCGGAACACCTCCAAGTCGGAGGATTCGGCAAGGGGCGGGGTGATTGCGCTTTGCCGCCCGCCGCATAGACTTGTGGGCATCGAACAAAAGCACGCAGAAGCATTGGAGATTTCGCATGGATAGCAGGCACGATGGCGGTCGGCGCGCAGGGCATCGCCTGGCGCTTGTCATGGCTGGCATGATGGTCGTGGCCGGGGCGTTCGCACTGGGTGGCTGCGCCAGCGCTGGCGCGCCCCCGATCTCGACGGCGGACGTCGCCGTGGGCCTCGAAAGTTACCACCTCGGCGCGGGAGACCGCGTGCGCGTCACCGTATTCAACGAGCCGACGCTCACCGGCGAATACAACATCACGCCCGGCGGAGCGCTGGCATTCCCGCTGATCGGCGTGGTGGCGGCGGGCGGGCGCACGATCGATGCGGTGCAGCAAGAGCTGACGGCCAAGCTCGCCGAGGGCTATGTCAACGATCCGCGCGTGAGCGTCGAGGTGCTCAATTACCGGCCGTTCTACATTCTCGGCGAAGTTAACCGACCTGGTGAGTATTCCTATGCCTCGGGGATGACGGTGGAGCAGGCCATCGCCCGCGCCGGCGGCTTCACCTACCGCGCGAATGAGAAGACGGTGTTCCTGCGCCGACAGACCGGCAAGGCCGAAAGCGCCGTCTCCCTGCGCAGTGCGCAAGTGGCGGTTTTGCCCGGCGATACGATCCGCATTGGTGAACGGTATTTCTAGGCGGCTGCCGCCCCGTCGGCACGATCGAGCGCATGGGCGGCGAACAGCAGCAGCGCCGCCCCAAGCGCCACCGCCCCGGCATAAACGGGCATCGTCGCAGCCGTGAACAGTGGGATCGCCGCATTCGCCGCAGCTGGCGGATGATAGCAGCGCAGCGCCCACATCAGTGTCACGCCGACCGCGACCGCAGGCGCGGCGAGCCACAGCGCCCAGGGATGCGCAGCCGGACCGGCAAGATAGAACGCCGCCACACCCGTCGCCCCGCACACTACATGGCCGAGGCTCGCGGCGCGGGGCCTTGCTGCGGGCACATCGCGGCAGCCCACGATCAGCGCCGTGCTCGAAGCCCATGACGGCAGCATCAACGCAAGTCCCGCCGCCCATGAGGCGAGCACCAGCGCCTGCAGAATCAGCAAGGTCATCGCACAGATCCCCGCCGCCCGGCTCCACCCGCTGCCGATTTCCTTGCGCATACCTGGTCTCCCCGCATATCGTGCCCGCCTACCGAGCTTGCCGCGCTCTGCCCAGCCCTTGTGCCAAGTGTTGCGGCCCGTGAGGATACCCGGCCCCGTTCGCGCCCTCGGAATGACGACCCCCCATCACCCTTTGGTCTCCTTTTTCCGAGAACCGCCAGAACGTCGTCCCCATGGGCCACGGTCCTCTCATGCCGCTGCGCTGATCCGCCGCCGGTTGTGCATCGCCGCTAGCTCAGGCACTCTCGTCCGCAGCGGGGGAACACCCGGAGCAGGAGAGCGCACATGGATCGTTTCCGGATCGGGCACGTCACCGTTCATCGCATCGAGGAATGGCAGGGCACTTTTGCGCCGCCCTCCTACCTGTTTCAGGGCTACACCCCCGAAGGCTGGGACCCGCATGCCGAGGAGTTTGCCCCCGAATACTTCGATCCGCAAACCGGCCACCTCTATGCCTTCCTGCAGAGCTGGGTGCTCGATACCGGGCATGAGCGCATCCTGTTCGATACCGGAGCGGGGAATGACAAGGACCGCCCGAACATCCCCATCTTCAGCAACCTGCAAACCGATTTCCTCGGCAACCTCGCCTGCGCCGGTTTCCAGCCGGAGGACATCGACGTTGTCGTCTGTTCGCACATTCACATCGATCACGTCGGCTGGAACACCCGCCTCGTGGAAGGACGCTGGGAGCCGACTTTCCGCAACGCCCGCTATGTGCTCCCGCTGGCGGACCGCGCCTATTGGGACCCGGAAGACGGCGCCGCCGGGCCGGACGGCGTAGGCGCTGCCGTCAACGCCGGGATGTACGAGGACAGTGTGGCGCCGATCATTGCCGCCGGCCGCGCCGAATGGGCCGAGCCGGGCTTCGAGGTTGCCGATGGCCTCACGCTTCACGCCTGCCCTGGCCACACCCCCGGCAGCATGATGCTCGAAGTGGCGGGAAAGGACGACAACGCGCTGTTCGTCGGCGATGTCGTCCACCATCCCGCCCAGATCTACCGCCCCGAATGGAACAGCGTTTTCTGCGAGGCACCCGATCAGGCGCGCGAGACTCGCCGCCAGGTGCTCGAACTTGCCGCCAGCCGGCAGGCACTGCTTGTGCCTGCGCACTTCGGCGGCAGCCATGTGGCCCGGGTGCTGCGCGAAGGCACCGGTTTTCGCCCGGTGCTCGGCGCCTCGGGGCTCTCCTAACTAAAGTTGCGTGAAGGCTTCCCCTCCTGCAGGGGCCGCCTTATGGGGCGGCATCCCACGAAGCTGAGCGGATCAACCTCTTGCGCCTGTTCCACCCTCTTCTGTCCGGCGCGCATGCCCCAGATCGGCTGTTCGCCTGTCTGGGTGCGGTGCTGGGCATTGCCTTCGCGGCCTTCGTGTCGGCGCGTCTGTTGTTGCAGCCGGGTGATCTCCCGCTGCTCGTCGCGCCGCTCGGGGCTTCGGCTGTGCTCGTCTTCGCGGTTCCGGCGAGCCCGCTTGCCCAGCCCTGGCCCGTTGTGGGCGGCAACACCATTTCCGCGCTGGTCGGCGTCGCGGTCTATCGCCTGATCCCCGATACCGGCCTCGCCGCGAGCGTGGCGGTGGGCGCGGCGATCCTTGTCATGTCGGCGCTGCGCTGCCTCCACCCGCCCGGCGGTGCCTCGGCGCTTACGGCGGTGATCGGCTCGAGCGCGGTCCACGCCGCCGGATATGGTTTCGCCTTCCTGCCGGTGGCGCTCAATTCCCTGTCGCTCGTGGCGATCGGCCTAGTGTTCCACCGCCTCTCACGCCACTCCTATCCTCACCGGCCCGCGCCTGCCCCCGATGCGGGGCTGCACATGGCGGATATCGATGCCGCGCTGGAAGACATGCACGAAAGCTTCGACATTTCCCGCGCAGACCTCGATGCGCTCCTCTCGCGCGCCGAACTGCACGCCGCGCGACGCAAGGGGCGCTGAAGCGCCGCGGGCGCACACTTGGCGCTTGTCAGGCCCGGTAGTGGGCAGGGATTTGGCAATCTGTCACCGTGCCCCTCCTTCAAACAATGATCAGAATATCGCTGTAGATCAGCGTGGGATGGTTGACTGCTCCCATCAGGGCGATCTGCACCGCAGCAACGCCGCCCTGGCCATCGGCATCGTAGTAGAGAATGCCGGTAGCCGTGTTGTAGATCACCCGATCCGTCGCATCGTGTGCGGAAGTCGCGCCTGCTGCTGCGTAGAACTCGTCTGCGATCAGCGCACCGGTGTGGGTGAAGCCGCTGTAAACCGACTTGCCGAGCTGGATCTTGTCGTTCTCGCTGCCGTTGAAATCGGTAATGGTGTCCACGTTGGCGATTGCAGCGGCAGTATTGAACACGAAGAAGTCCCGGCCCGTGCCGCCGGTCAGAACGTCCTTCCCAAGCCCGCCGAGGAGAGTGTCACTCCCGGCACCGCCATTCAGGGGGTCGCTGCCCCCGAGCCCTGTGAGGAGGTTGTCTCCATCATTGCCGATCAGCGTATTGACGAGATCGTTGCCCGTGCCGGACAGATATGCAGAGCCTGTGAGGGTCAGATTCTCGACAGCGGCGCCAAGCGTATAGCTGATGCTTGCCTTGACGGTGTCACTACCATTTTCTGCAGTTTCAATGACTTGATCGCCAGTAACGTCAACGAAGTACGTGTCGTGGCCAGCGCCGCCGTCCATGATGTCCGCCCCGGTTCCTCCGTTGAGCCCGTCGTTGCCCCCGTTCCCGGTCAGCCGGTCGTTGCCAGCGCCGCCCCAGATCGTATCGTCACCGCCTGCGCCAGTCAGTGTGTCTGCGCTCGATGTTCCAGTCAGAACTTCGTTGACGACGTTGGCGACAGTGATCGCCAGCGCCTGGGTATCGGTGAGCTGGCCATCCGAAACCTTGACGATGACATCGTAGACGTTGTTCAGGCCCACATCCTTCGGCACCTCGAAATCGGGCGCTGCCGCAAAGGTGAGCGCGCCCGTCTGTGCGTTGATCCGGAAAAGCGCCGCATCGTTGCCGCCGGCGATCGAGTAGAGCAGAGCGGAGCCCGCATCGACATCGGTCGTCGTGACTGTGGTGACAGCCGTGCCATTCTCGGCCACCGAGATGGCTGCCGACGTGCCGCCGCCGTTGGACGTGATCACCGGCGCTTCATTGACGTTGGTGACGGTGACGGAAATCTCTTGCCAGTCAGCCAGCGATCCGTCCGATGCCCTAACCTTCACTAAATAGACGTTGTTGCCATCGGCATCGCCTGGGTTGTCGAAGTTTACCGGGCTTTTGAACGATAGATCACCCGTTGTGGGATCAATCTTGAACAGAGCTCCATCCGCTCCGCCGGCGATGGAGTAGGTCAGCTGGGTGTTTTGATCGATATCGGTCGCGGTCACCTTGGTTACGGCAGTGGTGTTCTAGCTCGCACTTTCGGCGATTTGCCGCCGCGCGCTATAGGCGGGTCACGAAGATCTGGCCGTCACCGACGTAACTGCATTCGAGCGGGATGGTCGCTCCCGCTTGGCTCAGCCCCAGTCCGCTAGCAGCCGCGTGAGCGCTGCGCCCTTGGGTAGGCAGCGCGCGGGATTGGCGCGGGGGAGGGCGGTGCAATCCCACCAGGCGCCTTCCGCGCCGGTCCGCCGATCGCGCAAATAGACGAAGCCAGGGTCCTGACCGGGAGCCGCGCCGAGCAGTTCGCCAACCACCGCGCAGCGCTCGCGCTCTCCGCAGGCGGCAAGCGCGCGCATGGCATATGTGCCGGGGAATGCGGCCGGATCGAGCTTGAGGGCGATGCGCCCACCGGCGGATGGCCCTCCCGCCGGTGCGGCGGACAACAGGGCGCTGCGGCTGCCGGAGCGGGAAGGCCCGTCCGCTTCGTCAAGCGGGAGGTACGCCAGCGCCGCGCCGGCATTCGCGGCAGCATCGGCTTGCCCTGCCTGTGCCGCGTCCGCGCCGCCATGCGCGGGCGATAGCGCCGCCATCGCGGCGATCCTCGGCTCCTCGCCGCTCGCGCTGCCGCGCAGCACGGCGGGTGAACCCCAGTCCCCCGGCCAGCGGTAGAACAAGTGCAGCCCCACTTGCGCGAGCTTGACGAGGCCGCTGCGCCACACCGGCACCACATAGTCGGCATGATAATGCGTCGCGAGCCCCACACGCGGATCGACCGCCCCGGCCAGCGCCGCAGCCGCGACCGCCCGCGCCCGTGCCCACGCAGCGGGGGCGGGATGGCGCGCGCGCATCGAGCCATCGCACGTAAAGCTGAACTGGCAGCCGGTGGTGCGCTCCGATCCCTGAAATACCACGCCGCACACACTGGCGGGAAAGGCGGGATGTCGCGCCCGGTTGAGCACGACCTGTACAACCGCGCGTTCGCCCGAGGGATCATCGCCCGCTTCGTACCAGGCAGCAGCGGAGAGGCAATCGAGCGCGCGCGTCTGCGCAAGCGCGTCCGCCGCACCGAGCCGGAAAGCCGGCGCGGGCGCTGCGGGAGGATTGATCACCATGGCCGCATTGGCCGCCCGCGCCGTTTCAGGCAGGTAGGGGAGCAACGCAGCCGGGTCAGGCAGCGGCGGAGGGAAGGCAAAGCGCACCTGAGGCCCGGCGGGCGGGGGCGCAAGCAGCGTAAGTGCAGCGCCAAGCCCGGCGAGGAACAGTGCTGCAAACACCAGCCGCACCGCCATATTGCGCGGCCGCACACCCCATTCAGGAAGCGGCGGCGGCCGGTCTGTATCAACCCGGGGATCGCGCGGCAGGCTGGCCATCGCAGCTACAGCCGCCAGCGCAGCGACACGGCCACGCGGTTCCTGTCATAGGCCCGGCCCGGATCGACCGCACCGGAATTGCGGCCGAGGCTGTGGGTATAGTCGCCGGCGATCTCGAAATGCTGGGTGAGCCGCCAGCTCACGCCGAATGTGCCGGTGAAAAAGCGCTCCTGCCGCTTGGCCGCGCCTTCCGGCACCTGGAAATCGGCCACCACATAGCGCAGCGCGGGCCGCAGGATCAGCGTCCGCAGCAGTTCGTGTTCTGCCGAGAGCATCACTTCGTGCTGCTGGATTCCGGCAATGCCGATGATCGGCGAACGCTGGAACGTGCGCGCACCCGAAAGGCGCACGGTGGTCAGCCTTGTCGGGCTCCACTTCAGCTGCACGTTATAGGCAAGGCCGCTGATGCGCGGGAAAATCGGCGCGCTGAAATCCTGCTGCACCCAGCCAACCCCGATCTCACCCTGCAAGAGCCGGTTGAGCCCGAAGGCCAGGCCCGTCAGGCCGGTAAACCCGTGCGAATTGCGGCTCGGCCCGACCGGCGGTGTTGGGTAGCGGTTGCGATTGTAGGCAAGGCTGGCGAAGGCAGCGACGCCCGGCCCAATGCCGATCGCCGCGCGCAGCGAGCCCGACAGCGCCTCGTAATCACGCGGGGAAAGATCGATCACCGTGCCGCCCAGTTCGCGGGCCTGATAGTTATAGCGTTCGTAGCGCCCGCCCAGCGTGATCCGCGCGCGTGCGAAAGTCTGTTCGAGTTCGCCCCCGCCGGTGACAACGGTGTAGGCAATCGGCGCCGCGCCGAACAGCGTATCGCCGGTGGTGCCGCGCGCCTCGATCCGCCGCGCCGCGCCGACATCGCCCGACAGGCGGGTGTCACCCAAAATGTCGAGCCGCCCATCGAGCTTGACGGCATAAGTCTCGATATTCTCGGTCGTGCGCTTGGCATAGCGCTTGATCGACCCTTCCGCCGCGATCCCCAGCGCATGGTGCGACCACTGCGAACGCACCGCGAGCGCGGGGAGGATCGCCACCGCGACATCACCGCGTTTCACATCGCCGCGCGCATAGATGTTGTCTGTCGCGTCTGCCTCGATCCCGAAGCTGGGCGAGATCAGCAGCGCACCCACCCGCGCGCCGGACGTTTCCACCTCCGGCCGCGAGCGAGCACCCACGGTATCGCGCTCCATCCGCGGATCCACCGCGGTCTGCGCGCGCGCATCGGCAAGCGGAGCGATCAGGCCCAGCAGGCAGACCGAGAGCGCGCGCGGGTGCACCGTCATCGCGGAGCGTCCGCGCGAATTGCGCTGCTGCATGCTGATCATCGCCCGATCCCTGATCCTGCGCCGTTTCCATCCCACGCCGCAGCGGGTACCATCCTTTCCCGCCGTCCAGTCGCGCAATTAGCCCCGTATCTGAGCAATCTCCCTTATAGCCCGGCCGGATGCGGAGCCTTTCGTTGGTCCGGCGTTAACCAATGGGGGAAAGCGTTCCTTGAAAAGCACGGATGCATACCCTGCTCCATGGACGCCCTGTTCACTCGTATCACGCCCGGCCATATCGTCCGATCCGCCCGGATCGGCGCGCTGCTCATCGCCTTTGTGCTGACTTCAGGCTACGTTACCGACCGCCTTTCGCTCGAGCTTGCGGGGGTCGGATCGTTTTTCCTTGCCGTACTGACGCTGCTCGCGCTGCCGAACCAGCGCAGCTCCGAACTGCTCGGCGCGCTGGCGATCTGGCTGACTTATGCGGAGTTCATGGCCGCAATCCAAAGTGGACATTTCAACCTCTGGCGCTGGGCCATCGTGCTTGCGACGCTCAGCCTCGTGATCGTGCCGATCAAGGTGCAGCATTTGCGCCAACTGGCCCGCAGCAATCCCTACCGACCGCTTGGTGAGCTTGATCGCCGCGGCTGGTCTGCGACCACCCCTGCGGCAGCGCCCGCGCCCTATGCACCGGCGGCGTTCGCCGCGATCAGCTTCGATCCGGACGCACAACTGGCATTCGACGGCGCCTGAAGCGCCTCCAGGCGCGTGCCATAGTGCGCAAGCAGGCGGTCGAGCCATTCGTCCGGCGACAGGGCGAGGTGGCGCGTGGCGGTGAAGGCCGCGCGGCTCATGGCCTCAACCCGCGCATCGTCTGCCGCGAGCGCGCCAAGCGCAGCCGCGAACGCTGCCGTATCGCGCGGATCGACCGAGATTCCCGCCCCCGCCGCCACCAGATCCGGCGCGAGCAGGGCGCTGGGCGGCAGGATCACGGGCAGGCCAGCCAGCGCGGCTTCCATCGCAACGAGGCCATAGGGTTCCGGATAGCGGCTCGGCATCACCAGCACGCGTGCTGACGCGGCCAGCGCACCGATGTCGTCTGGCGGCAGGCGCCCGGCAAAGCGCGCCTCCGGATACTCGGCGGCGAGCCGCGCGCGGTCTGCCCCGTCGCCGACCAGGCGGATCGGCATGCCCGCCCGCCGCGCCGCTGCCAGCGCAAGGTCTGCGCCCTTGGTCGCCTCGATCCGGCCGACGAACAGCACTTCACGGTTGCGCTCGGCAGCAATCCGCGTGGTGCTGAAGGGGACGACCGGATTGGGTAGCGGATGGATCGCTGCGGGCGGAATCCCCGCGCGCGCCAGCATCGGGCGCATGGCGGCGTGGATCGCCAGCACCGGTGGTGAGCTCTCCGGCCGGTAGACGAAGCGCTGCACCGCATGGCGCGCCACGCGCCACAGCTTGTGCGTCTGGCCCCGCCGGTCGCAGGCCTCGGCAAGGCAGGCGCGGGAGAGCGCCGCGTGCGGGCAGGGTGCCCCGGTCGCGAAGTTCGTGAAGGCGCCGTTGGGGCAGGCGAGGAAGAAATCGTGCGCCGAGATCACCAGTCGGCTGCGCACCGGGGCCAGCGCGGCAAACACCGAAGGCGAGAGGATCTGCGACCAGCCGTGAAGGTGATAGACCGTGCGCGGCGTATCGTGCTCCGTGATCCAGCGCCGCACCATCCGCGCCGCCGCGCGGTTCCACAGGCCATCGAGCAGCCCGCCCGCGCGCCCCAGCAGCCGTGCTTGGCCCAGCCCCGTCACCGCGATCCCAGCCTCGGCCAGCGCCGGATCGGGCATGTCGCCCGCAAGCATGGCCACGCGGAAGCCCCGCTCGGCAAAGCGGTGCGCGGAGCCCACAGCCAGCGCGCTCGCCCCGCCCATCGCATGCGAGAGATCGTTGATCACCACGATGCGGTCGATTGCCGCGCTCATGCCGCAGCCTTTGCCGGCTGCATCGCCCGCGCCAGTGCCGCCGCCATGCGCGCGATATCGCTGCGCGTGCCGGCAATGAGGTCTTCCAGTGCGGCGCGGTCCACACCATCGGCCACCGCCTGCCGCGCGAGCGCGGTCAGCGCCGGGCCATCGAGGGAGGCCGTATCGGCAATATAGGTCCCGCGCCCCGCCAGCGCGAAGAAACTGTCGAGCTTCACGTCCCAGCGCAGCCCGATCGTGGGGATGGCAAAGGAATGGGCGGCGATGCAGGCATGCATGCGGTGCGCCACGATCAGCTGGCAACCGGCGATGAAGCGGATCATCTCGGCAGGTTCGGCGAAGGGATTGGTCATCGTCACCGGTCCCTTGGCGGCAAGGATCCATGCCGGACCCATCGCGGCGAGATAGTCGCGGTCCTCCGGACTGCCATTGGTGAAAAGCGCGACGCGAAAGCCCGCATCGATGAGCGCGCGCGCTGCCCCCCCATACCAGGCATCGAGCGCGGCGCGTTCATCGGTGCCATGCGCGGCAGCCGGTCCGGTGGCATGGTAGCGCAGCGCCATCGGCGCGGTCACGCACAGGCCCGCCAGCGGTGCATCGAACGGCAGCGGAGGGCGCGGGAAGTGGCAACTTGCCAGCAGCCCCGGATCGCCGCTCAGCGCTGCCGGGCGCACGCCCTGCGGCACGAGCAGATCGCGCCACGCAGACTGGCTGCGCGCATCGCGCACCGCCGCATGGGCCAGTTTCGCTGCGCCAAGCGCACGGCCGAACAGGCGGCGCCCGGCCTCCGACCATTGCCGGTTGGCCCCCACGCCATAGACCGCCACCGGCAGCCGCAGCCGTGCCGCCTGGCCAAGCGCGCCCGCGATCTTCATCGGAAAATTGAGATCGGCGTCCGTCAGCAGGTTACCGCCACCGAGCACCACCGCATCGCACCCCGCGAGCCGCACCCGCACGTGCCGGCGCAGCCGCAGCTGCACCAGCGCGGCGAGCGCGATCCGCGTTGCCAGCCGCCGGAAAGCAGCCGGCAGCGCCTCCAGCACCGCGATCAGCACGGCACGGCGGCTGGGGGCGATGGCGGGATAGGCGCGCCGCCCCGCCAGATCGATCGAGAACACCTGCGTCCCCGGCGCGATCGTCTGGAAGGTGCGCGCCAGCTCCGCCTCAAGGCATTCGGACAGCAGCCCATCGCCCAGATTGGGGCTGTATTTCACATTGAGCAGCGCGATCCGGCGCGGCGGTGCGGGGGCATCGGGAGGAGGGGCAGCGAAGCTCATGCCATGTCGGTGTCACGCCGCTGCCCGCCACCGCAAGCCGGGATAGACCCGGAATCGAGCGGATCAGTCCCGCTCCGCCAGAACTTCGCCCAGGACTGCACGCAGCCCGCTTGCCGCAATCAACTCTTCCTGCCCGCCTGCCAAGATCAGCCCGATCCGGCGGCGATAGTCGTAACCCTGCAAGGGAACCGCCACCGTCCCCGGCGCGGCGAGCGAGACCGGCGCAGTCGTCACCCCCGCGCCCGCTGCCACCAGCGCAAGGCAACGATCATCGTTGCCGCCGCGAAAGGCGAAATGCGGCCGCACCCCGCGCGCGGTGAAGAAGCGGCTGGTTTCGGCCAGGATCTCGCACGAACGACGCGCAATCATCGTTTCGCCTGCTAGTTCCTCCGGCTGCAGGATATCCCGCGCGGCAAAGCGGTGGGCGGTGGGCAGGATCATCGCATAACCTTCCTCCAGCAGCACCTCAGCCCCCGCTTCCGCGCCGTGGAGCGTGGTCAGCACGGCATCGAGCCGGTGCTCTGCCAGCCGCCGCCTGAGGTCAGCGTCCGGCGCTTCGGTCAGCGTCAGCCGTCCCGGCGCAAACCGGCCTGCAATCTCCGCCACCATGCGCGTGGAAAGCGATGCGATCACCCCCAGCCGCAGCGGCGGGGCAGGGGCGGGCGCGGCCAGCACCCCGCGTTCGGCAAGGCCGAACTCCCGCTCGATCGCGCGGGCGTGGACCAGCAGGCGGTTGCCCGCCTCGGTCAGCCGCAGCGCGCGCCGTTCGCGCAGGATCACCGCAGCGCCAAGCTCGCGCTCCAGTTCGGCAATTCCAGCGGAGAGGGTGGGCTGCGCAACATGGAGCTGGTTCGCCGCCGCAGTGAACGATCCGGTATCGACGAGAGCGAGGAACTGGCGCAGATGGCGGCGGCTTAGCATAGGTTTTTCCTATACTACCCCGCGCGAAAATTCAATTTTTCCGAAGCTGGGGTTTGCCATAGACTGCTCCGGATAAAGAGGAGCCTGACTGGAAATGCGCGCCACGCCCGAGCTTGATTTCGCCCTGCCTGAAAGCGCCCTGATGATCCGCGAGGCGGCTGGCCGCTTTGCCGACGAGCAGATCGCCCCGCTGGCCGCCAGAGTGGATGCGGACGACTGGTTTCCGCGCGATCTCTGGCCCGCGATGGGCGCGCTTGGGCTGCATGGAATCACGGTGGAAGAGGAATGGGGCGGCCTCGGCCTCGGCTACCTCGATCATGTGATCGCGGTCGAGGAAGTCAGCCGCGCATCGGCCTCGGTCGGCCTCAGCTATGGCGCGCATTCCAACCTCTGCGTCAATCAGATCCGCCGCTGGGGTAACGATGAGCAGAAGGCGAAGTACCTGCCGAAGCTGATTTCGGGCGAGCATCTGGGCAGTCTCGCCATGTCGGAAGCGGGGGCAGGATCGGACGTGGTTTCGATGAAGCTGAAGGCCGATCCGGTGCCGGGCGGCTTCAGGCTCAACGGCACGAAATTCTGGATCACCAACGCGACTTACGCCGATACTCTCGTGGTCTACGCGAAGACCGCGCCTGAGGCCGCCAGCCGCGGCATCACCGCCTTCCTGATCGAGAAGGACATGCCCGGCTTCTCCATCGGCCAGAAGATCGACAAGATGGGCATGCGCGGCTCGCCCACCGCCGAACTCGTGTTCAACGATTGCTTCGTGCCCGAGGAAAACGTGATGGGCCCGCTGCACGGCGGGGTCGGCGTGCTGATGAGCGGCCTTGATTACGAGCGCGTCGTGCTCGCGGGCATCCAGCTCGGTCTGATGCAGGCCTGCCTCGATACGGTCATCCCCTATGTCCGTGAGCGCAAGCAGTTCGGCAAACCCATCGGTGCGTTCCAGCTGATGCAGGGCAAGGTGGCGGACATGTATGTCGCGCTGCAATCGGCGCGGGCCTATACCTATGCCGTCGCGCGGGCGGCGGATGCGGGGCAGACGACGCGCTTCGATGCGGCGGGGGTGATCCTGCTGGGCAGCGAGGCGGCGTTCCGCGTGGCGGGCGAGGCGGTGCAGGCGCTGGGCGGCGCGGGCTATACCAAGGACTGGCCGGTGGAGCGCTATCTGCGCGATGCCAAGCTGCTCGATATCGGCGCGGGGACGAACGAAATCCGGCGCATGCTGATCGGGCGCGAACTGATCGGGGCTGCGTGATGTCCGGCCCAGTCCTCCCCACCAACCTCGATCCCACCAGCCCGGAGGCGCAGGCCCGCGCGGCGCACAACCGTGCGCTGGCAGCCGAATTGCGCGCCCGCGTCGCCAAGGCCGCGCTGGGCGGCGATGAAAAATCCCGCGCCCGCCACGTCTCGCGCGGCAAGCTGCTGCCGCGTGACCGCGTGGAGCGCCTGCTCGATCCCGGCTCGCCCTTCCTCGAACTCGGCCAGCTCGCGGCAAACGGCATGTACGGCGATGAAGTCCCCGGCGCTGGTATCATCACCGGCATTGGCCGCGTCTCGGGCCGCCAGTGCATGATCTTCGCCAACGACGCGACGGTGAAGGGCGGTACCTATTTCCCGATGACGGTGAAGAAGCACATCCGCGCGCAGGAAGTCGCGGCGGCGAACCGGTTGCCGTGCATCTATCTCGTCGACAGCGGCGGGGCGAACCTGCCCAACCAGGCCGAGGTCTTCCCGGATCGCGACCATTTCGGCCGCTTCTTCTACAACCAGGCGCAGATGAGCGCGGCTGGCATTCCCCAGATCGCCAGCGTGATGGGCAGCTGCACTGCGGGCGGCGCTTACGTGCCTGCGATGAGCGACGAAAGCGTGATCGTGCGCGAGCAGGGCACGATCTTCCTTGCTGGCCCACCCTTGGTGAAAGCCGCAACGGGCGAGGAAATCAGCGCCGAGGCGCTCGGCGGCGGGGATTTGCATGCGCGCAAATCCGGCGTGGTCGATCACCTGGCAGACAACGACGAACATGCGCTGACGATCGTGCGCGATATCGTATCTCATCTCGGCGAGAAAATAGGGACAGTCCCCAATTTCCAGCCGCCGCGCCCGCCCAAATACGACGCCGAAGACCTCTACTCGATCATCCCCGATGACGTGCGCGCGCCCTATGATGTGCACGAAGTCATCGCCCGCATCGTGGACGGCAGCGAGTTCCACGAATTCAAGGCGCTCTACGGCGCCACGCTCGTCTGCGGCTTTGCGCATATCTGGGGCATGCCGGTGGCGATCCTCGCCAACAACGGCGTCCTCTTCAGCGAAAGCGCGCAGAAGGGCGCGCATTTCATCGAGCTCGCGTGCCAGCGCCGCATTCCGCTGCTGTTCCTGCAGAACATCTCGGGCTTCATGGTCGGCGGGAAGTATGAGGCGGAAGGCATTGCCAAGCATGGCGCGAAGCTGGTGACGGCGGTCGCCACCGCGCAAGTGCCCAAGCTGACGGTGCTCATCGGCGGAAGCTTCGGCGCTGGCAACTATGGCATGTGCGGCCGCGCCTACGATCCGCGCTTCCTCTTCACCTGGCCCAACGCGCGCATCAGCGTGATGGGCGGGGAGCAGGCCGCTTCGGTGCTGGCAACGGTCCACCGCGATGCGGACAAGTGGACGCCGGAAGAAGCCGAAGCTTTCAAGGCCCCGATCCGCCAGAAGTACGAGGACGAGGGCAACCCCTATTACGCCACCGCCCGCGTTTGGGATGACGGCGTGATCGACCCGGTGCAGACTCGCGATGTGCTGGGGCTGGCGCTGGGCGTCTGCCTCGAAACCCCGATTGCGGAGGCGCCCCGCTTCGGGGTGTTCAGGATGTGATGTCCATGATGACCCTCTTCTCCGCCCTCGCCCTCGCCGCCGCGCCGCTTCCGCAGGGGGAGCGCCTGCCGCCACCCGATTTCGCCGAAAAGGAAGTCATCGCCGTCGTCGATGCGCTGTTCGCCACGCTGGAGAAGGGCGATGGCCCCGCGCTGCTTCAGCTGGTCTATCCGCAGGGCCGCGTCACCGCGCGCGGCACCTTGCGCAGCGGGTTTACCGGCCTGCGCACCCAGAGCTTTGCGGAGTATGCGGCGAACATGAAGCTGGGCTCGGGCTTTCACGAGCAGATCAGCGACATGATCGTCGAGCGCGACGGCGATGTCGCGATGGTCTGGGCACCGTTCACCGTCTCGATTGAGGGCAAGGTCGTCAGCTGCGGCATCGATCACTTCGATTTCGTCCGCGAGAACGGCACGTGGAAGGTAATGAACCTCACCTTCTCCTCGCGCACGGAAGGGTGCGGCGCATGATCCAGTCTCTCCTTATCGCCAATCGCGGCGAGATCGCCTGCCGCATCATTCGCACCGCGCGCAGCATGGGCATTCGCACCGTTGCGGTCTATTCTGATGCCGATGCCAAGGCCCTGCATGTGCGGCAGGCGGACGAGGCGGTGCATATCGGCCCAAGCCCGGCGCGCGAGAGCTATCTTGTCAGCGAGAAGATCATCGCCGCTGCGAAGGCGACGGGCGCAGAGGCCATCCATCCCGGCTACGGCTTTCTCTCCGAAAACGCCGCTTTCGCGCAGGCCGTGATCGACGCAGGGCTGATCTGGGTCGGCCCGAAGCCCGCGAGTATCACCGCGATGGGCCTGAAGGACGCGGCCAAGCAGCTGATGGCGGCGGCGGGCGTACCCGTTACGCCGGGCTATATGGGCGAGAACCAGGACCCGGCGTTCCTTGCCAGCCAAGCGGCGGAAATCGGCTATCCCGTCCTGATCAAGGCCGTTGCGGGCGGGGGCGGCAAGGGGATGCGCAAGGTGGAAGCGGCGGCGGATTTCGCCGATGCGCTTGCCTCGTGCCAGCGCGAGGCGGCGGCTTCGTTCGGCAATGCCCATGTGCTGATCGAGAAATGCATCCAGCGCCCGCGCCATATCGAGGTGCAGGTCTTCGGCGATACCCACGGCAATGTGGTGCACTTGTTCGAGCGCGACTGCTCGCTCCAGCGCCGCCACCAGAAAGTGATCGAGGAAGCCCCCGCGCCGGGGATGGACGAGGCGACGCGCGAAGCGCTCTGCGCGGCGGCGGTGAAGGCGGCCAAGGCGGTCGATTATGTCGGCGCGGGGACGATCGAATTTATTGCCGATGCTTCTGAGGGCCTGCGCGCGGACCGCATCTGGTTCATGGAAATGAACACGCGGCTGCAGGTGGAGCATCCGGTGACTGAGATGATCACCGGGGTTGATCTCGTCGAATGGCAACTGCGCGTGGCGAGCGGTGAGCCGCTGCCGAAGCGGCAGGATGAGCTTTCGATCAACGGCTGGGCGATGGAAGCACGGCTCTATGCGGAGGATCCGGCGAAGGGGTTTTTGCCGAGTACGGGGCGGCTCGAATACTTGCTCTTCCCAGCCGAAGGCCGCATCGAAATGGGCGTGGAGGAGGGCGACTCCATTTCGCCGTTTTACGACCCGATGGTCGCGAAGCTTGTCGTGCATGGCGACGACCGTGCACAGGCGATTGACCGGTTGAGGGAGTTGGCCTCAGGAACTGAGGTCTGGCCGGTCCGTACGAACGCTGGATTCATCGAGCGAGTGATGCACGATTCCGACTTTGTCGCAGGCCATATCGATACGGGCTTCATAGCAGCACGCGGCGACGCACTCATTCCGCCCGATGAGCCAGACGATCTGATCTGGGGGACTGCCGCGACGTTCGCGTTGCAGAAGGTGCGCGATGCCGACGGGGGTCTTGCTGGCTTTCGGCTCAATGCTTCTTCGCGAGTTTCGGTGACATTGAGCCATCGGGATTCGACGCGGACGCTTACGGACGATCTCGTCCTGGCAGAAGCGACCGGATACACTACCGACGATGGCGTGCTGGTCTTCCACAAGGGGACGGTGTTCCAGTTTCTCAAGGGTAAGCGCAGTGCCGGCCACCTCCACGCCTCCGACGGCGCCATCCTCGCCCCCATGCCCGGCAAGGTCATCGCGGTCGAAGTCACCGCAGGCGACACCGTCACCAAGGGCCAGAAGCTGCTCGTGCTCGAAGCCATGAAGATGGAACACGCGCTCACCGCGCCGTTCGATGGGACGGTGGCGGAGCTGACCGTGGCGGTGGGCTCGCAAGTGCAGGTCGAGGCGCTGCTGGTGCGCGTGGAGAAGGCGGAATAGCCCACATCCGTTCGTGTCGAGCGAAGTCGAGACACAGTGCGCGGTGTCTCGACTTCGCTCGACACGAACGGGTTGGGTTTTGGGAGGATAGAATGGCAGGCCGCTACTTCGATGAATGGCAGGTGGGCGACAAGATCGCGCACGAAATCCGCCGCACCGTGACCGAGACGGACAACCTCCTGTTCTCGGTGATGACGCACAACCCGCAGCCGCTGCATATCGATGCCGAGGCCGCGCGAGCCAGCGAGTTCGGGCAGATCCTCGTCAACGGCACTTTCACGTTCGCGCTGATGGTGGGGCTATCGGTCGGCGATACGACCGTGGGCACGCTCGTCGCCAATCTGGGTTATGACAAGCTGGTGATGCCCAAACCCGTGTTCCTCGGCGATACCCTGCGCGCCACCAGCGAAGTGATGGAACTGCGCGCGAGCAAGTCGCGCCCCGATGCGGGGATCGTCACCTTCACGCACGAAGCGCTCAACCAGCGCGACGATGTCGTCTGCCGGTGCCTGCGGATGGCCTTGCTGCACAAGAAGCTCAACTGAGACCTACACCCAACCCCGCTCATGCTGAGCTTGTCGAAGCATCATCCCAGACGGTCGCGCCAGCAACCTTCGACAAGCTCAGGGTGAGCGGACGTGGGAGTTAGGCCGGCTTAGCTAGTCGCGAAGAGCAGGCAGCCGGGGCCGAGCTGTTCGAGCACCTGCGTGATGACGCGCGGGTTCACCGCGAAGCAGCCCTGGCTGCGTCCGATGCGGCCCTGAACCGCGACCAGGGCGGGATCGACGTAGCGGGCGGCATGGATCACGATGCCGCGCTCCATCGCCCGGTCATTATCCGGATCGAGCCCGACCAGCCGCCGCGAACGGCCATGCTTGCCGTAGTAGAGCTCGCCCGTGACATAGCTGCCACGCGAGGACGCCTCTGAGTCCATCAGATTCGAGAAGTGTTCGGCAATGCCGCGATTCGCCGGGTCCGAGCCCTTGCCATGCGCGACCAGCAGCGGCGCGGAGACCGTGCCGCTCGCCAGATCGACGATATGAAAGCGCGCCTCGCGCGAGGGCTGGGAGAAATCGACGATGCCGATGCGGTCGCGCACCGCGATCGCCGCGCTGTGCTTGTCGAGCGCGGCGAGGGCGCGCGGCACGAGCGGAAGAATGCCGGAGCGGGCGATTGCGACCGATTCGCCCTGGACCGAGGGCGCGTCGGCGTCCGGCACGGGCACCGTGCCCCAGAAGGTACCGCCCGGAAGGTCGGCATCCTGGGCACGCAGCGGGTCGCGCGGTAGTGCGAGCGAAGCAGCGGTTCCGGCGATGGCGCCGATGAACTGGCGCCGCTTGATGATCATTGTCCCGGCAAATCCCGAATGCGGTTGCGTTCCCCGGATCATATAAGGCAGGCAAAGGTTGATGATCCAACCCCCAAGGCCGCTGGCTTGCGACGAAGCGTGGCGTCCGCGCCACTGGCCGTTTAAAACGGGACTTTTACCTTCGTGAGGCCCGCGCACGATCATCCATGCGGTCTAGGTTCATTTCCCTAGTTTCACTACCTAACTAAAGGATAAGTCTGAACCCAAGCTGACTGGATTGCGCTGCCCGGCAAATGTATCGAAGGAATTTATACTGCGTAGTCCCACTGCAACACTTTGTCAGGAATCCCGGTTTTTCGCCAATTCCGCGTTACATTTTGCGTAAGAATGTCAAAAAAGTGTCATGCAAGCCTCCTAGAGGCCGCCTCAGACAGAAACAGTTCTCCCCCATCTGAGGTTAATTATGACACTCGCTCATACCCTCCGTACCGGCCTGCTGGCCGGCGCGGGCGTCCTTGCACTTGCTTCGACCCCCGCCTTCGCAGCCGCTGCCGAAGCTGCCGCCACCGAAGCCGCGCCAGCGCCTGCTGCCGGTCTGCCGGACGGCGTTCCGATCGAGGAAATCGTCGTCACCGCAACGAAGCGCGAAACCAATCTGCAGAAGACCCCGATCTCGATCTCGGTGATGAGCGCGGAAACTATCCGCGAGCGCCGGGTGCAGAGCCTGCTCGACCTCGCCGACGGCGGCGTGCCGAGCCTTCGCGTTGCGACCTTCGAAGCGCGCCAGTCGGCTCTCACCATCGGCATCCGCGGCATCGTTCCGCTCGACGCCAACCAGCCGGCCCGCGAACAGGGCGTCGGCATCTATATCGATGGCGTCTATCTCGGCCGCCAGCATGGTCTCAACACCGGCCTGTTCGATATCGAACGCGTCGAAGTGCTCAAGGGGCCGCAGGGCACCCTGTTCGGCCGCAATACCGAAGGCGGCGCGCTCTCGCTGGTCTCGAAGGCGCCCACCGGCGAATTCGGCGGCAGCATCGATGGCAGCATCGGCAACATCGGCTCGCGCAGCGCTGCGATCCACCTCAACCTGCCCGAAGTGAAGGGCTTTTCGATCAAGCTCGATGGTGTCTACCAGCACCAGGATCCCGTCACCAAGAACCCGCTGCAGGGTCAGGAAGGCTGGGGCCTGTTCGATCGCAAGGGTTTCCGCGCTGCCGTGCGCTGGAAGCCGGTCGATGGCATTACCAACGATTTCACCTATGACGTTGCGCGCGACGAGAACACGCCGTTCTACAGCCAGCTGCTCAACTACAACCCCAACAATTGCCTCAGCGGCGGCACGAACGCCTCGCCGCTGGCGATCCCCGCCGGCAGCACCTGCACCACCCCCGGCACTGCCTTTGTCGGCACGCAGGGCACCGTTCGTTCGCTTCTTCCGGGCGTTGAGGTCAACGGCGACACCCTGATGCGCACGGCCGACATCGGCGTTCCGCAGCGCCGCAGCTTTGATGAGACGCACGGCTTCACCAACGTCCTCAAGTGGAAGATCTCGCCGGAAGTCGAACTGCGCTCGATCACCGCATGGCGCGGCGTGGACGTGCAGCAGTGGGACAACTCGGGCGGCGCGCACCGCGTGCCAGTTGTCAACTACACGCCGGCGTGCACCACGAATGGCCCGGCGAGCTGCACCTTCAGCCGCTACAGCCTCGCTGACCTGCGCCAGCGCCAGTTCAGCCAGGAACTGCAGGCTGTCGGCACGATCGGTTCGGTCGATTACGTCGCCGGCCTCTACTACTTCAACGAGCACGTGAGCGACACCGCCGCCACGCCGAACTCGATGCGCGTGATCTACAACACGCCGACGCAGGCGACTTATGTGCCCACCACGTTCTGCACGGCCGATACCCCCGAATTCGTCGGCAAGGCCGTCAACGGCTGCTCGATCGACCGCGCCTCGCAGGTTCGTTCCAAGAGCTATGCCGTGTTCGGCCAGGCCACCTGGAATGCGACCGAGCAGCTGCACATCACCGTTGGCGGCCGCTACACCTGGGACGAGAAGCAGGGTCAGCTGATCTATTCGCGCGGCGTCGACTACCGCACCAACCCGACGATCGCGGCGCAGAACGGCTACGCGCCGCTTGACAAGAAGTGGCGCCGGTTCAACCCGCTGGTCACCATTGCCTACGACTTCAACAACGAAGTCCATGGCTATGCCAAGTACGCGACCGGCTACCGCGCCGGCGGCGCCAGCTCGCGCACGTCCGACTACCGCGCGTTCAACCCGGAAGACGTCAAGAGCTACGAGGTCGGTGTGAAGGCGGACCTGTTCAACCGCCACGCCCGCTTCAACCTTGCCGCCTACATGATGGACCGCACGGGCAGCCAGGTCGACCTTTCGACCATCCAGCCCACCGCGACCGGCAACTTCAACAACCTCGTGACCTTCAACGCCCCGGGCACCACGAAGATCCGCGGTATCGAAGCCGACCTCACGGTGAAGCCGGTCAACAACCTGACGATGAACTTCTCCTACGCCTATACCTACACCGACATTCCGCTGGTGCCGGTGACGTATACGCAGTTCAGCAGCACGGGCGCCCCGCTCAACAGCACGACGGTGCTGCAGAAGTTCTACATCGTCTACACGCCGCGCAATGCGGCCAGCGCATCGGTTGACTACGACCTGCCGGAAATCCTTGGCGGCGCCCGCCCCAAGCTGCACGTCGATGCCAACTATGCCCAGGCGACGCAGACCTTCGACCAGTTCGCGACGAAGGCCGACGCGAGCTTCATCGTCAACGCCCGCCTGTCGCTGCTCGATATCGGGCTTGGCGGCGGTGCTGCCAACAAGCTCAATATCGGTTTGTGGAGCCGCAACGTGTTCAACAACCAGCTCGTCTATCGCCGCGATCCGTCGAACAGCCTTCCCGCTGTCCAGACCAGCGGCCCGGCTGGCACGAACGTCGTCGTGATCGGCAACAATGGCAGCGTCCTGGGCGATTACGGCAACTTCAACATGCCGCGCACCTTCGGTTTCGACGCTTCGATCAAGTTCTGATCGCAGCGCGGGATTGCACACGCAAAGACGGCGGCCGGAGCGATCCAGCCGCCGTTTTTCTTTGCGCGGAAGGCGCGAAGGGGCTCAGCGCTTGTCGAGGCCGATCCGGCCCGAGCCGAAGGCCGCGACCTGCAGCAGGCCGCCCGCCATGGCGAGGTTCTTCAGGAAGTGGATGAACTGGTTCTGGTCGGCGAAGTGCGCGTGAAAGGCGAGCGCGGCGATCACGCTGAAGCCGGCCAGAACCAGCGCCACGAACCGCGTGCGAAAGCCCGCGATCAGCGCGAGGCCGCCGCCGACCTCGATCAGGGCCGCAGCGATCAGCGCGGCAGGCGCGAAGGGCAGGCCGGCGCTGGCGATATAGCCGATCGTGGCGTCGGGGTTGGCGATCTTGCCGATGCCGCTCAAAATGAAGATCGCAGCGATCAGGACGCGTCCGGCGGCGGCGAGGATGTGGCCGGTGGCCGGGACGGAAACGTCGGCGGCGGGGACGGTTGCGGTGGTGGTGGTCATGGCATGATCCTTTGCAAGTCAGGCCGGGCGAGAGGCCGTCCGGTCTTGTTGCAATCGGGATAAGCCTGTTTGATCATCCGGAAAATCCGGATAAGTTCAATCAAATCGTTCGATGATATTGAAAAGCGGGAACGTGTTTACGCCGCGCGGCGTGGCCCCGGCTTGCTGCGGCTATCGCGCACCAATCGCTCGTAGCTGGCGAACAGCTCGGCGAAATGGTCGTCCATCACGCGCGGGCTCGGGATTTCGGCGCGGGGGCCGTCGAGCCCGGTTTCGCGCGCGATGCAGTATTCGACGATTGTTTCCGCCGCCGCCGCTGCATTGGCGGATTCATAGATCCATCCGCCAGACGCACGCGCCTGGTCAGCCGCGCCGCCTTCATCAGGGGCGATCAGCGGCAGCCCGCTCGCGCGCGCCTCAGCCGCGACCATGCAGAACGTCTCGGCCTCGCAGCCATGGACCAGCGCATCGGCGCTCGCCATCACGCGGGCAAGCTCGGCCCGGTCGGTAATCGGCTCGAGAATGCGGATATGCGGATTGCCGCCGATGCGCTTCTCGATCGCCTTGAGATCGCGTCCTTGTCCTGCCAGCACCATGCCGACCGGACGGCGCGTACCCGCAGCGGTGACGGCATCGACCAGCATCGGCCAGCGCTTTTCAGGCGCGAACCGGCCCACGCCGATCAGGAGTGTCGCGTCCTCGGGCAATTCGCACAGATCAAGCAGGCCCTTGCGCAGCCGCGCATCGCGGTGGCCGGGCGCAAATACGCCGGGATCGACGCCCATCGGATTGGTCACCACGCCCGCGAGGCCGCCTTTGGTGAGCCGGTCAGACAGGCCCTGGCTCGCGCTCACGATCATGTCGAACTGCGTGTCGAGCTTGCGCAGATGCCGCCAATAGCGATCGAACGCCTTGTCGATCACCGGGCGCGGGGCAACGCCGTCGAACCAGCGGTAGGCGTAGGCCGAAAGCGGATCGGCATGCATGATCAGCGCGCGCGGCGCCGCGCCCGGCCAATCGCCGACAAGGCTTGCGCTGCGCCAGGGCGAGGAAGCCTCCACCATGTCCGGCGCTTCGCGGTTGAGCGCGGCATAGAGCCCGGGCACATCGCTGAAATAGCGGTAGTTGAAATCGAGCGGGAACACCGTGCTCTTCAGCCAGACGATGCGCGCGTTCGGTCCGCGTTCCTCGACGCGGTTCTCCTCGCCCGGTGCGATCACGACCACTTCGTGGCCCATTGCCGCGCCGGCCTTCAGCTTGCGATCAACATACGTGCGCACGCCGCCACCCTTGGGCGCGTAGAAAGCGCATACATCCACGAGCTTCATGCGAATACCTATGATCGTTTGAGCGGCCCGAACGAGAACAGGCCGGTACGGTAATTCATCACGATGCGCAATGTGGTCAGCCCGCCACCCGCATTGACCGAGACAGTGCTGGCCTTTGGCTTCGACCAGCCCAGCTTCGGATTGGCCGAAAAGCCGATGCCATCGTGGCTGAGGCTGAACTTGCGATCGGCATTGCGGTCATGCAGCACCGTCACCGCGTAGGTGCCGGGTCCGGGCAGGCGAATGCACACGCGCGGCGTCGGCTCGGCCGAAACGCCCACTTCCACGCGGCGGAAGGTCTTGCCGGCCATGACCAGAATGTTGTCGTCGGCCAGGAAGTCGTTGTCGTTCGCCGGATAGACCTCGACCTTCACGCGCCCGGCGCGGTCCTTGAGGCCGATCAGATCGACAAGAAAGGCCGGCCCGTTCTCACCGGGGCGGCACTGCCCTTCGGCCTTGCCCAGATCCGGCGTCGAAGGGATTGGCCCTGCGCCGCAAAGCAACGCAAGTGCCGTCCCAAGAAAGATGGCCCGTTTCAAGCATTCTTCTCCTTCTGCACCAGATCAAGCAGCATCAAGCCAATGAACAACACCACATGCGTTGCCACGATCAGAAGCGATATCATGGCAATCATGTCGCTTGTCTGAACCTGACTGCCCACGAGGAGTGTCGAGATTCCGGCAAACGCGATGTCTTTATTGGGAATGAGCGGCAGGCGGGACAAGAGCAGCCGAACCGTTGCGAACAAAAGCCACGAACCCATGCCCACGCCGGGGAGGATAAGGTGCCAGGCAAGCGCGGAGAGGCCGGTATTGGCCACGATGCGCAGAGTGTGGACGACAAAGACAAAACCAAGGTCGGCGCGCGGCAAGCTGAGCAGACCATTGCGGAAGAACATGATGACGAGGCTGGTGACGAGCACCACGCCGATCGAGGTGGTGAGCACGTGCCCGTCGGTCGTGCCTGCGCCGTCGAGCCCCAGTTGGCTGATGATCGGCCACGTGAAGATCAGCAGCAGCACGGTCATGATATTGCCCGCGAGCGCTGAAAGGATCGCCACGTCCTTCACCGCGCCGAAGGGTGAGCCGGCCATCTTCACATGGCGCCGCGCCCAATCGTAGAAATAGACTTCACCGACATAGCCCAGCAGCAATTCGTTGCCGATCAGCTTCTTGAGCAGCGGGAAGATGCCCGAAACCGGAATGCCCCACAGCTTGCGGAAGATCACCCAGTCCGCCACCGGCCCTGCGAAGTAGCTCGCCGCCAGCACCAGCCAGATCCACGGGGATGTCGGCACGATCGACCAGACCTGACCCCAATCGATCTTGCGCAGCTGCCACAGCACGGCAACCAGAATGGCGAGCGAGATCACCGGGCTGACCCAGCCGCTCCACTTGCGCAAACTGCGTTCGAGCGGCGCGGTGGAAGGCAGCGCGGTCGGCAGTACCGGCGGCAGAGTTTCGGTCAGGGCTTCTGGTGGAACCATGGGGGAAATATCCTTCGAGGAGCCCGCCTCGCCATCGGGGTTAAGCACGGGCGAGGCCCTCCATCAGCGCGAGATAGCCATGCGAAGCTATCTCTACGGTGAACCGCCGTGATTGATCGCGCGCAACGGCTTCGTCAAATTTCAACTTGGCAATGTCTTCCATCGCCTGTGCCAGCGCCGCGGCATCGCCCACCGGCACGAGGAGCCCGAACCGGCCGCCGCCCAGCATGTCCTCCATGCTCACGCTGCACCGGGTCGAAACCACCGGCAGACCGGCTGCCAACGCCTCTGCAACCACGGCAGGAACGCCTTCATATTCCGAGGAAAGTACCAGCGCATCCGCTGCTGCCAGCTCGGCATCGAGCGGGCTGACGTGGCCCGGCATGCGCACCTTTCCGCTCAGCCCCAGACGGGCGATCTGCGCCTCCAGCGCCCGGCGTGCAGAGCCTTCGCCAATGATGGCCAATCGGTCATCCGGCCCCGCCATGCGCGCAAAGGCATCGATCAGCAGGGCGAAATTTTTCTGTGCGGCAAGCCTGCCGATGGCCAGGAAGCGCCGTCCGGGCGCGCGCGGCGCCGCTTTGGCGGCTTCGCGCGCAGCCGCCAGCCGCTGGATGTCCGCTTCGGCGAGCGAGGGGTCGTCGATCACCGCGATCCGCGCATCCTCCGCGCGCATCAGAGTGCCGATCTCCTCGCGCATCGGCGGCGCCATGCCCACCAGCCGGTTCAGCATCCGGCCCTGTATCCGCAGCCATAGCCTGTAAAACGGGCGGGCCGGGGCGGGCAGGTCGCTCCGGGTCAGGTCATTGCTGATCTTGGCGACGATGGGCGGGCAGGCCTTGCCCAGCAGCAGCCGCATTGCCACCGCCACCACGGTATAGGAATTGCCTGCGCAAAACAGCACGTCGGGCCGGATCCGCCGGATCGCGCGGGGCAGCAGGGCGATCATCCACAGCGTTTCCCAGGCCGCGCTCGGGATCGCCTCGGGACCGAGCACATCGTACTCCAGCCCCGGCCACTCGCGCTTCATCGCGCCCGCCGTGCGCCCCAATACCAGCCGCGCGTCGTGCCCCTGCGCGCGCCATGCCTCATGCAAGCGCAGCGCCACGCGCTCGACGCCGCCCGGCTCGAAGCTGTGGAGGAACGTCAGAATGCGCAGCGGCTGCGCGCCGGCGGGCGTTTCGCGGGTCAGCGCGGCCGACAGCGCGTTCATGCGCCGCCGCCGAGCGCGGCATAGCGCGAAGGCTCATGCGTGCGCACGAAGCGCGCCAGCGTGCGGTCGATGCTGTCCAGCAACGCAGGCACCGTCGTATCGCCCGGATGCACTGCCACGCGGATCGTCCGGGTAAAGGGGAGGACCGCCCGGCCCAGCGCGGCTGCCAGCAGCGAACTGGCGATGCGAGCCTTGCTGCGGCTCGCCCAGGTGATCACCGGGCCCTTCGCCAGCACTTCGCCGCTCGCGGGCCGCCACACCTTCATGTGGTCCTCGGCCAGCGCAAAGCCCAGCTCGCGCATCGCCCCATGGGCGCCTTCGCCATAGAGCCACGCCGGCGCGATGAAGCCTGCCACCGGGCGGCCGATGACGTCTTCCACCAGCGCGCGCCCATCGCGCATGCGGGCGAGCGCCTCGGCCTGCGGCAGATTGAGGAACTCGCCTTCGCCCGCCGTCATGTGCTTGCCCTTGATCGCGGCAAGGCCCTCGGTCGCCGGCGTCTCGTCCTTGTGGGACCAGCCGTGAAGGAACATCTCGATGCCCTGATCGGCCCAGCCGCGCAGCCGTGCCGCGAACGCAGCGTTGCCCGCAATCGGCGCGCCGCGCCAATGGTCGGGGATCACCAGCATGGCGAACTTCGCCTCGCCCACGTGCCGCGCCAGCCGCTCCGCCAGCGCATCGACCTGAGCCTCGAACCGCGGCGAGACATCGTGGATCGAAACGACCAGCCGGTTTTCTGGCAGCCGCCGCGCGGAAACAGAGGAGGAGGGCGCGGGGGCGTTCATGCGCGCGCCGGTATCACCACATGCTGCACTGCCGCAAGGCGCAGCCGCATCCCGCCATCGTTTGTCGTCATCGGTGTGGCCCCTGCGCGTGAACTGGTTTGGCCCTTTTGACCTCCAGTGCACGCCAACTGCGGCGAGGACATGGCAATCGTGTGACCAATCCGCAAGACGGCGCAGGTCCCGCCGCAGATCGGCGAAATCCCCGCGCGCTTCGTCGCGGCGCTATTGTCTATCGAAAAAGTTGAGTTAACGTCAGACCTGTCGGGACGTGCACCGAGTCGACCGGCCATTTCCACTCCTGGAGACGTTTTATGGCCAATTTCATCACTGTTCAGAACAATGCGGCCCAGCCGGTGATCCTTACCGTGCCGGGCCTTGGCAACTCCGGCCCCGGCCACTGGCAGACGACATGGGAAGCTCGCCTGCCGCGCTGCCGCCGGGTCGATCTGGGGCTGTGGGAAGATCCCCACCGCAACACCTGGGTGAACAAGCTCAACCTCGCGATCCAGCGCGCCGAAGGGCCGGTGGTGCTCGCCGCGCACAGCCTCGGCTGCCTCGCGGTGGCGTGGTGGGCCGAGTACGAGCAGCCCGGTGGACCCGTGGATGGCGGGAAGGTGATCGGTGCGCTCATGGTGGCCCCGCCCGATGTGGAGGAGCGCCCGCTCGACCGGCGGCTCACTCGTTTCGCGCCGGTGCCGGAAAGCGCGCTGCCGTTCCCTTCGGTCCTCGTCGCCAGTCGCAACGACCCTTACCTGACGATGGCGCAGGCGCGCCGCCTCGCCCGCCGCTGGGGCGCACGCCTCGCCGATGCGGGGGAGGCGGGGCACATCAACGCCGCGTCCGAACTGGGCGATTGGGCATTTGGCCGCCTGCTGCTCAACACGCTCCTGCCGCAGCCGCTGCCGGTTGTGCAGGATACACCGCGTGCGCAGCCGGCGGCGCGCGACGAGTTTGATCCGGCGCTAGTCTGGCAGCGCGCCTGAGCGGATTCCGGGTCCGTCCACCCCGGGTCCGGCATAGGAGGCGGCGCGATCGATCCTCAATCCCGTCGATCGCGCCGCCTCGCTTTTTGATTGCCATGTGAAGCCCGCCGTCGCCGGGTCTTCCCAGTGCGCTGCATCCATCGGCGCCCCACCCAGCGCGCGCCAATCGCCGCCTTCCGGGAACTGCGCAAAGTCCCGCTCCGCACGCCACGCAGCCAGCGCCGCGACATGGTCTTCCACCGCGCGGTCGCGGCCTTCCCAATCGATCCACGTCACCGCGTTGTCCTGCGCATAGGCATTGTTGTTGCCCTGCTGGCTTCGGCCAAACTCGTCGCCCGCCGTCAGCATGATCGTGCCGGTGGAGACGAACAGCGTGCCAAGCATCGCCTGCGCGAGCGCCGCGCGGCGGGCGAGCACTTGCGGATGGTCCGTCGGCCCTTCCACGCCGTTGTTCCAGCTGAAGTTCTCGCCATGCCCGTCGCGATTGTCCTCGCCGTTGGCGTGGTTGTGCCGATGTTCGTAGGCCAGCGTATCGGCCAAGGTGAACCCATCATGCGCGGCGAGGTAGTTCACCGCGCGGCAGTCCTTGCCGAAAATGTCGGAGGAGCCTGCAATCCGCGTCGCCAGCAGGCCGACGCCCGCATCGCCCCGCCAGAAGCGCCGCACATCGTCGCGATAGCGGTCGTTCCACTCCAGCCAGTGCGCCGGAAACCGCCCCACCTGATAGCCGCCCGGCCCGATATCCCACGGTTCGGCAATCAGCACCCGGTCCGCGAGCCATGGATCGGCGGCAATCTCGGCAAAGATCGGCGCATCCGCCGCAAAGCCCGGCCCGCGCGCCATCACGGTTGCGAGGTCGAAGCGGAACCCGTCCACCCCGCAATGCTTCACGAAATGCCGCAGACTTTCGATCACCAGCGCGCGCACCGCCGGACCCGCAAAATTGAGCGTATTGCCGCAGCCGGTATCGTTGATCAGCGAGCCATCGGCGTTGTGGGCATAGGCCGCGTTGTCGAGCCCGCGAAACGACAGCACCGGCCCCAGCACATCGCTCTCGCCCGTGTGGTTGAACACCAGATCGAGGATCACGCCGATCCCGCGGGCGTGCAGCGCCGCCACCGTCTCGCGCAGTTCCGCCACGCCGCCCGGGCAGAGGCGCGGATCGAGCGCCATCGGTACGACCGGGTTGTAGCCCCAGGCGTTGCATAGGCCCAGCGGCGGCAGATGCCGCTCGTCGATCCATGCGGTGATCGGCATGAGCTCCACCGCGCTCACATGCAGCTTTTCTAGGTGCGCCAGCACCGCCGGATGCGCCAGCGCGGCCACCGTCCCGCGCTGCACTTCGGGCACGTCAGGGTGCAGCATGGTCAGCCCGCGCACATTCGCTTCGTAGATAAGCCCACCGCGCTTGAAGACGGGCGCCTGCAACGGCATCTGCGGCAGCGCGCCGGGCATGATGGCGCGTGGCACCAGCGCGGCGGTATCCACGCCGTATGCGGATAGCGCCGGACTGTACGTGAACGCCCGGTCCAGCTCGACTGCGCGCGGATCGACCAGCAGCTTGGCGGGATCGAACCACAGGCCGCGCTCGGGAGCCCATTCGCCTTCCGCGCGCAGGCCATAGCACGTGCCGGGAGCAGGGGCCTCGAGCACCCAATCATCCCCCCGCCGCGCCATCGGCAGCCGGGTCTCGTTATCCCCGTCAAACAGGCAGAGCGTGAGAGCCTCGGCGCGCGGCGCGCGCACCGAAAGCTGGGTCATGTGATCACGTCAGGCGCCGTCCGGCCGGTGCGCGCGGCGATCCCGGCAATCGCTTCAGCCGCCGCGATCAGATCGCCCAGCATGGCATCGGTATCGGCATCGAGCGTGCCGCCTGCCGGCTCGTAGCGCTCCAGATAGAGCCGCAAGGTCGCGCCCTCGGTGCCCGTGCCCGAAAGCCGCAGCACGATGCGCGATCCGCCCACAAACAGCACGCGCAGGCCCTGATTGGCGCTGTGCGAGCCGTCCACCGGATCGTCATAGGCAAAGCTGTCCGCCTTCTCGACCGTCAGCGGCCCGAACACCTTGCCGGGGAGGGCAGGGAACGAGGCCTCCAGCGCCGCCATCAGCGCTTCGGCCACATCCTTGGGCAGCGCCTCATAGTCGTGCCGCGCATAGTAATTGCGGCCGAACTTCGCCCAGTGCTGCCGGGCAATCGCCTCCACGCTCTCGCCCCGCACGGCAAGGATGTTGAGCCAGAGCAGCACCGCCCAGAGCCCGTCCTTCTCGCGCACATGGTCCGAACCGGTGCCTGCGCTTTCCTCGCCGCAGATCGTCGCCTTGCCTGCATCGAGCAGGGTGCCGAAGAACTTCCACCCCGTCGGCGTCTCATAACACGGAATGCCCAGCGCTTGCGCCACGCAGTCTGCCGCCGCGCTCGTCGGCATCGAGCGGGCGATCCCGGCGAGGCCCTTGGCATAGCCGGGTGCCAGATGCGCATTGGCCGCCAGCATCGCGAGGCTGTCCGAAGGCGTGATGAAAATGCCCTTGCCCACGATCAGGTTGCGATCACCATCACCATCCGAAGCCGCGCCGAATGCGGGCGCATCGGGCGAAAACATCAGGTCGAACAGCACCTTGGCATGGACGCGGTTGGGATCGGGATGGTGCCCGCCGAAATCTTCCAGCGGCACGCCGTTGTGCACCGTGCCGGAGCGGAACCCCAGCCGCTTTTCCAGCACCTCGGTCGCATAAGGCCCGGTGACGGCGTGCATCGCATCGAACGCCATGGTGAGGTCATTCGCCACCGCCGCGCGGATCGCGGGGAAATCGAACAGCGTTTCCATCAGATCGGCCCAGTCGGCCACGCTGTCGATCACCAAGACCATCATGCCCGCCACGGTCTGTACGCCCAGCGTATCGAGATCGACGTCCGCCGCTTCAACCGTCAGCCAGCGGTCGATCACCTTGGTGCGTGCGAAGATCGCGTCGGTAATCGCTTCGGGCGCGGGGCCGCCGTTGGCGATGTTGTACTTGATGCCGAAGTCCTCGTCCGGCCCGCCGGGGTTGTGGCTGGCCGAAAGGATCAGCCCGCCGCTCGCGCCATACTTGCGGATCACGTGGCTTGCGGCAGGCGTCGAGAGGATGCCGCCTTGCCCCACCAGCACCCGGCCGTAGCCATTCGCCGCTGCGATGCGGATCGCCGCCTGAATGACCGTCCGGTTGTGATAGCGCCCGTCCCCGCCGATCACGAGCGTCGAACCCGGCTCGGGCGCGACGGCATCGAACACCGACTGGATGAAGTTCTCGGCGTAGTTGGCTTGCGCGAACACGCGGACCTTCTTGCGCAGGCCCGAAGTGCCGGGCTTCTGGTCGGCGAAAGGCGTCGAGGGAATCGTCTGGATCATGGCGTTACCGTAAGGCTCTTGTAGAGGTCGGCATAGGCCCCGCCGCTGCCGGTCCATGAGAAATCGGCGCTCATCCCCGCGCGCTGCAGGCTGCGCCAGGCGGCGGGATCGCGGAACAGGTGCACCGTGCGGGTGATGGCGTCGGCGAGCGTCTGATAGCGCACCCCGTCAAACTGCACGCCCGTGGCGACGCCGGCCTGCCGGGCGGCGAGATTGGCGTCGATCACCGTGTCGGCAAGGCCTCCGGTGCGGCTCACCACCGGCACGCAGCCATAGGCGAGGCCATAGAGCTGCGTCAGCCCGCAAGGCTCGAACCGGCTCGGCACGAGGATCGCATCGCCGCCGCCCAGCATGCGGTGCGAAAGCGCCTCATCATAGCCGATGCGCACCCCGATCCGCCCCGGATGCCGCGCCGCTGCCGCATGAAACCCGCTTTCGAGCGCCGCATCGCCCGAACCCAGCAGCGCCAGCCGCCCGCCAATGCCGACAAGGTGGTCTGCCGCTTCGAGCAGCACGTCCATGCCCTTTTGCCATGTCAGCCGGCTGATCACGATGAAGACAGGCCCATCCCCGCGCTCAAGGCCAAACTCTGCCTCCAGCGCCCGCGCGTTGGCCGCCCGCTTGCCGAGCGCCTTGGCGGTGTAGGGCGCTTTCAGCGCCGGATCGCTCGCCGGGTTCCACACCGCCGGATCGATCCCGTTGACGATCCCGCTCACGTCACTTTCCCGCGCGCGGATCAGCCCTTCGAGGCCCATGCCAAAACCGGGCTCGCGGATTTCGCGGGCATAAGTCGGGCTCACCGTGGTGATGCGGCTGGCGGAAGCGAGGCCAGCTTTCAGGAAGCTGATCCCGCCGTGATATTCGATCCCGTCGATCGCCATGGCCTGCGGCGGAAGGCCCAGCGCGGGAAACAGGTCCGCGCCGTAATGCCCCTGAAACGCCATGTTGTGGATCGTGATCACCGAAGGCAACTGCGGCCCCGCAGGTGCAAAACGCTGATAGGCCAGCGTCATCCCCGCCTGCCAGTCATGTGCATGAACGAGATCGAACGACAGCCCCTTGACCACGCCGCCCGCCACATCCGCCGCCGCGCGCCCGAAGGCGGCAAAGCGCTTCCAGTTGTCCGCCCAATCGCGCCCGGTGGCATCGCCATAAGGCCCGCCCTCACGCGCATAGAGCCCTGGCGCATCGAGCACGAGCAGCGCTTGCGCCGCGGCACCTTGGCCGAGCTTACCCGCCAGCAGCCGTGCGGGTTCGCCCAGCAGGCTCTCCCACTTGTGCACCGCCTTGGGCTTCTTGCCGAGCGTGGCGATCACCGCTGGATAGCCCGGCAGCAGGGTCGTCATGGCCACATCGTGCGCCGCCAGCGCCTCGGGCAGCGCACCCACCACATCGGCAAGGCCGCCGGTCTTGACCAGCGGCACAGCCTCGGAAGCGACGGAAAGGACGTTGAGCGTCATACGAGCACTCCAGCGCTGCTTCCCTCCCCGGTGGGGAGGGGTTGGGGGAGGGGGTTCGGCCTTTCCTGCAAGCGCCACTCACCCCCACCCGGCCTCCCCCGAACGGGGGAGGGGCAGAACCGGCAGTCAAGGGTGGGCTTTTTCACGCCAGCCGCTCGATCATCGCCTTGTTGATCAGGCACACCCCGCTCTCGGTGCGGCGGAAGCGCTTGGCATCGAGGATCGGGTCCTCGCCCACCACAAGGCCCTCGGGAATGCGCACGCCGGAATCGAGGATCACGCGGGAAAGCCGCGCCCCGCGCCCGATGTTGCAATAAGGCAGGATCACGCCCTCATCGACGCTGGAGAACGAGCCCATTTTCACGCCGGTAAACAGCAGCGACCGCCGCGCGATCGCGCCCGAGACGATGCAGTCCTGCGAGATCAGCGAGGAAATCGCCATGCCGCGCCGTCCTTCAAGATCGTGGACGAACTTGGCTGGCGCCGCCACGACCTGGTCCGTCCAGATCGGCCAGTCGCGGTCATACATATTGAGCTTGGGCACCACGTCGGTCAGATCGAGGTTCGCCTCGAAATAAGCGTCCACGGTGCCGACATCGCGCCAGTATTCGCCGATTTCCTCAGCCGCGCGAATGCAGCTATCGGTGAAGCGGTGGGCAACCGCCTTCCCGTTCTTGACGATATCGGGGATGATATCCTTGCCGAAGTCGCGGGTCGAATTGGGATCGGCCGCATCGCGGCGCAGCGCCTCGAACAGGAACTTCGTCTCGAACACATAGATGCCCATCGAGGCGAGCGAATGCTCCGGATCGCCGGGGATCGCGGGCGGATCTTCGGGCTTCTCGACGAAATCGGTGATCACCGAAGCGCCATCGACCGCCATCACGCCAAAGCCCTTGGCTTCCTCGCGCTTCACCACGAGGCAGCCGATCGTCACGTCCGCGCCGGTCGCGACATGCTGCTGCAGCATGATCTCGTAGTCCATCTTGTAGATATGATCGCCCGCAAGGATGACCATGTACTTGGGCGCGTGGCTCGCGATGATGTCGAGGTTCTGGTAGACCGCGTCCGCCGTCCCTTCATACCACGCATGCTCGGAAATGCGCTGCGAGGCGGGCAGGATGTCGAAGCTCTCGTTGCGCTCTGGTCGCATGAAGTTCCATGCGCGCTGCATGTGGCGGATCAGCGAATGCGCCTTGTATTGCGTCGCCACGCCGATGCGGCGGATGCCCGAATTGATCGCGTTCGAAAGCGCGAAGTCGATGATCCGGCTGACCCCGCCGAAATAGACCGCGGGCTTGGCGCGGTTGTCGGTCAGCTCCCACAGGCGGCTGCCGCGCCCGCCTGCCAGCACATAGGCCATGGCGTCACGCGCCAGCGGCTGTCCATAAGTATCGCGCATGGTCCTTCTCCCTCCTTGCCCCAATTCTTGTCTCGTGAAGCGCTTATCCCTCGAACACGAACATCACCGTCGACAGCGGCGGCAGCACGACAAGTGCCGCGCCATCTTGCGCCGTCACGCCGCCCAGATTGCCCTGGCCCGATCCGCCATAGATGCCCGCATCGCTGTTGAGCGCCTCGCGCCACGTGCCGTTCTCGGGGAAAGGCAGCCGGTAGTGCCCGTGCAGCGTCGGTGTCATGTTGCTGACGACAACCACCGTCGGCGCACCCGGCGCCAGCCTCGCCCAGGCAAAGACCGAAGCGGCGGCGTCATCGACCACCAGCCATTCAAAGCCATCACCCTCGCAATCGCGCGCGTGGAGCGCGGGCAAGGTCCGATAGGCGTGGTTGAGGTCCTTCACCCAGCGCTGCACCCCGGCATGTTCAGCGAGATCTAGCTGATACCAATCGAGCTCGCGCGCCTCGCTCCATTCGCGCCCTTGCGCAAACTCCTGCCCCATGAACAGCAGCTTCTTGCCCGGATAGCCCCACATCAGCCCGTAATAGGCGCGCAGGTTGGCAAACTTCTGCCAGGCATCCACGCCGCTCATCTTGCCCAGCAGCGATCCCTTGCCGTGGACCACTTCGTCATGGCTCAGCGGCAGCACGAAGTTCTCGCTGAAGGCATACATGAGGCCGAAGGTGATCTCGTCGTGGTGATAGCGCCGGTGCACCGCATCGCGCGCCATGTAGGCGAGCGTGTCGTGCATGAAGCCCATGTTCCACTTGAACCCGAAACCCAGCCCCCCGCGCGGCGGCCCTGCGGCATCGGTGGGCAGCGTCACCCCCGGCCAGCTCGTCGATTCCTCTGCAACGGTCAGGAACCCGGCGTGGCTGGCATAGACCGCACGGTTCATCGCCTGCAGGAACGCCACCGCTTCCCAGTTCTCGCGGCCCCCCTCGGCATTGGGGATCCACTCGCCATCCTTGCGGCTGTAATCGCGGTAGAGCATCGAGGCGACAGCATCCACGCGCAGGCCATCGACGTGATAGCGCTCAGCCCAATAGAGCGCATTGTTCACCAGGAAGCTCAGGACTTCCCGCCGCCCGAAATTGTAGATCGCGGTCTGCCAATCGGGATGGAAGCCCAGCCGCGGGTCGGCATGTTCATAGAGATACGTGCCGTCGAACTGCGCAAGGCCATGCGCATCGACCGGGAAGTGTGCCGGGACCCAATCGATCAGCACGCCGACCCCAGCCCGGTGCGCTCCGTCAACGAACCGTGCAAAGCCCTCTGGCTCGCCGAAGCGGGCGGACGGCGCAAACAGGCCGGTCGTCTGGTAGCCCCAGCTCGGATCGAACGGATGCTCGGAGACGGGCAGGAACTCGATATGGGTGAAGCCCATCTCGACTACATAGGGGATCAGCCGGTCTGCCAGCTCGTCCCAGCTGTAGAATTCGCGCCCATCGCCGGGCTTCTGCCACGATCCGGGGTGCACCTCATAAATCGAGATCGGCACCCGGCGCGGATCGGTCTTCGCCCAGCTCGCGCGGTGGTCGGCATCGCCCCACGCATGCGCATCGGGCGCGGCGATCACGCTCGCCGTCGCGGGCCGCAGTTCGGAGCGGAACGCGAAGGGATCGGCCTTGAGCGGCTGCACTGCGCCGCCCGGGCCAACCACGCGGTACTTGTAGGCGCGTCCCGGCTCGATATCGGGCAGGAACACTTCCCACACGCCAATATCGGCCCGCCGCCGCATCGGATGGCGGCGTCCGTCCCAATCGTTGAACTCGCCAACCACCGAGACCAGCTCGGCATTGGGCGCCCAGACCGCGAAATGCACGCCCCGCGCGCCTTCGTGATCGATCACATGCGCGCCAAGCTTGTCGAACAGGCGCAGGTGCGTGCCCTCATTGATCAGGAAATCATCGAGCGGCCCCAGCACCGGGCCGAACGAATAGGCATCGGTCAGCCACCACTCATGCGGCCCTGCGGTGCAGCGATACTTCACCGGCTGGCGCGGCCCTTTGACCGTGCCTTCGAACAGGCCGCGCTCGTCGATCCGCGTCAGCGTGCCCAGCGTTTCTCCGCCCAGCGCATGGGCCTCCGCCGTCTCTGCCCCCGGCAGCACCGCGCGGGCAAAGGCACCGCCCGGTCCTTCATGAATCCCCAGCAAGGCAAAGGGATCGGCATGGGTCCCGTTTAGCAGGGCTTCGAGCGCGGCGGGGGAGGGCTTCATGATGCCAGCATCGTGATCAAGTCAGAGCTCCCCAGATCTCGCGCGCATATTCGCCGATGGTGCGGTCGGACGAGAACCAGCCGACATTGGCGATGTTGCGGATAGCCTTGGCGCGCCACCCGGCCTGGTCTTCCCACATCCGGTCCACCTTGCGCTGCGCCGCGTGGTAGCCGTCGAAATCGGCCGCGACCATGAACCAGTCGTGGTCGTAGATCCCGCCCATCAGGGAGGCATAGCGCGTGGGATCATCGGGCGAGAACACGCCCGTCGCGATGGCCGAGACTGCCTGCTGCAATTCGCGGCTGCCTTCGATCACGGCGCGCGGATTGTATCCCCCGGCGCGCTTTTCTGCCACTTCATCGGCAGTGAGGCCGAAGATCACGATGTTGCCATCGCCCACCCGGTCCTTGATCTCGACATTCGCGCCATCAAGCGTGCCGATGGTGAGCGCGCCGTTCAGCGCAAACTTCATGTTGCCGGTGCCGGAAGCTTCCATCCCCGCCGTGCTGATCTGCTCCGAAAGGTCGGCTGCCGGAATGATCCGTTCCGCCTTCGAAACGTTGTAGTCCGGCATGAACACGACCTTGAGCAGCCCGCCCACCGAAGGATCGGCATTCACCCGCCGCGCGATGTCGCTCGCCAGTTTGATGATCAGCTTGGCGTTGTGATAGCTTGAAGCTGCCTTGCCGCCGAAGATCTTCACGCGCGGCACCCAGTCGCGCTCCGGATGGCTCCTGATCTGGTCATAGAGCGCCACCGTCTCGATCAGATTGAGCAGCTGGCGCTTGTATTCGTGGATGCGCTTGATCTGCACATCGAACAGCGCATCGGGATCGAGACGAAGCCCCATGGTCTGGCGCACATAGGCCGCGAGCGCGACCTTGTTGGCCCGCTTCACTTCGGCAATCCGCTCGCCCAGCGCAGCATCATCGGCAAAGGCATTGAGCTCCGCCAGCTTCTCGGCATCGTCGAGAAAGCCCGGCCCGATCGCATCGGTGATCACGCTGGTGAGGCCCGGATTGCACTGCTGCAACCAGCGCCGCGGGGTCACCCCGTTGGTCTTGTTGTTGATGCGCGTGGGGTAAAGCCCATGCAGGTCCGAAAAGACTGTAGACTTCATCAGTTCGGTGTGGAGCGCCGCCACCCCGTTCACGCTGTGCGCGCCCACGAACGCAAGGTTCGCCATGCGCACGCGCCGTTCGCCCGCTTCGTCGATCAGGCTGATCGCCGAAATTGCGCGGTCGTCGGCTCCGCTCTTGCGCGCCTCGCGCAGCACGCGGCTGTTGATCGCGTAGATGATCTGCATGTGGCGCGGCAGCAGCCGTTCGAACAGCGGCAGCGGCCAGCTCTCCAGCGCCTCGGGCAGCAGGGTGTGGTTGGTATAGCCGACCGTCCGCCGCGTCACGTCCCACGCCTCGTTGAAATCGAGCCCGTGGAGATCGACCAAAATCCGCATGATCTCGGCCACCGCCACCGCCGGGTGCGTGTCGTTCAATTGGATCGCGGCCTTGTCGGGCAGGCTGGCAATATCGCCATACGTCTGCACGTGGCGGCGCACGATGTCCTGGATCGAGGCGGAGGTGAAGAAATACTCCTGCCGCAGCCGCAGTTCCTGCCCGGCGGGGCTGGAATCCGCCGGATAGAGCACGCGCACCAGCGTTTCGGCACGCACTTCTTCGGCCAGCGCACCGGTATAGTCGCCCGCATTGAAGGCATCCAATCGGATGGGATCAAGCGCGCTCGCGGTCCACAGCCGCAGCGTGTTTACCCGCTTGCCGCGCCAGCCGACCACCGGCGTATCGACTGCGGAAGCTTCGACCTGCTCGGCCGGGATCCATTCCACCCGGTCGCCCTTGTCCACCACTTCGCCGCCGAAGCCGATGCGGTAAGCGCTCTCGCGCCGGTCGAATTCCCAGGGATTGCCGTGGCTCAGCCAGGTCTCCGGCAGTTCCACCTGCCAGCCGTCATCCAGCCGCTGGCGGAACATGCCGTTCACATAGCGGATGCCATAGCCGTAAGCGGGGATATCAAGGCTCGCGAGGCTTTCCATGAAGCACGCCGCCAGCCGCCCGAGCCCGCCATTGCCGAGCGCGGCGTCCGGCTCCAGATCCTCAATGGTCGAAAGATCGAACCCATAGGAGCGCAGCGCCTTTTCCATTTCGCGCGTCAGGCCCATGTTCGAAAGCGCATCGCGCAGCAGACGCCCGATCAGGAACTCAAGGCTTAGGTAATAGACCCGCTTGCCGCCCGCCTCATACGTCCGGTGCGTCGATTCCATCCACTGGTCGATCACCTTGTCGCGCAGCGCGAGGACGGTTGCGGTAAACCAGTCGTGCGGGGTCGCGGAATGGACGTCCTTGCCCACGCGGTGCCGCAGAACGTCGAGAATATGGGCCTGCATATCACCCGCCTCGGCGCGCGAGGCGCTGGCAGCGGGCTTGTCACTCTGGTCGAGGCGCACGGATCGTCACTCCCCCTGATCGGATGCGGCTTGGCACGGGCTTCTGCGGCGGCCCTCGCTCTGGCGTCCCAATGGTGTCCGGCCTCTCCCGGTGCTTGCCTCGCAGACTAGGCGAGGGATGTCACCGGCGGCAAGCCACCACGTGCCGCCTAAGAGACCGAAGCGGGGCGGCTGTCCAAAGGAATACGTTTGCAATCGTTCCTTGGCGTTCCCGCTGCCGCCCGCCTCAGCGCTTCTTCGCGGCGACAGCCTCGATCTCGATCAGGAAATAGGGGCCGGCCAGCGCCGCAACCTGAAAGGTCGATCGCGCCACGGTATTGGGGTTTTCGGCCGTCTTGAAGAACTGCTTGAAGCCTTCGTTTGCCCCGGCAAAGTCCATCTTGCCGAGCTTGGGATCGGCCACCACGAACAGCGTCAGCTTGATCACGTCCGACATCGCATAACCGCGCGCCTCGAGGATCGACTTGATCTTGGCGAGCGCGCTGATTGTCTGCGTTTTCGTGTCGCCGAGGTCCTCGATCGATTTCACGTCGGCAAAGGTCTTGGCCGGATCGATGGGGGAGGCGAGCTGCCCCGAAAGATAGAACAGGTCCGTCCCCGCCTTCACGTCCGCCCCGTCGAGGATCAGCGCCTGCGGATTGCTTTGCACGCGGGTTACCTGCGCTGCTGCAGGATGGGCGAATGCAAGCGCGGCGAAAGCCAGCGCGGAAAGAAGCGTGAAGCGCATCGGTGGTCCCCTTCAAACAGCGCCGCAGCAAGCGGCGGGTTCGGCGGCGACCATACGCGACAATTCGCAGCCGCAAAAGCGGCTGAATGCCCCAATGGTCAGGGCCGTGCGCGTCAATCCAGCAACAATTTGCATTGACGGCGCTGCAATGCAGCATAGCTTGGCGCAATACCGACGGTAGCAGGAGTGGGACCACGACCTTGCCGGGATATCGCCATACGTCTCTTCTTGCCGGCGCGCTTGCTCTGGCCGCCGCACTCGCGTTCGCCGATTCTGGCGCCGCGCAAGACCGTGGCGGCGCTTCCACGGTCGAGGTTTCGGACGAGGGCAGGGAGCTTTACGAGCAGATTTGCCAGTCCTGCCACATGGCCGATGCGAAGGGCGGCGGGGTCCCCGGCGCGATGTTCCCCGCGCTCGCCGGCAATCCGCGCCTTGCCGATCACGATTATGCCAGCATCGTCGTGCTCAAGGGGCGCGGCGGCATGCCGTGGTTTACGGATATTCTCACCCGCCCCCAGATTGCCGCGGTGATCAATTACGTGCGCGGTCACTTCAATGGCTATCCCGATGCGGTGACGGTCGCCGATCTCGACCGCATCACCACCGCCAATCCGCCGGTGCCCGATTGCAATTGCGGCCACTGATGTCCCGCCAGAGACTCACGCTTTCAAGGTGCCCTGCATGACCGAACCGATCCTGCCGACAACCCGCCGCGATCTCCTCACCTTGATCGGCAAAGTCGGCGGCGGTGCAGCGCTCTATCAGGCGATGACGGTGATGGGCCACGCGGCGGAATCACAGTTCACCGGCCCGCCGGGGCTATCCGGTGCGAAGCGCGGCGCTTCGGTCCTCGTGCTCGGCGCGGGGCTTGCCGGCATGCTGGCGGCCTATGAACTGACCAAGGCGGGCTACAAGGTCCAGATCCTCGAAACGCAAAACCGCGCGGGCGGCCGCAACATGACCCTGCGCGGCGGCGATGTGGTTACCGAACTCGGCTCGGTCCAGAAAGTCGGCTTCGCGCCCGGAAACTACATCAACCCCGGCCCCTGGCGCATCCCGCACCACCACCGGACCGTGCTGCACTATTGCAAGGAACTGGGCGTCCAGCTCGAACCCTATATCCAGAACAACACCAACGCCTTCGTCCACCGCAAAAGCGCTTTCGGCGGCAAGCCGCAGCGCTACCGCGATGTGGTGACCGACTGGAAGGGCCACGTCTCCGAACTGCTCGGCAAGGCGCTCCATGCAGGCGCGCTCGATCAGGCTGTCACGGGCGAGGACAAGGCCAAGCTGCTCGAGGCGATGCGCAGCTGGGGCGTGCTCGACAAGAACATGGCCTATGTGAAAAGCGAGAAGCTGGGCGAGCAGCGCGGCTGGCAGCGCCCGCCGGGCGGCGGGGTAAACGGCGAGCCGATCCCCAATGATCCCTTCAGCCTCAGCGATACGCTCGACAGCAAGATCTGGGAAACGCTTGGCTTCTTTGCCGAGCACGTGATGCAGCCCTCGATGTTCCAGCCCAAGGGCGGCATGGACCATATCGGCAAGGCGTTTCAGGCCCGCGTCGGCAAGCTGATCCGCTATGGCACCCGCGTGACGAAGATCGCGCAGGATGATCGCGGCGTCACCGCCTCGTGGACCGATGCCAAGACCGGCGCGACCGGCGAAACGCATGCCGACTGGATGGTCTGCACGATCCCCGCCACCGTGCTCGGCCAGATCGATATTCAGGTCTCCGATGCCAAGAAGGCCGCAATCAAGGCGCTGCCCTATGGCAATTCGGTCAAGATCGGGCTCGAAATGAACCGCCGCTTCTGGGAGACGGAGGACGCGATCTATGGCGGCAGCTCGTTCACCGATCAGGCCATCGGTCTCGTCAGCTATCCCAGCCACGGCGCCTTCAGCGATGGCCCTGCCGTGCTGCTCGGCGCCTATCCGTTCGGCGTCGGCGCCTATATCCTTGCGGGGATGACACCGGAGAAGCGCATTCAGGCCGCGCTCGATCAAGGCGCAGTATTCCACCCCGCGCACTACAAGTCCGAATTCCGCAGCGGCGTTTCGCTCGCGTGGAGCCGCATGCCCTGGATTCTGGGCTGCTGCGCCACCTGGACCGAGGAAAGCCGCGCCGCGCATTACCAGAACCTTGTCTCGCTGGATGGCCGCATCGTCCTCGCGGGGGAGCATTGCTCCTACTACGGCTGCTGGCAGGAAGGCGCGCTGCTCTCCTCGCTCGATGCGATCACCCGCCTGCACCAGCGGGCATCGGCGGCCTAGGGCTGAACGGGTCTGGACGGCGCGGCGCGGCTGAGGCATCGCGAGCGGCGGGAGAACAACCGCCAATGACCATGCTGCCCTCCGTAATGCGCGTCCTCGAAGTGTCCGCGCTGGCCCCCGATCTCGCCGGCGTCGGCCTTGCCGAGCGGCCCGTGCCGCAGCCGGGGGCGGGGCAGGCGCTGGTCCGCATCGAAGCCGCCTCACTCGGCTTTCCCGATCTACTGATGACCGAGGGGCTCTATCAGGCCAAGCCTGCGCTGCCTTTCGTGCCCGGTATGGAAGCCGCTGGTGAAGTCGTCGCGGTGGGCGAGGGCAGCCGCTGGGCGGTGGGCGACAAGGTGATCGTCGCGACCTTGACGGGCGCCGTGGTGCAATACGGCGTCTTTGCCGATGCCGCGCTGCTGCCACTGCCCGCTGGCCTGTCCTATGCCGAAGGCGCATCGCTGCGCGCCGCTTATATCACCGCCTACACTGCCATCGCGCGCATCGGTCAGGCCCAGCCGGGCGAGGCTCTGGTGGTCCACGGCGCTGCGGGCGGGGTCGGGCTCGCCGCCGTCGACCTCGGCAAGGCGCTTGGCCTAACGGTTATCGCGGTCGCCTCCAGCGCGGAAAAGCGCGAGGCGATCCAGCGCCTCTATACGCCCGATCATGTGCTCGCCGGCCCCACCGGCCTGCGCGAGCAGATCCTTGAACTGACCGGCGGGCGCGGCGCAGATCTCGTCTACGATCCGGTTGGCGGCGATGTGTTCGATGAGGCCTGCCGCTACACCGCATTCGGCGGCCGCCTGCTCGTCGTGGGCTTTGCCGGCGGACGCATCGCCGAGGTGCGCACCAACATTCCGCTGATCAAGGGCTTCTCGGTCGTCGGCGTGCGTGCGGGCGAATATGGTCGCCGCTTTCCGTCGCGCGGCGCGGAAGACATGGCCGCGATCCTGGGGCTGGCAGGCGAGGGCCGCATCCGCCCGCATGTACATTCAGCCGTGCCGCTGGCCGATTGGCGCGAGGCCTACCTCGCCATGCGCGAACGCCGCGTGATCGGGCGCACGGTGATCCTGCCCAACGCTTAAACTCTCCCCACCTCGTCATTCCCGCGGAGGCGGGAAACCAGATAGGCTGGCGCGGCGTTTGCGGCTCTGGGTTCCCGCCTGCGCGGGAATGACGAAGTCTGGAGGGAGGAGCCAGATGAATGTAGCAGGCGGCCCGCACACTCTCTCGGAACCAGACCAAAAAAAGGGGCCACCCGTTGCCAGGTGGCCCTTGAAAGTTTGGGAGAGGATGCCTGAAAGGCGTGTTCTTAGTGCGCCCCACCCCGAGTCTTCGCAAGTGCGAAACGCGGGGTAGCAGTTGCAATAATTGCAATTCAGGCACGGAAAAGTGCCGTTTCAAGCGATTTCAGAGGGGGAATTTTGCATTATTATCAATTGCTGCATTCGTATGCAGTGATCGTTCACAGGGTTTAGTGCATCCATCCTGTCCTTTGGTGCAGGTTTTGCGTCCGTTGCGGTTGTAACCACCTCGTAGGCCCGAATTCATGCTTCCCCACCTCTCGACAGGCTCACATTGCACCGACTCGTGAAGTGTTATAGGGTATAACCCACAAGCCCATATTCACTTGACCTGCTACACTCGAGAGGACCCGCCGTGACCGACCAGACCCCGATTGCCCCCAAGCCGGACCGCGCCGAGGAAGACACCGTTGCCTTCTGCGTCGACGATGGCATCGCATGGGTGGCCTTCAATCGGCCGGAGAAGCGCAATTGCATGAGCCCGAAGCTCAACCGCCGCATGAAGGCGGTGCTGGAAGAACTCGAATTCCGCGACGACGTGCGCGTGCTCGTGCTCACCGGCGAAGGCGAGGCATGGACTGCCGGCATGGACCTCAAGGAATACTTCCGCGAGACCGAGGCGCTCGGCCTCGGCGCGATCCGCAAGTCGCAGCGCGAAAGCTACGGCTGGTTCGAACGGCTGCGCTGGTATGAGAAGCCAACGATCGCGATGATCAACGGCTGGTGCTTCGGTGGCGGCTATGGCCCGCTGTTTGGCTGCGACATCGCGATTGCCAGCGAAGACGCGCAGTTCGGCCTGTCTGAAATCAACTGGGGCATCCTCCCCGGCGGCGGCGCATCCAAGGTCGCGCAGGAACTCATGCCCTTCCGCAAGGCCATGTACCACGCGATGATGGGCGAAAACCTCACCGGCAAGCAGGCCGAGGAACAGGGGCTCGTCACCGAGGCCGTTCCGGCTGAAAAGCTGCGCGAACGCGTGCTCGAGATCGCCAACGTGCTGAAAAAGAAGGACAGCCACGCCCTGCGCGCGACCAAGTGGACGATGCGCCGCATGGTCGACATGACCTACGACAACGGCCTCGAATACCAGATCCGCGCGCAGGAAGCCCTCCACAGCTTCGGCGGCGCCGCCGCGCGCAAGGAAGCCACCCGCCAGTTCCTCGACGAGAAGAGCTTCAAGCCGGGGCTGGAAACTTTCGACGTGACCAAGGTGAAGGGCTGAGTGCAGGGGCGGTATAGCCCGCCCCAAACTACCGAACCGAACCAAACCCCAAACCTCGTCCCAAACCTCGTCCCAAACCTCGTCATTGCGAGGAGCGAAGCGACGAAGCAATCCAGAGCGGTTTTGCATTGACGCTCTGGATTGCTTCGCTGCGCTCGCAATGACGAAGGTCTGGGAGTAGCGCGCGCCGTTGCACTCCCCGCTCAGACCGCGCCAAGCTCAAGAAAACATCTTGCGCACGCATCCATACCCCGCCAGCAAGGCTCCGCATCAGGAGCCTGCCACCCCATGACCAAGTTTCGTTTCCATCTCGCTTCCATCCTCGCGCTCGCCCCGCTGCCTGTGCTGGCCGCCGCGCCTGCCGGCTATCCCGCTGCCGAAGCGCAAGTGCTCGATCTGGCAACGAAATCCATCGCCATCCGCTCGGTGCGCGGGGAGAACAACCGCACGATCGACGTTGCCAATCTCTACAAGCAGGCGCTGATTGCGGGCGGCTGGGCAGCGACGGATATCGAGATCACGCCGGTGGACGATACCGCCTACATCATCGCCACCTGGCAGGGCAGCGATCCCAAGTTGAAGCCGCTGGTTATCTCTGGCCACATGGACGTGGTCGAGGCCAAGCCTGCGGACTGGCAGCGCGATCCCTTCACCCCGGTGGTCGAAGATGGCGTGCTCTATGGCCGCGGCGCGACCGACATGAAGTTCAACGGCGCCGTCGCGCTGTCCTCGCTGATCGAACTGCGCCGCTCCGGCTTCAAGCCGCGCCGCAGCATCGTCATCGAATTTTCGGGTGACGAGGAAACGGTGATGAAGACCACCGGCCTGCTCTCCGAAAAGCTCAAGAACGCCGAACTGGTGATCAATGCCGATGCCGGCGGCGGCAAGCTGGATGAGGAGACCGGCAAGCCGATCTACTGGTCGTGGGACGGCGCGGAGAAGACTTACGGCGATTTCAAGCTCGAAGTCACCAACCCGGGTGGCCACAGCTCAGCCCCGCGCCCGGAAAACGCCATCGTTCAGCTCGCGCAGGCGCTGGTCAAGGTGGGGGCCTACAAGTTCCCCGCCGAACAGAACGCCTTGACCAAAGGCTATTTCGCGCAGGCCGCCGCGTTCGAACCCGATCCGAAGATCGCCGCCGCAATGCGCGCCTTTGCCGCGAACATCGCCGACGAGAACGCTATCGCCGTGCTGCGCGCCAATCCGGCCACGGTCGGCAAGGTCGGCACCACTTGCGTGCCCACCATGGCCGATGCCGGCCACGCGCTCAACGCGCTGCCGCAGCGTGCGGCGGCCTTCATCAACTGCCGCATCTTCCCCGGCCACACCCTCGTCGAGATCCAGAACGAGCTCGCGCGCGTGATCGCCATGCCCGAAGTGAAGATCATCGACGTGACCGAAGGCTCGTTCGAAACCGATGCTTCGCCCATGCGCGCGGATTTTGTCACCGCTTCGACCAAGGCGATCCGCAAGGCCTGGGGCAAGGACATCGCCGTGGTCCCTTCGCAAAGCTCCGGTGCGAGCGACAGCATGTATTTCCGCCGGCTGGGCATTCCCGCTTATGGTGCCAGCCCGCTGTTCACCAAGGACAGCGAGGAATTCTCCCACGGCCTCAACGAACGCGTGCGGCTGGAAAACATCCGCCCCGGCGTGACTTACTACCTGAGCCTGCTCACCGATCTGGCGAAATAAGGGTATCGAGGAAGCGGCGCGCAATATCGCCCGCTTCCTCGGCGCTGAAGCAGCCGGGCGAAAGGCACAGCTCCAGCCACAGCCCGTCGAGCAGCGCGCTCACCGCAATGGCCGCGCGCCGCCGCTCGGTTGCAGGCACGCCGCAAGCGCCGAGCAGCGCCTCCAGCCGCGCGCGCGATCCGGCATATTGCTCGTCGTGCTGCGCGGCGATGGCGGGCCGCGCGGTGACGAGGCTCCAGAACGCGATCCAGGTGGCCAGCAGCTGCGGATCGGCAATTGCCGGTGCGAAAGTCGTCGTCACGAACGCATCGAGCCGCGCGCGCGGATCGGGCCCTGCCGCCTCCACCGCATGGTCCAGCGTCTCGCCCACAGCCCCTTCGACATGGGCGTAAGTCGCCGCAACAAGCGCTTCGATTCCTGAAAAATAATGGCTGACCAGGCCGGGCGAAACGCCCGCTTCCACCGCGATCGCGCGCACGCTCACCCCGGCTGCGCCGCCGCGCGCCATCACCCGCGCGCAGGCCTCGATCAGCGCGAGCCGCCGCGCGTCGGGGCGGGTCCGGCGGAAGGCGGGCTGATGCGGGGAGGGCGCTTTCATCTTGCGTATCCTAATCGTTGTTGTACGATCGTCCAACAAGCATTTTATTGACCCCCTTGGAGATTCGGTATGGGCCACCAGTCTGCGTTTCCGGCGCTTTCCGCCAGCGAGCACGATCCTGATGCGGACTGGAGCCTGCCCGGCTGGCTCTACACCGATCCCGAATATCACGCGCTCGAGATGGAGCGGGTGATCCGCCCTTCCTGGCAGATCGTGTGCCATGTGAACGAGATCCCTAACCCGGGCGATTGGCGCACCATCGACTACATCGGTGAGAGCGTGATCGTGCTCCGCGGCGATGATGGCGAAGTGCGCGCCTTCACCAACGTGTGCCGCCACCGCGCGATGCGGCTGGTCGAAGGCACTGCAGGCTGCGCCAAGAAGCTCGTCTGCCCCTACCACGCCTGGGTCTACGAGACGGACGGGCGCCTCACCGGCGTTCCGATGAAGTCCGATTATCCCGCTCTGAAGCTTGAAGAAAACGGCCTCGCCCCCGTCGCGCTCGAAATTTGGCGCGGTTTCGTCTGGGTCTGCCTCAAGCCCGGCGTGTTCCCCACGCCCAGCGCAATGATGGCCCCGCACGAGGCTGAAATCGCGCCCTACCGGTTCGAGGACATGCAGCCGATGGGCACCATGCGCCTGCGCCCGCGCGAGGTGAACTGGAAGAACGTCGGCGACAACTATTCCGATAACCTCCACATCCCTGTGGCGCACGACGGCCTCACGCGCATCTTCGGCAAGTCCTACCAGATCGAGGCGGATGATTGGGTGGACCGCTTGAAGGGCGATCTGGTCGACAGGCCCTCAAGCCTGTTCTGGGAACGCTTCTATCAGGCCCACCTGCCGCGCGCGGAGCACTTGCCCGAGGAAAGCCAGCGCCGCTGGCTCTACTTCAAGCTCTGGCCCAACATTGCCTTCGATATCTACGCCGATCAGATCGATTTCATGCAGTGGCTGCCGATCAGCCCCACCACCTGCCTGCTGCGCGAAATGGCCTATGCGCTGCCAGACCAAAGCCGCACGATGAAGCTGGTCCGCTATGCCAACTGGCGGATCAACCGCGTGGTCAACAAGGAAGACACCTGGCTGATCGAGCGCGTCCAACAGGGCATGCATTCGCAAACCTACGGCGCCGGCCCCATCGGCAAGAGCGAGGTCTGCCTGCGCAGCTTCGCCCGCAAGATCCGCGCGCTGACCCCTGAGGCAAGGCTGCACAAGGCTCCGCCGGCGGGGTGGTCGAAGGCTTGAATAGCCTTCCCCCCTTCAGGGGAGAGGGTTGGGAGAAGGGAACAAACGCCCCACTCCCCTCTCAACTCCGGCTAGCGAGCAAGCTCGCAAGCCTTCGTATCTCTCCCCTTAAGGGGAGAGAGCATAACATTGAATAACGGGAGTAATCGCATGTCCAATCGCTACGACGCGATCATTATCGGCGGCGGCCACAATGGCCTCACCTGCGCCTTCTATCTTGCCCGCGCCGGCATGAAGGTCCGCGTGCTCGAACGGCGCGACATCGTCGGCGGCGCCTGCGTGACCGAGGAATTCCACCCCGGCTTCCGCAATTCGACCGCCAGCTACACCGTCAGCCTGCTGCGCCCCAAGGTGATCGCGGACATGAAGCTGCACGAGCGTGGCTTCCGCATCATCGAGCGCACGATCAGCAACTTTTTCCCGTTCGAGAACGACTACCTCAAGCTCGGCGGCGGCGCAGGCCGCACCGAGGCGGAGTTCGCGCGCTTCAGCAAGAAGGACGCCGAGGCCTACCAGCACTATGACGCGGCGCTGGAAAAGGTCGCTGGGGTGCTGCGCGATATCGCGCTGAAAACGCCGCCCAATGTCGGCGGCGGCGTCCGCTCGCTGCTCTCGGCGGCGCAGCAAGGCTGGCCGATTGCGGGCCTCGGCCTCGATGTGCAGCGCGATCTGCTCGATATCTTCACCAAGTCCGCGCGCGATTTCCTCGATGGCTGGTTCGAAAACGACTATGTGAAAACCGCGTTCGGCTTCGATGCCGTCGTCGGCAACTACGCGGGCGTTTCCACCCCCGGCTCGGCCTATGTGCTGCTGCACCACGTGTTCGGCGAAGTGAACGGCAAGTTCGGCGCGTGGGGGCATTCGGTCGGCGGTATGGGCGCGATCACGCAGGCCATGGCCCGCGCCTGCGCCGAATATGGCGTGGAAATCAGCCTCGAATCTCCGGTTTCGAAGGTCCTCGTCAACAACGGCAAGGCGGAGGGCGTGAAGCTCGAAAGCGGCGAGGAGCTCTATGCGCCCACCATCGCTGCCAACGTCGGCCCCGCGCTGCTCTATCGCCAGCTGGTCGACAGCAGCGACCTCGACGCCGATTTCAACCGCCGCATCAAGAACTACAAGACCGGCTCGGGCACGTTCCGCATGAACGTCGCGCTGTCAGAGCTTCCCGATTTCACCGTGCTTCCGGGCAAGGAAAAGGCCGAGCACCACACCGCCGGCATCATCATCGCGCCGGGCATGGACTACATGGACCAGGCCTTCATCGATGCGCAGCAGTTCGGCTGGTCGAAGAAGCCGATCATCGAGATCAAGCTGCCCACCACCATCGACGACAGCCTCGCCCCTCCGGGCCAGCACATCGCCAGCCTGTTCTGCCAGCAGTTCTCGCCCGAGCTGAAAGACGGCCAGAGCTGGGACGACGTGCGCGAGAAGGTGGCGGACCTCATCATCGACACGGTCAACGACCACGCGCCCAACTTCAAGAACGCGGTCATCGCGCGGCAGATCCACTCGCCGCTCGATCTGGAGCGCAAGTTCGGCCTGATCGGCGGCGATATCTTCCACGGCAACATGGGGCTCGATCAGCTCTGGGCCGCGCGCCCCGTGCTCGGCCACGGTGATTATCGCTCGCCGATCAAGGGCCTCTACATGTGCGGCAGCGGCACCCACCCCGGCGGCGGCGTCACCGGCGCGTCGGGCCACAACGCTGCGGCAGAAATCATCCGCGATCGCGGCACGCTGTGGAAGGTCCTCCACCGCGCGAAGTGAATGATGCCAAGCCATTGCAGCGCCGCCACATTCGTCTAGCCTCGCGCCTTCGGGGCAGGGGGAAGACGATATGCTGGCGGCGCTTCTGGTTTTGCTCGGGCTGACCGCCCTTTTCTATCTGTTCGTGCTGCTGCGTGCCGCGATTGCCCAGCGCATCGTGCCCGGCGCCGAAGCCGCGCTGCTCGGTGCGGTTACCAATTTCTTCGATACGCTCGGCATCGGCTCGTTCGCGCCCTCCACGGCATGGGTGAAGTTCCGCCATCTCTTGCCCGACAAGCTGATCCCCAGCACCTTGCTGGTGGGGCATACCGGGCCTTCGATCATGCAGGGGATCATCTTCCTGCTGCTGCTCGGCGCAGACGTCGATCCGGTGCTCCTCGTCGGTTGCATCCTGTCCTTGCTCGCGGGTGCCCTGCTCGGAGCGCAGCTGGTCACCCGCGCTGCGGTCTGGCTGGTGCAGCTCACCGTCGCGCTCGGACTTGTCATTGCGGCGACGATCTTCCTCGCCATCAACCTCCACCTCATGCCGGGCGGCGGCAGCGCCTCCACCTTGCCATTTCCGCTGATGCTGCTGGCCTTCGCGGTCAATTTCACGCTCGGCGTGCTCGTCAATTTCGGCATCGGCAACTATGCGCCCACGCTGATCATGTTCAGCCTGATGGGCATGGACCCGCGCTATGCGTTCCCGGTCATGGCGGGCAGCGCGGCCATCGCCGGCGCCGGGGCGAGCATCAGCCACATCCGCATCGGCGAGATCGACCTCAAGGTCGTCACCGGCATCATCCTCGGCGGCCTGCCGGCGGTCCTTGTCGCTGCCTTCGTGGTCAAGAACATGGACGTTGCCATGCTGCGCTGGCTGGTGATCGGCGTGGTCTACTATGCCGCCGCCGTCATGGCGCGCTCGGCGTGGACCGGCCACCAAGCGCGCCCGTCAGCCGCCTAGACCGCTGCGATCAACGACATCACGAACTCAACCAGAAACTCCAGCACCACCGGCAGCAACTGGATGCCCAGTTGCACGATGAGCCAAAGGGCCCACAGCGTGATCGTGCCTGCTATGATCCAGTGCTGTTTGAAATAGTAGAGATAGCGCAGCCACAACCGCTTCCACCACCGCGCTTTCATGCCGCCGCCAGCTCCTGCCCCCGCCGCACCGCGAGGTACACCGGCACGCCCGCCAGCACGAGCCCCAGCCCGTAGCCCACCGCGCTCGCGCCCAGGCCCCAGGTTGCCCAGCCGATGAACGCCGCGCCGCCCAGCGCCATCACGATCAGCCCGCGCTCCTGCGGCAGCAGGCGAATCGCCGCCAGCATGCTCATGAAATAGGCCAGCATCCCCGCCGCCAGGCTCACCGAGGCGATGAACTGGAAGAGGTCGCCAAGGCCCCGACCATAGTTGAGCAAGGTCACCGCGCTCAGCAGAGCCGAGGAGACCACGTGCGCGCGCACCGGCGTCCCACGCTTTCCGTCAGCCGCGAACCACTGCGGAAAGACCCCGCCGCGCGCCATCGCCTGCGGCATTTCGCCCTGCAGCAGGATAAACCCGTTGAGCGTGCCGAACGCGCTGATCGCAGCAAATACCGCCACCACCGAAGCCATGTTCCCGCCAAACGTCCGGCCAAGGAAATCCGCCACCGGGGCCGGGGAAGCCGCCGCCTCGGCTGCCGGCATATAGGCCCAGAACGCCAGGCTGATCCCGAAATAGACCGCCCCCGTCAGCAGCACGCCGATGATCGTGGCGAGCGGCACCACACGCGCCGCATTCTCCACTTTGCCGGCAGGGACGGTCGCGGATTCAAGACCAAGGAAGCCCCAGAACGTCAGCCCCGCTGCTGTCGCAATCGCCCCCGGCGCGATGGAGACGGGCGGCTGCACCACGCGCGGCGTCCCGCTTGCGGCAAACCACAGCGCAAGGCCGATCAGCAGCACCAGCGGCAGCAGCTTGAGCGCTGTCGTCACTACCGAAAACGCGCCTGCCGCGCGCACGCCGCGGATGTTGATCGCGGTCATTCCCCACACACAGGCCACGGCAAGCAGGGCAGGCACGCCGGGAGTCTTGCCGATCCACGGCACGACAAGGCTGAGATTGCTGACGACCGCCACGGCAATCGCGCCGTTGCCGCTCCACAGCAGAACCCAATAGCTCCACGCCGCGATGAACCCCGCAAAAGGCCCAAACGCCGCCTGCACATAAGCATAAGGCCCGCCAGACCCCGGCAGCCGCGCCCCCATCCGCGCAAAAGCGGCGGCAAGGCAGGTCGCTCCGGCAATCGTCACCATCCAGCCGAGCAACTGGTTCGTGCCCAAGGGTGCCAGTGTGGAAGGCAGCAGATAGATGCCGGAGCCGACCATGTTGCCCACGCACAGCGCGAGCACCATCCAGAAATTGAGGCCGCGGGGCTTTGCCGTCATGAAGTTACTGATCCTTCCCGATCCCCCCTTCGTCCCCCACTTCGTCATTGCGAGCGAAGCGAAGCAATCCAGAGCGGCCCGCACTGCGCTGGCCAACCGAATTTTGCAGACTAACGCTTGATCGCGCCGCGTCACGCGTGTTTGTTGCGCGCACAATGGCCAGCCCCCCTGAACACGTCCGCAGCTACGATCCCCGCCTCGTCCGGGCCGCCATGGCGATGAACGCCAATGTGCTGCACGAGGCCGAGCCCTTGCTGCGCGCGCTGCTCAAGGAAAACCCGTTCGATGTTCGCGCGATCCGCCTGTTCGCGGAACTTGCCGGGCGCATCGGCCGCTATCAGGATGCGGAGAACCTGCTGCGCCGTGCCATCGAACTCGCCCCCGATTTCACGGCCGCGCGCGCCAATCTCGCGCTCGTGCTCTATCGCACCGAACGTGTGACCGAAGCGCTCGAGGAACTGGCGCAGGTCACCACCGAGGATCCCGACAATCTCGGCAACGCCAACTTGCAGGCCGCCGCCTATGGCCGCATCGGCGAGTTTGACGAGGCGCTCGCGCTCTATGCCCGCGTGCTGGCGGAAGCGCCCAACCAGCCGAAGGTCTGGATGAGCTACGGCCACTTGCTCAAGACCGTCGGGCGGCTGGACGAAGGCGTGGCTGCCTATCGCCGCGCGCTCGCGATCCAGCCGGGCCTCGGCGAAGTGTGGTGGAGCCTCGCCAACCTCAAGACCGTGCGCTTCAGCGACGAGGACATGGCCGCCATGCGCGCCGCGCTGGCTGACGAGAAGATCAGCCCGGAAGATCGCTGGCACCTCGATTTCGCGCTCGGCAAGGCGCACGAGGACCGCGCGGAGCCTGATGCCGCCTTCACGCACTATGCCGCCGGAAACGCGCTCAGGAAGAAGCGCCTCGCCTACAAGGCGGCGGACACCACCGCCGCCGTCGATGCCGCCATCGCGGTCGCCACACCCGATCTCTTCGCGCGCCATGCCGGTGCCGGTTGCCCCGCGCCCGATCCGATCTTCGTTCTCGGCATGCCGCGCGCGGGCTCCACGCTGATCGAGCAGATCCTCTCCAGCCACAGCCAGGTCGAAGGCACCAGCGAACTGCCGGATATCGGCATCCTCGCCCGCACGCTCGAGAATTACCCGCACGACCTTGCCGCGATCGATCCCGCACAGCTCAGGGACCTTGGCGAGCAATACCTCGAACGCACCCGCGTCCAGCGCCACACCGCGCGTCCGCTGTTCATCGACAAGCTGCCGAACAACTGGCTCCACGCCGCCTTCATCCGCCTGATCCTGCCGAACGCGAAGATCATCGACGCGCGCCGCCACCCGCTTTCGTGCTGCTTCTCCAACTTCAAGCAGCACTTCGCGCGGGGGCAGGGCTTTTCCTATTCGCTGGAGGACATGGGCACGTACTACCGCGACTATGTCCGCCTCATGGCCCATCTCGATCGCGTCATGCCGGGCGCGGTCCACCGCGTGATCTACGAACGCATGGTCGACGATACCGAGGCCGAAGTGCGCGCGCTGCTGGATGCCTGCGGACTTCCGTTCGAGCCCGCCTGCCTCGCCTTCTACGAAACGGAGCGCGCCGTGCGCACGCCCAGCTCCGAACAGGTCCGCCGTCCGATCTTCCGCGAAGGCACCGAAGCCTGGAAGCCGTTCGAACCGTTCCTCGATCCGCTCAAGTCCGCGCTGGGTGAGGTGCTGGCCGCCTATCCCGCTGCCCCGCAAGGGTGGTGAGGGGGCGTAGCTGGCGCGGGCAATATTACGTTGCAAATCGGTCACGCATGCCGGGGCATGGCGCAACATCGCTGAAACACTGTTGAAATTATCGCCAAGTCAGACCACGGTCTTTGCCGTCCCGGGGGACCAAAGAGGTGGGAAAATAATATGAAGACGGCTTACTCGCGCGTTTCGCGCAGCATTCTCATGGCGACCGCAGCGTTCGCGGCACCCGTGGCCCTAGCACAGACCGCCCCTCAGGCCGCCCCTCAGGCCGCCGGCGAAGCCACCGCCGCATCCGATGGCACCGAAATCATCGTGACCGCGCAGAAGCGCAGCGAGAACCTTCAGAACGTGCCGATCTCGATCCAGGCGCTCGGCACGCAGAAGCTCGACCAGCTCAACATCGCCAGCTTCGACGACTACGCGAAGGTGCTCCCCAGCGTCAGCTTCCAGTCGTTCGGCCCCGGCCAGACGCAACTTTCCTTCCGCGGCATCACCAGCGGCGGCGACGGCCTCCACGGCGGTTCGCAGCCCACCGCCGCGCTCTATGTCGACGAAGTCCCCGTCACCACGATTGCCGGCGCGGTCGACCTCCACGTCTACGATATCGCCCGGGTCGAGGCGCTTTCGGGTCCGCAGGGCACGCTGTTCGGCTCGAGCTCGCTTGCCGGCACGCTGCGCATCATTCCCAACAAGCCTGACACCAAGGGCTTCTCCGGCCGCATCGACGTTTCGGGCAACAAGGTCGGCAAGGGCACCGGCGGCGGCAGCGTCGAAGGCTTCGTCAACATCCCGCTGAGCGACCGCGCGGCACTGCGCGTCATGGCCTTCTACCAGCACGATGGCGGCTATATCGACAGCATTCCGGGTAGCCGCACCTTCACGCTGGGTGACGACAATCCGGACACCAACGTCACCGTCAACAACGCGAAGTTCGTCAAGGACAACGTCAACAAGACCGATACCGCCGGCGGCCGTGCCGCCCTCAAGGTCGATCTTGACGACAACTGGACCATCCAGCCCTCGGTGCTCTATCAGCACCAGACGACGCGCGGCTCGTTCCTGTTCGATCCGCGCTACGGCGATCTCAAGGTTACCGATTTCGGGCCAAGCTACAACCGCGATGCCTGGGCGCTCGCGACGATGACCATCAACGGCAAGATCGGCAACTGGGACCTCACCTACGCGGGCGGCTACTTCGATCGCCGGGTCGAGAACAAGGCCGACTATTCGGAATACTCGGTCGCCTACGACCAGTTCCAGGGCGGCTTCTACACCTATTTCGCGACTGCGGACGGCGGCTTCCTCGATCCGACGCAGCAGGTCCACAACCACGACGAGTACACCAAGCAGAGCCACGAACTGCGCATCAGCTCACCCACCGGGGAGCGCTACAAGCTCGTCGCTGGCGTGTTCTACCAGCGCCAGACCGACCGCATCGTGGCGGACTATTACATCAATGGTCTCGCCGGCATTCCCAACTCGCCGGCTGTGCCCAAGGCGGGTGACGACCTCTTCGCCACCCGCGCCTACCGCGTTGACCGCGACTATGCCGCGTTCGCCGATGGTTCGTTCGATATCACCCCGCAGCTCACGCTGGCAGCGGGTATCCGCGTGTTCAAGGTCAACAACACCTTCATCGGCTTCTCGGGCTTCAAGTCGGGCATCACCGCCGGCAACTGCGTGCCCGTCGTCGCTGACGACCGCGTCTGCAACAACTTCGACCGTCAGGCGAAGCAGAGCGGCGAGACGCACCGCGTCAACCTCACTTACAAGTTCGATCCTGACCACCTCGTCTACGCGACCTACTCGACCGGCTATCGCCCCGGCGGCAACAACCGCCGCCCGAACGTGAACCCGTATGTCGCCGATACGCTGGCCAACTACGAACTCGGCTTCAAGACCGCGTGGTTCGATCGCAAGTTCCGCCTCAACGCCGCGCTGTTCTACGAAAAGTGGAAGAACCTGCAGTACGGCCTCAGCCCGGTCGGCTCGTTTGGCGTCACCAACATCTACAACGCGGGTGATGCCCGCGTGTACGGCGCGGAGATGGACTTCAACCTGCGCCTTGGCGGGTTCAACCTGTCAGGTTCGGGCGCGCTGATCGATGGCAAGCTCACCACCGATTTCTGCTCGTTCGATGCCAACGGCAACCCGGACTGCACCCTCGGTGTGGTCGCCGCGCCCAAGGGCACGCCGCTGCCGATCCAGCCCAAGTTCAAGGGCAACATGACCGCGCGCTACGAATTCGATCTGGGCTCGGCCAAGGCTTTCGTCCAGGGCACGCTCAACCACCAGTCGGGCACGCGCTCCTATCTCACCACGAACGAGGCAAACCTGCTCGGCCGGACCACCGGGTTCGAGACGTTCGACTTCTCGCTGGGTGCCAAGGTCTCGGGCTTCGATGTCTCGGCCTTCATCGAGAACGCGTTCGACAAGCGCGGCATCCTCAGCATCAACACGGTCTGCACGCCGTCGATCTGCGGTGCCGGACGGCGGTTCTACCCGATCAAGCCGCAAGTGTTCGGCATCAAGGTCGGTCACGATCTTTAAGGCAGCACTGCTACCAGGAAAGCCCTCTCCCCTTCAGGGGAGAGGGTGCGCGACACTTCCGCGTATCACCAACTCGTCGCCCCGTGCTTGACACGGGGCTTGGCTTTTCTTTGCTGCTGGCACGCCGGAAGAAAAGCCCAACCCCGTGTCAAGCACGGGGTGACGGAAAGCAGGTCAGTATTAGGCCGTCAGAGCCTAGGGCCGGTCCAGCACGTATCCCAGTGAACGCACCGTGCGCAGCGGATAGCCCGCGCCTGCCTCGCGCAGGGCACGGCGCAGGCGGCTGACCCAGGCATCGACAGTGCGTTCGTCGATCGGCTGGTCCTTCTTGCCCAGCGCCCCGATCAGCTGCGCGCGGCTGAAGACGTGGCCGGGCTGTTCCATCAGATAGCGCAGCAGGCGCAGCTCATTGGGCATCAGCGGCACCGGCTTTTCGCGCCAGCGCGCCTGCAGCGCCGTCAGGTCCAGCGCGAGATCGCCCAGCCGCAGCGCGCGGGCAGGGGCCTCGCGCTCGGGCAGTTGCACTGAAAGCACCCGGTCGAGCACCGCACCGCGGTCGATCGGGCCGAGAATGTAGTCGTCCGCCCCGGCACGCAGCGCGCGGCGCTTCGCATCGGCATCGTCCTCTTCCAGCACGAGCGTGATATGCGCCGCCTCGGTCTGCGAATCGCAGCGCAGGCGGCGGCACAATTCCAGTCCGGACAGTTCGGGCAGCAGCCAGCCGATGAACGCCCAGGGGCTGCCATCCAGCAGCGGCAGCGGCGCCATCCAGTTCCAGCGATGAAACACGACGCGCAGATCGCCATGGACAAAGCTGTCATGGCCGCCAGGGAGCAATTCGGTGAGGAGAATGTCGATCTGCCGCATCGGAACCGGTTTCCACATGTTCGGGCAAGTGGCCCGGTCCGGTTCTTTGTCGCCTTAGTGTGACGGCTCCATGACGATATGACAGCGCCCGCTCAACCTGCGAAGGTCAGACCGGCAGCCCCACGTAGTTTTCGGCAATGCTCGCCTGCGCGGCATCGCTCGAAGCGATGTAGTCTAGCTCGGCCACCTGCATCGCGCGTTCGAACGGGCCATCCTCGGGAAAGCGGTGCATCAGTTTGGTCAGCGACCAGCTGAACCGCTCGCACTTCCACACCCGCGCCAGCGCGCGCGCCGAATAGGCCGCCACCGCATCGTTGTCCGCGCGCTTGAAATATCCGCACAGGGCCTCTGCGGCATAATGGACATCGCTCGCCGCCAGGTTCAGCCCCTTCGCGCCGGTCGGCGGCACGATATGCGCCGCGTCCCCGCAGAGCAGCAAGCTGCCGTGGCGCATCGGCTCGAACACATAGGAGCGCAAGGGGGCGATGGACTTCTCGATCGCAGGCCCCCGCGCCATATTCGCCGCTGCCTCAGGCCCCAGCCGCACCGCGAGCTCATCCCACAGCCGGTTATCGCTCCAGTCCTCGATCCGCTCGGTCAGCGGCACATCGATGTAGTAGCGGCTGCGCGTCATGCTGCGCATTGAGGCAAGCGCGAAGCCGCGCTCGTGGTTGGCATAGATCAGCTCGTGATTGCACGGCGGCACATCGGCGAGGATGCCCAGCCAGCCGAACGGATAGACCCGCTCGTATTCGCGCCCGACAGCAGCCGGGATTGCCTTGCGCGAGGGGCCGTGGAACCCGTCGCACCCGGCGATGAAGCGCGCGGTCAGCCGCTCCTCGCGGCCATCGCGGCGGAAGGTGACGGAAGGCGCATCGCTTTCGATATCGTGCAGCGCCACGTCCTCGGCGCCGTAGACCATCTCAAGCCCGCGCCCGGGCGCTGCCTCCATCAGGTCGCGCGTGATCTCGGTCTGGCCATAGACGGTCACGGTCTTGCCGGTGAACTTTGCCACGTCGATGCGGATAAGCCGCTCGCCGTCTGCCAGATTGAAGCCTTCCTCCACCAGCCCCTCGGCCTTCAGCCGCGCATCGAGCCCCAGCCGCTCCATCAACCCCACGGTCACCTGCTCGAGCACCCCGGCGCGGATGCGCGAAAGGACGTAGTCCGGCCGCTGCCGTTCGATCAGCACGCAGTCGATGCCCTCGGTCTTCAGCAGATGGCCAAGCAGAAGGCCTGCGGGGCCCGCGCCGATGATGGCGACCTGAGTGTGCATGATCGTGTCTCCCGAACCGCCCGCTCCCATGGCGGATCACATTTCGTCATTTGACAGGCGGGGCGAATGAACGAAAGACAGGGCAAGGACAAACACGTGGTACTTTCGGGACATGTCTGAGGCGATCCCCCGCTATGCGCTCTATGGTGAAGGACATGCCGCAGCTGCCGGCGGCTTCGCCCATATCGAGACGATTGCAGAGCGCAGTGCGCTCCACGATTGGGAAATAGGCATTCATCGCCACGATCACTTCGCGCAGGTCCTTCTGGTAGAGGAGGGACACGCCAGCGTCACGCTCGAAGGCGATACCACCGATCTGGAGGCGCCGGGCCGGGTCATCGTCCCCGCCGCTGCGGTCCATGGCTTCCGCTTCCGTCAGGGCACGCGCGGGTTTGTCCTCACCTTGTCCACCGACTTTTCCACACGCGCAGCCGGGGCCGCAGATCCGCTGCTCGCCATGCTCGCGCGCGGCGGGATCGCGCCGCTCTCGGCCGAAGCGGCCGCCCGCGCGCTATGGCTCGCGCGCGAGATGCTGGCGCTGCAGCAGGAATGGCAGCAGCAGGACCCCCTGTTCCTCGCGCTCGCCGAAAGCCTGATCCGCACGCTGGGCCGCGATCAGGGCGGGGCGGGGGAGGCCCCGCGCGACGACCAGCGCCTCACCCGCTTTCGCCAGCTGATCGAGCTGCACTACCGCCAGCACCGCGATCTGGATTTCTACGCCGCATCGCTCGGTCTCACTCGCCGCACGCTCTCGCGCCTCACCGCGGCGCAGCTCGGCTGCTCGCCGATGGACCTGATCCACCGCCGCCTCGCGCTGGAGGCCCAGCGCCTGCTGCGCTACACCAACGCCACCGCCACGCAGGTTGCGGGCGAACTCGGCTTCGACGATCCGTCCTACTTCTCGCGCTTCTACTTGCGCATGACCGGCCGCCGCCCCGGCGAGGAGCGCGGCTGATCGTTTTGCCAAGACGGTGCCAAAACATCTTGAGCGAGCGCGGACCGGTGATACCCTGCCATCCGACAACACGATGGGGGGAATACCTGATGGCAATTCGGACGCGCCTGCCGCGCAGGCATTGGGCGAAGTTCATGGCCGTGGCGGCACTGGCCTGCCTGCTTGGCGCGCTGCCGCAGGCCGCGCAGGCGATGAAGTTCTACGTGGCGAACGCGCTGGGTGAGGTGAAGCCCGAAGAGAAAGTCACGCCCGCTGCGCCGCAGCCCGTGCAGGTGATTTTCGAATTTCAGCGCGATGGCAAACCCAATGCCAAGGCGACCAAGGTCGTCACGCCCTGGGCGATGGAAGACCTCAAGGGAACCGGGGCCTTCAGCGAGGTGACCAACGCGCCGACCGCCAATGGCGCGATCATCAGCATCAAGTTCAACAACCTCGTGATCAAGGAAGAGCTCGACAAGACCAAGAAGCAGGCCTTCGGGGCTGGCCTCGGCTTTGGCCTGTTCGGCGGTGTGCTGGCTGTGGATCACTACGTCGTCAGCATCGATTATGTGCCGGCCACAGGTGCCGCACCGATCCACACCGAAGTGAAGCACGAGCTTTACGCCAAGTACGGCAAGAAGGATGTGGAGGTGCCCGGCACCGAGTACAAGAACGCAGACGAGGCGGTAAAAGTGCTGGTCCGTCAGGTCCTTGCACGCGGCGTGAACAACATTGTCGCCGATCCCGCCTTCCCGCGCTGAACGGATGTGCGGGGCCGGCCTGCGCCGGCTGGCGCTGATCGCGGCTGCCACGGCCTGCCTTGGCGGCTGTTCCGCGCCCGTGGTCGAGCTTCCACCCTCGCTCGAAACCATTCGCATTCTGCGCAACCAGAACGTGCCGGCGATGGCCTTGGGCCCGTTCGCGCCGGCCTCGAAGGACGTTGGCCACAGCATATCGATCCGGCTCGGCATCCTCCACCCACCCAAGGGCCGCAACTTTGCCGAATTCCTCGGCGCCACGTTCGAGACGGAGCTGAAAGCGGCGGGCAAGCTCGATCCAGCCGCTCCGCTCCAGCTCAGCGGCGTGCTCACCGAAAGCCGCGCGAGCGAGGATATCAAGAACGGCGGCGGCTCACTCGGCGCAAGGATCACGCTCTCGCGCGGCGGCCAGCCCATCTTCGCCAAGGACTACCGGGCCGAGACGAAGTGGCATTCGAGCATCATCGGCGCGCTCGCCATCGACGAGGCGTTTGTCCAGTACAACGCGCTCTACGCGGCGCTGGTCCGGCAGGCCTTGTCCGATCCCGAACTTGTCGCCGCCGCCAAGCGCTGATTGCCCGCGCAAAAGCTGCTTTTCCGGCGCAGCTCAGGCTTGCCACGCCCGCTCCATTCACTATGAAAAGTTCATGGATATGAAATGGAGAGCGGTGTGATGGCCAAGATCAAGACAACTCACGTCGGTAGCCTGCCGCGCGGCGATGAACTCACCCCGCTGCTCCTCGCGCGTGACAAGGGCGAGGCCTATGATGCGCAGGCCTTCGATACCGCCGTTGCCGCTGCCGTCGATGCCGCGGTCAAGGCGCAGGTGGAGGCCGGCGTTTCGGTCGTCTCCGATGGCGAACTCGGCAAGGTCGGCTACTCGACCTACATGATCGAGCGCCTCTCCGGTTTCGGCGGCCATATCGATCGCAAGCCGGCGGCAGACCTTGCCGAAGTGCCCAACCTTGCCAAGAAGCTCTCGGCCATCATGGGCAGCCAGGAATTCGTCCGCGCCTCGTGCATCGGCGATGTCCGGCTCGTCTCGCTCCAGCCGCTCCACGATGATATCCGCCGCTTCCGCGCCGCGCTCGACATGCATGCGGGGCCGGATACCGAGGCCTTCATGAACGCCGCTTCGCCCGGCCTCATCACCGCCTTCCAGGTCAACCGCCACTATCCCAGCCACGAGGCCTATCTCGCCGATCTCGCCGATGCCATGCGCGAGGAATACGAGACGATCGTGAACGCCGGCTTCTACCTTCAGCTCGATTGCCCCGATCTCGCCATGAGCCGCCACACCGGCTATCAGGACATGAGCGAGGAAGACTTCCTCAAGATCGCCGCCGCCAACGTCGAGGCGCTCAATGCTGCCACTGCCAATATTCCGCCCGAGCGGATGCGGATGCACGTGTGCTGGGGCAACTACGAAGGCCCGCACGATCACGACATTCCCTTGGAGCGCGTGATCGATATCGTGCTGAAGGCGCGCCCTTCGACCGTGCTGTTCGAAGCCGCCAACCCGCGTCATGAGCACGAATGGAAGGTGTGGAAAGACGCCAAGCTGCCCTCCGACAAGATCCTCGCCCCCGGCGTGATCGACACCTGCTCGAACTACATCGAACATCCCGAGCTGATTGCCCAGCGCATCGAACGCTTTGCCGCCATTGTCGGGCCGGATCGGGTCGTCGGCAGCACCGATTGCGGCTTCGGCACATTCGCGGGCTACGGCAAGATCGATCCCATCGTCACCTGGCGCAAGCTGCGCAACTTGCGCGAGGGTGCGGATATCGCGGCGGCGCGGGTATGACGGAGGAGGAGCGCCGCGCGGCGGAACATGACTGCGCCCGCCTTATCGCGCTCTACGCCAACCTCAACGACGAGGCGCGCTGGGATGAGGTGGCGGCGCTCTATGCCGAGGATGGCGTAATGGTCCGCCCCACCGCGCCCGATGCGCCGATCCACGGGCGCGAGGCGATCCTTGCGGCCTTCAAGTCACGTCCGGCGCGCACCACGCGCCATGTGTGCAGCAATGTTGTCATCACCGTCGAAAGCGCGGATAGGGCCAGCGGCGTCAGCGCGATGCTGCTGTTCACAGGCGCTGCCGCCCCGCTCGTGGGTTCGTTCCACGACAGGTTTGTGCGCACAGCCGAAGGCTGGCGCTTTGCCGAACGGCGCGGATCGCTTACCTTCGCGCCCTGATGGCCACATCCCCCGCCGCCCCTCCGGTCAAGTCCGCGCTGCGCACGCTCGATGTGATCGAGTTTGTCGTCGCGCACCGGCAGGGCGTGGTGGCGCAGGAAATCGCCGGCGCGCTCGGCATCCCCGTGAGCAGCCTGTCCTATCTCCTCACCACGCTGGCCGATCGCGGCTATCTGGTGCGACAAGGGCGGCGCTATCTGCCCGGCCCCGGCCTCGACCGGCTGCGCGCCGCCCCCGATGCGCTCCCGCTGGCAGACCGCGTCGCCCCGCTCGTTCGCGCCTTGAAGGGAGAGCTCAACGAGACTGCCTCGTTCATGGTCCAGCGCGGCTGGGAGGTTGAGGCGCTCGTCACCGAGGCGAGCGATCAGGCGCTGCGCTATGCCGTCGATCCGGGCACGCAGCGGCCGCTCCATGCGCTGGCGGCGGGCAAGGTGATCCTCGCTGCACTGTCCGAAGCCGAGCGCGCCCGCTACTTCGCCGAAACCACCCGCGCCGCGTTCACCCCCGCCACCCGTACCAGCGAGGCCGATCTGCGCGCCGATATCGCACGCATCGCGGGAGACGGCATGGCCGTCGCGCGCGAGGAAGCCACCGTCGGCATCGTCGGTACTGCGGTCCCTGCGCGGATCGACGGCGCCTTCGTCGGCGCCTTCAGCGTCGCCATCCCCGCCGTCCGTTTCGATGCCGCGCTGGAGGCCCGTGTGCGGGCAGCACTGATGCGCGCCGCAGGGGCCCTTTCCTAGGTCCTCCCCATTTTTGCGAAGCACAAATGGGGAGGTGGCCCGCGAAGCGGGTCGGAGGGGCCCCTACTTCTTCATCCCAGCCGTAATCCGCTGCGTTTCCGCACTCGTTGAAGCAGGCCCGGTATTCCGCTTGTAGATCCCGCCTTGCCCCGCCGCGCGGTTGAACAAGTCCGGCCCCTCCTCCGGCTGCGCAAGACCGAACAGCGGAAACAGCCCCGGATGCCGCCCCAGACCGCCGAAGAGATCAAGGCACCGCTCGATCCAGCCTCGCAGCGGATCATCCTCGGCGAGCACCGGCGTCTTGCACACCGATGCGGTGAACAGAATGCCGCCCAGAATGCGGTAATCCGCATAGTTGGGAGTATCCCCGCCCAGCCACAGGCTCTGCCCCAGCGCGGCGCGCAGCGGCTCCAGCGCGGCGGAGATCTTCGGCAGCCGCTCCTCGCGCCCGGCCTGTACCTCTTCCAGCTTGCGCCCCAACATCTTCTCGCGGCTATGGGTCACATATTCGTGGTCCTGCGGCAGCGAAAGATCGCGGTAGTCCGCGCAGAAGCAGAACATCCACGGGCCGACGGCGGCATTCCAGAACCAGTGATCGAGCGCCTTTAGCGTCGCCGCGACTGAAGGATGCGGGATCAGCGCAGGGCGATCCGGATACTTCGCGTCGAGGTATTCCACGATCCCCCAGCTATCGAGCACCCATTCCCCATCGTCGACAATCGCGGGCAGCCGCTCGGTCTTGCCGCCGGTGCGTTCCAGAATGCCGGTGAACCCGCCGGGCACCACATCCATATCGAAGCCCTTGTGTTTCAGCGCATATTTGGTCGCCCACACAAACGGACTGATCGTCGCCCCCGTGCTCAGCGCCAGGTCATAGAAGGTGATCGTATTGTTGGCGGCCATGGCATCCTCGCGTGTTTTCGTTGCGGACATTCTGCCAGATAATGTTAGTAGTACAAACTAAATTTGTGCGTGCTGCTGGGCAGGAAGAGGGTTCTCGCAGAGACGCGGAGGAGAAAGGGGAAGAGCGCAGAGAAGGAAGAAAGCCTGCGGCGCAGCCGCCTTTGCTCTGTCTTCTCTGCGTCCTTCTTTCCCTCAGCGTCTCTGCGAGAAATCCTGAATGCTCAGGCCTTCCGCGTGCGCCACCCTTCCGCATAGTTGTCGCGCGCCGCCGCCACATAAGGCACCGGCGAGACAACCGCCTTGATCTCGGTCTGCACGTGCGGCTCCACGGTGGGCTTCGAAGTGCCGCCGTCAGGCTCGCCCCACAGCAGCGTCACTTCAGTGCCCGGCTCCGCAAAGCCCGGCTCCATCATGGCGAGCGTCAGGAACTTGCCCTCGTTCGCGGTGTAGCCGATCCAGGTCGAAAGCCCGACCTGCTTGCCGCCGCTCAGCACCTGATCAAACGGGTGCATCGAATAGACCGAACTCGGATACTCCATGAACTTCGCGCGCTCGCCCTGCGAAAGCGCGGAGGATTGCACGCGCATCACGTCCTCGTTGTCGAGCGCCAGCGTCACCTTGGTGCGGTGGCCTCCCGCCGCCGCCATCTTCTCGAGCGCGGCGCGGCCGATGAACTCGTGGTCGAACTTCACGAACGGCCCGTAACCCAGATCCCACGGCGTGGTGTAGTAACCCTCGACCGTCTCGGGCACCCAGCTTCCGCCGATCGAGCACTTCGACTCATAGGAATTGGCTGTCAGCCACGCGCGATAGGGGGCCAGCGCCTCGCCGGTGTAGATCGCGGGGAAGGGGGAGGGGATCCAGCCCGATTCCAGCGTGTTGGACGAATAGGCCCGGCCGCCCACCAGTGCCATGCCGAATTCCTTGCCCGCCTCGACCAGCGTCGCATGCACCGCGCCATAATCTCCCCAGGGGCCGAACAGCTCGAAACCCGGCTGCCCCGCCATGCCGTGGCGCAGCGCGCGCACTTCCTTGCCGCCGATGGTCAGGCGGCACATGTGGAAGAACTTGAGCTCGGGCGGTGTCGCGCCGATGGCCTTCTCGATGATCTTCATCGCATTGGGGCCCTGCACCTGGAAGCGGTAGGAATTGCGCTTCCCGTCGGTGCGCATCGCCCAGCGCTCGTCGCGCTCCACGGTCACGTTCCAGTTGCCGGTCGCGGCATGGTATTCCACCCACTCGATCGTCGGCGCGCGGCCGACGAGGTTGAAGTGGTTCTCGTCGAGATAGAACAGGATCACGTCGCCGATCACGTAGCCATCGGGCGTCACCGGCACGAACTGCTTGGCGCGCTCGGGCTGGAAGTTCTTGAACGAGTTGATGCCGAGATGCTCGAGCATGGCGAAGGCGTCCGGGCCCTTAACCGCCAGATCGACCATGTGGTACGACTGGTTGTAGAGCACTGCGGTGTGTCCCCAGGCCCACTGCTCGGCGCGCCAGTTGGAATACTCCGCCGGCACGCCGGGATAAACGTTGGGGCCAACCTGCTGGTTGCGCAGGAAGTGGACGAGATCGCTCTGGCCGGCGATCACGGATTCAAGGGACTGGGTCATGGCAAGGCTCTCCCGGAATGCGATTACGGATTCGCCATGCCTGAATTTCATCAGGCTGAAAAGTTCAGTTATGTGAAATAGCGAAAAAAGTTCGCGACCTGAAAGCCCCGCCCCGTTCGGGGAGGGGTTGGGGAGGGGTAACCAGCCTCTCCGGCAAGCGCCGCGCGCCACCACCCAGCCTCCCCCGACGGGGGGAGGGGCGGGCCGCGAAAAGCTGAACTGCAGTTTATCAAATTCTCCCACCTCGTCATTGCGAGGAGCGCAGCGACGAAGCAATCCAGAGCGTCATGCACGCCGGCTCTGGATTGCTTCGCTACACTCGCAATGACGAACAGGTGGGGCGTCCCCCCAAACGCAAAAGGCCGGCCCAAACGGACCGGCCCCTTGGCAAACCGCGGCAAGCTGAAATCAGCCCTCGACGTGCTCGGCCAGCACAGTCAGGCCCTTCTCGCTCACTTCGGCGAAGCCGCCGGTGATGCGGATGTCCTCGGGCGCCGCGCCCGCGCTGCGATAGACCCGCAGCGCGCCGTCCTGGATCGTCGACATGAACGGCGCATGGCCTTCCAGCACGCCGAAGTTGCCTTCGGAGCCGGGGACTTCGACCATGAACACCTCTTCCGAACGGACGAGGCGGGCCGGGGTAACGAGTTCGAAGTGGAGCGACATTTTGAACCTCTACTCCCCTCCCGCATGCGGGTGGGGTCGGGGGTGGGCCGGGGTGAAGCGCTAGGCCCACCCCAAACCCCTCCCGCATGCGGGAGGGGCTTAAGATCAATCAGGCTTCGTCAGCCATCTTCTTGGCCTTGGCGATCACATCATCGATACCGCCGACCATGTAGAACGCGCTTTCCGGCAGGTGATCGTATTCGCCGTCAACCACCGCCTTGAACGAACGGACGGTGTCTTCGACCTGCACGAACTTGCCCGAGATGCCGGTGAACACTTCGGCCACGTGGAACGGCTGCGAAAGGAAGCGCTGGATCTTGCGCGCGCGCGCCACGATCAGCTTATCTTCTTCCGAAAGCTCGTCCATGCCGAGAATGGCGATGATGTCCTGCAGCGACTTGTACTTCTGCAGGGTTTCCTGGACGCGGCGGGCGGTCTCGTAGTGCTCCTG
>NZ_JAIXPP010000013.1 GCF_027486195.1 Novosphingobium sp.
CGCCTGCTATTAGCGCGCACCTGCCCCGGGCATCCGGGTCTGGTCCCTGATAGCTCAGCGGTAGAGCTCTCGACTGTTAATCGAGTGGTCGTAGGTTCGAATCCTACTCAGGGAGCCACTACTTTCCATAAAACCCCGCATTTCCGCCGTTTATCGGACCTTTGTGTCTCACCCATCTGAGGTGGTGAGACATATTCAGTCGTTCGCGAGAGCTTGTCGACCGACCAATTCCTGCGCTTGGCGAGCACTCATTTCCCACTTCGCGAGGGTATCCATCGCGCTGCTAGCCAGCTTTTTCTGGTTCGCCGCGCGCGTGTAGATCGCGAGAACCTTGTCGCTTTTCTGTCCGCTCACCGATTTCATGAGCTCGTTTGCCATTTCGAGTTCGGCCATGCGGCGCAGCGTCGCCTTGCGCAGGCCATGCGCCGAGCAATGAGGCAGACCGGCATCGACACACGCTTTCTTGAAGAAATTGCCGAACGACTCCTTGCGGAACGGCTGACCGCGCTTCGTCATCAGGAAACAGAACGGACTGGTGTCCGACGGCTTCATCGCGATGACGGCCTCAAGGAGCTGCGGCGGCATCGGGATCCAGAGCGTTGCCCCGGTCTTCTCCTGTTCGACAGGAAGGCAGCCGTCGACAATCTGAGCCTTGCCCATGCGCACTACGTCGCACCGGCGCTGATCGGTCCACAGGATCAGTTCCATAGCCAGGCGCTCGCGGGTGCCGAGGGCATGGTGATCGCGGAACATCTGGATCTCGTCCTCGGTCCACGAGTGGAAGCCGCCCGTGCGCTCGGCCACCGTCAGCCTGACCTTCTCGGCAAGCGCCGCCGGGTTGTGGTCGATCATCCGCGACTTCACCGCGAAATCGAACAGGCGGACCAGCTCCTTGCGCAGCTTCTGCGCAGCGTGAACCCCGCCCTTCGTCTTGTTCCCCTTGCCCGTCTTTACCCGCTTGCGCGCGACGATCTTGTCGATGGCTTCGAACGTGACTCGAGCGGTCGGCAGGGTGCCGATCCTGAGGCCGGTCTGCGTCACTCCCTCACGAAAGTCCTCGAGGATGGCGCGGATTTTCGACTGCGTGACCTCGCTTGGCCCAAGGCGCTCCGGCACTGACACATACCGCGATACGATGTCATCGATCGATCCGGCAGCGTAACGCGGCGCAACCTCGGGGGCCTCTACCTCGCCGGGATGCAGGAAGGCATGATATTCCTGCCGGAATTCCTCTGTCCCAGGCTCCGCCTTGAAGTACCCGCCCGGTAGATCCTTGTGCCGGAAACGATAGCGCGGCGCACCGTGCTGGCTGTCGAACCGCGTCACGTACTTCGGCAGGAACTTGTTCGAGCGGATGCGTTTGCGGTTCATCAGACCTGATCCCACGGGTTGTCGGATGCCGGCTGCGGCGGTTCCGATTCGCCGATGATGATCTCAATCTTCGCGTTCGCCAAATCCATCACGATCCGCGCGCGCTCGATCCCGGCCGCAGCGACCGCCTTGCAGGCCCGGGTCATGTCGTCCTGGATGATGCGCGCGGGAACCGTCATCCCCAAAGCTCCTCGCGCAGCACCGCCATTTCCGCCTCGGTCACGCTCTGGCAGACCAGAACACCGCGGTTGAACATGATCGCCGCCGCAACTGCCGCGCCGGGCGTCGCCATATCGGCGAAGTGCTCGCCGTCACGCAGGATCTCCTTGCCGCTAGTGGTGAAGCGCTCGCTCATGCTGCCCTCCCACGAGGGCATTCCCAGTCGCAATCCTCTGTGCCCGCCAATGTGCAACCATGGCCGGGAATGAAACCGCACTGGTACGAGAGAAACGCCTCGTCCTCGTCCATTTCTTCGGGTTCGTCAGAGTCCATGTCGTCGGAGAGGCAGGCTGCGCAGAGGCCGCCGTGCTTGTGCCGGATGATGGTGTCGCAGCGCTCGCATTTGCGCTCGGTAATGGCGACGGGGTCAGCCATGGGCGCTCTCCCCGAGTAGGCATCCGCTCGGATAGCCGCTGTTGTGCGACCAGAGATCGCGGTCGAAATCCTTGCAGGCCTCGCCAACGCTGGGAGCCCGCTCGCAGAAATTGCAGATGGGGCGATCTGGCTCGTCCAAAGCTCGGAGCCGCTGAGGCGACACCTTCACGAACAGCCGATCGTTCCTGATGTAGTCGCGCGCTGGCGTTCCTTCGTCGCTAGGCACATCATCCACCGCGACAACAAAGCGTGTGCCGTTCTCGCGCACGACAGTCCCCGGCCACGTCTCGTCAAGCGAGTAATCCGCCTCGGTGGAAACCTCCCATGTGATAGCCACACGCTGGCCGACGTGGAACATGGACTGGCGCTTGTCGCACTTGAACTTGACCGAGGTGATCCCCGAGCCCTTGATCGCAGCGCGCACTTGCTCCCTGCGTTCACATGTCGCCTTGTCGGCAGCGCAATTGATGCAGGTGGAATAGCTGGTCATTTCCCTACCTCGTCGACGTAGCCGTGATGGACGGTGAAGCTGTAGGCAACGACCCACGGGTTATCAGCCCAGCGCGTTCCCGGATCGGTGTGCAGTTCGTCCCAAAGGCTCGAATAGCTGCGCCACGGCTCAGCGTAGGGAATGATGGCATGGGGATGGGCAGCGCCCTTGTGCCGACCCTCGTGGATCGTCTCGTAGTCGCGCCAGCCTTCGACCTCGCCGGTGTCAGGGTGGCGCCCTCGCTCGATCCCCTCAGCGATCGCATCCGCCTCGCTGATGTCCTGCAGCCGCTGGACGCGAACCTCGGTCACATCGAGCCAGAGGCGCGAAGCCCAGCGCGGCATGTGGATCGAAGGGCGACCTTTCGTGAACTGCTTCGGCAGCGCGCGACTGCCGTCCTTTGCAGCCGGTCGGATATGCTCGTCAGCGGCATAGCGCACGCTCCATAGGGTCGGGTCAATGTCGCGGGGCTTCTGATCATTGGTCGCCCAATGGCAGGCCCACGCCTCGCGCACGTAGAGACGGTCGCCGGGGGCATAGCCGATATGCGCCATCCATCCGGTGCGCTCGGCCGGAGCCTGCCATTCGAAAGCGTCGGCCTCCCACAGCCAGCCATCCCCGCCGAGGTGGCGAAAGCGGTCAGCGCCTTGCAGCGCCCGCACCATCGCCTCTCCCTTGAGAGTGAATGCAGGTGCGTGGGGCGTGCCAAATACCCGCGCGCTAGTCAGCAGCCGCCGCGTTTGCGTCTTGGTGCCTGCGAGCAGCGCTCTGACCATCGGCGCGCTGAAGATGATGCCTTTGGTGGTCACCGGCTTGTCTCCCGCTCAGCAATCGCCTTGATCGCATCGGCGATGATCGGACGGATGCGCTCGATAAGGACTTCGGTGACGGTATCGGGCTCTGCCCCTATCCTTGCGGCCAACAAACCTGCGGGGATCGCGAATGCCCGACCAGCGGCCATCATCGCTACCATCGTCTTGCTCATCGGATCGTCGACGAGCGCCATGTTGCGATCGATCGCCGCGCAGACATCATCGCTGCACTTGATCGCAATATCGCGTGTGATTTGGTCGTAGCTCATGCACTTTCTCCCGGCAGCGGATCGGCAAGGTGCAGAACGCCGCCGCGATCAATCGCCACGCCGTTGCGGAGAAGCTGCGCGACCCCGTTGTTGAAGTTGCCGCCGCGCGGGACGACGCCGAGGCTGGCAGCGAGCGCAGCCCGTGTCAGCGGACCTTCCTCCTTCAGCGCAATCATCATTCGTGGTGCAGGATTGCTCAGTACATCCGACCACAGCGCGAACGCCTTATCTCGCCGCAGACCAGTCGTCGCCAGCCATGCGCTGCGCACAGTATCCCCATCCTCGATAATGCGGCCGCTCTCTCGCATGGCCTTCCGCGCAGCGTTGAAGCTGCCGCCCCGCGCCTTGTTGCCGACCATGGCCGCCAGCGAGCCCCAAGGCACGCGCGCCGGGCTGATCTGATCCAGCATGTCGAGCATCTTGCGTGCCGAGGCGTTGAGCGCGGTTGCCGTCTCTCCGGCTGTCACCTCCTGCGGTTGTTTCCGCTGACGCTGAGGTTTCGCCCTCGGGGTCGCCGACATCATCGCCTGATGCCCCTCTGTTTGGCCGGCAGTCTCCTCACCGGCCTTCCGCTGCCCACTTGCAGGGACCTCTTTGGCGAGTGCGACGATCTTCTCCGCCCACTCGCTCATCTGAAAAATCTGGTCCAGCTGGTCGCTGATGACCATCGCACATTCGGCGTTCGCGCGGATCAAGTCGGCAATCTGCCGGTCTTTCTCGACCAGCAACCCGCCCCCCGCCGCACCAGCCTCGTAGGCCAGCTTGGAATCGGCGGCGGAGGCTGGCCGCACCGGAGCGAGCGCCGCCCGAATCACGCCCAGGTCGATCTGCGCCAGCATCTTAGGCTGGGTCGCCAGTTCTCCCGGCGCCGGGGTGCGGCTGCTGTCGAAAGTGGTCAGCGCCGGAGACATGCCAAGAGCGAACATGGCAAGGCGCGGCGAGTAGACGTAGCGCTTGCCCCTTTCCAGAGACGCAAGCGTGGTCTTTACCGCGCGAAACTCGTGCGTGGAGGCATTGTCCCGCAGATAGTCCAGCACCGGCTTCTGATCGACCGGCGCCACGAGCTGGTGCACCACGAGGGTCTGCGCCTGCGTGAGGACTTCCTTGTCGATCGAGGCCGGGCGCTGCGTGATCAGCATCAGCACGAAGCCAGCCAGTCGGCCGCGCTTCGCCATCCAGATGAGCTCTTCACCGGCCTCGTAACCGAAGTCGTCGCGCGGCTTCTGCGCTGCGAACTCATCCGCCTCGTCCACGATCAGGTGGAAGTTGCCATCGGACTTGGCGCGGAGGCGGCGCAACAGGTCGCGAACAAAGCGGCGCTGCTCGGAACCGGTACGGAGGCCGGAGACATCAACCACGGCGGACACCCCGTCCGCAATGATCGCGCCGATGGCCTCACCTTGGTCGACCGCGATCGGCACGTCGCCGTGCGCGCCGCCGAAGATAGGGATGTCGAAGCCCGGGCCATCACCGGCGGCGTTGCTGCGCAGGCCCCACCATGCGCCAGTCGGGTCAATGATGCAGACGTGGCGGCGATCAGTGAGAAGCGCCTCGGCGTAGCCCTTGGCGGTGACGGTCTTGCCCGAACCGGACGCGCCGACGATGGCCATGTGCATGGTGATGGCATCGGTACTCATGATAGCGCCTCAGGGAAGCCGTTGTGTTCGACGCCATCGAGCAGCCGGCCGGCGGCTTTCTTGCCGACCTTCAGCATCATGTTGAGCTTGTCGCCGTGAAATCCCTGCCCTCCTGCGAGGTTCAGCCAGCGCTTACGATCCCAGTCACCCGGTTTCGGTACCTTGTTCCATTCGGGATCATCGCGGTCGCGATCATAGACTGACACCCACTCGCCGTTCTGCTTGTGGAAGTAGGCCACCCCGAAAGCCTCGCACCAGTCGCGGGTATCGCGGAACCACTGCGGATGAGCTGGCCGCGCCTTCGGCCCGCTTTCGCCGCCGCCAATGATCTGGTCGACAAAGCTCCAGCCCGACCAATCGACCGGCCCGAGCGCGGGCTCGTAGCTTACGAAATGCACAGCCGCAGGGGTGTTGCGGAAGTCATACATGCGCTCGTCCGCACGCTGCTGATCCTCGACACTGACACCAAGCCAGATGCCGGGTGGCGGGTTCTCGGGGCCGTAGTCGTCCAGTTTGGCGCGGGCGTCGTCGCTGCGCCGGTCGAGCGGATCGACGCGCTCCATGACGTGCACCCAGGCCGCCGCGTTCGCGATGTCCCAGAACTCAGAATTGTTGAGCCACGCCCGCATGACGTCTGCACGCTTGGTCAGCACCTGCAGGGTATGGCCGCGCAAGTGGTGAGCCGCGATCATAACGCCGAACAGCTGGGCGACGTCCTCCATCTGCAAGGCGGCATGGAAGAAGTCGCTCGTGCTACTGGCGAAGATCTTCGCGGGCTTGCGCCAACGCAGTGGAAGGTAAATGCGGTCCCATTGAACAGCCACTTCGCCGGTCCAACGTCCACCCTTTGCGATGCGCTCAGCGAAGCCATGGCCCCACTGCCCGGGATCGGAAAAGCGAGCGGCCATCGCCTCGGCGTAGCAGCCGCCGTGATCACCGGGCCCACCGCATCCCGGGGAGATGCGCGTGCAGCCGCGGATCGGGTTCCAATCGGACCGGTCGGTCCATTCGATCTTGCTGGTTGCCATGATCAGTCCACCTCCCCCGGAAGAGTTTCCTCGTTCCGGCTCTCCGCGAACCAGATCATCTCCTCGTCGTTGAAGGCGTCGTCAAAGTACCGGCATTCGATGATGGTGATCGCTTTGCCCGGATACTCCTTGCGCGCCCACGCGATCGCATCAGCGCGAGTCAGACACTCGTTTTCGTAGCTCTCGGCCTCCGCCTCCTTTGCCCACCAGCGCCATGGGCTGAATGCCGCCTCGCCGCGCGCGGCGCGCCAGCGGGCAAGGATCGGTTCGTGAGCCTCGGGGAGCCATTCATCACTGGCCCAAAGCGCCTCGAGCAGCTTCTCGATGTCGGCCGTGGCCTGCGAAGAGGCGTAGGGCTCGAGAGCGGTGGTAAGTGCTTCGGTCATGCTGCTTGCGCCTCCTGCGCGGCTGGGATCATGGGGAGCGGGATCGGCATGGCCTGACCGCTGGCGAGGTTGATGAAGGCCCCGGCGTGGCCGATGGAGCCGCGGCCGAGCAGCTCGAACAGCAGGGCCAAGGCGTGGCTGGCGACGACGCGGTTGACGAAGAGGCTCTGCCGTTCGAGCGCTTCGGCGACGGAGCAGCTGGGCGCGTCGTCCTCGGCGATGCTTTCGTCCGCTAGCTCGGGGAAGTATTCGAGCACGGTGGGCAGGCGCGGCGGCGCGTCCTTGCCGATCGCCTGCGCAGACGGCTGCCCGATCAGGAACTGGCCATCTGATGCGCGGTTGCCGAGGTCGAGCCAGTAGGCCGGAACCGGCTGATAGCGATCAGCGGCCAGCTTCTCAGCAAAGGCAGCCCCGATGGCGCGGCGCGCGCTAGCGGTATCGACACAGGTGATGACCATGTCGAAGCCGCCGACGCTCACCGCCGCCGGCGCCCTCCCATGCACCGCGCGCCAGTTCAGCCCATGGGCGATGTTGATGCGCTCGACGAGGGTGCGGGCTTTCGAATTGCCGAGGTCGCACCGGTAGAACGGCTGGCGGCCGAGGTTTGCCTCGGACACCACATCGTCGTCGACCACGGTGACATCGAGCGAGCGCGACGAGATCTCGCGCAGCGCCGTATCGAGCGAAGCCAAGCCCATCAGCATTTGGGCGCCGTTGCCGCCGCAGCCGACGAGGAGCACCTTGAGCGCGCGGTCCTGCAGCTTCGCAGGGAGGTAGTGGCGGTTGTCAGGCTGCATCGGTTGCCTCCTCGAACGGCAGCCCGGGCAGTTCCAGGAACATGCCCCCGGCGCAGAGCCGCGCGGCAAAGGTTGGGCCATCGTCCCGGGCAAGCGAGCCCGCGACGATCGCGATCTTGGTGCTGTGGGCATCGTCCGCGTTATCGGTCGAACTGAAGAACGCCGCCGTCGCGCCGTGGCTGTGCAGATCGCAGACTAGATGCCAGCCCTGCGCCAGCACCGGCGGCCGGTAGACAAGCCGCGAGGGCGTGGCAGCATCGATGTCCGGATATTCAAGGCGGAACGTCCTCGCTTGCTCGTGCCAGAGGATGAACGCTGCCGCCTCGTTCGGCAGAGCCGCCGCGAAGTGCTCCAGCACTTGCGTGAACAGGACGCCGGGGATGGGCCCGCACCGGAAGTGCAGAGCATCCGGGCCCACCCCGCCGTAGGGCGCATGGCACTCCGGCCCCTCGGTCACGCGGTAATCGAGTTCCAGCCATGGACGGCGCAGGATCAGCATCATGCCATCGTCGCCGACGATAAAGCCATGCCCGGTGCGCGCGGTGCGCAGGGCATCGATGGCGGGTGAGCCGCCCGTCGGCGGCACCGGGTAGCAGGGGACCGCATCAAGCACGGCGGCGGCGGTCGGATCGGAGGCGACGATCATCGTGCGCTCCCCGCGATGAGCTTGCCCACTGTCAGCGGCTGCCTGTGCACGGTGAAGGGCTTGAGCCGCCGCACAGGAAAGGTCTTTGCCTTGCTGGCGGCGAGAGCGTCCCACAGGCGGACGAGACCGCCCTTCCCCGTGATCGCCTGATCCTGCCCGTGGTTGGCGTGCGTCGACCAGGAGTCGAATACGGCCGCCTCGTATTGCGGTATCGATGCCACCGCGAGCGCCTTCGGCTTGGCGATGTTGCCCCAGCACAGCGACCCGCTGATGAAGACGTTCAGCACCGGCGAGTGATAAGCCACAGTCTCGGCGGTCGGCCGCTTGTTCACCGCGAGGGCGTAGACGCCGAGGCGCCCGCGCGTGGCAATGAGCAAGTGCGCAGGATAGGGCACTGCGACAGTCGTCCGCTGGCGCAGCGCCTTAAGATCGTCGGCTGGCTTGCTGATCGCGAAGTGCGCCGCGCGGATGCGTTCGGGGATCCACCACACCAGCATGTCAGGGTGCGCGACCAGCACGTTTTCGGGCAGGATTTCCGGCGGGGCGGCGCGGCCGAGAAGCTTGGTCCATTGGCGCAGGTGCGCGCGGGTCAGCGGCTCGCCAGCGGCAATTGCCGGGCGGCCGTCCTGATCCTCGATGCTGTGCACGCTGGCGAACGCGTCGGCCGCGCCGTGGCCACCGGGTGTGCGATACAGCAGAATGGCGCTGTCCAGCATCAGACCACCGCCTGTTGCCTGAAACTCGGTCGAGACGGTCATGCGCGCCTCCGTTCGGCGAAAGGTTCGAATGCGATCAGGTCCTGCGCGGCTGTCAGCAGCTCGGCGCCGAGGCGCAACGTCGCAAACCAGCGATCGATCGCGGCGACATCGGTAATCGGGCAAAGGCCTGCCGCGCTCTGAAAGATGGTTTCCATCCCCATGCGCCCTACTTCGTCGACCTCAGCGGCGAAGAAATCGACCGGCACAAGTGTCATCGGCGGCAGGTACGCAGCGTCCTCGTACTCCGGCGCGTATTCGATCAGATGCTCGTGGTCGAAGTACCAGGCATTGCCCTCGCTGATCGCTGTCAGCGCGATGTGGGCTTTGTGAAGACGGCGCAGGATCGCGGCGAGCGCAAGCGGCAGGTCCTTTAACGGCGCTGCATTCTCCGCCAGCATGAAGTCAGGCTTTTTGGCGTGGACCTGAGACGGCAGGATGATGTCATCCGGATCGTGCCCGAGCATTTCTGCCGCTTCGGCAGCGCTGCCATCATCGGTCGCGCCATCCCAGTACATCCCCGCCAGTTCATCGAACATCTCGTCGTAGGTAAACAGGGGCAGCGCGGCGGCGAGCGTGTCGACCAGCGCCTTGTAGGCCCGCGCGCGCCAGCCCAACGGGGCGACGCTGCCCTTGAGCGTGTTCGCCAGCACATTCGTCTGTTCGATCCAGCCAAGCTCAACCTGACCGATACTGTCGCAGATGATCGCAAGCGCGGGCGCGGACGGATTCTCGTCATGACCGGCAAGGACCGCGACGCGGAAGTCCGCGATATTGATGCCGCCCATCACCTCCATCACCGCAGCGTCGAACGCCGCTTCGATCTGCTTGCGCGCTTCCATCCGGGTCATCACCCGGTCGCTCGGCTGGTGCGCGGCAAGCCAACGACCAAGCAGCTTATGGTGCGGTGCCAGCGGCTCATCGAATGCTGCCGGAACGGCCGGCGACAGCGCAACCGCCCTGCCCGCCAGATCAGCCGAGGGGCGCGAGAGCGAGGCCTGCCGGCGGCGTGAGCGGTTCGCGCGAACCGGTGACAGGCCCGACGGCGATGGCCGCGTGAAGGACGCGCTGCGCGTCGCTGCAGGTGGGGCGAATGTCGCTGGGTGTGTCGCCATCATCGGTTTCAATCCATTCGAGGAGGGTTTTGCGGGGCGGCGGCGGAACGATGCTCATCGGCCCTTGGTGCCGACCGCGCGCCTGTACTCGGTCACCAGCGCGCCGTTCGACACGCCGAGGTCGACCGCCTCCGCGTTCAGGATCGCGGGGTAGAGCGTGGCGTGGTAGGCGCGCAGGGCCGAGGGATCGCCGGCGAGGTGCGGCGGGACCGGCAGATCGATGCCATCATAGCGATAGACGCGGGTGAGCGTGGTGACTTCCATGGAAGGGCCTTTCAGAACAGGGCGACGGGTTCGCCGGGGGCGGCAGGCGCAACGACCGGCGCGGGTGCAGGCGCTGCCTTCGGCTCGGGGGCCTTTGGCGCGGGCTTGGCCTTGCTGCTGGCAGCCGACTTCGCCGCTTCGGTCGCGGCGCGATGTTCGGCCAGCTGATCGCCAAGGGCCTTGCGCGCGGCGAAGATCTGGCCGAGCGCGCCAGCTTCGCCCAGAGCGAGCTCTGCATCGATCTCGGCTGCGGTGGCGGTGATCGCGATCGGGCGTACCTCTGCCGCCTCGGGGCTAGCCTTGGCGCCTTCGGCCTTGCGCGGGATGATGGTGAGCGTGACAGTATCGCCCGCGCCGGCGACGAGATCGATGCAGAGCGAATAGCGGGCGAGCAGCGGCAATAGGCTGGTGATCAGCATCGGTCAGGCCTCTTCGGTTTCGGGGGTGGCGGAGTTCTTTGCACTTTCTGCAAATTGCTCGGCGGGCGGCTCTTCGGCGGAGAGCGACAGGCCGACCTTGCCATCGAGCGTCATCGCGCTTGGCAGGCGCCCGGCCCAGTCGAAGCCGGTGGCGTTCAGCATCGAACTGGCGACCGATTGCGTTGTCTGGCCGAAGATCTGCGCGAACTTGCGCGCACCCATGTGAGCGATCAGGCCGCATTCCTCGGCGACGAACTTCAGCTCATCCTTGTTCAGCTGATCGAGGAACTTGGCATCGACGCGCCATGTCGTGCGCAGGTCGACCTCAAAGTCGGCTGCGAGATTGCGAACTTCGTCAGGTGACACGGATACGCCGGTCCTGACACACTTCGCGGCTAGATCCACAATGCGCAGCGCGTTGGCGCTTTCGCTGATCGCTGCGGCAACAGCATCCCGCCAAGCCTGATCCCGGGTCGCGACCATTTTCACCCTGAGGCCAGCCACGGTGACCTTGGGCTTGGCGGACGTCGTCGGTGCGGAAGGCTTGGCAGGTGCGCTCGCCTGCTCCGGCTGTGGAGCAGGCGAGCTATCCGGGGTACTCGGATAAGGCTCACCCGACACAGCCGTCGGGGTTGCCTCATCACTCGCCGCTCCGGAATTAGGTTCAACAATAGGCGCAGCCGCAGCCAGCGCAGCCTCGACCTTCAGGGCAAAGCATCCGGAGTTGGTGCAGTGGCCGTCCTCGACATGCGTTTCGAACAGCGCGCGCTGGCGAGCGGAGTTGTAGCTGCAGCCGACGCATTCGGCCTTGTCGAAGGTCGCCGCAGCAAGGTTCTGGGTGACGCGCATCAGCAGCTCGCGCGTCTTCGCGACATCGATGCCGGAAGTGAGGATCGTCTCCAGCGCCTTGTCCTGCTTGTCGGCCGGGACGGCGGCGAGCAGCTCGGCATGGCCGACCTTGATCCGGCGCTCGTCCAGCGCGACCTTCACCGCATTGGAAAGGCCGGCCAATGCGAGGCGGCGATCGAGTTTGAAGGTCGACCAGCCCAGACGCCTTGCCGCCTCAGCGCGATCGTTCCCGCATGCCGCCAGCACGCGCGTCGCGGCATCGGCCTGTTCGGTTTCCGAGGCATCTTCGCGGACATCGTTCTCGTCGATCGCCGCCTCGAGCGCTTCCTGATCGGTCATGGTGCGGATGATGGCGGGGATCAGGCCATCGGTGCCGAACGCTTCCGTTGCCGCGCGGAAGCGCCGGCCGCCGGCGACGAGCTCAAACACCTCGCCACCAAACGCATCGTCATATCCGATCTGGCGCACCAAGATCGGCTGCAGCACGCCGTTGCGCCGGATCGATGCCACCAGCTCGGCATGCTTGTCGGGATTGAAGTAGCGGCGCGGGTTGCTGCCCGCCTTGATGGCTGACAGCAGAATCTTCCGCTGCAGTTCGATAGTGTCGGTCATGCTGGCTTCCTGATCTTGAGCATGGTGGTCGGGACGTTGGTGCCGGCCTCGGCAAAGCTGGCGACCGGCAGGTCTTCCCAGTCGCCCTCAAGCTCGCCGTGATCGTAGCGGGCGCTGGCGGGGAGGATGGCGACCAGCACACCGCCCGGCTGGACGAAACGCAGCGCATGACGGACGTGCTTGGCGTAGTGCCGGCCATAGAACGGCGGGTTCATCACCACGGCCTCGAAGGGCATCGGCTCGCAATCGAGGAAGTTGGCGCTGAGCACGGAATGCCCCTTGGCCTTCGCCTCGGCCGCGCGGCCTGGATGGTACTCGATCCCGTATCCGGCGTGACCATAGGTGCGCAGCATGTCGAGGATGCGACCGTCACCGCAGCTCGGCTCCAGCACCTTCATCGGTTCAGGGCGGCTGGTGCGGTAACGATCCCACTGGCGCAGATCGGGAATGCCGGCGAACGCCAGCGCGCGCTCGGCCACCTCCGGCGACGTCCAATAGAACTGCAGGTCCTTCGACACCGCGGTGCTGGCGCTGGGCTTCACGCCTTCGGGCTCGGCATCCGGCAGCACTTCGCCATAGAACTCGGCCAGGGCGCGGTTGACGGCGTGCAGGGCGTCCTTGTCGAAATAGACGTGGGCGTTGCCGTTGCCGAACTTGCGGATAGTGAGCCCACGGTTCGGGGCGTAGTACTTTTCCTCGCCCAGCCCCGACCTGTACCGCGACAGGGTGCGGCCGTTCATCACGGCATCGCTGCCAAGCTTGTGCTGATCGTCGATGTCGAGCATCTCGCACCACTCGACGCTCGGCTGGCGGCGGAACGCGGCAAGAGCGTTCGCCATGTCCTGAAACCGGTCGCGGCCATAGGTGCTGGAGAAGCCGCCCCAGTTGTTCAGGACGACGCGCTTCGGCAAGCCCTTCACGCCGATACGGACCCGGCTGTGCGACTTGTAGGCCGGATCGAGCGCGGTGAACGCCTCAGCCAGACCGCGCAGGATGTGAAAGCGCGGGCGGATCAGGTAGTCGCCGAACGTGGCCTTGGCGGTTTCGATGCTGAGCGGGGGCGGATTGGCGAGCGCCTGGTCGAACAGCTTCTTGTCCTTGGCGCTGGCGATGCTGGCGATCTGCAGGCGATCGTAGACCGCGCGCCAGCCCGACTTGAGCAGGTTCTTCCGCAGCGTATCGATGTGGAGATAAGGCCGCTGGGCCACGCGTTCGACGTAAGCGCCCTGCACCGTGGTCGCGTGGTCAAGCCGCGTGAAGGCATCCTCCAGCGCCTTGATCTCAGCGGCCATGGCGCTTTCCTTCGCCTCGTACTCGGCGACGATGTCAGCAACGGTCAGGGGGAGCGCGATCGCGTTCATCAGAACGGCATCTCGACATAGACCCGCGCCGTCACTTCCTTGCACTCGGCGATGAACTGCTTGTGGATTTCGCGGACCTTGGTCAGCGCTAGGTCGCGGTCCTCGTTGGTATTGCTGCGCAAGCCATCGATGATCACCTCAAGCTCATACTCGGTGATCACGCAGGCGAACGTGCGCTCATTGGCGCCAAGCAATCTACTCACGCCCAGCGGCAGACGATTGAGCCATTCACGAACGCGAAGCAGGCTCGCCCCGAGATTGTCGGTCGGGTCACTCGCATCGGCAGGCTGCGCGGCACGGAAGCCCTTGAGCCACCAGATCGCGTCGGCAATCAGGTTGTCGGCGGTGGTGTGGTTGATGCTCATAGCGGGTCAAACTCCTTGATATCGAACGGGTGAGGCACAGGGCGGCGGATGCTCCAATTTGTCGGAGGACGTCCGCTGCGAGCGGGCCAAGGGCCGGCGCCCGCCTTGCGGCTGTCCCACCCGTTGAAGAGCCGGACGTGGATGGCGCGGAAGCCGATGCAGTGCCCGTCGGCGTCGTAGATCTCGCACTCGGGCGGCAGGTGGCCGGGATTTGGGAGCCAAGGCACATCAGGCGGCCTCCCGCGCCCGGCAAATCTCGACGACGCGCCAAGCCTGTTCGGCGGACATCATGCCGATGTGGCAGTCCTTCCGGGTGAGGCCCATCTGCTTGGCCAGCCACTTGTAGCCGCGGCCGCGCGCGACGCTCTGCTTGAGGCCGGAGAGCTCCATCCGCTTGCGCCACATAGGATCGAACGCGGCGTGCGCCGCTTCGCGAGCCCGGCGTGTTTCGGGACCGCAGGGTGTGCCAAGCGGGTTGATAGTGCCCGTGTGGGTGCCAACGTAGGCACCGCAGTTCTCGCATCGCCACCACCAGCGGTCGACGCCATCCTTCTGCCAGAGGTCGGGCCGATGCGGATAGACCACCGAACCGCCGACCAGTTCGACGACACTCGCACCCTGCCCGGTGCACTCGCCGCAGGCCGGTGCGACCTTGCGCAGCGCGTCGGGTGTGAAGTCGCGAGGGTCAACCTGGATCATCGCGCCTGCTCCGCCCGAAGCTTCGCAACTTCGTGACGCATGGCCCAACTCTGGTCCCGTTCACCTCGCGCAAACGCATCGGCCTCGTCGGCGCTGCCCCGCGCCAGCAACCTCGCAGCGCAATTGGCGCGGGCAGCCGCCATCAAATCGGCGGGCGCTTCGAGCACCGGGGTCGGCTTGATGGCGCCGGCGGTCATGCCTCGACCTTCCCCAGCTTGCTGTCGACTAGCTGCACCAGCTCGGACAGCGCGTGCGGCGCTGTGACACCGTCATCGGTGACGAAGGGATTGGCTTCGTCATCACTGATCGCGATTCCGAATTCCTCCTCGATCCCCATGACCAGCTCGACCAGATCAAGGCTGTCGAGCTTGAGATCAGCGATCAGATTGACCTTCGTCGGCTCCGGGAAGTCGCGAAGGTCGATCCCGAAGAATTCCTTGATCATCGCGGCGAGACGGTCAGCCGTGCTGCTAGGTGCGGTCGTCACCATCGGTCAGGCCTTCCCGCCGCGCAGGCGCTTGGCACAGCCGTCGCGTTCGTCGCTCAGTGCTGCGTAGGCGTCGTCGATGAAGTAGCCCTTCACCTCGTCGAAGCGCTTGTTCAGGTCGATGATCGTCGGCGCGGCTTGCAGGTATTCGAGCGCCTGGTCGAGCGTGGGGGCGTCTGCGGCGTTGTTCGCCGTGCCGTCATGCTGATCGCCGTACTGGTGATCCTCGCGGCCCTCCCCGGCATCGAGCGCGCGCGCAGTTTCCTCGTCGACCTCGGTCATGCCGGTGCGCGGGTCGCGCGGGAGCACCTCGCCGGTCTGCGGGTTGTGCTGGTCGATGATCTGCGCACTGGCGTTCTGCTCAATTGCACCAGTGAAGGTGGGCATGACGAGCGTCGAAGTTTGCCGCACTTCACCGCCGTCAGCATCGTCGACGCCCTCGATGCCCGCCGTGATACCGAAAGCAAGACGCACCGCCTGACAGGTGCAGCGCACATCGAGCATGTGGCGCGGCTTCTGCTTCCACGGATCGGTGTTCATCTTGAACTCGTCGAGGTAGACCATCTTCTTGGTCGGACGGGTCCGGTCCTTCCGGTAGATGATCCCCTCGACCGCCTTGATCTCGCCCGTTTCGTCCTCGATGTGCTCGTACTCGATGCCATCGAACTGCGGGTGCCGGTTCATGATCTTGATCCAGCCATCGTAGGCCACCATGGGCACCACGCCGCCGCCGCGCTTCGGAAATGCGTAGATTTCCTTGGTCAGCGGATTGAGCTCGTACTCATTCGCCACCATCACGCAGACCATGAATTCTTCGTAGCTGGTGCAGCTGGCGAAGGCCGTCTTCGCCAGAGTGTCCTGCAGCTTCTGGGGATCAAGCGCGAGGCGAGCGGCAAGCGATTCCAGCGCGCTCATGGGCTTGGGGCGCTGCGTTTCGCGCGCAGCAACCGCGCGCAGGCGGCTTTCCTCGATCTGCGCATCGGCGCGCTGGACGGCTTGGGAACGGGCATTCATGTTCATTTTCTCCGGTTGAAATGAGGGATCAGAATTCGGCTTCGTCGCCGAGAAGGTCGCCGATCCAGTCCGGCCTGTCCGCCTTCGCGGCGGCTGCCGGAAGGTCGGCGGGTTCGGCGTCCGGGTTGTAGATCCCGAGGATCGGCTTGCAGGCGAAGGACGGCGCTTCGCTGGTGACCTCGTCGACCCAGACGCGCTTCCATGCGGTCGGGTCGCGGTTGTCAGCGACCTTGACGACATCGCCCTTCTGGAGCGGCTCGCCATCCCACTGGTAGGTATAGGTCCGGGTGTCGGACGGGCGGAACTTGCACTTCACGTACTGCATGGCGGTATTCCTGCTTTGTTCGCTGGCTGGATGGTTGGCGCGGCTCAGCGGACGCTGGCGCGCGCGTGGTCGGTGATGGTGACGCCGGGGATCGCGACCTGGCCCTTGGTCGCCTTCACGAACCGCTGGATCGCCTTGTCGATCGCCTCGCGCACCGCAGCGTCGTCCTTCACCTTCCTGAAGGCTTTGGCGTAGTCGGTGACCTGCGAGCGCCATTCGATCCCCGAGGAAATCGTCGCGCCGTCGGTGCGGACCGGACCGGCAAGCGGTGCCGGGGCGGCGAGCGGCGGAGGCGGCGGCGCTTCAGGGAGAACGTCGGCGCTGATGCCGTTCTCGCGCAGCACTTCGGCAGCCTTCCGGCGTTCCTCTTCCTGCCGCTGCAGTTCGGCCTGACGCTCCAGCTCGGCCTCGCGCTGCTTCTTGCGTTCGGCTTCAAGGTAGCTTTCCATCTGAGCCAGCACCCGTTCGCGCGCAGCCTTGATCCTGCCGATCAGCGCATTGCGCTCGGCGTCGACCATGCGACCACCCTGCAGGTATGGAGCCTTGACGACGGTGTGCGTGGCGTCGACGTGCTGCTCCATCGCGCGCAGCTTCTTCGCCAGCTTGCCGCACCGCTCGTAAGTGTCCTGATCGGTGCACTTGGCCCGATCCGCTTCGCCGGTCTGATAGCCTTCGCTGCTTCGGTCGCCGACGCCGCAGCGGTTGTCGACAATCACCAAAAAGTCAGGGTGCTCGGCGGTCAACTGCTCGCGGAACTCGAGCGGGATCAGCTCTTCGAGCGGCGGCTTGTTGTGATCGCGCGGCGCCGGGGCGATAGCCTCGTCATCGAGCTTGCGTGCAGTAGTGATGCCCATGGCAAATGGCTCCTCGGCTAGAAAAGTTGGGGGTCGTTGATTGAAAGGGGATCGATGCGCTTGCGCGGGTCGGCATATGCGCTGCCGGGCGCGTTCTCCGCGGCCCAGCGCTGGCGGGCGCAATACGTGCGGTATTCATCCTCGGAGATCGGATCGCCGGCGCATGTCGGCCAGACACGGTCGAGATCGATCAGCTCGCCGTTGAACATCGCCTGCCAGCGCCAGGAACGGTCAAGCTCCTCACCGGTGACCGGATCCAGCGGGGCACCATACCAGATGCGCACACCGCCGAAGACCGAACCCGAGCGAAGGCGAAACCGATAGTAGCCCTCGGCAGGCCGGGTGACGTCGACCGCGCCGGCCACCGCAACGGGGCGCACGGGCCGCTCAGCATAGGGGGCGGCATCATTCCGCATCGGACGATGCCCCGTTATCGAAACCGGCCTCGACGGCTTCGATGTGGGAGGGGCGCGCACCGTGCGGGATCGGCGAGGCTGCGCGGGGAACAGAGAACAGGCGCTTCCACCATGGGCGGCGGGCGGCGCGGAGCCGGGCCCATTCCTCCATGGTGGGGGCACCGCCGCGCACGGGCGGGAATGCGGTCCCGGCGCGGCTCTGGTGGATGAGGATGTAGGAGGCTCGACTCACGACACGACCCACCCGATGAAGGCGAGAACGATGGTGATGGCTGCGAGGCCCGCGATGGTTGCGCCTACGCCGATTGCAAGGCCCATCATCGGGCCCATCCCGCTCGGCTCGCGGCCAAGGGTGCGGTGCGCTTCCTGCTCTTCTCGGTGACAGCGCTTGTAGGTTTCGATCACGACACGATCCCTTCGATCGCACCGCTCCGCCGGCCCACCACATCGGCGCCCGGCGTCCAGCGCCACGGCTCGACCGGATCGAAGCCGCGCACCTTCATTGCCATCTGCCGGTCAGCGAAAAGGTCGCGGAATTGCTTCGACACGAGCGTGTCGGGGCACTTACGCCAGACCGGCTTGCCCTGCCGAACAACGGCGGTGGCAAGCACCTGATCGCCGGAAATCGCATCGGTCTGTAGGACCGCGATGTGTTCCTTGTGCGCGCAGCCGTGCAGCGCCTTGGCGAAAGCCTGATCGAGCGTTTCGGCGTTGCCGCAATCGAGCGGGTGCGCCTCGCCGTTCGCGCCCTGCTTCCACGCCTTGAAGCGGAGGCGGCGGAACTCTGCGGCGCGGCCAGTCGGCAGCACGCGGGCCATCTGTGCGACGCCCCCGTTCATGCTGCGATACTCCGGAGAGCGGCAAGCGCGGTCTGGACTTCGCGGTCATGGTCAAGGCGACCATCACGCAGCATGGCCTCGTAAGTCGGAATGTGATCGGCCCACGCGAACAAAGTTGCGTTCGGCGTCGGATACTTAAGGGACAGCCGGATGTACTGGTCCGCTGCAATGTCGCGGGCGCGCTGGAGAAGGTCGCTCATGCTGCTTCTCCCTTGGCTTTGCAAAGGGCAGCGCGGGCACGATCTTGCTTGGCGATCAAGCCGCAGACGCAGGGCTTATCCATGTCGTCGCCGTGGCCGCAGTAAACGTGGTGGCCTTCGTATCTGAGCAGTTCTTCCATTGTCTGGATCAGCTCAGGAAGTGCAGCAATGGCGCGGGCATCTTCCGGCTCGACAGTCTCGGCAACGATGCGGCCGTTCGTGCAACCGACATCTTCAACGCGGACTGTGTGCCAGCCATTGGCGCTTTGCGGACCCTGAAACCAAGGCCCCGGAGTGTGTTGCGCGCTCATGCTGCGATCTCCCGCACAAGGCCGATGTGCTGAAAGCGGCGCTCGGAAACGCGCTCGCCATCGGCATCAAGGTCAGCAACCCGAACCTCGGTGACGCGGTCCCAAGCCTTCGTTTCGCGGGCGTTGTAGAAGAAGATGCCGACGCCGGTTTCGTCGACCGCACGCAGGTCGCAGTCGTAAGCGTGCTCGCTGCGAGTGAACACGTCGACCGCAATGTTCTGGCGGGGGAAGCCCTCGGGGCTGCGCGGCGGATTGAGCTTGTAGCCAGCGTGCGGCGCGAGGATCGCGATCAGCTCGGCGGTGGTGACGGGGGTTGCCATCGGAAGTCTCCAAACTGGCCGGGTCTGCGCTTTCGGCTCACCGGCTGTTGGATTATGCGTACAGTCCGTGTGTACGTTCGTCAAGCTGAAACAAACATATTTTGCGTACACTGGGAGACGCAAAAAAGCCCGCCGGTGAAAGCGGGCTCGGATTAAGGCGGGTCAATGACTTAGGCGTTAGACCTCTTCTACGAAATCAACTCCTGCCATGGTATGACCCGATGCATCTTGAGCACGTCCTTGGCTGCGACTGCAAACGTGATGGGCGGGTTGTACTGCGCCAGCTCGATCAGTGACGCCGTTCGCTTGACCAACCGCTTCACTAGGACGGTGCGCGCGCTCTCGCCGTCATCGTCGTCGTGTTCGTGGCCGTTTTTACGCAGGTAAACCACGACGTTGTCGCCAATACGCGGTGGCCTCTTTGTTTCGACCAGGATCAGCGACGCATCCTCGTAGACTGGATCCATCGAGGCGCCCTGCACATAGAGCCCATAGGCATCGGCGCGGCCGTCCAGAATAACAGGGCGCTTAGCGTGCCCGATAACTTCGTCCTCAAACAAGTAGGTTTGCTCGATAGCTAGACCGTCAGCAACCCGATCGGCACCGAGCGCTGTGCCCAAGATTGGCAGGTCCTGTCGCATCCGCTCCAGCGATGCACCCTCAAATTGCACGGGTACGCCGTTCGGCAAAGGTAACCCGACAAGCGCGTAAATCTCTTGCGCTTCGATTGGCGGCGTGCCCCTCCCCGTCAGTGCATCCGCCATTCGCTTGGCGACATCTGGCTTGATGAGGCCCTCGAAGTGCGGCTCGATATAGCGTTGAACGCCGGAACCGTGAGAGTAACCGGCCGCCTTCGCGAAATCCCGAACGGAGTAGCCTGCGCGCTCCATCAGGTGACGTAGAATCTGTCCGGTAGCCTGGCCGTCGCTCATGCGAACAGTATCTGCGACAGGGCTTACACAATCCACATTGACGCTCGTACACACGGTATGTACGTAAGCGTCATGGAACACCAAGCCGCGATCCAAGCCCTTGGAGGCATTCGAGCACTGGCCCGCAAACTGGGTCATACCAACCACACCACTGTGCAGGCGTGGTTCGATCGCAATTCGATCCCGCTCAATCGCTGGGCCGAAGTGATCGCTGCGGCTGAGGCCGAGGGGATGGTTCTGACGGCGAGCGATCTGCTGCCGCCCGAGTTGCGTCTTCCAAAGGATAGTGGCGCAGAGACACCCTCTTCGCCGCAAGAGGCAGCCTGACTGATGGCGCCAAAAACTTCCGATCTGCTCAGTTTTGCTGATCGCGCGCCGACGTTCATGTTTGGCATGGGCGCGGCATTTTTCCTGTCTGCCTTGGGCCACACAGTACACGACGCGCTATTTGCGGCCAAACAGGTGGTCGAGAAACACCATGTAGAGCAGCAGCAGCGTTCCGCCGATGCCGAAGTAAAGTGCGAGCGGCTGGAGTGTTTCAGCAGCGGCGGGATCTTGCTTCGCCAGATAAAGCCCGGCGGCAAAGCTGATTCCTGTGGACGAAGCGACGACGCACCACGGAGCGACCGCGCGCCAGAACCGATCCCAAGGATCACTGTTTTGCTTTGCGAGCGAGAGGATGACACCGCCGATCGCGACCACCGCCGCAACGATCCATTCCATACCTTTTCCCATGCTAGTCTCGACAACCGCATGGTGACCGATGCCGGTGGGGCGGACAACCCCGCCGGCGGAGGGTTTTCCGCATGATCGACGACACCAGCCTCGCCGGATCGTGGGCCGAAGCGCTGACCTACCCCCACAGCATCACTGTGTCCGAATTCCGCGCGCCCGACACCCTGGAAGAATGCGCGGCACCTTGCCGGGACAGCACAGTCCCACTGCCGGCGAAAGCCCGCTTCCCTGTGCTGTCCCGGTTTCTTTCGATCTTCCATGGAGCCATAAATGGCTGACAGCGCACGCAATGTCCTGTTGCCTCTGATGCTTCCGACGCAAAAACAATTGCGCGCGGCGGTAGCTGCGATCATCCGCGATATTCAGCACCGGCATGCTGAAAGTGACCAGTGCACCGCCGATCGGGTGGGCATTTCCGTCGGCACGATCCGCAATGCTCGCGATGAAAAGACCGATCTCAACGCGCTGTCGATCGCGAAGATCGGCGCCATTTACGGCGCGGATGCGGTTGCCCCCTACAATGCGCTCTACGGCGCCACCGCACATGGCGTGGCATCGTCCGATGCTGCTCCCCTGACCGAAATGGCGGACGCGCTGGCCGCGCTGATGCGTGCCGGTGGTCCGAAGGCAAGGCTTGATGCGCTCCCCACCTTGCGCGCCGCGCTCGATGCCATGGGCGCATATGTCGTCACTCTTGAGCGTTGGAAGATCGCAGCATGAGCGCGCCTGGCTTCTGCCCGTGCTGCGGGTACAACTTCCGCGAAGATGAAATCGTCGAGCGCGACGGCTTCACGATCGATCCGCGCGCTGCGTCGGTCATCTACCACGGCAGGAAACTGCAAATGGCGGCTAGCCCAGCCCGCATCATGCACGCGCTGGCTGCATCGGATCGGGCTGTGCTGCGGGAGGCTCTGCTGGCGCGCGTCAGCGGCTCCGAGGACATGAACACCTTGGCCGTGCAAGTGCATCGGGCACGCAAGGCTTGTGAGGATGTCGGCGCGCCTTGCCCGATCTTCACCCAGCAGGGCGTCGGCTACATCTGGCAGGTGGCAGCATGATCCCCCGCCCTGCTTATGCCGCCGCCGACAATGCCGCGCTGCGCCACGCCGACTTTCGGGACTATACCAAGGCGGTGCTCGCATCCGCGAAACTGCGCGACAGTATCCTGATTGCACGCGGGCTGCCGCCGATCGGTATCCCGCACATCAACGACAACGTCCGGCGCGGATGCCTCCAGCCCTCCCCGCACAAGGGCAACTGCACGGGGTGCGGCGCCGGGCTGAACGGGCGCAAGAACAAGTCCGGTCTCTGCCTCGCCTGCTACGGCGCGGCGCAGCGAGCCAAGCGGAAACGGTGCTCGGTCTGCAGCGTGCCGCTGACCGGCAAGAATACGACCGGGCGCTGCCGGGCACACCGGGTCGGACCGCGGTCCGCGACGCCGAGCGATGCTGTTCGCGCCATGCTGGCGAAGATCGGGCCTATGCTGCGGGTGCAGCCCGCTGACGTGCTTGGCGGATCGCGGGAAAGCGATGTCGTTGATGCGCGCTGCGTCATTGCAGTGGCGCTGCGGAGGAACGGGCATAGCCTGAACCAGATCGGGCTGCGGCTGGGCCGCGAACACAGCTCGATCAAGAGCCTGATCGCCAACCTGCCCATCTACATCGAGCGCAATCCTCGTGTCGCCGACGCGCTGGAGGCGCTGGCGTGATGGCTGCGTTCAACAAAGACATTCCCACGGCGCCGATTTACGACGAGCACTATCGAGCGATGCAGCAAGGCAGCGACGCGCTGCGCGATCGCATCCTCGACTTCCTCTCCCACCGGGCCGAGCGTGAAACCCGCGTGCGCGAGCGCAACAATGCCGCGCGCAAAGCAATCGCCGCCGGCTGGCCAAAGTCGGAAGTCATGGACCGCTACAGCCTGTCCGTCACCGCATATGAGCAGCTTGCCGGGCAAGTGCGGGCAGGCTCGCTATGACCGGCCAGAACCGCAGCAGCGCGGTCATGCAGCAGCGCAGTGAGCCGCACGAAATCGTGAGTATTGCTGAGGCAAAGGCACGCGGGCTGAGATGGTATTTCACCGGCATTCCTTGCGTGAATGGGCATATCGCAAAGCGGTCTTTGTCGAACCGCGGTTGCCGCGCCTGTGTCGAAATGCGCCGCGCCGCGAAAGACCAAGCCAATCCAGCGAGAGCGCGCGAGCGCAACGTTCGGCGCTATCACAAGGACGTGACAGCTAGCCGCGAGAAGGTTCGTCTTGCTCGCGAGCGCCACGCAGAAAAGCGTCGCGCATATGATCGTGAGCGTTACGCGGACCCAGACCGCAAGGCAGCTCAGAAGCAACAGGCACTGCGCTGGGCGCGCGAAAATCCCGGAAAACGCAACGCTATTGTCGCGGCGCGGCGATCATGGATCAAGCGCGCTACACCCCGTTGGCTGACGCAGGAAGACCGGCGCGCGATTGCCGTGATCTACCGCAAGGCAGCTTCATATGGCCCGGGGGTCATGGAGGTGGACCACATTGTCCCGCTGCGTGGACGCAACGTCTGCGGCCTTCACGTGCCGGGCAACCTCAGGATCATTCCCGCCCAAGTCAATCGGCTCAAGAGCAACCTGTTTTCGGAGGCCCTAGCATGAACATGCGCCTGTTCCGCCGCCAGCACCAACCGATCGGTACCGACACCGCCGCCCGCCGCCTGCAGGAGCTTGCCTGCCTATCCACTCGCGAGCGTTTCCGCGCCCGGGCCCGGATGATGCGCGAGGATATGGGGCTTCCTCCGTCGCCTGCGCTGGAGCCGCGCGCATGATCGGCGGCAGCCAACAGGCGCGCATGTTCCGCTGCGCCATCCGCGATGGCTTCGATCTCGACAGGGCCGTTGCCCACGCAGGGCTGAGTCTCGCTGAGGCCAAGCTGCAGCTTGCCGACGAGCAGCGCAATCCGCCCCCGGCAGAGGCGTTCGAACTCCTGCCAACCCGTTCCACCACCGAAGCAAAGGAGGCCGCTGTGGCCAAAGAGAAGAAGGACAAGAGTGACGGCGCCGACCCCGAAGGCGGCGTCTACAACGCGCCCAACGCCCGCGAGGCCATCAAGATCTACCGCAACGAGGTCGCGCCCCGCAAAGCGTTCATCAACGAGAAGAGCGGCGATCTCTCAGATCCGTACAGGCGGATCAAGGACGACTGCAACTTCCCGCGCAAGGTCATCGACTTCCTGTTCTTCCTCGAAGGCTGCGAGGACGCCAAGCGCGATCACTTCCTGACCGCACTCCATGCCGGTCTGACCGAGATGAACTTCAAGCGGCCGACTGACCTGCTGACCCTCGCCGAGGGCAACGCGGGCGGCGATGTCGTCCCCGGCGGCGCGAAGGCCGAGAAGCCGCGCATGGCGACGCTGCAGCCCCACACCGCTGGCGACGATGATCTCGCGCGCGCCGGCGGCGCCGAGCCGACGACCCTGCAACTGAACTGAACCCGGAAGGGGGCGGCGCTCGACGTGCTGCTCCCGCCGTGTGGAGAGTGCCTGCGTGAGCAACCTTCCGATCATCGCCCTCGATCTGTCCAAGCGCTCCACCGGCTGGGCGGTCTGGATGGGCGACGACAGCCCGGTCAGTTACGGCTCGTGGGAGCTTGGCTCCGAGTACACCACGCGCGGCCAGACCTACGCTAAGCTGCACGCGAACCTGCTCGACCTGCGCGCGCTGTCGCGTTTCGAGGCGCTGTATTTCGAAGAGCCGATCAACCCGAACAAGCTCAAGGGCCATACCAACATCGACACGCTGCGGGTGCTCTCCGGCCTCGCGGCGCACGCCGAGAGCTTCGGGCACGCCATGGGCCTGCGCATCGTGCAGGGCATCAACATCGATTCCTGGCGGTCAGCCTTCATCGGCCGGATCAATTCGAGCGCAGCGAAGGCCAAGGCAAAGGCAGCGGGCAAGAGCGCCACGGACAGCCTCAAGTCACTGACGATCGAGCGCTGCCGCCAGCTCGGGTTCAACCCGCGCACGACCGATGAGGCTGATGCGCTGGGCATCCTCGACTACTGCGTGTCGATGCGCGGCGTCACACCGCCATGGCGCACTGACGAGGTCCTGCAGCCGATGATGGCTGGAGGTGCACGCTAATGTTCGACGAGGATGAGGGCCCCGCCCGCTGCTGTCCTGACGAGGAGCGCATCGATGCCGTCGCCACGCGCGAAGGAAAGCGCGCATTCGACGTGCACCGGCACAAGGGCTTGCTGCGCGGGTTCGTGGTCGACGGCGATCGGCGGCGGCTGGTCCACTGGTTGCGCAACGGTCGCCTGACACGCGCCACGGAATCGCCACTCGATCTGAAGAGAGTTGCAGGGTGACGGCGCCCGCGCGGCTCAGTGACGAACAACGGGCGGCCCTCGCATTCGAGGTCCACGCCGCGTTGCTGCGCACCGAAGCCACGAACCCGAAGCTCAAGGAAAATCCCCTCTGGCTGATCCTGCGTCAGGACAGCTTCGAGGAATTCTACGTCGCCATGGACAAGATCGCATGAATTCGGGGATCGCCACCATTTCGAGGATGCAGACGCCTATCGAGCTTCCGCCGGCCGCGATCGTCAACGTCGAGGCCGAGGCGACGCTGCTAGGCGCAATGATGATGGATCCGCTCCTCATTGATCGCATCGCTGATCGGGTCAAACCGGATGACTTCTCCATCGCGCTGCACAACCGTCTGTTTGAGGTCATTGTGCGCGAGGCCGCTCTCGGTCGGGGCACATCACCCGTCGCGATCAAGGGGTACTTCGACGGTGACCCGCAGCTCGAGCAGCTTGGGGGCCCCGCCTACCTTGCTCGCCTCACCGGCAATCCTGTGGCGATGGTCAGCGACGTGCGGGATCTCGCCCGCCAGATCACGGACCTTGCCGATCGGCGCCGCATGCGCTCCGGTCTCATCGAGGCCGTCGAGGCGTGCGCGGACCTTGGCACCAGCTTGCCGGAGATCAGTACGCTTGCCGACGCCGCAGTCGCCGCGCGCGCTGAGAGCAGTGTCGTCGAGGCGGACGCGGCCGAGTGCGTCGATGCCTGGCTCGCCGAGCTTGATGCCGATGTCACCGGCGTCAGCTGCCACATCATCCCGAACGTCGACGAGTTGCTCGGCCAGCTCAGACCCAAGAGCCTCAATATCGTCGCCGGGCGACCGGGCATGGGTAAGACCGCCTTCGCCTGCTCATACGCCCGCGGCGCCGCCTCCCGTGGTCATGGCACCCTGTTCGTCAGCCTCGAGATGTCGAAGGAGGATCTGATCGGACGTATGATATCGGACAGCCTGTTCGACCACGAGAGCTGCCGTATCCCCTACTCGGTGCTGCAGCGCCGGCGGCTCAACAGCTGGGAGCGGGAACGCGTTGCCGAGGCGGGTTCTCTGCTGTCCCGCATCCCGCTCACCGTAGTCGATGCCGGCACGCTTGCGATCGGCCGCCTCCAAACGCTGGTGCGCCGTCACAAGAGGCGCATGGCCGCGCGCGGTCACCCGCTGGACCTTGTCATCGTCGACTACCTGCAGCTGCTCCATCCCGACACCAAGATGAAGGACGCCTATCAGGCGACCTCCGAGGTCTCGAAGCGGCTGAAGGCCATCGCCAAGGACGAGGACGTCGCCATCATGGCGCTGGCCCAGCTGAGCCGCAGCGTCGAACAGAGGCAGGACAAGCGCCCACAGCTTTCCGACCTGCGCGACAGCGGCCAGATCGAGCAGGATGCCGATGTCGTGCTCTTCCTGCTCCGGGAGGAATACTACCTCGCCCAGACCGAGCCGCAGAACGACCCCGAGGCGCACGAGCGCTGGGAAGACCGCATGGAGCGCATCCGCGGCGTTCTCGAATTTATCCTCGCCAAGCGTCGCAACGGGACAACCGGGATCGCGCGCGGGCGGTTCTTTGCACCCTACCAGGCCGTGAGATGACCATGACAGATCTACCCGAACCCCTCACCCCGGCCGACTGCGATCTGCGTGATTTCGAGTTCATGCCGCTGCATGTTGCCCGTCTGCGCGATAGCGATCTCGCTGCCGAGGAAGACCCTGAGGCATGCTGGTATGCCGTGTTGCTGTGGGCTGCATCCTGGCATCAGGTGCCCGCGGCCAGCCTGCCGGACAACGATGCGGTGCTCTGCAAGTTGATCGGCCTGGGCCGCGATCTGAAGACGTTTCGGAAGCATCGAGCGGGTTCGCTGCGAGGTTTTGTGAAATGTTCCGACGGAAGGCTCTATCACGCAGTTGTAGCCGAGCGTGCCATGACTTCATGGATGCGCAAGCTTGATCAGCGCTGGAAGACCGAATGCGCGCGGGTGAGAAAGCACAATCAGCGCCACAGCACTGAATTGATTCAGCCCGCTTTTTCCGATTTTGTCGCCAGTGACTTCCCCCTGTCTGTCCCGTTCCTGTCTTTGGGACAGAGCGAAGTTGTCCCAAGGGACAGTGATGGCCTGTCTCATGGGACGTCACAAGAAAAAGTCTGTGACATTGGCTCCAAGGGAGAGGGAGAGGGAGAGGGAGAATATACGGTACCTACCGGTACCGGCGACGCTGGCGAAAATCGTTCGCAGGACACGCATCCCCCGGAGCCTCCCCGGAGCGAGCCAAACCATCCCCCCGACCCCAACCGCGCCCTGTGGCTGAACGGCGTCGCGCTACTCGGCGAGACGGCGCGCCCCCAGATCGCGAGGTGGATCAAGACCCACGGATCCGAGATCGTGGCGGAAGCGTTTGACCGCGCCCTCGTCGCCAAGCCGGAGCGGCCAGCGGGGTACATCCAGTCCATCCTCACCCGATTGGCGCAGGAGGCGAGCCAGCGCGCCGAGGAGCAGCGGCAGGCAGACGCCCTGTTCGACGCCCGGTACCCGCCGCGCCAGATGTCCGAGTTCGAAGCTCGCGCCCTGATGCCACCGGAGGATTTCCAACGCTGGCAGGCTCGCCAGATCGGGGCGCAGGCATGACCCTGACCCGCACCAGCCTTACCCCGTTCGCGAGGTCAATGCGCGATCCGGACCCTGCCGGTGCCCGCCGCGTGGCGCAGGAGCTCTACGACGAGCACGGGATCGTGGTCATCTTTCCGAACGACGTCGCCAAGGTCGATGCGATGTGGATCGAAGCCATCGGCAAGCGGCTCTACGGCCGCCGACGATGATCCGCTGACCTGTCAACGAAACTCAACAACCAAGCCGCCTGGGTCTCTACGGCGCTCGGGTCACCACCAAGGGGGAAAAATGCAGCCTCGGACGTTCAGCCGCAAACGAGATCCTCGGGTCAAGCGCCGGGACGAAACACATGCCCAGTGGCAGGCCCGTATGGACGCGATGAGCGATTTCGAGCGGGAAACCGGCGAGCCGATCATCACGCCGGAGGCTGAGGCGCACGGCGAATTCGAAGACGTTTTCGTGCCCGATGAAGGCGGCCATCTCACCAAGACGAAGCGTCGGCGATCGGCGTCATCGATGGCGAGGATGCACGAGAACGGACAGATCACCGCCGACCAGCATGCCGCTGCCATGGAAATCGCGCTGGTGGCCGAGCTGATCGAGCGCAGCGTGTCGGTACGCGGAGCCAGCCTTGAAGCCCGAGTGGATAGTTCAGGTTCAGGCCGGGATGTTCTGGTCGAGCGCCTTGCCATCATCAGGCTCGAGCGTGCTTATTCGGATTGGCGCCGGTTCTTGCCGATGCCGCGGCGCATGGTGATCGATATGGTGCTCGCCGATCGAGACCTCTTCGCGACTGCCCGAGTGTTCCGGGTCAGCTGGCCAACCGCGCGCAAACGGCTGATCGCAGCCCTTGATCGCTGGATCGACATCCGGGAGCGGACATGGCGCAATGTGGACGAGCGGGACGTGCTGCAGCGGTATGCGATGATCGGTTGCGGGGTGCTCTTGTGATTTGCTCTTGCGGAGGTGAGTGGGAACGGGCATAGATGTCGGCGCACGAACTATGCCCGGAGCTGGAAACAGCGTCCGGGCTTCGTTGTTTTCAGGCCACGCAAAGCGCGGAAATCCAACGTTTCCGCCCATCGAAGGGAGGTGATCCTGTCCACCGATCCTGACTGTGGCCGTCATCGCCGATGCAGGGTCGAAAATAATTTTTCGGGCCCCCGGCGGAAAGGTCTTCAACCATGGCCCTCACGCCCAAACAGCAGGCGTTCGTCAACGAGTACCTGATCGACCTATGCGGCTCAAAAGCTGCCACCCGCGCCGGCTACAGCGCCAAATCGGCCCGCCGGATCGCGGTAGAGCTGCTCGAAAAGACCGAGATCCAGGCCGCCATCAAGCTGGCAATGGAGCAGCGCTCCGAGCGGACCGAGATCACGGCGGACATGGTGCTGCAACACTGGTACGACCTCGCCACTGCAGACCCGAACGAGCTGGTGCAGTACCGCCGCCACGCCTGTCGACACTGCCATGGCAAGGATCACGCCTATCAGTGGCGCGATATCGGCGAGTTCGAGGAAGCAGCGGCCAAGGCGACGCAGAACAAGCGGGCGCTTCCCACCGACGAAGGTGGGTACGGGTACACCACACATGCGGCCCCCGCCCCGCACTGCCCGCGCTGCGATGGTGACGGCGTCGAGCGGACATTTTTCGCCGACAGCCGCCGCCTCAGCGCAAAGGGCAAAGCGCTCTACGCCGGCATCAAGCAAGGCCGCGACGGCCTCGAGGTGCTGATGCACGATCGCGAGAAGGCTTGGGACAGCGTCGCGCGCCACCTCGGCATGTTCAAGGATCGCCTTGAGCTGACCGGCAAGGATGGTGGCCCGGTCGAAATCAACAGCACCGGCGGCGTCTCCGGACTTCTGGCTGCTGCAAGGCAGGCCGCGAGCGATGCTGACCGAAGCCCAGCTTGATGAGTATCAGCAGCTTCGGGGAATCTGGCGCAAGAACAACGTCCTCTACGCCAAGCAACGCCTTGGTCTGAACCCCACCACGCAGCAGACCCAGCTGCTTGAAGCGATCCAGCCTGACGGTGCCAAAGTCAGCGCCCGCGCCGGCCACGGCGTCGGCAAATCCGGCTCGGTCTCCGCCGCGATCTGGTGGATGCTCGAATGCTTCGACTATCCGAAGATCCCATGCACCGCGCCGAGTGCCAGCCAGCTGCGCGACGTTCTGTGGTCAGAGCTTGGGAAATGGGCGCGCAAGTCCGATGCGCTGAGCCGCGCAAATGGTCTGCCGCCCGAACTCTGGCTTTCGAACCTGTTCACGATCAACCAGGACAGGATCGCGGACAAGGGATCACCGGACCAGTGGTTCGCGGTTGCAAGGACCGCGCGGAAAGAGAACCCGGACGCCCTGCAGGGGTTCCACGCCAGCGGCATCCTGATCAGTCAGGACGGCTCGTCGATCGAGGAGATCGAGGACGACGGGCAGATCATGTTCGTTGTCGAAGAAGCCAGCGGCGTCGACGACAAGATTTTCGAAGTGGCTGAAGGCGCGCTGTCCTCGCACGGTGCGCGGCTGCTCATGGTCGGAAACCCGACCCGCAATACCGGGTATTTTTCCCGCTCGCACAAGCAGGACAGGGCCGACTTCACCGCCCTGCACTTCCGCTGCGCCGACAGCCCGCTGGTCGATCCGACCTACCGCGAGCGCCTCGTCCGCAAGTTCGGCGAAGGCTCGAACGTTGTCCGCGTTCGCGCCGATGGCGACTTCCCGAAGCAAGACGATGATACCCTCATCGCGCTTGAGGATGCCGAGACCGCAATTGCCCGGAACGAACCGGCCAGGCCCGGCATGGAGCGACGGCTTGGTATCGACGTCGCTCGCTTCGGTGATGATCGGACCGTGTTCATCCTGCGCGTCGGTAACGTCATCGAGAAGTGCGAGATAAGGTCCAAGCAGGACACCATGACCACGGCCGGGCAGGCCAAGCTCTTTCGGGAGCAGTGGGACGCTGACAAGATCTACGTCGATGCCAACGGCCTCGGCGCCGGGGTCGCTGACCGCCTCATCGAGATGGGCGAGCCGGTTGTTGCTGTCATGGTGTCCGAGTCCGCCCCAGAGCGCACGCAATGGGACGCCGTAGACGGCCAAGCGTTCAAGCTGCGCGACTACCTCTGGCTTGAAGTCGCCCAATGGGTTCGAACCGAGGAGCCAAGCTTTGGTGCACTGCCGCGTGAAATCGCGGAGGACCTCGCCGGTGAGCTGACTTCGCCTCGATACCGCATCGACAGTTCCGGCCGGATCGTGGTCGAAGGCAAGGCTGACATGAAGAAGCGCGGTCTGCGATCGCCGGATATCGCCGACTCGCTGGGCCTGACCTTCGCGCCTGACGGGTTCGACCTCAACACCTACATCAAGGCCTACGCATGAGCCGACGATCACAGCGCCGTGCCCGTGGCCGCGCCGCCGCCGCGCGGCCGCAGATGGACCGGGCGACCGCAGACAACTTTCAGAACATGCAGGCTCGCCTCGGCGTCGGTACCGGCAACATGAGCGACAGCAACACCTACGCGCTGTCGAACCTGCTCACCCGGCAGCCGCGCACGCTGGAGGCGATGTACCGCGGTTCGTGGGTGGTCGGCGCCGTCGTCGATGCCGTGGCCGAGGACATGACGCGCGAGGGCGTCGATTTCGGCTCAACGATCAAGCCCGACGCTATCGAGTTGATGCGCGCTGCCGAGGATGATCTGCAGATATGGCAGTCGCTGCAGGAGACCATCCAGTGGGGCCGGCTTTACGGCGGCGCGATCGGCGTGATCGCGATCGATGGCCAGGACATGGCGACGCCGCTCCGTGTCGAGACGATTGATCGCGACCAATTTCTCGGTGTGGTGCCGCTCGGCCGCTGGGAATTGCTGCCGATCATCACCGACGTCGTATCGACCGACGGCAAAATTGTTGGCCGCCCTGAATTGTACAAGGTTGGTCCACAGGCCTCTGCGTTTTCGATGCAGGACATCCATCACTCGCGCGTGATCCGGATCGAAGGCGTCAAACTGCCGTACTTCCAGCGCCTTGCCGAATCGGGGTGGGGCATGTCGGTGGTCGAGCGCATGTATGACCGCCTCGTGGCCTACGATAGCGCCAGTCAGGGATCCGCGCAGCTGATCTACAAGGCCTACCTGCGTACGCTAAAGATCAAAGGGCTGCGGAGCATTCTCGCCGCAGGCGGTGCGGCGCAGACCGCGGTTGAGAAACATGTCGAGGCTATCCGCAAGTTCCAGTCGAGCGAGGGCCTGACCTTGCTTGATGCCGACGATGATTTCGAGACCCACACCTACTCGTTCGCGGGATTGAACGATCTGCTGCTCGGCTTTGGTCAGCAATTGTCCGGCGCGACGCAGATCCCGCTGGTCCGCCTCTTCGGTCAGTCGCCAGCGGGGCTGAACAGCACCGGCGAGAGCGACCTGCGCAACTACTACGATGCCATCAAAGCCAAGCAGCAGAAGGACCTGCGAGAGCCGGTCAACAAGCTCTCAACGATCCTTTACCGGTCGGCCGTCGGGGGTAACCCGCCAGAAGGTTTCCGGGCAGAGTTCAACCCGCTCTGGCAGATGTCCGACACCGAAAAGGGCGCGCTGGCGAAGACCATCGTTGAAGCCGTTGGAACCGCCTCAGAACTGGGGTTGATCAGCGCGCCATCGGCGATGCGCGAGCTCAAGCAGTCGGCGGAACAGACCGGTGTGTTCTCGAACATCATCGACGAAGAAATTAAGGAGGCTGAACTTGCGCCCCCTCGCCCGACCGAGCTTGATCCCGACTTGCAGCCGAATGCCGGTGATGGACCGGGCTCGGGCGTCGCGCCGACTGGTCCAGACGACGAAGGTGGAGCGGCAGTACGCGAGCCAGCTGCGTAAGATCGCGACGCATATCGGCGAACTCGTCGCCACGGTCTGGACGCCGGACGATCCGGCCGTCGCCGATCGCATCGGGCAGGCGCTGGAGCGCTATGCTCAGATCATCGAGCCTTGGGCCCGAGTGGTCGGGCGACGGATGGTCGAGGAGATCGATTCGCGGGACTGGCGCGCCTGGCGAGAAGCGTCAGCGGAAATGTCGCGCATCATGCAGGTCCAGCTTAATTCCAGCGATGTCGGGCAGCTGACACAGCAGCGCCTCGCCGATCAGGTCGCGCTGATCACCAGCTTGCCGCGCGAAGCGGCTGAGCGGGTGCACAAGCTCACGCTTGAAGGTTTGACCCAAGGAACCCGCGCGAAAGACATCGCTGCTGAGATCATGCGATCGGGTGATGTGGCAAAAAGCCGCGCCAACCTGATCGCCCGGACCGAAGTAGCCCGCACCTCGACCGAGTTCACGCGGGCCCGGGCCGAGGATATCGGCTCGACCCACTTCATCTGGCGCACCTCGCGCGACAGTGATGTGCGGCAAAGCCACAAAGCTCTCGAAGGCAAGACGTTCCGCTGGGACGAACCGCCCGAGTGCGATCCGGGTCACCACGCGCTGCCGGGCGCGATCTGGAATTGCCGCTGCTACCCCGAACCCGTGTTCTGAGGCGACGATGCACGTCCATGTCTACCTCCGTGACAGCGGCGCCGAACTGGTGCGCGCGGCCGGAATCATGTGTGTGACCCGCGATGGCCGGATGCTGTTCCTGAAGCGTAGCGAGCGCGCAGGGGACAATCGCGGTACGTGGTGCTTTCCTGGCGGCAAGATCGAGGACGGCGAGAGCCCTATCGAAGCCGCCCGGCGCGAAACCGGCGAGGAGGCGGGCGTCACTGCTGATTGGCCGCTGCGCCTGATCGACACGAGGTCGGATTTCGCGACCTACCGGGCCGACCTCGCCGAACCATTCGAACCCCGCCTCAACGGCGAACACTCCCACGCCATCTGGGCACTGCCAGATCAGGCACCATCACCGCTGCACCCGGGGGTGGCCGCCACGCTCGGCCATGTCATCGCCGTGTAAGCGGCAAGGAAAGGAAGCATCATGTCGTCGATCAAGATCCTCACCGAAGCCGCCGCAGCCAAGCGCGATAGCGCGCGCGGTCATATCGAGACGTCGGAAAAGCTGCTCGCCCAGGCCGAGGAAGCACAGGCGCTCGCCGATGCGGACAATGCCGAGGCGGATGCTATCGAAGCCGACATCGCGCTGATCAAGAACGGGGGTGCCGCACCGAAGCCGCGCGTGTTCGCGGGCAAGGGTGCGCAGGCCTAAGCCTCGAGAATCCATTTCCTGAAATCCAGCGCCTCGCGCGCCAGTTCAACCGGGTCGCCGTCCCCGTCCCTGATGCGGGTCAAATAGCCCCACAGGTATTCGATGTACTCGGCGGCATCGAACTCCACGAGATCCTCGGCCGCAAGGTCGGGAAGCTCGACAGCGTCCAGCGCGGCAATGGCCCGCAGCTGATCGACGATGTCATCCGGTGCATGCCTCATAGCAAAGGACGATACCCATGGCTCTTGCCGCCTACAAGCGGAAGGGTGCGATCCGTCGCGCCCTGCTCGACGCTACCGCATTTCTTCTCAACGGCCTGTCCGCGACGGTCACCCTCACCAAAGCCGGCGCGCCGACCAACGGCACGAACGGTACCGGAGCCGGTACCGCCCTGCCCGGCCATCTGCTGCTCGATAGCACTGCAGGCGTGGTCTACCAGAACACCGGCACGCAGGCCTCGCCCGTCTGGACACCGCGGTTCTCGCCGGTCGGCGATGCGCAAAGCGTCACCACCGGCATCACGGCCAGCACTACGCAGACGCTTGCCGGCGCGACGGCCCTGACCACCAAGCTCAACTTCGTCGCCACCTCGGCGAACTCAGGCGACGCGGTATCGCTGCCCGCGCTCGTTCCGGGTCAGTCGGTCACCGTGTTTAATGACGGCGCCAACCCGATCAAGGTGTTCCCGGCTGCAGCCAACGTGCAGATCGATGGCGGCTCGGCGGGCGCAGCGGTCACACTGACCAATGCCAAGCGCGCGACGTTCTTCTGCAAGAGCGCGACGGCGATTACGTCGGCGCAGCTCGGCGTCCCCAGCGCCTGACCATGACGGTCCAGCATGACCGGGCCATGGTGCTGGACCGTGGCTCGCAGGCAACTTACGCGCCGGAGCAGATCGGGCGGACCCAGGCCTTCACGCCTGAGGGCTACCTGCTTTGCTCCGACGTGCGCATCGCCCGCACCGGCGCGATGCTCTACCGGCCCGAAGAGGTGCCCGAGGTTCGCCCGGCCGCCAACGGCCAGATGGTCGTCATCATTCGCGATGCCGACGTCCTGTTCGCGCCGGAGACCATCGCAAGCTTCAGCGGCAAGCCGGTCACCAATGATCACCCGCCGGCCCTGCTGAGCGAGACCGACACCCGCAAGTACCAGATCGGGGTGCTGCTCAATCCGCGTCGCGGCGAGGGCGTCGACTCCGAATACCTGATGGCCGACCTGCTCATCACCGATGCGGCCACAATTGCGCTGATCGTTGCCAAGAAGAAGCGCGAGGTCAGCCCCGGCTATGACGCCGAACTCGAAGAAGTGAAGCCGGGCCTGGGGCGCCAAACCTCCATCCTCGGAAACCACCTTGCCATCGTCGACCGCGGTCGGGGTGGCTCCACCTGCGCCATCCAAGACAAGGAGACTGATATGGCGAAGCCTCGCAAGATGTCCCTGATGGACCGCCTTCGGGCCGCCTTTCGGGACAATGATGAAACCGCATTTGAGAGCGCCCTTGCCGACGCACCGGAAGGCCTCGCCGGAGAGCCGGACGGCGATGAGGGCGGTGTTCACGTCCACATCCACAACGCGCCTGCTGATCCGGTTGCGCCCGCCGCCACCGCCGACACCGACGAGAACCCCTATGAAGCCCGCTTCAAGGCTCTCGAGGATGCGATCGCCGGCATGAGTGCCAATTTCGACGAGATGGCCGCCGCGCAGACAGCCAGCACGACCGAACCGACCGTCCAAGTCACCGACGAGGACGCCGAGGAAGACGAGCCTGCGGACAGCAAGGAAGTGATGGACGCTGCCGCGAAGGCCGAAATCATCTTCCCCGGCTACAAGACCGGCACGATGGACGGGCAGCCGAAGCGGCGCGCCATTACCGACATGCGCCGCGATGTGCTGACCCGCGCTTTGACGGACAGCGCTCGCAAGGCACCTGTCGAGGCAATCCTCGCCGGTGTCGATCTGGCCACCTCGAAGCCCGCGCAGGTCCGCGTGCTCTTCGATGCTGCCGCCGCCGTCGCAAAGGAGCGCAACACGCGCCCACGCGTTACCGCCATCCCGCAGGGGCCGATGACCGCGGCCCTTATGCAGGAGAAGATCGCAGCCCGCCGCGCCAAGGCATCAGGTCGCTGATCGCACCGCCCACCACCTCCGAACGAAAGGAAGCCGACATGACGGCAATTACCACGCGGATGAACGTTGCCATTCCGGGCGCCGTCAGCCGCTCCTTCCCCGGCCAGGTGATCTCGCAGGAGATCATCGACACTGCCAACCCGCCTACCGCCTACGGCCAGCCCGTGAAGTTGGTCAACGGCAAGGTCCGCACGCTTGCAAGCGGCGACGCAGCCGGCGTCATCTACGGGTATACGGTTCGCCCGTATCCCACGCAGGATGCTTCGGGTGCCACATCGGCGCTTGGGGGCGGCACTCCGCCCTCCTCCGGTCTGATCGACATCATGAAGGTCGGATTCCTCGGTGCTACGCTCGCGAACGGCACGGCTGCGCGCGGCGCGCAGGCCTATGTCCGCACCACCGTCAACGGCGGACTCGCGATCGGCGGCATCGAGGACAACACGACCAGCTCCGGGCAGGTTGACCCCGCTTTGCTGACCTTCACGGGGCCTGCTGACGCGGCTGGCAACGTCGAGCTCGCGATCGGCATCCCCTACTGATCCACCCATCTGGCACCGGCCGAGATGGCCGGGCCGTTCTCCTGAGGAGACTGCAGTCATGAATACCCACCACCTGCGGGGGAGCGGTCCCGCCATTATCGTGCCGTCGATTGCGCTCGTCGCATCGGCCGCCGCACCTGCGATCGCCGCCGCGCTCGCGTGGGGCGATAACCGCAAGGCCACTCGCTACCTGCGCGATGCGTTCCAGACCTTCGACCAAGCCACTATCGACAGCGCCGGTGCGTTCCTCGTCGGCGAACTCGAACGCCTTGACCCGATGATCCATGAGCCCCTGGTCGACATGACCTGGGATCGTGACATCGACCTGCGCACCGACGTGACCATGGGCGACGAGAGTTCGTCCTACACCACATCGACGTTCGCCTCGACGGGCGGACCGTCGTCGAGCGGCATCAGCTGGGCTGGCAAGGAGTCCACGACCCTGCCGCGCATCAACGTCGACATCGACAAGAAGGTGAACCCGCTCACGCTCTGGACCGAGACGGTCAGCTACACCATCACCGAACTGCTGAGCGCACAGCAGCTCGGTCGACCGATCGACAGCCAGATGCTTGCAGGCCTCAACCTCAAGCACCAGATGGACGTCGACCAGATGGTCTATGTCGGTGATCCGACCATCAGCGCGACCGGCCTCATCAACGGTGCGCTGGTGATCAACACCGGCAACGTCGCTGCGGGCGCCGCCACGTCGCTGCCGTGGATCACGAAGACGCCCGATGAGATCACGGCCGACTTCAACGAGCTGCTCGTGTCGGTGTGGGCCGCGACGGGCTACAAGGCCCCGCCGAAGAACGTCCTCATCGCGCCCAACCCGTTCGGCTACATCGCGACCACCAAGGTCTCCGAGGCGGGCAACGTCAGCATTCTGGATTACGTGAAGCAGAACAACGTCTTCACCGCCCAGAAGAACATCGAGCTCGAGATCTACCCGGTGAAGTGGCTCGACAAGGCCAACCTCAACGGTCCGGGCGGCGCGGCTGCGACCTACGACCGCATGGCCGCATACACTCGCTACGAGCCGTATGTTCGCTATCCGATGGTGCCGCTGCAGTCGATGCAGCCCCAGTACCGCGGCATCTGGATCGACGTCCCCTACTACGGCCGCCTTGGCCGGGTTGAGACCGTCTATCCGGAGACGATCGGCTACCGCGACGGCATCGGCTGATAGAGCCGGTCACCGACAAGAAGGCGGGGGCGTCCAGCGCGGCGCTCCCGTCGTTTTTCAGGACTTGGCCCGATGAGCTTCACCTACAGCGACTTCACCGCTGCTTTCCCGGAGTTCTCGGACACTGCGGCCTATCCTGAGGCCAGTTTCGATTTTTGGAAGGGCATCGCGGTCCTGCGTCTGCCCGCTGATCGCTGGGCCGAGCTGTTTGATCACGGATCGATGCTGTTCGTGGCCCACAACATGGCGGTGCAGCGCCGCAACGCCAAAGCGGCAGCCAAGGGCAACACGGTGGGCGCGATCGAAGGGCCGACGACCGCCAAGTCGATCGACAAGCTGTCCAAGAGCCAGGACGCCTCGGCAGTCACGCTGGAAGGCGCGGGCGATTGGAACGCGACGACCTATGGTGTGCAATTCTGGCAGCTGGCTCAGATCGTCGGCGCCGGCGGCCTGCAGCTGTGAAGAATGTCAAGATCACCTTGGACCGCACCGCCGCCGTCAAGGCTGCAATCAAGGCGTTGGTGCAGGATCGCGTACTGGTCGGCATTCCGTCGGAGCATGCGTTCCGCGATCCCGACATCGAGAATCCCCACCCGCACCTGAACAACGCGGAGATCGGTTACCTCAACGAATTCGGCGCGCCTGATGCAAACATCCCCGCTCGTCCTCACCTTGTGCCGGGAACGCAGAAGGCTCTGCCCAAGGTCGAGAAGATCTACCGAGATGCTGTTGGCAAAGTCGTGGTGGGCGATGTCAAAGCCGTTCGTGATGCCCACACCAAAGTGGGCTTCGTGGTTGTATCGTCGGTCAAGTCGCTCATCACCGATGGCATATTGCCGCAATTGGCTGAAAGCACAGTCAAGGACCGCAAGCGCCGGGGTCGCACCGGCACGACGCCGTTGCTCGACACTGGCCAATACCGGCGGAACATCGATTCTGTCGTTCGCGCGGTCAAAGGCGTGAAGGTGCAGTCATGATCGACATGGACGAGCTGGTTGGCGACGACGATTTCTTCCAGCCCATGACCGTCTGGCGGCGGCAGATCACCTACGACAGCAATGGATCGGAGGTGCTCGTCCCGACGCTGATCAGCCCTGCCCCGCTCGGCTCGATCCAATCGGGCGCGAATCCGGAAATGCTCCGCCAGGCGAACCTGACGACGGTCGAGGACCTGATCACGATCTACACCGCCTTTCGGCTTTACCGCGAAGGCGACTTCACCAGCGCGACAGGGCCCTTGCCTGTCGGGCCTGTAGCGACTGACAGCTACGGAAACGCAATCCTTCCTGACGACCTTGAGCGCTTCAAATCCGACACGGTCGTGTTTCAGGGCGATGTCTATCAGGTGTTCCTCGTGCAGGATTGGACGACCTACGGAGCCGGTTTCGTCGAGGCACTAGCGCGCAAGGTGAACCGCGGGCAGGTCGCGCAATGAGCAATGACAGCAGTACGGGCGGCTATCTGCTGCCGACTGGCACCGCCCCGATCAACGACGAGGCGCTGGACAATCTATTTCGGGGCGTCATTTCGGCAGTGACGGGCCTCACGGCTCGCAATGTCGTGCGCCGGTTCAACCCGGAGCCTGGTGCACCGCCGCAGTTCGATGGCACCTGGGCCGCCGTCGGCGTGCTCGCGATCGATGACGACGATTATCCGTATCAGGCCCTGCAGGCCGACGACACCTACAAGCTGGTTCAGCATGAGGTTCTGCAGGTCATGGCAAGCTTCTACGGCGCCAAGGCACAGCAGGCGGCGCGCGCGGCGCGGAATGGCCTTCAGATCGCTCAGAACCGCGAGGCGCTGACGGCGGCCGGAATCGTCCTTCAGGACGCCGGCAGGCCTGTCCGGGCTCCGGAAATGATCAACAGTCGGTGGGCCAATCGCATCGACGTCACCTTCACTTTCAAGCGCCAGACCGCAGACACCTTCGCGATCCTGCCCGTCGCGAGCGTGGTTGGCAGCATCAAGAACACCACCGGCACTCAGCTTCCGCTGAACACCGAAAATCCGCCCCACTGACCTCCCGGAGGCTGACACATGACCACTGGACTTCCCGTCTCGCGGCTGATCACCGCGAGTGTGAACCTGACGCCTGCGGGCGCGCAGTATGCGAACATCGAAACCCTTCTGCTGCTTGGCGACTCCCCAGTCATCGACACGCTGACGAGGATTCGCAGCTACAACTCTCTCGCGGGCGTCGCGGCCGATTTCGGGACGAGCGCTCCTGAATATGCCGCAGCACTGCTGTACTTTGGCCAGAGCCCGCAACCGACGCAGCTGTATATCGGCAGGTGGGCCCGCACCGCGACGGCGGGCGCGCTCTACGGCGCACCGCTCACGGCGGCACAGCAGGCTCTGGCGAACTTCACGGCAGTGACCGCCGGTGGGTTCAAGGTGCAGGTCAACGGTGGTGCTCTAACGGGCGTCACCGGGATCAACCTGTCCACCGCGACAAGCCTCTCGCAGGTCGCTTCGCTGATCACCACCGCCCTGACCGGCGCATCGCTCGCTGCAACCTGCGTATGGACCGGTAGCCAGTTCCAGATCGTATCGACCACCACCGGCACCAGCTCGTCGGTCTCGCTGCTCCAGGCGCCGGCCAGTGGCACCGATATCTCCGGCCTGCTGGGTGGCACAGCTGGCGCTGGTGCCTATGCGGTCGCCGGCATCGCAGCAGAAAGCGCGCTGGCGGCGGTTACCGCGCTCGATGCAATTCCGACGTACTGGTATGGCCTCACTTTTGCCGCATCGACGATGCCGAGCAATTCCGACTATCTCGCGGTCGCGGCCTTCATCGAAGCGACTACGCACATCTTCGGCCTGACCACGGCTGACGCAAATGCGGTCAACAGCGCGTCGAACACCGATATCGGTTCGCAGCTGATCGCAGCCGGGTACACGCGGACCTTCGGCCAGTACTCGACCACCAATCCCTACGCGGTGATCTCGATCTTCGGCTCAATCCTCACGACCCAGTTCAACGGGTCGAACACCATGCCCACGGTCGCGTGGAAGGTGGAACCGGGCGTGCCCTACGAGCCGCTCTCGCAGAATGCCGCGAGCGTGCTCGACACCAAGCGCTACAACTACTTCGCCAATTTCCAGAACGGCGCCTCGGTGCTCGTGAACGGGTGCTGCTTCGGACAAGCCTATGTCGACGAGATCTTCGGCCTCGACTGGCTGCAGAACCGCATCCAGACCAACCTCTTCAACCTGTTGGCAGCCCAGCCCAAGGTCCCGCAGACCGATCCCGGCATCCACCAGTTCGTCAATGTCATCGACCAGTCGATGGAGGCGGCGATCACAAACGGGCTGGTTGCGCCGGGTCAGTGGCAGGCGGCTGGTTTCGGCCAGCTGCAAACCGGCGACTACCTGAACGCTGGATACTACATCTACGCCCCGCCGATTTCGACGCAGAGTTCGGCCGATCGCGCCGCCCGAAAGTCGCCGCCGATCCAGGTGGCCGTCAAGCTCGCGGGCGCGGTGCACACCGTGAACGCCATCATCAACGTCAACCGCTAAGGAGCCCCGACCGATGGCATCCTACTCTTTCCAGAACGTCGTCGCGGCCATCGCGGGCCCCAACGGCAACGTCCAGCTCGGCGTCGGTGCTGGTGTATCCGAAGGCGGCATCACCGTGGCCATGCGCGGCGCCAAGAACACGCTGACGGTGGGCGCCGACGGCTCGGGAATGAATTCGCTGCATGCCGACAACTCCGGCACGGTCACGGTCCGTCTGCTGAAGACGTCGCCGATCAATGCGTTGCTGATGGCAATGTACAACGCGGACCGGTCTTCCTCGATCGTCTGGGGCAGGAACACGATCACGATCCGCGACTTCGCCCGCGGAGATAACGTGACCTGTTCCAGCTGCGCGTTCCAAAAGGCACCGGACATCACTTGGGACAAGGAGGGCGCTATGGTCGAATGGACGTGGGACGCCACCCGCGTTGAAGAGCGTCTGGGCACCGGCACGCCGGCGGCCGTGGTGGGTGGCATCTGATCATGGAAGAGATCGAAATCGGCGCCCATACCTACCGGCTCGCCAAGCTCGACGCGATGACGCAGTTTCACATCATTCGGCGTCTCGGCGGTGTGCTGGCGGCGATGCGCGACGGCGCCGAAGGGGGCGATGTCTTCACTGTGCTGATGCATGCAATTGGCGAAATGTCAGACGCCGACAGCGAATACATCATCGCGAAGTGCCTCAACGGCTGCACTCGCCGTCAGGACGGTGACGCCGGTTGGGCCGCCGTGTTCCGCCACGGTCAGATCATGTTTGCGGACATATCGATGCCGGACATGATCCAGTTGGTTTGGGCCACGCTGCAGAGCAATCTCAGCGATTTTTTTACCGGACTCCGCTCGGGTTCGCTCCCAGCGGGGAATTAGGCTTCGAGCCGGTCTCGATGCCGGACGGGGAGGATTGGCTCCTGCGCCCGGTCGTCGAGGGAATGTGCCTGTATCCGAGCCTGATCGACGGAACGCTGAGCCTTTGCGATGTGGCGCGGATTAATGATGCCATCAGCGTCCGAAACGAAAATCAGCGGCGGATGGAGGCGGCGGCGAAGGGGCGCTAGTTGCGCGGGCCAAAGAATTCCTCGTCTATGGCTTTACCGGCTTCTTGGCGCAGCCGGCCCTCAGTCATGTAGTCAAAGTCCTTGGGGACAAATCCACCGTATTTTAGCATGCCTGGCAATTGATTGGCGATTGAACGGCATCGGTCCGCAACAATATCGATAGCCCTTGCTCTGGTTGTTGATCCGGGCAGAAGATAAATGGTCTGCTCCATGCACTGCTTAAAAGCCTGACCCCAAGCATTGTAGATACCAAACTGCCGCTGGATCATCATTTTCTCTTCGGCAAGCGTTCCATTTGGATTGGTCGGCATCAGCTGCCGATTATCGTAATCCAACGGCTGAGAGGATGGCTCCGCCTGCACAGGAGCTTGCTCGGACGGCGGGTCTTTGAGCTCTTCCGTTTGAACGGCGCTTGGTCGAGAGGCTTGCTGTTCTTCCCGGACCGAACTGAGGTCAGCACTTCTGACTACCGCAAACACGGCAAGCCCGACCGTGATGATCGCAGCGGTGCGCAAACAGGACATCGCCAAACCCCCGAGTCTTTCGGGCGGCAGGCTACTTTTCTTGGGAGGAGAGTCCAGCCTCTACAAGGCGACGGATTGCTTCGGGACGATTTACGTTGGCGCTGTTGGCGTAGGTGTCGACCCGATTAAGCAACGGACGTTGAAGGCGCACCTTCACTGCTTCCGAATCGACCTGCGGCCGCCCCCGTTTTTTTGGGTCCATTTTTTCCGTTGACATAGTGTTTTTATGGCCCCATAAAATTCGGGCGTCAAGGGAGTTCCAGTCCCAAGACGCCCTAACCACCAACGTGAAGGCACACGTCATGGCTGAATTCGTCTTTACCCCGTTGCAGTCCCCGGCACCAGTCCACCCCATCAACGACATCCAGCGCGAAATCCTGCGCCAGCTGGTTAAGACCGGGGGGCGCGGCTGATGGGACACGCTCAGATTATCACGCAGCGCAGCGCGCTCACAGCGCAAGCGCTTGCGACCATGGGGGCTGATTCGGAATGGGATCGTTGCCTCAGAGCTTACCTTGCATGGGATACGAAAGTCAGGGCCCAAACCCAATACGGGGCTTACGACAAGGCGATGGAGGCAGGAACGCTTGGTCGTCTCGATCTGGAGAGCCGGTTCGGCAAAGGCTGGATGCGTCATCCCGACGCGCAAGGGGAGTTCGAAAGCATCCGGGCGATGGAGAAGGACGCGGACGATGCGTTCACCCTCAACTTCACCGTCCCATTTTGGAAAGCAGCACGCGATCTGGTGCTGACCCCCGCCCCATCGCTTGCCGCCGCTTTGTTCAAGGCTGCAGTGATCGAATGGGAGGAGGTCTGGAACGATAGTGACATGACCGCGGACTGCGTCGAAATCCTCGACGCCGACCTAGCTCGATTCGTTGGGGAGGCAGCATAATGGCCGCTACTCAAAAGATCGAACTCCCCGCGCTCAAGATCGAGCAGATCACGCTGATGCTGATCGGGGATAGCCCGCTGATCGTGCATGCCTGGTCCGAAAAGGCCAAGCGGCAGATGCTCGATAAGCAGATGAAGAAGGCCAGCAAGGGCAAGGAGGCGAAAGACCCGGAGGCCGATTACGAGGCCTGTTTCTACCGCACCGAAACCGGTGCCTATGGCTTCCCGGCAATCGGCGTGAAGGCGGCGATGGTTTCGGCGGCGCGCTATGTCGATGCGAAGATGACTGTCCTGCGCGGCGCCTTCCACATCGATGCCGAGATGCTGACAGTGATCGGCGAACCCAGCCCGCGCGAGGACATGGTCCGGGTTGGCATGGGCACGGCGGACATCCGCTATCGCCCGGAGTTTCCGGATTGGCGAATACCGGTCACGATCAAGTTCAACGCGAGCGCGATCAGCCCGGAGCAAATCGCCAACCTACTCAACGTGGCAGGCTTCGGCGTCGGTATCGGCGAATGGCGCCCGGAACGGAACGGCTCCTATGGCCGCTTCCATGTCGGGAGTGCGGACCAATGATCTACAAGTGGAGAGAGGGTCTCCGCGCTCCGACCTCGGTCGATCCGCAGAAGGCCGGCGAAGAGCTTGAGCGAATCCGCACCCGGCATAACGGTAGGCTTGAGCCGGAATGGGTCGTGCACAACGCCAAGTCGCCGCAAAACGTGCTGCACGACCTGTTTGAGTGGGACGACAATGTCGCAGCACAGAACTTCCGGATTGATCAGGCTCGCGCTGTGATCCGGTCGGTTGAAGCGGTGATCGAGGAAGCGCCGGAAGCCAAGCCGATCCGGGCTTTCGTATCGGTTGTGCAGGAGCGGGACCGGGCCTACACCTCGGTCCAGCACGCGATGGCTGACGCTGACCTGCGCAAGCAGGTGCTTATGCAGGCGCTCACGGAACTGGAGGCGTGGCGGAAACGCTACGCAGAGCTCGTGGAACTGGCGACGGTGTTCGCCGCGATCGACGAGGCTCGGGTCGCCTGAAAGGGCCCGAAACATGGCAGGCTAGGCAAGGCGCGTCGAGGCAAGGTTCGGCAGGGCTCGGCATGTCGTGGCAGGCAAGGCGTGGCGGGGCTTGGCACGGTGTGTCACGGCTCGGCAGGCACGGCTGGGTAAGGCGCGGCGCGGCGCGGCAAGGCATGGCGGCGCACGGCGAGGCCGGCAACCAACAAAGGGCGGTCCCTTCGGGGCCGCCCTTTTCATTTGTGAGGGTGTTTTGTGGCCGACAATGTGATCAAGGAATTTCTGGTCGGCCTGGGCTTCAAGGTCGATGCTAAAGGCGAAAAGCAGTTTTCGCAAAGCATCGACGTCGCCACCGCCAAGGCGGTCGCGCTCGGCGAGGCGCTCTACGATGCCGCCAAGGCCGTTGCGGAATCCGTCGTCAAGATGGCGGCCGACTTCGACCAGCTCTACTGGAAAACCCAGCGGCTGGGTTCGTCGGCCATCGACATCCGGGCGTTCTCCTATGCGATGAGCCAACTCGGCGGTTCATCCCAAGGCGCAGCAAGCGCGCTGGAGAGCATCGCCGAGTTCACCCGATCTTCGCCAGGCGCTACGGATTTCCTCCTGCAATGGGGTGTGCTGCCCGAGCACATCGGAAATGCGGAAAAGGCTCTGCAAGATCTGGCCAAGACCTTTCAGCGCATGCCGTATTGGCAGGCGAAAAGCATTGCCAGCGTCATCGGCGTGGATCCGCTCACGCTGCAAGCCATGAAGCGTGATAACGGGGAATTTGAGAAGTGGTATCGCGGCATGGCGGCGCGATTGGGCAAGCGCTTCGGTGTCGACTTGAACGACACGGCGGAGGGAGCAAACAGCGCACAGACCAAGCTTCGCGAACTGAAGGCCGAGCTTGGCCTTCTCGTAGAAGTTTTCCTGATCAAGGCGTTGCCTGCCATCAATCAGTTCCTGGGCAAGTTCATTGAGTTTCTCGAAAACCTCGACCTCGCCAAGATTTCAACGCCGGAGGTGGTTGGGGCGCTGACCGCGATTGCCGTCGCCGCTGCCGCCCTTGCGTCGCCCTTCACTGCCGCCGCTGCGGCCATCGCTGCTGCGACGTTTGCCTACGAAGGTTGGGTGTCGAAATCACCTAGCAAGCCGGGTGAGCCAGCCAAGCAAGGCTACGAGAACGGCTGGGGCATACCCGGCCTTTTCTGGTTTTACAACGAGACCGACCAAGAGAAGAAGGACCGCCTTGCTGGCAATTATTCGGCCATCGCAAAGCCTGTTAACCGGGGCATGGACCCGGTCGGTGATCCGAACAACCTGATGCCGGACTGGATGCGCGGCGGTGCAAATGACAACGCGCGAGGCGGTGGCAACGCAGCCGGCCGCAGAGGCCGCGGCACCCGTGCCGAACGTAATCGGAACCCTGGCAATATCATCGATAGTCCCTTCGCGCGCAGCCAGCCCGGCTACGCGGGCAGCGATGGCCGCTTTGCGATCTTCGACGACGTGGCAAGCGGCATGAATGCCATGGAACGGCTTCTCAGAAGTTACATGGCACGGGGCCGTGATACGATTGCCGAGATCATCGCGAAGTGGGCACCGTCGAGCGAGAACAACGTCGGTGCATATGTTGCGCATGTCGAGCAGCTGACTGGCATCGGTAGATTCGACCAGCTGCAGATGTCCGATCTCCAGCGGGTTGCTGCGGCCATGGCTCAACATGAAGGCTTCCGAGGCCTCGGTGTGTCGGGCGCTGGTCGGTCGGCCACTGTAAACCAGACCAACACCTACAACGTCCACAGCAATGCCGATCCGCGCGCTGTCGCGCACGAGATCGCATCGATGCAGGACTCGGTGAACCAGCGGCTCGTCGCAAATTTCGGAGTGACAGTTCAGTGATTTCGAACACCGGCATCCTTCGCGTCTTCGGCGGCTTCATCGCCGAGGTCACCGTCCGCGAGCAGCATGTCGACGATCTCACGATCACGACGCATCCTGTCGAGCGCGGCGCGCCGATCACTGACCACGCCTTCAAGATGCCGGCGCAATTGACGATCGAAGCCGGGTGGTCGGCGGCGGGCGCCTACAGCCAGGCCAATTCGCTTACGGCTGGCGCCAAGCCCAAGTCCAATTTCCAGAAGCTCACCGACGCCTACAATCAGATTCTGCCAATTGTCGGGGCTGTGGGCGGCCCCAGCGCGGTAGGCAAGCTATCGACCGCCTACAACACCATCGCGCTGGGCAACGCCCTGTCATCGCAATCTTCGACGCAGAACCTGAACGACCTCTACGGCCAGATCGCCCCCGTCATCGACGAATTCAGCCCGGAGGCTTCGGCGACTCTGGCAGGCATCGTCGCCACCATCGCCGCCACACAGGATCAGCAAACCGGCATCGAGGACGGCGCAAAGCCGCTGCGCGACCTCTACGAGAAGCTTCTGCAGCTTCAGTCCAGTGCCGAGCTGATCTCGGTCCAGACTGGAAAGCGCGCCTATGACAACATGTTGATCCGATCGATAAGGACGCAAACTGACCAGACTTCCGAAAACATCCTAATGATCACGGCTCAGCTTCAAGAAGTGCTGCTCGTCGAGACGGTCCAGTCATCGATGCCAGCGACAGCGAAGAGAGCTGATCCTGCAGCCTCTGGTGGTGTCACGCAGAAGGGGACGAAATCGGCGGTCAGCTATTCCGGCCCGATCCCGACATACGCGTGAGGCTTCAGTGGCAGCTTTCGAAATCCCCCTTACAGCAGAGCCGCAGGCGTTTTCGATCCAGTTGCTTGGCGTGCCCTATCAAATGACCCTGCAGTGGCGGAACAACGCCCAGGGAGGCTGGGTACTCGACATCGCTGACGCCACCGGCGTGCCGATCGTTCTGGGCATTGCGCTGGTAACCGGGGCGGACCTGCTCGCGCAGTACGGCTACCTCGGCCTCGGCGGCGCCCTTTTCGTGCTGAACAGCGCCAGCAGCGACGATGCGCCGACCTTTGCCGACCTCGGCACCGATGCCCATCTCGTCTTTGTGACCGCCTGACCATGGCAAACCAGTTCATCCGCAAGGCAGGTTTGCTCATTGGTGACGATGCGACCGCCATCGACGTTTCAAATCTGCAGTTCTCGTTCCGGATCAAGCAGGCGGAAGTTGGCGTCCCGCAAACTGCATCTATCCGCGTCTACAACCTGTCCGATCAGACCTTTCAGAAGATCCGGGAGTATACCCGCGTCCAGCTGAGTGCTGGGTATCAGCAAGGCGCCTATGGGGTGATCTTCAATGGCGAGATCATCCAAACCAAGGCAGGGCGTGAGAATGCCGTCGACTCCTACGTCGATCTCATTGCAGCTGAGGGATACGAGTCGCATCAGAAGCCGATCAACATTACGCTCGCCAATGGTGGAACAGTGCTTGATGTCGCGAAAGCCGCCGCCGCCGCCATGGGCCGTAAACTGAACGTCTACACGACGGAAACCCCGCCGCAGCTTCCGCGCGGTACGGCGCAATACGGCATGGCGCGGCGCGCGCTGACCGACGCAGCCACGAAAATGAAGGCGGTCTGGTACTACTCGAACGATGGTATCGATCTCGTCTCGGTCGAGAACCCTAAAGCCGGAGAGGCGACGGTCATTAACGGCGATACGGGCATGATCGGCTGGCCGGAACAGACGCAGGACGGCATTCGCGTCCGCTGCCTCCTGAACCCGAACCTGACGATCGGTGCAACTATCAAGCTCGACAACGCTTCGGTTCAGGCGGCGACCTTTTCGACCGCCTATTCAGCCGCAGTGGCCAACAGCAATATTCCACGTGCCGACGCAGACGGTCTCTATCGCATGTACGTGATCGAGCATTCCGGCAACACGCGCGGTGCCGACTGGTATTCTGACATCATTTGCCTGTCACTCGATCCAACGACACGCGGCTTGTCCGGCATTTTTCAGAGGTATCTATTCTGATGGACCAGCGGCAACGCCTCGGCGACCCCACGTCTGCCATAGCGATGGCCACGCGCGAGAGGCAGGCACAGATATGGACGGCCCTGCCCGGCATCATCCAGTCTTTCGATCCTGCAGCCATGACCTGCGAAGTGCAGCCCTCGATCCAAGGCACGCTGTCCGATCCAAAGACCGGCAAGGCCACCAGCGTGAACCTGCCGCTTCTTGTCGACTGCCCGGTACAATTCCCCTCCGGCGGCGGCGTCACGCTGACCTTGCCGATCGCTGCAAACGACGAGTGCCTCATCGTGTTCGCCTCGCGCTGCATCGATGCCTGGTGGCAGAACGGCGGCATTCAGCCTCCGATGGTCTACCGCATGCACGACTTGTCCGATGGCTTTGTCATCCCGGGCATCTGGTCGCAGCCGCGCGTCCTGACCGGGGTGTCGACGAGCAAGGCGCAGCTGCGGAGCACTGACGGGGCCACAATGCTCGAGCTGGACCCCGAGGCGCAGCGCATCAATCTAATCGCGCCGGGCGGCGTCTACATCAATGGCATCCATTTCGACGAGCACCACCACACCGGTGTCCAGACCGGATCCGGCATCAGCGGAGGCCCGCAGTGAGAGTTCGCGCGCTCGACGCCAACGGCGATATGACATTCGGACAAAGCGCCACGAACTTCCTGATCAATTCGCCGGCAGCAGTCGCTCAATGCATCAACACCCGGCTCGGTCTGATCAAGGGCGAGTGGTTTCTCGATACGACCGAAGGCACCGACTGGGGCGGCAAGATCCTCGGACGGCAGCCCAAGGCAGGTTACGACGCCGAAATCCGCCGCGTGATCCTCGGTACCCCTGGCGTGACACAGATTACCGCCTACTCCAGCGACCTGACCAATCGCGCGTTGGCGGTAAATGCGACGGTGCTGACTGCCTACAGCGCGCAGGCCCTTGCGCTCAGTGCGGCATTCGGCCGTCGGCAGCAACCGGTCGCGCCGGTGACCGGTTTTCCTGTGGGGACCTCACCGTCTCTGGCGCTGCTCGACTTCACCTTCGTGCTTGATCAATCGGTTCTCGGATAAGGGCTACCGCTCCAGTGACAACCTATCCGCTGCAGACGTTGGGCGCTCAGGTGGGCCCGGCGGGCATCACTGCGCCCTCTTTCGACGACACGCTGCTCTCGCTTCAGGCGACCTATCAGCAGATCTATGGCGTCGATGCGGTCCTCACCCCGGACACGCAGGACGGGCAGTGGATCGCCGCCATTGCGCAGGCCATCGCCGACGTGAACGCTGGCGCGATTGCGGTCTACAACAGCTTCTCACCGAGCACGGCACAGGGCGTCGGTCTCTCTTCGGTCGTGAAGATCAACGGGCTTCGCCGGGAGACGCCCTCGAACTCCACCGCTCAGGTCCTGATCACCGGCACGGCAGGGACCGTCATCACGAACGGGCAGGTGCAGGACACCGCAGGCAATGTCTGGAGCCTGCCAACGACTGTCACCATCCCGGAAGGAAGCTCGATCACAGTGACGGCAACGGCGGCACAGCTGGGGTCGATCTCGGCTGCGATCGGGACGATCACCAAAATCCTGACGCCGACGCGGGGCTGGATCTCGGTGACCAACACCGCAGCCGCCTCACCTGGGGCTCCGGTCGAAAAGGACGCGACGCTGCGCCAGCGGCAGGCACGCTCGACCAACCTTTCGGCGCGTACCCCGCTGTCATCGATCCTTGCAGCCGTCCGCAACATTCCCGGGGTCTCTAGAGCCGAGGCGCACGAGAACAGCACCGGCGTGATAGATACAGACGGGGTGCCCGCAAACACGATTTGGCTGGTGGTCGAAGGCGGAGACAGCACCGCGATCGCGATCGCCATCGCCAACGGCAAGATCGGCGTCGCGACCTATGGCGGCGTCGTCCAGACCGTGACCGATGAATTCGGCATTCCTTCCACGGTTCGCTTTGATCGGCCGACCTACCAGCGGATCATGGTCAACGTCACGCTGAAGCCGCTGGCCGGCTACACCGTGCAGACCGGCAACAACATCATCGCGGCGATCAACACCTACATCAACGCGCTCGCAGTCGGGGAAAGCGTGTTCCTGACACAGGTCATTGCTGCAGCCATCCAAGGCAGCGGCGCGCCGACGACGTTCAACCTGACGTCGCTCACAATGGCGGTCTATCCCGGGTCGCCAACGGCGGCCGACCTCCCGATGGCGTTCAACCAGGCCCCGCAGCAGGCGGTGGACGACATCAGTCTGGCGCTCATCTGATGATGGGCGATGCAAGTCCGTATACCGGGCTGATCACCTCCAAGCATGCCGATAAGCCGAACTTCATGGCGACTGTCGCTGCCTCGGTGCAGCCGTTCGCTGACACACTGGCGGCACTGAACAGCCTCAATGCTGCGTTCGATCTCGACCTCGCTCAAGGCCAGCAGCTTGACATCCTCGGCCAATGGATCGGGGTGAGCCGGTACGTCGCGAGCCCGCTCGATGGAGTCTACTTCAGCTTCGATGTCAGCGGTCTTGGTTTGGACCAGGGCGTGATCTGGAGTCCGGGTGAGCCCCTGACTGGCCTCATCGCGCTGCCGGATGACGTCTACCTTACCCTGCTGCGCGCAACGATTGTCGCCAATCACTGGGATGGCTCCGTCCCCGGGGCGTACACGGCGTGGCAAATCTTGCTTGGGCCGCAGGGCTACCAAATCCTGATCCAGGACAACGGCGACATGACCATGGTGCTGGCGCTGCATGGCACGCTGGTTGACCCGGTGTTCACACAGCTGTTCGCGGCCGGCGTGCTCAATCTGCGTCCGGCCGGGGTCGAAGCATCCTACGTCATCCCGACCATTCCTGCCGCGCCCTTCTTCGGCCTCGATATCGAGACCGACTACGTCGCCGGGCTGGATTACGGCGCGTTCGGCCAATTCACCTGACACTGGAGTAACTCATGACCGCGAGCACGGATTTCCTGCCCTTCGCAACGGGGGCGGGTGCGAACGTCGTTTCCCAGGCGCTCTATGCAGCCGATACCGCCGTGACCAACGGCTTCTCGTCCGGCATCGCGTCGTCGGCAAAGTTCAACAAGGTCTTTCGGCAGGCCAGCTTTGTTGCCGCCGGCGTCGCGACGTGGATGGCAAACGCGCTGAACGCCAACATCCCGGATGACGGAAACCTCAACAATTTCGTCGCCAATCTGGGGCTGGCAGTCAGGGCCGCGGCAACAAGCGGCAACTTCATTGCCGACACCGGCAGCGTGAATGCACTCGCCGGCACGAGCTCGCCGGCGCCGACTGCGCTCGTCGCTGGCATGCAGGTCGCGATCCAGATCGCCAACACCAATACCGGTGCTGTGACCTTCAACTACGCGGGCCTCGGCGTGAAGAACGTCCTGTCCGAAGGCAATGCGGTCAAGGCAGGCCAGATGGTGGCGGGCCAAATCTACCTGCTCATGTATGACGGCACGCAGTGGGAGCTCCTCAGCGTGGGTCTCGACGTACCAGCGAGCACCGCGCAGGCCGGCATTGTGATCCTGGCCGCCAATGGCGACGTGGTCGCTGGCACCGACACTGGCAAGGCTGTTACTTCGCAGGGCGTGGCACGCGCGGTGCAGTCTGGCGGCTACAACTATGCTGCCGACAGCGGCAGCGCGAACACGATCACGATCGCCTTGACCCCTGCCCCGACGGCCTACTCGGCCGGGCTCGTGGTCGAGGTGAAGATGAATGCCACGAATACCGGCGCGACTACGATCAACGTCAACGGCTTGGGCGCCAAGACCGTGCAGTTCAACGGCGCGGCGCTGACGGCAGGTCAGCTGGTGGCGGGCCAGATCTACAGTATGGTCTACGACGGCACCAATTTTCAGGTGGCATCGCCGCCATCCGCATCAGTCGGACGGATCATGGCGGCGGGCGAGCTTTCGCCGGCGAGCGGCACGGCCATCAAGGGCTTCAACGTCTCGTCAGTCACCTACTCTGGCGCGATTGTTACGGTGGCATACACCAACTCGATCGCGAATCCGGTTCCCGTGGTCAACGGCGGCGACAGCGGCAACGGCTCAAGTTGCCAGTCGGCGTTTTGGGGTAGCGGGTCCTCGAACAATTCCACCGGCTTCTCGATCAACTTTGGCGTGTCTGGCGGTGGTGGCTCGATCAGCAAAGCCACTTTCGTGACCGCCGGCCTGTAAGGAACAGCTATGACGCAGATCATCTGGAAACTGTCTTCGGGCGGCATCGCTATTACGCAGCTGGTCGATGCGACCGACGCCGAGAGCGAGGCAGCCAAGCTGCTCGAAGCGGGACTGGTTGCCGCAGACTGGACGGTCGATCACATCCGCAACGATGAGAACCACTACATCGTCGACGATGCGCTGTTCTTTGGCGCCCTGACCGCTAACGGCGGCGAGATCGTCATCGACATGGACAAGGCGCGCGAGATCTGGCGCGGCGCGATCCGCGAAGCGCGCGCACCCAAGCTCGCCGCGCTTGATGTTGCATGGCAGCGCGCCAGCGAGGACGGTCGCGAAGACGCCAAGGCGAAGATCGTGGCCGCCAAGCAGCTGCTGCGCGATCTGCCTGAGGATGCGGCTATCGCCAAAGCGAAAAGCATCGCTGACCTCCGCGCATTCTGGCCCGACGTATTGAGCTGAACTGATCGGACCAAACCCGCTTTCCATGACCTCGCTTCGGCGGGGTTTTTCTTTGCCAGGATGCGCCAGACATGACCTTCGAGCCGGGCAAGATACTGAGTGCTGCCGACCTCAATGCCGCGCTTGCCAACTACGTTCCTATTGCTTCGCTGGCGGCTACCGCTTCCGGGCAGGGTGGCACTCTGGTAGGCCTATCCAACGGCGACAACCTTCAACAGTTCATCGTCAAGCTGCTAAGTTCCAATGGCGCGGCGATTATTGGCGCTGCTAGCGGCGGCTCGATCCAAGCGTTCATCAACACGCTTTTGTCCAGCGCTGGCGCGGCCGCGATCGGCTACGGCACCGTTACGGTCAAGGCCGCGCTCGACTCAGCGCTTCAGGCAGCTGCACAAGCGACTGGCACGATCGGAATGCTGACGACTGCAGTCAGCGCCGGTGGCGCGTTGCCGTTCGAAGTCACCGCGCTCTCCGGCAGCTTTGTTGGCACAGGCAGCGGCGGCACGCCGGGCGAATATGCACTGGTCGTTAGCGGCGGACCTGCAGGGCATACCGCGTTCATCACGATCGGCAGCGATGGGAAGGTCGCAAGCGGGCGCATCGGCACGCGAGGTATCGCGACCAGCAACACCGCACCAATCTACAGCCTGCCTTCGGGAACTGGACTGACTGGTGCCACGTTGCCGACCGCGACGGTTACGGCGCTCGCCGCTGGTCGCATATTTTTCGCGCCATCCAGCGATGGAACACGAAAACTAGCATGGCAGTCTAGTGGCGGTGTGATTGCAGCCTACAATGTCGGTGGCGTGCAATGGTCTGAGCTTTTCTCAGGCGGTTTGGACAGTATTTTCACGCAGATCGTTGGCGGCCCGCGCATTGTTGCGACGGACGAAAGCGGCAACGAACTGATCGAGATCACGGCCAACCGGATCGATCATCCCGATATGAACGCGATCCGAGCACAGGCGGCAACATCGGCTACTGCCGGGCAGGCTATGGTCGCAACGCCGGGGGGCGCGCGGCTTACCGTGACGGACGAAAGCGGCAACGAGCTGCTTGAGGTGACGCAAAGCCGGATCGACCACCCTGATATGAATGCGGTGCGGCCGCTGGCGCTGGCGTCGGCAACAGCAGGGCAATCCATGGCAGGGCTACCGGGTGGGGCGCGTGTCGCCATCACCGACGAAGCCGGGAATGTCATGGCCGAGGTCACCTCGACCCGCATCAACCATCCCGACACAAATGCGATGCGCGCGGCAATCGCCACGCCATCGGCGGGAACGCTGCGGCGCCTTCGCGCGCTGGCGGCGGCAGCGGCTGTCTCCAATCCATGGGACAATCCGGTCATGGCCTCGCCGCCGACCATGACCGCCGATGCGACCGTTGATTCCTCGCTCACCCGACAGTTCCGACCGGCGAGCGGCGGCGTGCTGGTCAACAACGACTTTGGTCTGTTCGGCGGCGTTCCGGTCGTGACGGGCGGGCTTCCGACGATGACCTATCTGAGCGCGGTGACACGCGGCACCGGCACGACAGCGAGCGGCGGAAACATCAACGGTAGCGGCAAGACCCAGTACGGCCAGCGCATCCGCTTCCAGCACTTTGGGACCAAGTTCGACTTCCTGACCTATGGCACGGCCAAGTGGCGGCTGATCGTGAACGGGCAGTATGCCTCGCGCAGCTTCCTCACGAGCTCGGCGGGATCGACAGCTAACCCGAGCTACAACCATGTCGTGTTTTCATCGATCGGCATCCGCAATATCGAGATCGAACTCGATGGCGGCACACCCTTCGGCGGCGTCAATTGCGAGCCGACTGGCTACATCGAGCAGCCGGGCTTCGATGATGCGCTGCGCATGATC
>NZ_JAIXPP010000096.1 GCF_027486195.1 Novosphingobium sp.
GAAGTCCGCGTCGAAGGCACGCTGCTGCCCGGCGTCACCGCCAAGGATGTCGTCCTCCACATCACCGGCGTGCTCGGCGCTGCGGGCGGCACCGGCCATGTTATCGAATATACCGGGCAGGTCATCCGCGACCTTAGCATCGAAGGCCGCCTCACCGTCTCCAACATGGCGATCGAACACGGCGCCCGCGCCGGCCTGATCGCGCCGGACGACAAGACCTTCGCCTACCTCAAGGGCCGCCCCTACGCGCCCAAGGGCGAGGACTGGGACAAGGCCGTTGCGTGGTGGCGTAGCCTCGCCACCGATGCGGGTGCGAAATACGACAAGACCGTCGTCATCAACGCGGCGGACATCGCCCCCAGCGTCACTTGGGGCACCAGCCCGGAAGACGTGCTGCCCATCACCGGCGTCGTCCCCGCGCCGGAAAGCTTCGCCGATCCGTCCAAGCAGGCCGCCGCGCGCGCCAGCCTTGATTACATGGGGCTCGAACCCGGCCAGCCGCTCACCTCGGTCGAGATCCAGAACGTCTTCATCGGCAGCTGCACAAACAGCCGCATCGAAGACCTGCGCGCCGCCGCCGCCGTGCTCAAGGGCCGCAAGAAGGCCGCGAACGTCACCTGGGCCATCGTCGTCCCCGGCTCGGGCCTCGTCAAGCGGCAGGCTGAGGAAGAGGGCCTCGACAAAGTGTTCCTCGAAGCCGGCCTCGAATGGCGCGAACCCGGCTGCTCGGCCTGCCTCGGCATGAACCCGGACAAAGTCCCTGCGGGCGAACGCTGCGCGAGCACGTCCAACCGCAACTTCGTCGGCCGCCAGGGCCCCGGCGCACGCACGCACCTCGTCTCGCCCGCCATGGCCGCCGCCGCAGCGGTGACAGGCCGGCTGACGGACGTGCGCGAACTGGTCTGAGCCGCCCCGACTCCACCTCCCGCAGCGCCTCTCGCTCGCCTTGTCCGGTTATGCTGTCGGCCCGCCTTGCCCTGTGCACGGCTGGTCGACAGCGCCAAATCGGGCTGATTCAGGCATTTGTACGTATCGGCAACGTTCTGTCGCAGCACCCGCACGGTGCAGCCTTGCCACGACCTATCTGAACCTGTCTGTTCATCTGGCAGAAAGCCTGCTCCAGCAGGGAAGAGACGTAGCCGTTCATCTTCACGCTGCAAAACCTTGCTGCGAAGCATCCGGCTTCCGCCCGCAGTACCCCCGCGCGGCGTCATGACAGAGCTTGAAGGAGTAACCCGATGCGTGCCCTCACTACCGGAAAGACCGGCCTTGCCCTCGCCGTCGCGTTTGCGGCGCAGCTGCCGGCCGGCTCATTCGCGCTGGCGCAGGAACTCCCGCCGGTCGATCAGAGCCAGCAGAATCAGACCCAGCCCCCCGTCGCCACCGGCGCCGAGCTGCGCACCATCGTCGCCCCCACCAGCGATGCCGCCGCCCTGCCCAAGGGACCGGACATCAAGGGCGTAATCTCGCGCCGCAGCGCAGACCGCATGGAAATCACGGCTGACGATGGCACCAAGACCATCGTCAACGTCAACGACTACACCAAGATCCGCTCGAGCAAGGGCCTCTTCGGCATGAGCCGTCAGCAGCTTGCCGCCAATGCGCTGCTCAATGGCCTCCCCGTCACGGTCCACACCTTGCAGTCAGGCGATGCGCTGATGGCGGCGGATATCCAGTTCAAGGACAAGGATCTCAAGATCGCCAACATGATCCGCACCGGCACCAAGCAGGGCTTCGAGGAGCAGAGCGCTGCCACTGCCGAAGTCCGCCAGATGACCGAGGCGCTGCGTACCCGCTTTGGCGATATCGATGATTACAATATCAAGAGCACCACCAACGTGAACTTCGCCTCGGGCAAGACGCTGCTGACGCCGCAGGGCAAGGCCGATCTTTGCGCCACCGCCACGCAGGCGCAGGGCATCAAGAACGCGGTCCTGCTCGTCGTCGGCTATGCCGATTCCAAGGGCAACGAAGACCTCAACCAGCGCCTCAGCGATCAGCGTGCCACCCGCGTGGTCAACTATCTGCAGCAGGCCTGCGGCTGGAAGCCCTACAAGATGCTCACGCCCTCGGGCATGGCCACCGCCAATCCGCTGGCCGACAACAGCACCCCCGAAGGCCGCGCGCAGAACCGCCGCGTTGCGGTCAACGTGATGGTCAGCAAGGCCGTCGACGGGATGTAAGGAAGCTGTTTCTCGCAGAGACGCGAAGGAAGAAGAGACCGCGAAGCGGCTTCAGGCAGACACGGCCAAAGCTCCGGCCCACGCCGGCTCACCACCACCGCGTCTCTGCGCCCTTCTTTCCCTTTGCGTCTCTGCGAGAAACCCCCTCTTCCCATCACACCTGCGGATAGCCCCCTTCGCCCGCTTGCAATCACGGCTCGCCAAGGCCACTTCGAAGGTGAGGCGGGATCAAGGAGCACGTCCGTGACCAAGAAGACCGATAAAGAGAGCAGCAACAGCTGGACCGGCCCGGCCGCGATTGCCGGCGCAGCCATCGGCTCGGCCGCACTGGCCGCCGCTCTCCTCTATTCCTCGCGCCGCAAGGAACGCGCGGAAAAGGCGGCTCCCAAGCCCCCCGTCGATCCCATCGACACGGACTGACCCCCGAAAAGCGCCTCCCCGCACGGGGAGGGGTTGGGGAGGGGTAACCGAGCTATCCGATCAAGCGCCGCCCCTTGCATCCGGCCCACCCCACCGGCTAAGGCCCGCGCCATGGAACCCGTCACCACCATCGATGGCCGCGCCATCCCGTTCGGCCGCAAGAACGTCGATACCGACGTGATCATCCCCGCCGCCTGGCTCAAGACGATCAGCCGCGAAGGCCTCGGTCGCGGCGCGTTCGAGGCGATCCGCAAGGATCCGGACAACATCTTCGACAGCGCGGAGTTCAAGGGCTCGCCGATCCTCATCGCGGGTGACAACTTCGGCTGCGGCTCCAGCCGCGAACACGCCGCGTGGGCACTGCTCGATCTCGGCATCAAGGCCGTCATCGCGCCTTCGTTCTCCGACATTTTCTCCGGCAATGCCTTCAAGAACGGCATCGTCACCGTAGTCCTGCCGCTGGAAGCCATCGACCGCCTCATGGAAGTCGCGGCAACCGAGCCCGTCCACATCGACCTCGAAGCGCAGACCGTGACGACGCCTTTCCAGGACCGCTTCACCTTCGAGATCGACGCCTTCCGCAAGCACTGCCTGCTGAACGGCCTCGACGAAGTCGGCCTCACCATGGCCCGCGGCGACGCCATCAGCGCCTACGAAGCCAAAGCCAGCGCCGAGCGCCCCTTCCTCGTCCATCCCGCCTGACAAGGTAGAAGGGCGTTTCTCGCAGAGACGCAAAGAGAAAGGAGACCGCAAAGAGGTCACCCTAGCGGCGAAGCCGCGCCCAATATGCGCGACACGTTCGTCATTCCGGCTGACGCCGGAGGCACAAGCAACCTCTCTGCGCTCTTCTTTTCCTCTGCGTCTCTGCGAGAAACCCCTCCCTTAACCACCCGCTTAAATAAGGCTTCCCAAGCCCCCAAAAACATGGCTCAAAGGCGCAAACACACGCACCGGAGAGATCGATGAAAGCCCTCAGAACCCACGCCGTCGGCGGCCCCGAAACCCTCACCCTCGACGAGATCGATGAACCCACTGCCGGCCCCGGCCAGGTCGTCGTCGCGGTCAAGGCCTGCGCGATCAACTACCCCGATACGCTGATGATCCGCGACATGTACCAGTTCAAACCGCAGCGCCCCTTCGCGCCGGGCGGCGAGGTGTCGGGCGTCATCGAAAGCGTGGGCGAAGGTGTCACCCAGTGGAAGGTGGGCGACCGCATCATTGGCATGTGCGGCAACGGCGGCCTTGCCGAAAAGGTCGCACTCGATGCGGCGCGCATGTTCTCCTTGCCTGAAGGCGTGTCGTTTGAAACAGGCGCCTCGCTGCTGATGACCTACGGCACCACGATCCACGGCCTCAAGGATCGCGGCCGCATCAAGGCGGGCGAAACCATGCTCATCCTCGGTGCGGCCGGCGGCGTCGGCATTTCCGCCATCGAACTCGGCAAAGCCTACGGCAACCGCGTAATCGCCGCCGTCTCCAGCGAGGAAAAGGCCGTCGCTGCGCGCGAAGCCGGCGCGGATGATGTCGTGATCTATGGCCGCCCGCCGTTCGACAAGGACCAGAGCAAGGCCCTCGCCGATGCCTTCAAGGCCGCCTGCGGCCCGAACGGCGCGGACATCGTCTACGATATCGTCGGCGGCGATTATTCCGAGCCGGCCGTTCGCGCCATCGCGTGGGAAGGCCGCTTCCTCGTCGTCGGCTTCCCCGCCGGCATCGCGCGCCTCCCGCTCAACCTCACCCTGCTCAAATCCTGCGATGTCTGCGGTGTGTTCTGGGGCGCCTTCACCGCGCGCGAGCCACAGAAGAACGCCGAACATGTCGCCGAACTGTTCGAGATGCTGAAAGCCGGCAAGATCAACCCCCGCGTCTCGGCTCGCTTCCCCCTCGATCGCGGCGGCGAAGCCATCGCCATGCTGGCGGACCGCAAGGCCGTCGGCAAAGTCGTCGTCACGATGGACTAAGGCGGCGTTGATCCTCCCCATTTTTGCGCAGCACAAATGGGGAGGTGGCAGCCCGCAGGGCTGACGGAGGGGTAATTCCGCCTACCGCACCTTCGCCCAGACCTGCGTCTTGCACAGCGGCCAGACCAAGCACCCCTTCACCACCATTTCCCCCGGCGAACGCAGCGAAACCGTCGCCGCATAGGTCCCGCCATCGTTGGGATTGTAGATCGAACCCTTCCAGCTCCCGCCTGCCGGTTTCAGCCCGCGGAAGATATACATCCCGATCAAAGGCCGTCCCCGCAGCGCCGGGTTCTTGTTGTTGCGGTCGAACTTGTCCTCCGCGCCGCCGCCCGATCCGCCGAGGATCTTCCCGCAAAGCCCGCCATCGCACTGGCTCACCTCGATCAGCCCGCCGCGCTCGGGCGTGCGCCACTGGCCATAAGGGCTCGCCTGCTCCGCAGCACTTGTTCCGGCTGCCAGCAACAGGGCGCCAACCAGCAAAAACGTCCGCATCCTCATTTCCCCCTGCTACGCCATCCATAGGCCGGCAGCGCCAGCTGCCACTGGATCGCCGCGCCGCGCAGGCCAAAGCCTGCCAGTGCCGCCACCGGCCATACGATCATCTTGTCGATCCCCGCCATATGCCCACCCGCGCAAATCGCCGAGGTGAGCGCGGCAGGCGTCACATAAAGCTCGGGTCGCATGATGATCGAAGGCCGCCCCGCGATCACGTCGCGGATCACGCCGCCCACGCAGCCGGTGATCACCCCCATCATCGCCGCGGGTACCGGCGCCACGCCCAGCGCCAGCGCCTTCGCCGTCCCCAGCACGGCATAGGCGCCAAGCCCCGCCGCATCGGCCCATTCGATCACCCGCGTGCTCTCGCCCTGCCACCAGCGCGAAGGGCTGAACCACACCATCAGCGCCACGCCCAGGCACACCGGCGCGGTCCAGGCATTGTGCACCCAGAACACCGGCGCCCCGATCAGCAGATCGCGCACCGTGCCGCCGCCCACGCCCGTCACCACCGCAAAGAACGCCATCGTCACGAACGTTTGCCGCATCCGCGCGGCCAGCAGCGCCCCGCTCAGCGCGGTGATCGCGATGCCCGCCGGGTCCAGTGCCGCGATCAGGGCAAAGACATCCGAAGCCGGCAATCGCGGCGCCACGGGCAGGTTCAGCGCAAGGACGGAAATCGGGCTCATTAACGCTCCACTTAGGACGAAAGTAACCAGTGCGTGCCTAAGATGCGAGCCGGAACGGTCTTTTTCTCCAACAGGCTCCCTGCGCGCAGTGAAGAATCTGCTCAAGACCTGGCACGGCGCAAAGCCGCAGCAACCGGCGCCTCCCGGTGATGATGCCGCGCATCGGCTGGCCGTGTTCGAGGATATCGAGCGTGGCCATTCCGGTTGGTTCTGGGCCACCGATGCCTCCGGCTGCCTGACCTATATCTCCCCCGCTGCCTGTGAACGCTTCGGTCTTACGCCGGAAATGCTGATCGGTCAGCCCTTTACCAGCCTGTTCGAAACTGATCCCGAAAACCCCGGCGAACGCTCGGACCGCCCGCTGCAGTTCCTGCTTGGCACGCACACGCGGATCGCGGACGTGACCGTGCGCCTCGTCCCTGATCGCTGCGCACCCGGCACGCGCCGCGCATGGTGGGCGCTTTCGGGCCAGCCCAAGATCGATGTGGCGAAGCCGGGAACGGACGGCGCGTTCCACGGCTATCGCGGCAGCGCGCGCGATATCACGGTGGAATACGAACGCCGCATCGAGGATTCGCGCCTCGCCGAATTCGATTCGCTCACCGGCCTTGCCAATCGTCACCGCATCACCCGCCGCTTCGATTCTGTGCTCGCCGCGTTCCGGGGCACCTTGCGCCCCGCTACGCTGATGATGCTCGATCTCGATCGGTTCAAGCACGTCAACGATACGCTCGGCCACCCTGCGGGCGACGAACTCCTCCGTCAGGTCGCCCAGCGCCTCACCCGCGTCGTCGGCTCGGCGGGTGAGATCGGCCGCCTCGGCGGCGACGAGTTCCAGATCCTGCTCGCCGATCAGGAAGACCGCGGCAAATTGGGCGAACTCGCCGACAGGATCATCGGCCTCATCTCGCAGCCCTATTCGATCGACGACAACCACGTCGTCATCGGCGTCTCGATCGGCATGGCCATCGCCCCGTTCGATGGCACCGAGCGCGAGGATATCGTCCGCGCCGCAGACCTCGCGCTCTATGCCGCCAAGCACGGCGGACGCGGCCAGTTCCGCTTCTACTCCTCCGACTTGAAGGATGAGAAGGAAGAGCGCCGCCTGCTCGAAGAAGCGCTGCGCGAGGCCATCGCCTCGGTCGATGGTTCGGACGACAGCTGGGATGATCCCCAGCTCGGCATGGTCTACCAGCCCGTCGTGCGCACCGATGATCACGCCGTCGTCGGCTTCGAGGCGCTGATGCGCTGGGAGCATCCGCAGCGCGGCGCGATTCCGCCTTCGGTGTTCATCCCCGTTGCCGAAGATACCGGGATGATCCTCCAGCTCGGCGCTTGGGCGCTGCGCCAGGCCGTGCGCGATGCCGCGCTCTGGCCGCACCCCTTGCGCGTCGCGGTCAATGTCTCGGCAGTGCAGTTCGCCCACCCCGATTTTCCCGGCATCGTTTCCGATGTGCTCGATGCCAGCGGCCTCGATCCGGATCGGCTGGAGCTTGAACTCACCGAATCGGTGTTCATGGGCGATGGTGAAGTAACCGATGGCGCGTTCAAGGCGCTCAAGTCCCTTGGCGTCCGCCTCGCGCTCGATGATTTCGGCACCGGCTACTCTTCGCTCAGCTACTTGCGCGCCGCACCGTTCGACAAGCTCAAGGTCGATCGCAGCTTCGTCGAAAGCTGCACCCTCAGCGATCAGAACAGCGCCAAGATCATCGCCGCGATCATCGGGCTGGCCGATGCGCTGGGCATGGAAACCACCGTCGAAGGCGTCGAGGCCTTCGATCAGCGCGATGTCGTCTGCGCCAAGGGCGCCCGGTTCATCCAGGGCTACCTCTATTCGCCCCCGCTCGAACAAGCGGTGCTGCTCCAGCGCATGGCGGCGGGCGAACTGCGCATCCCGCCCGATGGCCCGCAGCGCCACCGGCCTGAGCGCCGCTCGGTCTATCGCCGCATCGGCGTGATCCACGAAGACCACCGCTACGAAGCGCTGCTACGCAATCTCTCTGCCACGGGCGCGGGGATAGAGGGCCTCGTCGGTGTGCCCGTCGGCACCAGCCTCGTGCTCGATCTCGGCGCGGGCCAGCTCGCCGTCGTCACCGTCTCGCGCTCCGAAGATGCGACCATCGGCGTCGAATTCGAAACCCCGCTGGTCAGCGACGGCGCCGGCGGCCTCGTCACCCGCTACCGCGCCAGCCCCTATGCCCTCGCCACCGCCGCCCGCATGGCCAGCAGCAGCACCCCCCAGTTCCTCGAAGTGGAAGTCCGCAAGCGGGCTTAGTTTGGCGGAACGGAGGTTCGGTGCCTTTGTTCAAAAGGCTTTCGTCGGCCCGTGCTTGACACGGGCCTTGGCTCATCTTGGCGGCACAGGCCAGCCAAGCCCCGTGTCAAGCACGGGGCGACGGGGATTTGTTGAACTGAGCTTCGGTTGCGGAGACCTAGAACCTCCCCTGTACGGGGAGGGGGACCACCGAAGGTGGTGGAGGGGCACCCGGCGCGCGGTACGCCGTTTCTCGCAGAGATCACAAAGGAAGCAGAGAACGCAAAGGTGTCCCGCTCGCCCCGGCGACAGCCGCCTCAATAGCAGACGATCAAGGCGCGGCTTTGCCGCGAGGCGCTACACCTCCGCGCCCTTCTTTCCCTCTGCGCCTCTGCGAGAAACCCTCCCGCAGCCCCAACATCAAATATGAATCGGCTTCCCGCCAATGCCCATCGCCGCTTCCTTCAGCGCTTCGGCATGGGTCGGATGCGCATGGCTGGTATAGGCGATGTCTTCCGCCGTCGCGCCAAATTCCAGCGCCAGCGCGGCCTCGGCAATCATCGACCCCGCGACCGAGGCGATGCACCACACGCCCAGCACGCGCTCGGTCTTCGCGTCCGCGATCACCTTCACGAAGCCGTCGGGTTCGTGATTGGTCTTGGCGCGGCTGTTGGCCAGCATCGGGAACTTCGAAACCTTCACCTCGCCCTTCTCGCGCGCGACCTCTTCGGTCAGCCCCACGCCCGCGATCTCGGGGAAGGTATAGACCACGCTCGGGATCACGTTGTGGTTCACGATGCCCGTCTGCCCGGCGATGAATTCCGCCACGGCGACGCCTTCGTCCTCGGCCTTGTGCGCCAGCATCGGCCCGGGGATCACGTCGCCGATCGCCCATACGCCCGGCACGGAAGTGCGGAAATCATGCCCCGTCTCGATCTGCCCGCGCTTGTTGACCTCAAGGCCGATCTTCTCGAGCCCGAGCCCTTCCACATTCGGCCGCCGCCCGATGGAAACGAGCACGCAGTCCGCCGTCAGCGTCTCCGCCGCGCCGCCTGCCGAAGGCTCCACTGTCAAGGTCGCGGTCTTGCCCTTCACGGCAACGCCCGTGACCTTGGTGGAAAGCTTCAGCTCCATGCCCTGCTTCTTGAAGATCTTGGCCGCTTCCTTGCGCACATCGCCGTCCATGCCGGGCAGCAACTGGTCGAGGAATTCCACCACCGTCACCTTCGCGCCGAGCCGCCGCCACACCGAACCCAGCTCCAGCCCGATCACGCCGCCGCCGATCACCACCAGATGCTCCGGCACTTGGCTTAGCGCCAGCGCGCCGGTGGAATCGACCACAACACCTGCATCGTTGTCCACGGTCACTCCCGGCAGCGGCGTCACGCTCGAACCGGTCGCGATCACCACATCGCGCGCTGTCACCTTCGCGCCCGCAACCGTCACCGTGTGCGCATCCTCGAACGCGGCATAGCCCTTGAGCCAGGTCACCTTGTTCTTCTTGAACAGGAACTCGATCCCGCCGGTCAGCTGCTTCACCGAATCCAGCTTCTGCTGCTGCATCGCCGCCAGATCGAGCGTTACCGGCCCGGTCTTGATGCCGTACTTGGCAAAGGTGCCATCGACCGCCTCGGCAAACTTCTCCGAACCGTGCAGCAACGCCTTGGAAGGAATGCACCCGACATTGAGGCACGTACCCCCCAGCGTCTCACGCCCATCGGCACAAGCCACCTTCAGCCCCAACTGCGCCGCGCGAATGGCCGCAACATATCCGCCGGGACCGGCACCGATGATGAGGACGTCGTAGTCGTATTCAGCCATGGGAGATTACCTTCTCTGCGCCTGGACCCGCAGCGTCCGGCTCATATGCGTAACAATAGGGTCCCAGAATGCACGCTGGTCCGCAGGATAAGTCATATTCAACTCAACGGTCTCGGTCGCATCACTGGCACCGACACGGTAGGTCCGACCGAACTTCTCGACGTGGTAGACCACCTTGCCATCGACAAGGCAGGAGAAGGCAAAGATGTTCGACCTGCTGATCCGATACGTGGCCGCGCTGGCACCGCAAGCGACTGTTCGGTCGTTCACATGGGGCGTAGACCAGCTCAATTCAAAGCTCGCCTGCTGGGCACCAAACGCTACGTGAAAACTGTCGGCGTCGCTCCGCTTTGCTGCCGCCGGAATTTCAATTGCAAGAAACTGATCGGTGAAGGGAACGAAGCGCAAGGGTTCCGCATTAGCGTGGAGGGGCAATGCACCCGCCAGAAGCATGAACGCAAGAACCCCGCGCATAACGCCCTCACATATCGATCAGCAGCCGCGTCGGATCCTCGATCGCTTCCTTGATCGTCTTCAGCGCCGTCACCGCCTCGCGCCCGTCGATGATCCGGTGATCATACGAAAGCGCGATATACATCATCGGCCGCACCACGATCTGCCCGTCCCGCACTACAGGCCGGTCCTCGATCCGGTGCAGGCCCAGCACGGCAGACTGCGGCGGGTTGATGATCGGCGTGGACATCAGTCCGCCAAACACACCGCCGTTCGAGATTGTGAAGGTGCCGCCCGCCATGTCGGCCATCGTCAGCGTGCCGTCGCGGGCCTTCTTGCCGTATTCGGCGATGGCCTTCTCGATGCCCGCAAAGCTCATCTTGTCGACATCGCGCACCACCGGCACGACCAGCCCGTTGGGCGCCGAAACCGCGACAGAAATGTCCACGTAATCGAAGTAGACGATCTCCTGAGCGCCTTCTGGGCCCTGCATCTGCGCGTTGACCGAAGGAATGTCCTTCAGCGCCAGCACCGAAGCCTTGGCGAAGAAGCTCATCAGGCCAAGCTTCACGCCGTGCTTCTTCTCGAACACGTCCTTGTACTTCGCGCGTGCTTCCATCACCGCGCTCATGTCCACGTCGTTGAACGTGGTGAGCATCGCGGCGGTTTCCTGCGCCTGCTTCAGCCGCTTGGCGATGGTCTGGCGCAGGCGGGTCATCTTGACCCGCTCCTCGTTGCGCCCACCCGAAACCGCCACGACCGGAACCGGGGCAGGGGCCGGAGCCGCCACGACCGGCGCGGGCGCAGCCTGCTTGGCCACAGCCGCCGCCAGCACGTCTTCCTTGGTCAGGCGCCCGTCCTTGCCGGTCCCGCGCACCGTGGCCGGGTCGATCCCATGCTCCAGCACCGCGCGGCGCACGGCAGGCGAAAGCGCCGCCGCATCGTCAGCGACAGCCGCCGGAGCAGGGGCCGCCGCAGCCGCCGGAGCAGCCGCCGGAGAAGGAGCAGCCGCAGCCACCCCGCTCGTCTCGATCATCCCCAGCACCGCGCCCACCGCCACAGTATCACCCTCGGCGGCCACATGCGCGCCCATGATCCCCGCAACGGGGGAGGGCACTTCAACCGCAACCTTGTCGGTCTCAAGGCTCGCGATGGGTTCATCCAGCGCCACCGCCTCGCCCGGCTGCTTCAGCCACTGGCCAACCGTCGCTTCGCTGACGCTTTCGCCCAGAACCGGAACTTTGACTTCGATAGACATGTGATTGTCTTCCTGAGAAAATTGCGGCCCTTCAGGCCTTCTTCTTGGTCCGGCGCAGCTCGCCGCGCACCGAAAGCGAAAGCGCATTGCTCACCAGCGCGGCCTGTTCGGCTGCGTGGCGCTTGGCAAGGCCCGTCGCCGGGGACGCCGCCGCAGACCGCCCGGCATAGCGCGCGCGCTTCACCTTGCTGCCCGATGCCTTGAGCGATTCCTCGATCAGCGGCTCGACAAAGAACCACGCGCCGTTGTTGCGCGGCTCTTCCTGGCACCACACCACCTCTTCAAGCTGCGCCATGCGCGAAAGCCGCAGCGCCAGCGCTTCGCCCGGGAAGGGGTAGAGCTGCTCGATCCGGATAATCTGGGTATCGGTGATCCCCGCCGCATCGCGCGCCTCGATCAGGTCGTAGGCGACCTTGCCGCTGCACAGCACGACGCGCTTGGTGTCTGCATCGCTCGCCGGATTGAGGTCGGAAAGGATGCGCATGAAGTGCCCCTCGCCAACGAAGTCCGAAGCCTTCGATTTCGCCAGCGGATGGCGCAGCAGGCTCTTGGGCGTCATGATGATCAGCGGCTTGCGGAAGGGCCGCTGCATCTGCCGGCGCAGCACGTGGAAATAGTTCGCCGGGCTGGTGATGTTGCACACCTGGATATTGTCCTCGGCGCAAAGCTGGAGATAGCGCTCCAGCCGCGCAGAGGAGTGCTCCGGCCCCTGTCCCTCATAGCCATGCGGCAGCAGCATCACGAGGCCATTGGCGCGCAGCCACTTGGCTTCGGAGGCCGCGATATACTGGTCGATCACGATCTGCGCGCCGTTGGCAAAGTCGCCAAACTGCGCTTCCCACAGCACCAGCGTCTTCGGATCCGCGCTCGCATAGCCATATTCGAAGCCCAGCACGCCGTATTCAGAGAGCGGGCTGTCATGCACTTCGAACTTGCCGTGGGGCAGGGTGGTCAGCGGCACGAACTTGCGCTCGCTGGTCTGATCGACCCACACCGCATGGCGCTGGCTGAACGTGCCGCGCCCCGAATCCTGGCCCGAAAGCCGCACGTTGAAGCCTTCGGTCAGCAGGCTGCCAAACGCCAGCGCCTCGCCGGTTGCCCAGTCAAAGCCTTCGCCTTCGGCAAACATCGCCTTCTTGGCCTCGATCACGCGGCCCAGTGTCTTGTGGATGGTAAGGTCGTCCGGCACCGTGGTCAGCGTCCGGCCCAGCGCGTCAAACCGCTTCTGGTCGATCCCGGTCGCCACGTTGCGCCGCGCAGTTTCCGGGTCCGCCGGCTTGTTCAGTCCGCTCCAGCGCCCGCCAAACCAGTCGGCATGGTTGGCCTTGTAACCCTTGGCTGCCTCGAACTCGGCCTCCAGCGTCGCGACAAAGCGGTCCTCGGTCTCGCCCTTCCAGTCCTTGTCGATCACGCCCTGCTCGATCAGGCGGCGCGCATAGACTTCCGAAACCGCCGGGTGCTGCTTGATCCGCGCATACATCAGCGGCTGGGTGAAGCTGGGCTCATCGCCCTCGTTGTGGCCAAAGCGGCGATAGCACCACATGTCGACCACCACATCGCGGCCAAACTTCTGGCGATAGTCGATCGCCAGCTTGCACGCGAAGGTCACCGCTTCGGGATCATCGCCGTTCACGTGGATGATCGGCGCCTGCACGCCCTTCGCCACGTCGGACGGATAGGGTGAACCGCGCGAAAACTGCGGGCTGGTGGTAAAGCCGATCTGGTTGTTGATGATGAAGTGGATGCACCCGCCGGTGTTGTAGCCCTTCACGCCCGAAAAGCCGAAGCACTCCCACACGATGCCCTGGCCTGCAAAGGCCGCGTC
>NZ_JAIXPP010000101.1 GCF_027486195.1 Novosphingobium sp.
AAGAAGAACGTCTGGGAGGAAATCTCCGACGGGCTCGACTACATGAAGGTCAACAAGCAGGACATGTCGACGCGCGCCTATGTCGGTGCGTTCAACTTCAAGGGCCAGGACCAGCAGAAGAACGTCGGCAAGCTCTCGGGCGGTGAACGCAACCGCGTGCACATCGCCAAGATGCTCAAGCAGGGCGGCAACGTCCTCCTGCTCGACGAACCGACCAACGACCTCGACGTCGAGACCCTGCGTGCGCTCGAAGAAGCCATCGAGAACTTTGCCGGCTGCGCCGTGGTCATCAGCCACGACCGCTTCTTCCTCGATCGCCTCGCCACCCACATCCTCGCGTTCGAGGGTGACAGCCACGTCGAATGGTTCGAAGGCAACTTCGAGGCCTACGAGGAAGACAAGCGCCGCCGTCTGGGCGACGCCGCCGACCGCCCGACGCGCCTCGCCTACAAGAAGCTGACGCGCTGACGGCCCGATCCGTTCATATTGGAAAGCTCCAACATGAACGGATGCCACTGTCATGGTTCAGCCACAGGTCAGGGCACGTGTTATAGACCGGACACATGGGAGGCCCCGAGCGAGTCGGAGCCCCATGTAACCGGAGCCGGGACCATGGCAACGAAGTCCGTTTTGAAAAGCAGCGCATCCGCACTTCTTGCCCTCCTGCTGGGCACGGCGGCGCTGTTGCCCGCCTCCGCCAGCGCGCAGGAACGCCCCGATCGCGGTGAACGCGGTGCCGGACGCATGGAGCGCTCTGCTCCTGCCCAGGCCCCCGCATGGCAGAGCCGCGCCCCTGCTCCGGCAGCCGCGCCCTCCGGCTGGCAGAGCCGTCCGGCATCACCGCCGAGCAATCCCCAGCAGCCCGCCCGCCCCGCGCCGCCCGCCAACCAGGGCGGCTGGCAGGGTCGTCAGGCATGGCAGGGCAACAACGGCGTCAATAACAGTGACCGGGAACGCGGTGATCGCGGCAACGGCGTGAACCCCACCGGCCAGCCCGTCTTCGGTCGTCCGGCATGGTCGCAGGGCGGTCAGGCCCAGCAGCCCCGCACCGGGGCCCCGGCCTGGGGCACACGCAACCCGACCTACGTCGATCCCAATCGCGGCAACAACGGCTGGCAGGGCAACAGCGGCCGCGACAACAACGGCCGCGACAACGCCGGACGGGGCAATGACGGACGCGGCAACACGGCCGGTCAGTGGCAGAACGACGGACGCGGCAACTGGAACCGGGATCGCGACGGCAACCGCAATGACGATTGGCGCCGCAACAACAACGGCGGCAACAACAACGGCCAGTGGAACCGCGGCGGCTGGGGTGCCAACTCCTCGCGCGACTGGAACCGTGATCGTGACCGGGATCGTGATAGGGATCGCGACGGCTGGCGCGGCAACAACGGCTGGCGCGGCAATACCTGGGCCTACAACAACGGCGGGCGCGGGTGGGACCGCAACGGCTGGCGGCGCGACAATCGCTACAACTGGTCCGGGTGGCGCAACAGCCACCGCTCCGTCTTCAACCTCGGCTTCTATTCGGCGCCGTGGCGGGGCTATTCCTATAACCGCTTCAGCATCGGCGTGGTCATCGGCGCCCCGTTCTACGACCAGCGCTACTGGATCGCCGATCCCTGGGCCTATCGCCTGCCGCCGGTCGATGGTCCCTATCGCTGGGTCCGCTACTACGACGACGCGCTGCTCGTGGACATCTACTCGGGCGAAGTGGTCGACGTGATCTACGACATCTTCTACTGATCCGGCCTGCCCGGGGGGCGCTCAGCGCTCCCCGGGTTTGCTTCCCGCAGTCCACACGAACCGCGCCGGTGCATCCGCCGCCGCCTCGGTCAGCCCGGTGAAGAAGCGATTGAAATCGGCCGATGCCTGCCAGTCCACCGGCGTGGAAAGGTCATCCGCCGGGTGGTGATAGCGCCGCTCGTACCAGTCCCGATACCGCGCGCGAGAGCTCTCGTCATAGGTCGCAAAGACGAAGCTCGCCCCCGGCACCCCGGCTTCCATCAGTGGCCAGTTATCCGAACGGCGCAGCAGATCGCGCTCCGGCTCGGGGTCCTCCTGCACTGCAATCCCGCGCGCCTCCGCCACCTGCCGCACCAGTTCGCCCAGCGTGCTTTCCTTGAGGCCGTGCACCGTCATCAGCTTCAGCGGATAAAGCGGCCGCACCTGATCAAGGTTGATCACCGCCGCCAGCGAGGCCAGCGGCACGGTCGGATGCCGCACGAACCAGCGCGAGCCCCACAGCCCCTTTTCCTCTCCGGTAAACACCGCAAACAGCACCGGCCGCTTCAGCCCCTTGCCGGCGCGGCTCGCGGCAAATTGCTCCAGCAGCGCGACATAGGCCGCATCGTCCAGCGCGCCGTTGTAAAGCCCGTCGCCGTTCACCGGCTCGCCCCGGCCATAGCCATCGAGGTGCGCCGCGATCACGATGGCCTCTCCGGCAAGCGCCGGATCGGTGCCCGGCAACAGGCCCAGCACATTGGCCGAACGCGTCACCCGCCGCCGCACCGCCAGCACAGCTTTCGCCTCGCCCAGCTCCACGCGCGGCAAGTCCGCCCCCGCCGCGCCTGCCTTCAGGATATCGCCCGCTCGCGTGGTGAGCCGCGCCAGTGCATCGGGATTGAGCACGCCCTGAAGCCACGGCGGCCCAGCCTTCACCTTCAATGCATCTTCCAGCGGCATGACGCTGCGCGAATAGGCAAAGGGCCAGCGGATCGGCTCACCCGGCAGCCCCGGCGCCGCGATCAGCAGCATGCCCGCCGCCCCCGCCTTGCGCAGCGCCTTGGCACGGTCGAACCCCTTCAGCCGCGCCGGCGCCGGGCGGCCATAGCAAACCACCAGCTGCCCCTTCACATCGCGGATCTCGTCCGCCGAGCAATAGCCGCGGAATGTCACCGGTGCCGCCAGCACCTTGGGTGTCGCCGCAGAGGGTGCCAGTTGCACCTCGCGGTTGAAGCGCAGCCGCTGCCCGCCGATGGTGAGCCGCGATGCCGCCTCGTTCAGCCGCAAGTCCTCGAAGGTTATCGGCTGGAACCAGCCGCCATTGGTGCCGACAGGCTTCAGCCCCGCCGCCGCAAAGCGCTTCGCGACAATCGCCGCCGCCCGGTCATACCCCGGCGAGCCCGTATCGCGCCCCTCCATCGCATCCGAGGAAAGCTCGCGCGTCAGCGCCCACCACGCCTGTGTCTGCGCATCGGGCGGCCCTTCTCCGGCTTGGACCGCCGTGCCCGGCAGCGCCAGCAACACGGGTATCAGCATCCGGCTCCACCGGCTCAGCCCTGGCGCACGCATTCCCGTTCCCCTGTTGAAATCCAATTGATGATACCGGGTGCGGTGCGCCCAGAAACGATCGGCCGAGTGCCGCGCCTAGCCTGTCACCGGAAGCGCCATGGCGAACCCCGCAATCGTCGCCGCCATGATCTGCGCGCCGAGCGCCACGTCGCGCGTTTCGAGGTATGTTTCGCCTGAAGGTGACCACATCTGGTGCACAAGGCCCTCCTTCAGATCGACCACCCAATACTCCGGCACCCCGTTTTCAGCATAGATGCCCGCCTTGATACTCAGATCATGGCGCTGTGTGGTATCGGCAATCTCGATGAGCAGCCGCACGGAGCCCAGAGGCACCGGCCCTTCCCCATCGGGCTCGCTTGTCAGGATGAGATCTGGCTCCGGCGCGCTGTGCGGCGGCATTGCAACGGTCGCTTCGATGAGCACGGCAAGGCTGATATCCAGTTTGCCCAAAGCCTGCACCAGTGCGAGATGCAATTGCCCCTTCATCCGCGCGTGCGGACGATGCTGCGCATTCAAGTAGAAGACCTCCCCGCCAATCAATTCAGTCTTGCCAAGGCCCTCGAACGCCCCCGCATTGTCGAGACGGAGAAAGTCGTCCACCGTCAGGCGATAGGGCCTTGGCGATGTGGTAAGGGGAAGTTCCTCTGCCATTCCTGAATGCTATCACCAGACTACGGGAACGCCAATGCGGGATTGGCTCAAATCCGGTCCGCCTGCGCCACCGCGTCGCTCGCGCGCAGCGCGCTGACGATCCGCGTCAGGTGCGCCAGATCGCGCACTTCCAGATCCACTTCATAGGTGTGAAACGGATTCTCGCGCTGGGTCATCTCCAGATTAACCACATTGGCGTGGTTCTTGGCAAATACGCCAGCCATTTCGGCGAGTGTGCCCGGCCGGTTATAGAGCTCCGCGCGGATGCGGCCTACCGCGCCATCGGTTCGCGCGTCCCATGAAAGGTCGATCCAGTCGGCATCGATGCCATTGGCAAGGCTCATGCAATCGATGGCGTGCACGGTCACGCCCTGCCCCACGCGCCGCAGCCCCACGATGCGGTCCCCGGGCACCGGGTGGCAGCAATCGGCCAGCTTGAACGCCATGCCCGGGGTCAGCCCGCGCACCGCGATGGCGCGCTGCTGGCTCGGCCAGCCTTCGCTGGCGGGCAAGTTCTTCGCGCTGCCCGGCACCAGCGCTTCCATCACCTGCCGGTCATCGATCTTGGCGCTGCCGATGGCGACCATCAGCTCTTCCTCATTGGCGTATTTCAGCCGCTTGATCGCATCCGCCAGCGCCTTCTTGCCGATCTTGCTCGGCAGGCGTTCGGCAATCTCGTCATAGAGCTTGCGCCCGATCTCGGCGATTTCGGCGCGCTCCTTCTGGCGCACCGCGCGGCGGATCGCGGCGCGCGCCTTGCCCGTCACCACAAATGCCAGCCACGAAAGCTGCGGCTCGCTGCTGCGGCTCTTGATGATCTCCACCACATCGCCGTTGCCCAGCGGCGTGCGCAGCGGCACGTGCCGCCCGTTGATCTTCGCGCCCACCGCCTGCGCGCCCAGATTGGTGTGCACGGCAAAGGCAAAGTCGATCGGCGTCGCGCCCTTGGGCAGCTGGTGCAGCGCGCCCTTGGGGGTGAAGGCAAAGATGCGGTCCTGATAGATCGCCATCTTCGTGTTCTCGAGCAGCTCGTCCGGATCGTGGCTCGCTTCCAGGATCTCGACCAGATCGCGCACCCAGCCCACCTGCCCGTCCGGCAGCGCGCCCTGCTTGTAGGCCCAGTGCGCGGCAAGGCCGAACTCGTTGATCCGGTGCATCTCCTGCGTCTTGATCTGCACTTCCACGCGCATCGCGTTGTTGTAGATCAGCGAGGTGTGCAGGCCCTTGTAGCCGTTCATCTTCGGCGTCGAGATGTAGTCCTTGAAGCGCCCCGGGATCATCTGCCAGGTGCGGTGCAGCAGCCCCAGCGCGGTGTAGCAGTCCTCCGCGCTATCGGTCAGCACGCGAAACGCCATGATATCGGTGATCTGCTCAAAGCTCACATGGCGCTCGGCCATCTTGCGCCAGATTGAGAACGGGTGCTTCTCGCGCCCCGAAACCTCTACCTTCAGCCCCGCTTCCGCCAGCGTCTGCTTGATCGCGAGCGCGATGGAATCGACCTGCGCGCCCTCGTCGGTGCGGATCGCAGTCAGCCGCCCGGTGATCGTGGCATAGGCTTCGGGCTCCAGCTGCTCGAAGGCCAGCAACTGCATTTCGCGCATATATTCGTACATGCCCACGCGCTCGGCCAAGGGCGCGTAGATCTCCATCGTCTCGCGCGCGATCCGCCGGCGTTTATCCTCGCTCTTGATGTAGTGCAGCGTGCGCATGTTGTGCAGCCGGTCCGCCAGCTTCACCAGCAGCACGCGCAAGTCCTCGGACATGGCGAGCAGGAACTTGCGCAAGTTTTCCGCCGCGCGCTCCGTATCGCTCATCGTCTCGATCTTGGAGAGCTTGGTCACCCCGTCGACCAGCCGCGCCACTTCGGGGCCGAACAGCCGCTCGACTTCCTCGACCGTGGCGAGCGTATCCTCCACCGTATCGTGGAGCAGCGCGGTGATGATCGTCTCCTGATCGAGCTTCAGCTCGGTCATCAGGCCCGCAACTTCAACGGGATGCGAGAAGTACGGATCGCCCGAGGCGCGCTTCTGCGAGCCATGCTTCTGCACCGTATAGACATAGGCGCGGTTCAGCATCGCCTCGTCCGCATCCGGATCATAGGCGAGCACACGTTCGACAAGTTCGTATTGACGCAGCATCTCACCCATAGATGGCCCCGGCCCGGCGCTCCCGACAAGGGAAAATGCCTCCACCGGGCAAATCTTTCACGCGTCTGTTGCCAATGCGAGACCGCAGCGGCACGTAAGGGTGCAATGAGCGACACGCCCGACACACCCAGCCCACCTCCGTTCGTGTCGAGCGAAGGCGCAACATTCGAAGCACGGCTCAAGGCAAACCTGCGCACCCTCTCCTGGCTCGATGCCGGCCGCGTGCGGGTCTATGCCGCGATGATCCTCGTCGCCTACATTCCCATGATGGTGAAGGTCTTCCGTGAGGCGACCGGCACCGTGGGCAGCGATTTCCTCGCATTCTGGGGTGCGGGCCGCCTTCTGCAGACAGGGCCGGCAGCGCGCGTCTACGATCTTGTGGCCGAACATGCCGCGCAGATGGCTGCCGGGACCGGCCAGATGGTCGCCTACGTCAACCCGCCGCCCTACCTGTTCCTCGCCGCGCCGCTGGGGCTACTGCCCTATGCGGCGGCGTGGCTGGTCTGGGCGCTTTCCGGCTGGACCGTGTGGTTCCTCGTCGCCCGCCGCGCGCTGCCAAACGCCGGTGCTGCGGGCACCCTCGCCGTGCTTGCCTTCCCCGCCGCCTACCTCGCCGCCAGCCACGCGCAGAACGGCTTCGTCACCGGCGCCCTGCTGATCGCCGCCGTACTGACCCTGCGCCGCTCGCAGGCGCTGTCAGGCGCACTGTTCGGCCTGCTGGTGATCAAGCCGCACCTCGCGCTGCTTGTCCCCTTCTGGCTCGCCGCCGGGCGCAAGTGGACCGCCATCGCCGCTGCCGCCGCCTCGGCCGCCGCGCTGTGCCTTGCCTCGCTACTCGTTTTCGGCATCGACACCTGGCGCGCCTACCCGCAGAGTTTCGCCGCCAGTCAGACCTTGATGGCGCAGACCTCCAGCGAATTCTTCTTGCGCATGTCCACGCCCTATGCGGCCTTGCGCGTCCTTTTCGGCACCAATGTCGCCCTTTATGGGCAGGCGGTCATCACCGTCATCACCGGTGCGCTCGCCTGCCTCTACTGGCGCCGCGCCCCCAGCGACGAAGCCGCCGGCGCCATGCTGCTCGCCGCCACCGCGCTCGCTTCGCCCTACCTCTTCAGCTACGACCTGCCCTTCCTGATCATGCCGATCGCCTTCCTCATCGGCATGGGCCGCAGCATGGGCTGGCGTCCGTGGGAGAAGTTCCTGCTGGTGCTGATCTGGCTCTCGCCGCTAGCCACCCGCGCCGCCGCGCTGCCGCTGAGGATCAACCTGATGCCGCTGTTCGCCGCGATCCTCGTCGGCCTCGTCTGGACCACGTGGGCGCCCCAGAAGCCGAGCCCGGCACCAGAATAGGTTTCTCGCAGAGACGCAGAGGAAAGGGAGACCGCAAAGAGGGAAGACCTTGCGGCGCAGCCGCATCAAATCACTGCAACCTGCTGGCGCAAAGACCGGTTTATGCCGGAATTGCGCACAACACCTCTGCGCCCTTCTTTCCCTCTGCGTCTCTGCGAGAACCCCCTCTTTCTTCCCCGCGCCTCTGCGCGAAAAGTCATAATTCACTCCCACACCGCCTCAGGCGGCAGGCTCATCAGGATGGCGTCGATGTTGCCACCGGTCTTGAGTCCGAACAGCGTCCCCCGGTCATAGACGAGGTTGAACTCGGCATAGCGACCGCGCCAGATCAGCTGCTTGAGCTTGTCGTCCTGCGTCCAATCCATGTTCATCCGCCGCCGCACCAGCGCCGGATAGACGTTGAGGAAAGCATCGCCCACATCGCGGGTGAAGGCAAAGTTCGCCTCGAACCCGGCATCATCCGCGCATTCGAGGTGATCGTAGAAGATGCCGCCCACGCCCCGGTGCACCTTGCGGTGGGGGATGTAGAAGTAATCGTCCGCCCAGGCCTTGAACTTGTCGTAATAGGCCGGATCATGCGCATCGCACGCGGCCTTGTAGCTCGCGTGGAAGTCCGCCGTATCCTCGGCATAGGGGATGGGCGGATTGAGATCGCCGCCGCCGCCGAACCACGCCTTGCGCGTCGTCAGGAAGCGCGTGTTCATGTGCACGGCGGGCGCATGCGGGTTGGCCATGTGCGCCACAAGGCTGATGCCGGTCGCCGTGAAGGCCGGGTTTTCAGGGTCCGCGCCGTTCATCGTCTTGGCGAATTCCGGGCTGAAGGTTCCGCCCACGGTGGAAACGTTGACGCCGACTTTCTCGAACACCTTGCCCTTCATCAGGCCCTGCACGCCGCCCCCGCCGTCGGGCACCGGTTCGCCATGGTGTTCGCGCTTCCACGGCGTGTAGGTGAAGCTGGCATCGCTCCCCGCCTCGCGCTCGATCGCCTCGAACTCGGCGCAGATCCGGTCCCGCAGGCTTTCGAACCATGTCCGGGCGCGGCCAGTTTCCGCGCTCCAATCCTCTTTGGTGCCAATACCCTTGTCGACGGCCTCTCCGGCCACTTGTGCAGTGCTCATGCGCAAGTCTTGCCAAGCCAAATGCAATCCGGCAAGGCCTGTCCATGGTTCCCGTTATGTTCGACCAATTTGGCGCCTCTTTCGAATTTGCCGGGCAGGACTTCGCGCTCGCCCCATCGCGCGCGCTCTATTGGGCCGAGGAACGCGCCCTGATCGTCGCCGATCTCCACCTCGAAAAGGCGAGCTGGTTTGCCGAGCGCGGCCAGATGCTCCCACCCTACGACAGCCGCGAGACGCTTTCCCGAGTCGCCGATGCCCTGCGCGCCACCGGCGCGCGCCGCGTGCTCTGCCTCGGCGACAATTTCCATGACAGCCACGGCCCCGCCCGGCTCGAACCCCATGCCGCCGGCATGCTCGATGCCCTGATGCGCGCGACCGACTGGGTGTGGATCACCGGCAACCACGATACGAAGGACACGAGCGTTGAGGCCCAAGGCCTCCCCGAACTCACCGTGCGCGGCATCGCGCTGCGCCACGAAGCCCGGCCGGGGGAGACGGGCCTCGAGCTTTCCGGCCACTATCACCCGAAGTTCGCCGTCACCGCGCGCGGCCGCCGCGTCTCGCGCCCCTGCGCCGTCGCGAGCGAACGCCGCCTCATCCTCCCCGCGTTCGGCGCGCTGACAGGCGGCATGAACGCCGCTGATCCCGCCATTCTCGGCGCCCTCCAGCCCGCCCGCGCAATCGATGCGCTCGTTCCAGCCGCCGGCAAGCTCGCCCGCTTCGCCCTCTGGCGCAGCGCCTAGCAAGTGGTTTCTCGCAGAGACGCGGAGGAAGTAGAGATCGCAGAGAGAATGGAATGGCGGCAGAGCCGCCAGACATCAGGCGAAGACCTGCGGCCATTGCCTACGGCGCCTCCACCCCCGCCCTCTCTGCGCCCGCTTTCTCCTCTGCGTCTCTGCGAGAAACCTCCTGCCTTTCTCGAACCGCCGTCATGGCGCCAATCACCTCAACCCCAAACCAACCTTCCCGCTTTATCTGCCGCCGCATTGTGATATGAGCGCGCGGGGGCAGGCGCACAGCCCTCCCCCATTTTTGAAACATCAGGAGCAAGCACTATAGCCCCCCCACCCCGGCGCATGATGGCGCCCCCTGTAAAGACCGGCCCCCGCTACAACCAGCTCATTTCCGTGCCCAAAGTGCGCGTGATTGATGAGAACGGCGAAAATCTGGGCGTCATGTACACCCGCGAAGCGATTGATCAGGCTGCCGAAGTCGGCCTCGATCTGGTCGAAGTCTCGCCCAACGCCGATCCGCCGGTCTGCAAGTTCCTCGATGTCGGCAAGTTCCGCTACGAAGCGCAGAAGAAGGCCAACCTCGCCCGCAAGAGCCAGAAGACGCAGGAGATCAAAGAGATCAAGATGCGTCCGAACATCGATGACCACGATTACGACACCAAGATGCGGAGCGTCGTGAAGTTCATCGAGGAAGGCGACAAGGTCAAGATCACCCTCCGCTTCCGCGGCCGCGAGCTTTCGCACCAGCAGATCGGCATGAATCTCCTGCGCAAGGTGCAGGATGATGTCACCGAAATCGCCAAGGTCGAAGCCTTCCCCCGCATGGAAGGCCGCCAGATGCTGATGGTCCTCGCGCCCAAGTAAGGCGCGGGGGTGCTTCTTGAGCGCGCTCCTGCCTCGCCGGGAGCGCGCTTGCCACGCTTGGCCCGCATCGGGGTGCCCTGATTGCAACGGTCTATCCTGCTAGCTATCGTGCTGCAGGTCGCCAGGAAGATGGCAAACCAAGGCGAAGGACCAGCGATTGCGCATTCCAAGCCCCTTGTTGGCAGTTTTGGCAGCGGTGCTGTCTGGCGTCCTCGCGACGTCTGCGAAGGCTGCCAAGCCCGCCACTTTGCCTCAGGACATCGCCGCGGACAGAACAATCGCAGCGCTCGGCAACATGCAAAACTGGTTGCTCGTACAGCCCGATGCCGATCTGCTGGTGTTAACTGCAAGCGAAGCGATCCGTAGCACCGCCAGCGATCTTGCCGCATTCGATGCCTGCAATGCTGCGCTCCTGCTTTCGTCGAAGCAAAACCCGAATTGGTCGGAAAACTATGCGCCAATCCGCCGCGCGCTTGACTGCCTCTCGCAAGGAAAGGCGACAGCGGAACAACTCGATGCAGCAGGCGATAAAGCTGTCGCATCAGCTATGGCGCGCTTCGATTCGCCCGGATCCTGGCTCAATGCGGCAGATTTCGAACGCCTCCTGAAACCGTCGGCTGGAGTGGGCATCAGCCTCAAGAAGACCACCAAAGGCCCGCTCGTCATCTCCGCTCCAAGCAATGGTCCCGCCTACATCGCAGGATTGCGGCGCGGCGACCATCTTGTCGCGATTGATGGAAAGCCAGTTGGAACAGGGCCGCTGCCTCCGATCTTCGATGCGATCAAGGGAGAAAAGGGCACCCGCGTCACCATGCAGGTTCGCCGTCCCGATGGTACGCTAACCGACTTCGTGGTAACTCGTGGAGATGTCATTGCTCAGGACGCAAAGCTTGAGATAGACCGCGAAGGACCGATCATGCGCGTCTCGGTCTTGGAAATGTCAGGCGGCATTTCCAAGAAGGTGCGTGATGAGCTTTCCCGGCAAACCGAACCGGTTGGCTTGTTGGTGCTCGACCTTCGTTACAACTCCGGCGGCCTGCTCGACGAGTCCATCGCGCTCGCAAATGCCTTTCTCGGCAAGGCTCCCATTGCCACGGTGATCGAACGCCACGGCAACTACAATGTGACCTACAGCTCGGATCGCGATCAAATTCTTGCTGGGGTTCCCATGGTCGTGTGGGTCGATGAAGTCACTGCCTCCGGTGCGGAAATTGTCGCTGCCGCCTTACAGGACAACCAGCGTGCGCGCGTGATCGGGCAAACGACATTTGGTCTGGGCCGCATCCAGACGCTCATTCCGATCGACCGCAATCACGCGCTCAAGGTCACGACCGGTCAAATACTGCGCGCCAACGGCAAAGCACTGGCGGACACGCATGTGAAGCCCGATTGCCCAAGCAATCCGGAGCAGCTTACGCTCACAGCGATGAAGGTTCTGCTCGCTCCGTCATCAGGGTCCGTGTGCCCTGAACCGCCGCCAACAGCACCCGCAACGCCCTAGAAAACCGTTTTCCTACCCACCCATTCATCGCTTATGGCAGTGGAGGGGCTGGCGTGCTTGCGCCGGCGGGGCAAAGGGTGAAGGAATGCTGGTCTTGGAAGCAGCTTGGCAACTGATCGATAGAGTCGATCAAAACCGCCAAACTGATCGAATGCAATTATTCCTCAGGACAGTGTCAACTGTGTCAACTTGCGTCCGTTCGGCCACATGAACGCCCGCGCCATCGCCCTTGTCGCCGGCCCGCTCGGCCTCATCGCCACGCTGCTCATCGCCGCGCCTGCGGGCATGCCGCCCACCGCGTGGCACACCGCCGGGCTTGTCTGGTGGATGGCGGTCTGGTGGATGACCGAGGCGATGCCGCTGTCGGCCACCGCCATGCTCCCCTTCATCGTCCTCCCCCTCACCGGGGTGACGGACGCGAACAAGACCGCAGCGGCCTACTATTCGCCGATCATGTTCCTCTTCGTCGGCGGTGCCTTCCTCGCGCTCGCCATCGAGCGCACCGGCCTCCATCGCCGCCTCGCGCTCACCATGCTCACCCGCGCCGGGACGAGCCCGGTGCGCCTGCTGCTCGCGGTGATGATGGCAACCGCCTCGATCTCGATGTTCATCTCGAACACCTCGACCGCGCTGATCATGATGCCGATGGCGCTCGCCATCCTGTCCTCGGGCGGCATCAAGGAGGGCGAGACGGACGGCATGGCCGGCGCACTGCCGATGGGCGTCGCCTTCGCCGCCACCTTGGGCGGCTACGGCACCATCGTCGGCACGCCCACCAACGCCATCGCCGCGGGGCTGCTCGATCGCACGCTCGGCGTGAAGATCACCTTCATCGAATGGTCCGCCTTCGGCCTGCCCATCGTGCTCATCGGTGTGCCGCTCGCCGCCTTTATCATCGCGCGGGTCCACAAGATCGGCCCGGGCAGCTTCGATCCTGCCGCCGCCCGCAATGCCATCGAGCATTCGGTCCACTGGACCGCGCCCGAACGCCGCCTCGTCCCCCTCTTCCTCCTCACCGTGCTCGCCTGGGTCACGCTCCCCCTCACCGAAAGCCTGTTCCCCAAGGGCGGCCTCACCGATGGCACCATCGCCGCCATCGCTGGCCTCACGCTCTTCGTCCTGCCCGATGGCACCGGCCGCGCGATGCTGACGTGGAAGGAAGCCAACCGCATGCCCTGGGACGTGATCCTGATGTTCGGCGGTGGGCTCAGCCTCGCGATGGGCATGGATGCGTCGGGCCTCAGCGACTGGCTCGGCACCGCGATGCTCCCCTTGCGCAGCGTGCCGCTGCCGATTGTCGCGCTGGTGCTGGTCGGTTTCGTCGTGATCGTTACCGAATTTGCCAGCAACATCGCGGCTGCCAGCGGGATCATGCCCGTCGTCGCCGCGCTCTGCGGTGCGCTCGGGGCCGATCCGATCCTGCTCGCGCTCCCCGCCGCGCTGGCAGCCAGCTGGGGCTTCATGCTTCCCGCCGGCACCGGCCCCAATGCGCTCGCCTGGGGCACCGGCCACATCGCCATGCCGCGCGTGCTGCGCGCCGGGTTCCTGCTCGATCTCGCCGGTGTGCTCCTCATCGTCGGCACGGTCTGGGGCATGGCCGCCCTGATGCGGCTTGGCGGCGGCTGAGGCGCGGATGGAGCAGCCATCCGCCTTCAGTCAGGGCGCAGGCCGCGTGCTCGGCTCGCCGCTGCGTTTGCTGACGGGCACGCTGCTCTATGTCGGGATTGTCTTCGCGGTTTCCACCTTCGGCTATATCGCTGCAGGTTGGCCGGCGGACGATGCGGCCTACATGGTGCTGCTCACCATCTTCTCGGTCGGCTACGGCGAAGTCCGCCCGATCGACACCCATTTCCTGCGCTTGTGGACCACGGCCACGATCGTGCTCGGCTGCACCGGCATGATCGTGCTCACCTCCGCGCTCGTGCAGGTTTTCACCCTGTTCCAGTTCCGCCAGCTCCTGGGGGTAGGCAAGATGCAAACCGAAATCGACCGCCTGAAGAACCACGCCGTGATCTGCGGCATGGGCCGCATCGGGCTGCAGCTGGCGAAAGCGCTGACAGAGGCGCGCCATCCCTTCGTCATCATCGAACGCAACCCCGATCTGGCGGAGGAAGCCCGCGCTGCCGGTTGGCTGGTGATGGTCGGCGAAGCGACGCAGGAGGAAACCCTGCGCGCCGCCGGGATCCTGCACGCCCGCGTCCTCGCTTCGGTGCTGCCCGACGATGCCGCCAACGTGTTCATCACGCTCTCGGCGCGCAGCCTCAACCCCGATGTCCAGATCATCGCGCGCGGCGAGGCACCCACCACCGAGCGCAAGCTGTTCCACGCGGGCGCAGACAAGGTCGTGCTCCCCACCCACATCGGCGCCGAGCGGATCACCGAGCTGATCCTCTACCCCGCCACCGACAGCCGCATCCAGGCCGCCGAACACATGGGCGAGGCGCGCCGGTTCCTCCACGATCTCGGCCTCGACGTCGAAGTCGTCACCGCCGTCCCCAAGGGCGCACTGACCGGCGCGACCGTCGGCGAAGCCGAACGCCGCGGCGCCGGCGCGTTCTTCATCGTCCAGATCGACCGCGCAGGCGGCCAATCGATCCAGCACCCCGGCGAGGATGTGAACATCGAAGCGGGCGATACGCTGGTGCTGGTGGTGCGCGGCACGCGGCTATCGGCCGGCGCGATCTTCGGCCTGCCCGCCAAGCCGGTGAAGCAGGGGCGGACTTATGTGGGGTGAGGCTTCAGCCCCTCACCCATGCGCGCCAAAATGGTTCGCAATCGCCGCTGAAATCCTGAGGTTCAGCGCATGCGCCCGCTCGATCGGATCGATAAACCGCGTGCGGATCGCGCCGTATCCTTCGCCGCGGTTGTCCGGGTAATCGGTCGGTTCACTCACCGGGAAGTCCTCGATTTCGGGCTCGATCACCGGATAGGCACGACGCAGCTGCGCGAGCGCCTCGTCCACCCGCAGCGAGAGGACCATCTCCACAACGTCCTCGCGGCTCACATCGTTGGAGCGTGAGAACGGCGGCACCTGCACCGCGCGCAGGAACATGTGCATCAGCAGCGAGAGCCGCAGCGCCTGCAGCAGCGCGATGGTGCGACGCTCCTTCTCGGTCGCGGCATTGCGGGTCTCCTCACGGGGGATCATCGCAAGCAGCCGGTGGAGCTTCATCCAGTCCACCCGCAGCCGCGAGGCGAGGCGGCGGAAAACACCGGCGCGGTCGTCCTTCGTCAGGTATTCCGCCAGCGCGAGGCAGGCATCCTCCAGCGCGGTTTCGGTGCCGCGATAGGGCCGGCTCGCCCAGTAGGCCGAATTGAACAGCTCACCGAAGCACGCCACCGTCTTGATCGAGGCAAGGCCATTGGCCGCGCGCAGCAGCCGCACCAGCTGCCGCCCGCGCGGTGAGCGGCCGAGCAGTTCGGCGACCGCCTCGGTCTCCTCACCTGCCGCGATCCCGGCGCCGGCGATCACATTCACCGGATAGCCGATCTGCTGCAGGATCGCGTTGTGCGGAATCGCGCGGATTTGCCGCAGGCTCATCGTGCGGTCGCTGGCGATATCCGATTGCCGCCGCGAAACGCGGCTGCCGGTGGTCTTCAGCATGCCAAGGCCGAACGCCGTGACGGCGCGCGCATAAGTCTGGCTTTCCAGCTGCTCGCGCTGCACGCGGCGGATCGCGCGGTAGAAATCGAGGCTGAGATCGGTGCGATCGTAAAACGGATCAGCCTCGCCCTCTCCGTGCAGCGCTTCTTCTGCCTCGATGATCCGCGTCAGCGTGGCGAGCGCGAGTTCGTCGCTGCGGAAAAACAGGTAGCCATCGCCGCCCTGAAAGCTCGCCTCCGGCTCCAGCGCGATCTCGGCCTTGGCAAATCGCCCGCGCGCCCAGCGGCTCAGCGGCCAGGTCAGCCGGTCGGCAAAACCTGAAGGATGCGCGCCGCGGCCCATGCTTTCGCCGTGGGTGTTGAACACCAGCGCTGCGACATCCGTCAGCCCCGCCGCCTTCATAGCCGCCGCGAGCCGGCCTTGAAGGCGCTCTATCGCCAGCGCCGCCGGGATCTGCCCCATGAAGCGCCCGGCATCCGAAAAGCCCGTCTGGATCGCCAACCGCCCGCGCAGGCGCACATAATCCCGGTACGCAGGCTCCGCCAGCAGCGCCTCCAGAAACCGCCCGCCATGCTCGAGCGCAGCCTCGGTCTCGAACAGTGGGGAGACATCGACCTTGCCTTCGATCCCCAGTAGCCGCGCGAAATAGAGCGCGGCCAGCACCGTCTGCGGCTGCTCGCACTCGGCGATCAGCATGCGGATCGGTGCATCGGCATCGATGTGGTGGAGGATTTGCGCCATCACCAGGAACTGGCGCATCGCGGTCGAGGTTTCGATGGCGAGCGCGGCGAAATTGGCGCGCAGCGGTTTCACTTCGGCCAGGAGCTCGCGCAGCTTGGAAAGCGCGCTCTTGCTGGCAAGATCGAGCGTGCCTTCGGGATCGATCCGCCGCCTGAGCGCGTTCAAAAGCTGCGAGGCGTTCACCCGGAAGTGGATCCAGCCCATGCCGAGCCCGTCCGCCCGCATCGCGCCCGCCAGCACGGCAAGCGCAATCGCCGCATCGCCCTCGGCAGTCCTGGCCTCAGCCTCCAGCGCCGCGATTACGGGCCCGAGCGACAGCAACTTGTCCGGATGTTCCGCTGTCAGCGCATTGGCCGCTGCCGCCAGCGCCTCCGGCTCTGCGCCGAGCCCGGTGAACTGCGCCGCCATCTCGGCCGCATGGGCCGCTGCGCCGCGCAGCTTGGCGATCTGCGCATGATCCGGCACCGCTGCGCCCAGTTGCGCGGCATAGCCTTCGAGCCGCCGCGCCTTTTCCTGCAGCCGGTAGGCGACCGATGTGGACCACGAAATGTCGGTCCGCCCATCCATGTCGTAGCCGACCCAGCTTGCGAAGCGGAACGGCAGCGGCTTGAAATCGAGCCAGCGCCCCGGCCAGCGCGTGCGCGCATGGGCCAGTAGTGCGGCATTGATCCGGTCGCGCGCAGCGCCCGCGCTTTCGATGGCGGCGAGCGCTTCGGCGTGCTCGTAATCGAGCGTGACCTTGGGGGCGGCGCCGGGCACCTGGCAGACCGTCGCGGCCATCGGATCATCGGCCAGCGCCGCCTCGGCCACGGCATCGGACTCGTCGGGGCTCAACAGGAACGTGGGATGCGCGGTGAACACGGCGTGGAGCAGCGGCCGCTCCCAACGGCGGCGGAACTCGGAAAACCCGTCTTCCTCGTTGAGCAGCGCCGCCAGCCGCGCAAGGTTGTCTGCCGGATCGGTCGGCGCGACAAGCGTGCGCAGCCGCGCGGCGCGGGCCTGCAGGCCTTCGCATTCCAGCGCGGCGACCAGGCTTTCCATTGCCGAAAGATCGAGCGCGCCGTTTTCCAGCTGGCGCGAAAGATCATGGCTCAGCTGGAACACCGGGTTGAACAGCGGGGTTTCCGCCGTCCTTGCGTGAAGTTCCTGCAGGCGGTTCCTCAGCGTATCGACCGTATCCATGCGCGCCGCGCCTCCAGCCAAGTGATTGGACCTGCGGGCGAACACGCCAGCAGGCTGCATCGGGGCTGCAGCCCCACAGGATCAGGCCAGCGCCGCTGCCGCGCGCGCTGCCGCCTCGATAGCCAGAACATCGGGCACACCTTTGCCCACCACCCAGGAGCCGCCGACGCAGAGCACCGGGCCAAAGCCCAGCCATTCCGGCGCAGATTCCAGCGTGATCCCTCCCGTCGGGCAAAACTGGCACTGATGGAACGGCCCGGCAAGCGCCTTCAGCGCCGGAAGTCCGCCCGAAGTCGCCGCCGGGAAGAACTTGAAATGCCTGAGGCCGAGATCGAGCCCGCGCATGATATCGCCCGCGTTGGCGACGCCCGGCAGATAGGGAATCCCCGAGGAAACCGCTGCCGCCCCCAACCGCTCGGTGAGGCCGGGCGAGACGATGAACTCCGCGCCTGCATCGATCGAGGCCTTGAGCGTGGCCGGATCGGTCACCGTGCCCGCGCCGACGATGGCGCCTTCCACGCTGCGCATCGCGCGGATCACATCGAGCGCCACCGGGGTGCGCAGCGTCACTTCCAGCACGCGCAAGCCCCCCGCCACCAGCGCGCGCGCCACGGGCACAGCGTGGGCCACGTCCTCGATCACCAGCACCGGAATGACCGGGGCGGTGCGCATGATGGTTTCGATGGGCTTCATGGGAACTCGCTGGGCTGGTTTGGGGTGTGCCCTGACCTAACGCGCGGGGGCGCACCATGCAGCCTGCAATCGGGCATGCGCATAGCTATTTCTTCGCTGGGAAGTAGCAGTGGGTGCCCCGTCCTCCTCTCCAACACTTCGTCATTGCGAGCGTAGCGGAGCAATCCAGAGCGTCACGCGCACCGCTCTGGATTGCTCCGCTACGCTCGCAATGACGAGACTTGGGGTGGGGTTCTGCGCACCCTCAAATCGCCGAGCTGAAGCTGCGTTCCTCGGTGCGATAGGCATCGAACACCGAGGCGATGGCGCGTGCATAAGGCGCTGCGTCTGCTTCCAGCCGCAACCAGCCGCGCTCCAGCGTGACCAGCCCTTCCTTTGCAAATGGCTCCAGCCGCGGCCGCGCCGCAGCCAGCAAATCGCCGTCGATCCTGGCCGCGCCCTTGCACAGCAATGCCTCGATGATTGCCGCGCGGCGGGCATCTTCCGGGCCGGTCTCGATCCCCTTGCGGCCCGTGAGCTTGTCCGCGCCGATCAGCATGCGATAGCGCCCGGGGTTTTTCTCGTTCTGCACCATCAGCCCGGGCAGTTCGCTGATCGCCGATGCACCGAGGCCGATGAGCACCGAGGCCGGATCTTCGGTAAAGCCCTGGAAATTGCGCCGCAGCGTGCCGTTCATGGCCGCGCGGGCGAGCGGATCGCCGGGCAGCGCGAAGTGATCAAAGCCCACCGCGTGGTAGCCCGCATCGATCAACTGGCGCGCGCCCATCGCCGCCATGCGGAAGCGCCCGCGCTGGTCCGGCAGGTCAGAACCATCGATCCGGCGCTGACGCGGGATCATGTGCGGCACGTGGGCATAGCCGAACAGCGCGATGCGATTGGGCCCCATCGCGACGCTCTGCGCCAGCGTTTCGGCGAGCACCTCGTCGTTCTGGTGCGGCAGGCCGTACATGAGGTCGAAATTGATCGAGCCGACCCCCGCCGCGCGCAGGCCGGAAACCGCGCGCTCGATCATCTCGATCGGCTGGACGCGCCCGATGGCCTCCTGCACGGCGGGGTTGAGGGTCTGCACGCCAAGGCTGACGCGGGTGACGCCGATGCCCCGGATCGCGGTCAGCCAATCGCGCGTCAGCGTGCGCGGATCGAGCTCGACCGAAAGCGCGGGCCGCACGAAGCGGAAGGCCAGCACCAGCGCATCGATCAGCCGCACGAACTCGGTCGGCGGCACGGCATTGGGGCTGCCCCCGCCGAAAGCAATATGCTCGATATGCACGGAGGGATCGAGCATATCGGCCACCAGCGCGATCTCGCGGTGCAGCGCTTCGAGGTACGCGGTCAGTCGGTGGCGCTTGTTGGCGGCGCCGGTGTTGCAGCCGCAGTACCAGCAGATCTCCTCGCAGTAGGGAATGTGGAGGTAGATCGAGACCGGCCCGGTGAGGCTGGCCAGCGAGATGCGCTGGCGCAGCTCGAAGCTTTCCTCGACGAACTCCGCCGCCGTGGGATAGCTGGTATAGCGCGGCACCGGCCGCGCGAGCAGCTCCGGATAGTAGGTCCAGTCGGCAAACTGCTCCGCTTTGGTTGGCCCGCTCATTGCCCGGAATCCTCTTCGTCGTCGTTGTCCCCGCAGCAGGTGCCACCGACCGAACGCTTGCGCATTGCGCTATGGCAAATCTTGCAACACTGCTTGTCCGGTTCGTGATTTTTCATGGGCAGCGGAATCGGCGCCCCCCCGCCGCACAGCGCGATCATCGTGGGGTGCGCCGCCTGGGCCGGCAGCGCCAGCTGCAAGGCGGCCAGCGCACTGCACAGGGCGAAGAGGCGCTTCATAGCGGCGTATCCTCGTCGATCAGGATGCGCGCGGCCGCGCCATCGAGATCGCTGAACTGCCCGCCCCGCAGCGCCCAGAAAAAGGCCGCCAAACCAATCAGTCCCATGCCGAGCGCGATGGGGATGAGGATCAGGATCGAGGTCATCTGGCAGCTCCGGCAAGGCGCAGCGAATTGCCCACCACGATCAGCGACGAGGTCGCCATGGCAATCGCCGCCACCAGCGGGGTGACCATGCCCGCCATCGCCAGCGGCACGGCAAAGGCGTTGTAGAGGATCGCGGCGGCGAAGTTTTCGCGCACCACACGCATCGTCTGCCTGCTGGCGCGCACAGCGCGCGGCAGGGCGAGCAGCGAATCGCCGGTGAACACGAAATCGGCGGCTTGGCGCCCGACATCGCTCGCGCTGCCCGGCGCAATCGATGCATCGGCGGCAGCGAGCGCGGGGCCATCGTTGATCCCGTCACCCACCATCAGCACGCACTTGCCGCTGCGCTGCAGGCGCTGGATCGCGTCGAGCTTGTCGGCCGGAAGCGCTGCAGCCTGCCCGGTGAGGCCGGTTTCGCGCGCAGTGACCGCAACCGCCGCAGCATTGTCGCCAGAGAGGATCGAGGCCTGGATGCCGAGTGCCGCAAGATCCGCCAGCGCTTCGCAGGCATCGGGCCGCAGCCGATCGGCAAAGCCGATCACGCGCACCGGCCCCGCGCCGATGGCGAGCGCCGCAGAGGTCCCGCCCGGCTGCGAAGGCCGCCCGAGCGAAACCGCCAGACCCCGCCAAGTGCCCGAAACCCCTCGCCCCGCCGTCTCGCGCACGTTCTCGACAGTCGCCGCGCGCACCCCGCGCGCCGCAAGTGCCAGCGCCAATGCCTGCGAGAGCGGATGGCGGCTGTGGCTGGCGAGCGCGAGCGCGACCGAGGCTTCCTCCTCGCAAAGCGCAGCGAGCACCGCCGTATCGGGCACAGGGCGGCCCATGGTCAGCGTGCCCGTCTTGTCGAGCAGCACGCGGTCGACCCGCGCGAGGCGCTCGATGGCGCTGCCGTCCTTCACCATCACGCCCTGCTTCAGCAGCGCTCCTGCCGCGACGACTTGCGCCACCGGCACGGCAAGCCCCAGCGCGCAGGGACAGGTGATGATCAGCACCGCGATCCCCACCACCAGCGCCTGATGGAAGCTCGCCCCCGCGATCAGCCAACCGGCAAAGCTCAGCGCCGCGAGCGTATGCACAGCAGGCGCATAGAGCCGCGAGGCGCGGTCGGCGATCCGGACAAAGGCGCTCTTGGCCTGCCCAGCCGATTCCATCGCCTGCGCGATTTCGGCGAGCGCAGTGCCCTGCCCTGCCGCCGTCACGATCACATCGACCGGCGCATCGAGGTTGAGCATGCCGGCCAGCACCGGCTGGCCCGGGCCTGCCGGCACCGGCGCGGTCTCGCCCGTCAGCAGCGACTGGTCGAACCTGCTCGTGCCGCTGGCGATTGCGCCGTCAGCCGCCAGCCGCTCGCCCGCCGCGACGCGCATCAGCATGCCCGGCGCAAGCGTGGCCGCCGCAGACCAGTGCAGCGCGCCGTCCGCGCCGACCACCATGGCCCCGCTCGCCGCCTGCCGCAGCAGCGCCGCCACCCCGGCGCGCGCGCGGTCGCGCATCATCGCATCGAGCGCGCGGCCCGCGAGGAGGAACAGCAGCAGCATCAGCGTGCCGTCGAACCAGGCTTCCACGCCGCCGGTCAGCGTTTCGTAGCAGGAAAGGCCGGTCGCCAGCGTCACGCCGATGGAGATCGGCACGTCCATATTGGTGCGCCCGCGCTTCAAGGCGCCGAGTGCCGAGCGGAAGAAGGGCTGCCCGGCATAGAGGATCGCGGGCACGCCGATAGCTGCGGAAAGCCAGTGAAACAGATCGCGCGTACTGCCATCCGCACCCGACCAGACACTGACCGAGAGCAGCATCACGTTCATGCAGGCAAACGCCGCCACCGCCAGCGGCGCCAGCAATTCGCGCGAGGCGGAGGGCGGCTCGAGCGCGTCCTCGCGCGGCTGCGCAGCAAAGCCCGCGCCGGCCAGCGCGGCCACCAATTCGGGGATTTCCACCGCGCCCGTGTGATCGACCGCAATGGTCCGCGCGGTCAGGTTGGCCCGCGCCGAAGCCACACCCGGCACCGCGCCAAGCGCGCGCTCGACTTTGCCCATGCAGCCCGCGCAATGCATGCCAGGCACCGCCAGCACGGTCCGGCTGATCGCGGGGGCGAGGCGTGCCGATGCCGCGTTCACAGCGCGTCATCCTCGGCATGCCAGACATGGCCTTGCGCGCGGACCTCGATGCCCACATGCCAGCGGCCCGCCGGCAGTGCGGCTTCATAGACGCCGGGTGCAACCTCGCGCGGGGTCATCGTGACCGGGGCCTTGGCGCCCAGCGGATGATCCGCCTGCGCCCGCACCGCTGCGCCTGCCAGTGGCCGCCCGCTCGCATCCGTAAGCGTGAAGCGCACGTCGCCCGCACCCTCGCGTGCCAGCGCCATGTGCCAGCCCAGCGCCTTGTCAGCCTTTGCCGCACCCAGCCAGCCGTTGAATTCCTGGCTCGCAACGTAGGAGTTCTCCACCACCGTCCCGCTGAAGGTCGAGACCGCAAGGTTGGCGAGCAGCACATTGACGGCGATCACCACGCCAAAGAAGCCCACCATGATCAGCGCCATATGCCGCCCGGTGAAGGGCCGGACAGGCCGTGCGTGAAGCTGTGCCATCAATCGTGCTCCTCTTCTTCATGCTCGCTGCCGGGTGCGGCAAAGTGTGTCTCGCGGCGGGGCGTGCGGCCTTCGCCATCCAGCGGCGTCGCGGTCAGCGCGAAGTCCTGCGGGCGGGCCGATGCTGCGGGCACCACAGCGTAGAGCCGCACCTTGGCCGTGCTGTCTGCCGGGACTGCGACATCGACGCGCGCGCGGGCCGCGCCGGGTGCCATCTCGTCGGTATAAAGCGCGGCGCCCGGCAGCCCTTCGGCGGCGATGCGCAAGGTGCGCGGGCGGTCTTCCATGTTACGCAGCGCCAGGGTGAACGCATTGCGCACGGCGCCGCCCGAAAGCTGGACGAATTCCGGATTGCGCTCGCGCGCGACCGAAAGCGTGAGCCGCTCGCGCGCGCCGAGCATGAACAGCAGCGCAAGGCCGATCCCGCCCCACACCGCGAAATAGCCGATCAGCCGCGGGCGCAGGAGCACCTTCACCACGGGCCGCGCCGCCTCGCCCTTGATCTCGCGCTCGGCGTCGACAAGCGTGCAATAGTCGATGAGGCCCCGCGCGCGGCCCACCGAGGCCATCGCCTTGTCGCAGGCATCGACGCAGAGCGCGCAGGTGATGCAGCCGATCTGCGGCCCTTCGCGGATGTCGATCCCGGTCGGGCACACCGCCACGCATTGCTTGCAATCGATACAGTCACCCAGCGGGCTGGCCGCGCCTTTGGCCTCCTTGAGCGACCCGCGCGGCTCGCCCCGCCAGTGCTTGTAGGTGACGGTGAGCGAGTTTTCGTCGAGCATCGCGGTCTGGATGCGCGGCCAGGGGCACATGTAGATGCACACCTGTTCGCGCATGAAGCCGCCCAGCCAGAAGGTGGTGAAGGTAAGGATGCCGGTGCAGGCATAGGCCACCGGGGCCGCCGTGCCGGTCCAGAATTCGCGCTGCAGAGTGGGCGCGTCGGCAAAATAGAAGATCCACGCGCCCCCGGTCACGAAGGCGATGCCGAGGTAGACGCCCCACTTGAACATCCGCCGGGCAAACTTTGCTGGCGTCCAGGGCGCGGCATTCAGCCGCAACTGCGCGTTGCGATCACCATCGATCAGCCGGTCGACATGCTGGTAAAGGTCGGTCCACACCGTCTGCGGGCAGGCATAGCCGCACCACGCGCGCCCCACCGCGCTGGTGACGAGGAACAGCCCGATCCCCGCCATGATCAGCATGCCCGCCACGAAGTAGAACTCCTGCGGCCAGATCTCGATGGCGAACATGTAGAACCGGCGGTGCGCCAGATCGACCAGTACCGCCTGCCCCGGTGCATGCGGCCCCCGGTCCCAGCGGATCCACGGCGTGCCCCAGTAGACGGCAAGGCACACCGCCATGACGAGCCATTTGAAGCGGCGGAACGGCCCGTCGATCTTGCGCGGGAACACGCCCGTGCGCTTGGCATAGAGCGGTGCGGAAACGATGGGATCCTGAGCGTTCATGATCCTTACTGCGCCGCCCCCGCTGCTGGTGCTGCAGGCGCTGGTGCCACTTCGCCGCCGCCCAGCGAGTGGACGTAGACGGCGAGCATCTTGATCGTCACCGGATCAAGCCGCCCGGTCCAGGCCGGCATGACACCGGCATGGGCATTGGTGACAGTATTGGTCAGCGAAGCGCGATCCCCGCCATAGAGCCAGATCTTGTCGCTTAGCTTGGGCGCACCCAGGCTGCGGTTCCCCTCGCCGCCCGCGCCGTGGCAGACCGCGCAGTTATCGGCAAAGAGCTGCGCTCCGCGCCGCGAGGCCGCGTTCGCCGGGTCCTGCTTGCTCAGCACGCGGACATGGCTGACCACATCCTGCACTTGCGCTGCCGTCAGGATCCTGTCGCGCCCGAAGCTCGGCATCAGGCTGCTGCGCGTTGCATCGTTGCCCGGGTAGCGGATGCCGTTCACCAGCGTCTGCTGGATCGTCGCAAGATCGCCGCCCCACAACCAGTCGTCGTCGTTGAGGTTGGGATAGCCCTTCCCGCCCGCCGCGCCCGCACCGTGGCACTGCACGCAATTCACCTTGAACGCTGCGTGTCCGCCCTCGATCGCGGCGCGCTGCAGTGCCGGATTGGCGGCCAGCGCCTCGATCGGGGTTGCCGCGATGGCATTGCGCACGGCCTGATGCTCGGCCTTTTCGTGGGCCAGATCGCCCGCCAGCACGCCCCGGCTCGTCCAGCCCAGCGTGCCGGTGCTCGCCGAATGGAGCATGGGAATCGCCGGATAAAGAACGACATAGACCAGTGCGAAGACAATCGTCGCGTAGAAGGTCCAGAGCCACCAGCGCGGCAGCGGCGTATCGAGTTCCTCGATCCCGTCCCATTCGTGCCCGACCTTGGCCGTGCCGGTGGCGTGGTCGATCACCTTATGGGCGTGCTTTGTGTCATGCGTCATGGCTGTCATCCTCGAAGATCGAGAGGGCCGCATCGCGGCTCGCCGCGTTTCCGCCGGGGCGGAACGGCCAGAGGCACAGCGCGAGGAACACCAGCGCCATGATCATCAGGCCCCAGCTGTCGGCCAGATGCCGCAGCAGGTCGTAGGTTGAGTGGGTCGAAAGCTGGAGCAGGTTCATCGGCCCTTCTCCTTGGCGAGATGTTCCTGCGCCGCCGGTGCGTTCACATCGACCATCGTGCCCAGCACCTGGAGATAGGCGACAAGCGCGTCCATCTCGGTCAGCCGCTTGGGATCGCCGTCGAAGTCGCGCACAGTCGCCCCCGGATAGTGCTTCAGAAACGCGGCATGATCGGCATCCGGATCGGCCTGCGCCTTGAGGTCGTCGTTGGCGCCGGCGATCTCGTCCTTGGTGTAGGGCACGCCCACCCGCTCAAGCGTCTGCAGCGCAGGCACCATGTCACCCTGATCGAGCGGCTGCTCCTTGAGGAAGCCGTAAGTCGGCATGATCGATTCCGGCACCACGGAGCGCGGGTCCGTCAGGTGCTGGACGTGCCATTCATCCGAATACTTGCCGCCCACGCGCGCCAGATCCGGCCCGGTGCGCTTCGATCCCCACTGGAACGGATGGTCGTACATCGATTCCGCCGCGAGGCTGTAGTGGCCGTAGCGCTCCACTTCGTCGCGGAAGGGGCGGATCATCTGGCTGTGGCAGACGTAGCAGCCCTCGCG
>NZ_JAIXPP010000102.1 GCF_027486195.1 Novosphingobium sp.
ACCGTCAGCGGGTTGTGGGACCTGATCGGCAGGCTCGTCGACATCTTCCAGCCAGACGAATGCGCCAACTACTTCAAATCATGCGGCTATGAACCGGAATGAACGGAAACCGCTCTAATCGGCGATACCATCTATGTCACCTTCGACGACCACAAGAGAGCAGAGTATCACCGGGCTATCACACATTTACGTCATATCAGACTTGGCAAACCAGCACTGCCGAAGCAGGCGCGCAACACGGGCCGCTTCATGAGAACGCTTAGGCACTTCGGAAAGCATGGTTACCATCGTCGCTTCAAAGGGTTCAACGCTAAGAAGGCGTACTACGAACTCGACTCCTGAAGGAAGTCAAAGAGCGACGACGTTTATCATCCGCTCCGCGATGTCTTGGCGAAGCGGTTGCAGGAAGGCTGGGCCGCAATTTCCAACGTGACCGGGCGTCGGAATTTGCAAGCCATAGGACCCCGGATTTCCGCTGATGGGGCGCTTGTAGGGCGGCAGCGTCAAGACGTTCGGACGTCTGCTTCTGAAAGATCCTGACGATCACGCCACAATGGAGCAATGGCGACATCTAGTCGTCATTTGCCAGAGAACGCTGCCCAGGCCGCCATTAAATCTCGTCTCTTTTCCAGTGCGCGACCGCGCCTGTAGGCTCGCTCCACGGAGGATGCGACGGTGTGGGCAAGAGCCATTTCCACTTCCTCCCGCCCAAACTGGGTCTTTTCACCTGCCCAATCCCGGAAGGTCGAGCGGAAGCCGTGTACGGTGATGTCGCCGTGCTTCATGCGCTTGAGAAGTTGCGAAAGAGCCATGTCGGAAAGCGCGCCGCCTCGCGGTGCGGGGAATACAATATCGGTCGGCTTAAGGCCGTCTTCCTTCACCGCCTCAAGGATCGCAACGGCAGCTTCGCTGAGCGGGACCTCATGAACGGCCTCGGCCTTCATGCGTTCTGCCGGAACAGTCCACAGCTTATCCTCAAGGTTGACTTCACCCCAGGTCATGCCGCGTACCTCACCTGATCGCGCGGCGGTGAGAATGAGGAACTCCAGCGCACGCGCTGCCACGGCGGGTCGCTTGCTCAGGCTGGTCATGAAGGTTTTCATCTTCGCGAAGGGCAGGGCTGGGTGATGCTTGACCGATGCCTTGCTGCGCTTGGGCAGCAGAAGGTCGAGGTGGCCACGGCCCTGCGCTGGGTTTTCGCCCGACCTCAAGCCTTTTGCTTTGGCGGCATCTAATACGCGTTCAATCCGACCGCGCAGGCGGGAAGCAGTCTCAGCCTTGGTGAGCCAGATCGGCTGTAGAACGCTCAAAATCTGCTCGGTGGTGATCTGGTCGATCGGCACGTCGAACAGGGGCTTGGCGTATGCCTTGAGGGTGCTGCGCCATTGCTGGCGGTGCTTCGGGTTCTTGAAACCTTCCTGAATGTCGTCGACCAGTTCCATGGCAAACACGCCGAAGGTGACGACCGGCTTTTCCTCGACCTTGATCTTGGCTTTGGCTCGTTCAACTCGGGGATCGACGCCGTCGACCAGCATCTCGCGGATTTCCTCGGCTCGCTTCCGGGCCTTCGCCAGCGAGACATCGAGCGCTGATCCCAGCCCAAGCTCGATTCGCTTGCCGTCCAACGTACCGATGAAGAACCATGACCGGCCTGACTCTCGGACCCGGAGGTAGAGGCCGCCACCGTCGGAGTAGACGTTGGGTTCCTTGAGTGCGGCCACCTGCGTAGCCGAAAGCTTGTTACGCGCGCGCGAGGGCATGGTTTTCGAAGTTTAGCAGCTTAGGCTAGGCGGAGCCAGCCATAGTTTTAGCCATAGTTTAGAGGCTGGCTTCAGGTGATTTTCAGTGACCGTCAGTGAACGCGAAATCTACGTAAAAGCCGGAAAAATCCGGGCTTTCGTGGTGTTCGCGATAGTTCTTGGGGGATCGCTGAAAAGCGTGTTCTGGCGGAGACGGAGGGATTCGAACCCTCGGTACCGGTAATCCCAGTACGACGGTTTAGCAAACCGTTGGTTTCAGCCACTCACCCACGTCTCCGGATCGCAGCGGCGAGGGGGCGCTATAGCGAGGGAGTGGGGGGGCGGCAAGGGGCTTCCTGCGGTGTTTGCGGTCGCGATTCCGGCAAACGTCCGGGATTCGCCTCGGCGTGAAATCGACTCGGCTCATCGCCGGTTCATTGTGCCGGGGGAAGAGATGAGGGTCTGATAGGGTGACAAAGGGTCTGGCCCAAGCGCTGGTGCCGGGTGATCGGCGCCGAAGAACCGGCAAACGGCCGCAGGATAGGAATTGGGTGATGAAACTGAGCCGGAACATCGCGATCGCGCTTGCCGCTTTGGGACTGGTGCTGGGCGCCGGTGCGCAGGCGCAGGTACAGCAGATCGATCCCAACACTGCGATCGATGGAGACTTGCCGGCAAAGCCGGGTTCGCAAGCACTTCCGCCGGCTCCTGCTCAGCCGGCACCCTCGCCAAGCGCGCCGGCTGCACCTGCTGGAACGACGAGCTCGGGCGATCCGGCATTTTCCTCCCCTGCTGCAGGCAGTGCGGCGGCGGGGCCGGGCATGGCCTCGATTCCGCCGGCGGCCGGTGTAGCCAAGGGCACTGCCGCAGATGGCACGACCTACCGCGAGGACGATCTCATCGGTGCGGCCGAGGGCGTGTTCGGCAAGGGTGCCAAGGGCCTGGCGCTGATGATCCAGGACATCCTCAAAAAGCAGGGCCAGCCCAATGCCTATATCACAGGGCGCGAGGCGGGCGGCGCGGTGGTCGTGGGGCTGCGTTATGGCTCGGGCACGCTGCACCACAAGATCGAGGGCGAACGGCCTGTGTACTGGACGGGGCCTTCGGTGGGCTTCGACCTTGGCGCCAATGCGGCGAACACCTTCGTGCTCGTCTACAACCTCAATGACTCCGAGGACTTGTTCAAGCGTTTCGGTGCAGGCGAAGGGCAGGCCTATTTCGTCGGCGGCTTCAATGTGAGCTATCTGCGGCGCGGCGATGTGGTGGTGATCCCGGTGCGCTTCGGCGCGGGGCTGCGGCTCGGGGTCAATGCGGGTTACATGAAGTTCAGCCGCACCCAGAAGTGGATGCCGTTCTGAGCGATTAGTGCATGCCCACAGCCCCTTGTGCCCGGCGCGGTTTGGGGGCAAAGGCGCGCCCATGCTCGAGACCCTGAACGCCCAGCCCGCCGATGCGCTGCTTGCGCTGATCAAGCTCCACAACGCCGATCCCCGGCCGACCAAGATCGACCTTGGTGTGGGCGTCTATCGCACAGGAGACGGCGACACGCCGGTGTTCGGCGCGATCAAGGCGGCCGAGCGCATTCTGCTCGAAACGCAGGATTCCAAGGCATATCTGGGGCCTGAGGGCGACATGGGCTTTGTCCATGCGCTGATCCCTTACGTGTTCGGCACCGATTTCGACCGCAGCCGCGTCGAGGGGATGCAGGCTCCCGGCGGCACCGGCGCGGTGCGCCTTGCGGTGGAAGTGGCCGCGCGCGCGGGTGCGAAGCGGATCCTGATGGGCGTGCCTTCGTGGCCCAACCACGCGCAGATTGTGGCGGCGGTGGGCCTGGAGCTCAAGACTTTCAAGCACATGACGGCGGATGGCACTGCCGACCTTGAGGCGCTGCGCGCGGCGCTGGCCGATGCCGCGCCGGGCGATGTCGTGCTGCTCCATGGCTGCTGCCACAACCCCACCGGCGTCGATTACACGCCGGCGCAGTGGGACGAGATCGCGCCGATGGTGGCCGCCTCGGGCGTGCTGCCGCTGATCGACCTTGCCTATCAGGGGCTGGGCGACGGTATGGAAGCCGATGCCTATGGCCTGCGCAAGGTGCTTGCGGCTGTGCCGGAAGCGCTGGTCGCCTACAGCTGCGACAAGAATTTTGGCCTCTATCGCGACCGTGTCGGTGCGTTCTATGCAGTGACGAGCGATGCCGCGGCGCTTGCCAATGCCATGGGCAATGGCGCGACGATCGCGCGCGCGAGCTGGTCGATGCCGCCCGATCACGGTGCGGCGGCGGTGCGGCTGATCCTGGGTGATGCCACGCTCACCGCGCAGTGGATCGACGAACTCACCGCGATGCGCGCGCGCATGGCCGAAGTGCGCGAGCGGCTGGCTGCCGCGCAGCAGATCGGGCCGATCAACATGGCACCGCTCGGGCACCAGAAGGGCCTGTTCTCGATGCTGCCGCTTTCGGGCGAGCAGATCATGGCGCTGCGCGAGAAGCACGGCGTCTACATGGCCGGCTCGGGCCGCGTGAACATCGCGGGCCTGACGACCGGCAATATCGAGAGCTTCATCGGCGCGCTGCGCGACATCGCGGGTTAAGCGCGCCGGCTCATCAGCTTGCCGATGCCAGGCTCTGCATCCGCTTGAGATAGCGGGCGAGGACGTCGATCTCGAGGTTCACTTCGCGGCCCGGCGCGAGCGTGCCCAGCGTGGTCACTTCGGCGGTGTGCGGGATGATGTTTAGCATGAAGTGGCACGCACCGTCCGGCTGGTCGGCCAGATCGTTGACGGTGAGCGAGACGCCGTCGACGGTAATCGAGCCTTTGGCCGCGATGTAGGGTGCCAGTTCGGGCGGGGCCGCCACGACCACGTGCCACGAGCCGCCGGTCTGATCTACCGAGACGACACGGCCCACGGCATCGACGTGGCCGGTCACGATGTGGCCGCCGAGTTCGTCGCCCAGCTTGAGCGCGGGTTCGAGATTGAGCGGGGCATGTTCGTGCCACTGCGCCGGGGCGGTGCGGCTGATCGTCTCGCCCGAGACGTCAACCGCGAACCAGCTGTCCCCCGCCGTGCCACCGCGATCAACGACGGTCAGGCAGACGCCCGAGCAGGCGATCGAGGCGCCGATGGCGATCTTCGACGGGTCCATTGCGCAGGCAATCGTCACGCGCGTATCGCCCTTGGTGGCGATGGCGCGGATGCGGCCGACTTCGGTGACGATGCCTGTGAACATGGGTCTGTGGTCTCCTTCAGCGGGTCCGGTCGTAGACGTCGAGCGTATCGCTGCCAAGCTGCAGCCGGTCTGTCAGCGCCCAGCGGCCATGGGCACTGCCCAAGGAGGCAAGCCCTATATCGCCGAGGCCGCGCCGGCCTGCGCCGATCAGGATGGGGGCGCGGTAGAGCATTAGGCGATCGATGCGGTCTGCGGCGAGGAAAGCGGCGGCAGCGCCCGCACCGCCTTCGATGAGGAGATACTGCGCCTCGCCGAAGCGGCCTTCCGCCGGATCGGCGATGGCCTGCCAGCCTTCAGGCGCGGTTCCGCGCGTGAGTACCCAGCGTGCGGGGCTGCGCGCTGCGAGGCCGGGGAGGCGCACATCGAGCCGGGGCGAATCGGCGCGCAGCGTCTCGCCGCCGACGAGGATGGCATCGCAGCGGGCTCGCATGGCATGGCCGTGGGCGCGCGCTTCGGGGCCGGTGATCCACTGGCTGGTGCCATCGGCCATCGCGATGCAGCCATCGAGCGAGGTGGCGAGCTTGAGCGTCGTGTGCGGCCTGCCGAGCCGGGCGCGGGTGAGGTAGCCTTCAAGCGAGCGCAGGGCGGCAGGCGAGGGGACCAGCTCCGCCGTGATGCCCGCTTCGCGCAGCAGCGCGATTCCCGCGCCGGCGGTGCGCGGATCGGGATCCGCGCAACCGATCACCAGGCGGGCAAGCCCGGCATCGCGCAAGCTGTGCGCGCAGGCAGGGCCGCGCGGGCTATCGTGGGCGCAGGGTTCGAGCGTGACGTAAGCCGTGGCACCGCGCGCTTGGGCCCCGGCCTGCGCCAAGGCCTGCGCCTCTGCATGAGGGCGGCCGCCGGGCTGGGTCCAGCCGCGCCCGATCACGCGGCCATGCTTGACGATCAGCGCGCCGACAGCAGGGTTCGGGCTGCTGAGCGGGCGGCCGCGCGCGGCCAGCGCAGCGGCGGCATCCAGCCAGTCGGCATCACTGAAGGCCACCGGGTTCAGGGCGCCTTGGCGGTCGAGGGTGCGGGGGCGGCGGTTGGCTTCACTACCAGCCGGTCGAGCAGCGCCTTGTCGCGCGCCGCCGCAGCACGGGCTTCGGCCTCGCGCTCGGCTTGCGCTTGGCGGTCCATCGCCTCGGTATCAAGGCCGGTGGCGGCACCGACAGCCTTGTACATCTTGCGCACATCGTCGGCGCGCGCCTGCTCGGCCGCAGCTTCGGCGCGGGCTTTCTTCGTTGCCTCGATATTGCCGGCGATGATTTCGGCATCGCTGCGGTCGGCGCGCCAGCTTTCGAAATAGATCACCTCGGGCGGGCGCGGCAGGCCGCGGCCGCCCTGCTGCCACATAACCGAGAAGATCCCGAGCGTGACCAGCATCGCCAGCGCCAGCGATCGCAGGCGGTACTCGCTCGGCGCGCCGAGGATCTGCCAGAGGTCCTTGGCGGCGCGCACCGGGGAGACGTTGCGGAAAAATTCTTTCATGACAGCCTAGATAGAGCGTGGTGCGGTCCTGCGCCAGTGCCTGGCGTGTCCACTAACCGAAGGGGTGGTAGAGGCCGCGCCCCTCCGCCTTGAGCCAGCGATTGGCATGCTCGATCGGCGCTTCGTAAATCTCGTCGAGATGCGCGTGGAATGCCGGGCTGTGATCGAAGTGGGTCATGTGCGCCACTTCGTGCGCGACGACCGAGCGGCGCACGAAATCGGGGGCCATGACCAGCCGCCAGTTGATGCGGATCACGCCGCGGCTGCTGCAGCTGCCCCAGCGGCGGAGCGCGCGCGACAGCGCCAGTTTCGGCACCGGCTGACCGGCGCGGGCGCAGTAGTGGGCAAGGTCGGCGCCCGCCAGCCGCAGCGCTTCGGCTTCGAGCCAGCGGCGCAGGCGGCCCTCCATGCCATCGGCCGGACCGCCCAGCAAAAGCTGGCCGTCCGTGATTGCCGGGCGGCGCGGGGCACCCTGTCGCCATTCGACCCTCAGCGCCTCTCCGCGAACGGTAAGTGTGCAGCCGGGCTCGATCCGCGCCGGGGGCGGGATGCGCTCAAGCTGGGCGGCCAGCCAGTCGCGGCGCTGCTCGGCAAAGCGCAAGGCATCGGCACTGCGCCCCCATTCGGGCATCGAGATGCGTGCCTCGCTGCCATCGGGAGCAAGGCGCAAGGTGATGCGGCGCGCGGTGCGCAGGCGGCGGATCACCACTGGCAATTCGCGGTCTCCCACCATCAGCGTGCGGGGCGGCGGTGCTGGGCGCGCCGCGCGTCCCCGAGTTAGCAGGCGCGGCAGCGAGATCATGCGTCCTTCGCCCCGAAGGCCAGGCCATCCGGCACGATATGCTCCTCAAGCGGGCCAGCCAGCACTTCGCTCACCGCACGGCCGATCACCGAATGGCCGGTGCGGCGCACTTCCTCGCGGTCTCCGCATTCAAGGTAGTGCCAGGCGGGCAGGGGCTTGCCGTCCGCACGCAGGCGATAGGCGCAGGTCGCAGGCAGCCAGGGCACTTCGCGAACCAGCCGGGGGGTGAGGCGCAGGCAATCGGGCACCATCGCCTTGCGGTGGCGATAATCGGAGCAGCGCCCGGTGGAGAGATCGAGCAGGCGGCAGGCGACGTTGGTGTGATGGACCTCGCCGGTGTCCTCGTCTTCCAGCTTGTGGAGGCAGCACTTGCCGCAGCCGTCGCACAGCGCTTCCCATTCATCGCGGGTCAGCGCCTCGATCGGCTTGTCCCAGAAACGGCCGGAAGAGGGCAGCGAGCCGGGCATCAGCGCCTCAATGCACCCACTTGGCGAGTTCGTCAGCCACGGCATTCGCATCCTTGTCGACCGGCAGCAGCGCGATCGGCTGGCCTTGCGGCCCCATGAGATAGGCCGCGCGGCTGTGATCCATCAGATAGTCGTTAGAGCCAGTGCCCTGACCCTTCTTGTAATAGACCGCGTAGGACTTGGCGATCTGCGCGATCTGCGCCTCGCTGCCGGTGAGGCCGATGAGCTCCTTGCCGAAATGCGCGGCGAACTGGCCGACGACCTCGGGCTTGTCGCGCGCGGGGTCGATGGTGATGAACAGCGGAACGACCTTGGGCGCGAGATCGGGATGTGCCTTGGCGAAGCGGTGATAGCCCTGCATCAGCACCTGCACATCGAGCGGGCAGACATCGGGGCAGAACGAATAGCCGAAATAGAGCGTGGTGTAGCGCCCGTTGAAATCAGCGGCGCGCACCGTCTTGCCCGTCTTGTCGACCAGCGTGAAATCGCCGCCGATGGCTGCGCCTTCAAGCGGCGGCGGTTCGCTGGATGCGCCGCCGCATGCGGATAGCAGGAGAAGCGCGGAAGCCGCGAGGGCGGTGCGCAAGCGGGCACGAATAGGTCTCTTGGGGTCCATGGCGCGGCGGTTCATGCTCTGCTAACCAGCGGCTTGCAAGGGGCGACTCTGCTGCACGACGAGCAGAGTGCGCGCTTTATCGAGAAGGACGGGGCAGACGTGATGAGGGACAGGACGGTGATCGCACGCGGGCTTCGCGCAGGGCTGGCCGCCGCCGCGCTGCTGGGCGCGCTGGGCGCGGCTCTCCCCGCGCATGCGCAGTTCTCCGAAAGCTACAAATTCCTCGAAGCCGTGCGCAAGAAGGACGGCCAGAAGGTGACCGACGCGCTCAATGAGCCGGGGACCCAGATCGTCAACACCCGCGATGTCAGCACCGGCGAGAGCGGCCTGCACATCGTGACCGCACGGCGAGACCTGACGTGGATGCAGTTCCTCGTCTCGCACGGGGCCAACGTCAACGTGCGCGATGCCAGGGGCACAACGCCGCTGGTGCTGGCCTGCAATCTCGGCTTCATCGAGGGGGTCGATTACCTGATCACCTCGGGCGCCAAGGTGGACGAGCCCAACAACACCGGGGAAACGCCGCTGATCACCGCCGTGCATCGGCGCGATCTGGCCATGGTGCGGTTGTTGCTGAAGGCCGGTGCCAATCCGGACCGTCCGGACAATTCGGGCCGGTCCGCGCGCGATTATGCGCTGCTGGATGGCAAGGACAGTGCGGTCGCAAACGAGATCGCGAATTCGGCCAAGGGGGGCGCGGCGGGTCAGAAGAAGACCTACGGCCCCTCGTTCTGAACGGACGGACCATGATCGACGCAGCAACTGCCGACCTTTCGCTCGAGGACCTTCGCCTCAGCCTTGCCCCGCATATCGCCGAAGCCGCCGCGTTCGACGGTTGGACCGAAGCAGCGGTGAACGAGGCCGCCGAGATCGCCGGGATCGATCCCGCTGCGGCGCGCTTCGCCTTTCAGGGCGAGGGCGGACAATCGGCGGCGATGGCGATGATCACCGCGTGGGCGGGCAGCATCGACCGCGCGATGGCCGAGGCATTGCCGGCCGAGCACCTCGCAACCATGAAAGTGCGCGAGCGGATCACCGCGCTCGTCACCTTCCGGCTCGACCAGATTGCCGGGCGCGAGGAAGCGCTGCGCGGCGCGCTGATCGAGATGGCCAAACCGTGGAACGTGCCCGCCGCGACGAAGCTTGCCTGGCGCAGCGCGGATGCGATGTGGCGGCTCGCGGGTGATACCGCGACCGACTACAACCACTATACCAAGCGCGCGATCCTCGGCTCGATCTACGCTGCGACTCTGGCGGTCATGGCCGAAGACAAGAGCGAGGACCGCGAGGAGACCCGCGCCTTCCTCGCCCGCCGAATCGACGGCATCATGCGCTTCGAGAAAGCCAAGGCGCGCTTTACCGCTAAGCCGGCGGACGAGACCTTCAGCGTGACCCGTCTGCTTGGCCGGCTGCGCTATCCGGCGCGGTGATCACAAACAGTTATTGCGAATGACTTGCAATGACGCGGGCGCTGTGGCAGCGCTCGGCAGGTGACACTCGACGAACTCCCCCTTGGCGCGCCCGCGCGGATCATTTCCGCCGATTGGGATGCGCTCGTGCCTGAAGAGGCGCAGCGATTGAAGGCGCTGGGGATCGAGGAAGGCGCTGAAGTGCGGCTCGCCTATCGCGGCGTGTTTCTTGGGCGCGATCCCCTCGCGATCGAGATCGGCCGGATGACGGTGGCGCTGCGGCGCGTGCATGCCCGGGCGATGCAAGTCGAACTCATGGCGGTGCCCGCAGCATGACCCGCCAGACCATGATCGCCGCGCTGGTCGGCAATCCCAATGCGGGCAAGAGCGCGCTGTTCAATGCGCTGACCGGCGCACGGCAGAAGATCGCCAACTATCCGGGCGTGACGGTGGAGCGCAAATCCGGCCGCATGTTGCTGCCGAGCGGCGAACCGGTCGAACTGGTCGATCTGCCCGGTTCCTACAGCCTCAATCCTTCGAGCCCGGACGAGGAAGTCACCCGCGATGTGATCATGGGCCGCATGGCCGGGCAGACGCAGCCCGACGTGCTGGTGATCGTGCTCGATGCCTCGAACCTCGAACAGCATCTGGTCTTTGCGCAGGAGATCATCGAGCTTGGCCGGCCGGTGGTCGTCGCGCTCAACATGGTGGACCTGGCCGAGCGCGACGGGTTGGTGATCGATGCCGGTGCGCTATCCTCGGCGCTGGGGGTTCCGGTCTATCCGACCGTGGCGGTGCGGCGGCGCGGGCTGGCCGAACTCATCGCGGCGGTTGCTGCGCTGCGCGACGCGCCGGCGGATCAGGCACCTGCACCGCGTCCCCATGTCACCGCACCTGAGCGACGCATGCTGGCCCGCCAGATGGCGCGCGGGGCGATCCTTTCCGAAACTGCGCAGCACCGCATCCATGCGCAGCTTGACCGGGTGCTGCTGCATCCCTGGCTCGGCCCGCCGATCCTCCTCGCGCTGCTGTTCGTGGTTTTCCAGGCCGTCTTCAGCTGGGCCGCGCCGCTGCAGGATGCGCTTGACGGCGGTGCTTCCGCCCTCGGTGATGCGGTGCGCGGCGCGCTTCCCGCATCGCTCCTGCGCGATTTCCTGACCGACGGCGTGATCGCGGGCGTCGGCTCGGTGGTGGTGTTTCTGCCGCAGATCCTGATCCTGTTCTTCTTCATCCTGACGATGGAGGCGACCGGCTACATGGCGCGCGCCGCCTTCCTGATGGACCGCGCGATGGCGGGCGTCGGCCTTTCGGGCCGCAGCTTCATCCCGCTGCTCTCCAGCTTTGCCTGCGCGGTGCCGGGGATCATGGCGACGCGCAGCATCACCGATCCCAAGGACCGCCTGACCACGATCCTGATCGCCCCGCTGATGACCTGCTCGGCGCGGCTGCCGGTCTATACAGTAATCATCGCCGCCTTCGTGCCCAACGCCCAGGTGCTGCCGGGCATCGGCCAGCAGGGCCTCGTGCTGTTCGGGCTCTATGTCTTCGGCGTGCTGGGCGCGATGGGCGCGGCGCTGCTACTTCGCCGGACGATCACGAAAGGCGCGGCATCGGGCTTCATCATGGAAATGCCCAAGTACCAGCTGCCGACAGTGAAAGACCTCGCGCTCGGGCTGTGGCAGCGCGCCTATGTCTTCCTGCGCCGCGCGGGAACGATGATCTTCGGCGTCACGGTGGTGCTGTGGCTGCTGCTCAATTTCCCGCGCGCGGAAAATCCGCAGGATCAGGTCAATGCCTCGGTCGCGGGGCATGTTGCCAACGGGCTTGCCGTGGTGATCGAACCGATCGGCTTCAACCGCGATATCGCGCTCGCGTTGATTCCCGCGATGGCCGCGCGCGAAGTGGCCGTCAGCGCGCTGGCGACGACTTACGCCGTGGGCGCCAGCGATGATGCCGCGCAGGGCCAAGCGCTGGGCGCCCAGCTCAAATCGCACTGGAGCCTGGCCACCGCGCTCGCCTTCCTCGCCTGGTTCGTCTTCGCGCCGCAATGCATGTCGACCATCGCGGTCACCCGGCGCGAGACCAACGGGTGGACCTGGCCCGCCTTCATGCTCACTTACCTGTTCGGGCTTGCCTATGTGGCGGCGGGCATCACGTACTGGATCGCGGTGGCCTGCGGGCTGGGTTAGGTGTGGGAAATGGTCGCAGTCAGACTCGCTCTGACCGGCGCCAAGGGCTAGGCCTTGGCCTCACACGGTACAGGATCGCGAATCAATGGCAGGCAGCGTCAACAAGGTCATTCTGATCGGCAATCTCGGGCAGGACCCCGAGGTGAAGAGCTTCCAGAACGGCGGGCGCATCGCCAATCTGCGCATCGCCACCAGCGAGCAATGGAAGGACAAGGCCACCGGCGAGCGCAAGGAGCGCACCGAGTGGCATAGCGTCGTGCTCCAGTCCGACGGGCTGGTCGGCGTGGCCGAACGCTATCTGAAGAAGGGCAGCAAGGTCTACATCGAAGGCCAGCTGCGCACCCGCAAGTGGCAGGACCAGTCCGGCAATGACCGCTACACGACCGAGATTTCGGTCGGCGTCGGCGGTTCGCTGACCATGCTTGATGGTCCGCAGGGCGGTTCGGGCGGCAGCGGCATGGGCGGCGGTGGTGGCCAGCGCTCGGGCGGCGGCTGGAACGAAGGCGGCTCCTCCGGCGGCGGCGGCGGTCGTTCGGGCGGTGCCTCGTCCGGTGGCGGCTGGAATCAGGGCGGCGGCGGTTCGCCCGCCGGCGGTTTCGGCGATGATCTCGACGACGATATCCCGTTCTGAGCCGCGGCTCAGAAGGATTGCAGCCCAATTCCCAAACCGCTCATGCTGAGCTTGTCGAAGCATAACAGCGCTAACGTTGCGCCAGCACCCTTCGACAGGCTCAGGGTGAGCGGGAATTGGAAGGCTTATGCGTGCGGCTCAGGTCCCGCGCGTATCGCCGTAAAGGTGGATGTGCAGCCGGTCGGTAAAGCGCCAGCCGTGCGTGAGCGCAGCGCCAGCCAGCCACTTTGACCGCTCGCGGAGCACCTCGCTGGAGGTGCCCTCGGGCATCAGGAACAGCCGCTCAGGCGGAATGTGGTAAAGCGCCTGCAATTCGGCGACTTCATTGAGGTCGTCTTCGCTGCCCACCACGAACTTGAACCACGCCTTCTGGCTCGCCGCCCATTCGCGCATCAGATCGGGCACAATGGCGAGGTTCTCGGCATTGCCTGAGTGTGAAAGCTTGGGGCTTACGTTGAACTGATCGACCAGCTGGGTGATCGCGTGGGGCGGCGGGACGCTGCCATTGGTCTCGATCTCCACCTCCAGCGCAGGGACCGCTTCCTTGAGCATGGGGATGAGCCGGCCAAGCGCCGGAGCCTGCAGCAGCGGTTCGCCCCCGGTGATCACCAGCCGCGTCGGCCTGAGCGCGAGAATGCGCATGGCCACCTCGCGCACGTCGAGCGTGATCTGGTTGTCGACCCGCTCGAACGTCACATCATCGCGGTGCGGGCGGATATCGCCGGTGAAGCGCCAGGTGTACGCGGTGTCGCACCAGCGGCAGGCCAGATTGCAGCGCGAGAGCCGCACGAACACGCAAGGCCGCCCCGCCGAAGGGCCTTCGCCCTGCAGCGAGGGGAAGATTTCGGGCTCCTCCGGCGCCATCGTGGCAAGGGTCAGGCTCATCCGAGGCGCGCCAATGCAGCGGCAAGGCGGGTTGCCTCGGCGCGGTGGTGGGCGTGGTCGGCACGGGCCTTCTCGACCGCTTCGGGCTTGGCCTTTTCGGCGAAGGCTGGGTTCGAGAGGCGGCCCTCGAGCGACTTGGCTTCCTTCTCGGACGCGGCGAGCGCCTTTTCGAGGCGGGCCTTTTCGGCGGCAATGTCGATCACGCCTTCGAGGGGCACGATCAGGCTGGCATCGCCTGCACCGATCTGCATGGCAGCGCCCGCAGGCGCCGGAGCGAAGTGGATCGCACTAAGCCGGGCAAGCCGCTCGATTGCAGCTGGGTTTGCCTCGATAATCGCGCGCGTCGCGTCGCTCGGTTCGGGCAGATAGGCTTCGAGCCGCGCGCCGGGGGTGATGCCCAGCTCGTTCTTGGCGCCGCGCAAGTTGGAAACTAGCGCGATCAGCCACTCGACTTCCGCCTTTGCGGCAGGATCGACGCTGGCCAAAGGCGCGGGCCATTCCGCCACGATCAGCTCTGCCGAACGCTCACCCAGCGCATGCCATAGCTCTTCGGTCACGAAGGGCATGAACGGATGCAGCATGACGAGGATCTGATCGAGCACCCAGCCCGCGACGGCGCGGGTCTCGTCGTCAAAGCTGCCCTTGATGAGCTCGATGTACCAGTCGCAGAACTGGTCCCACACGAAGTGATAGACCGTGTTCGCGGCGGCATCGAAGCGCAAGTCGGCCATCGCTTGATCCAGCGCAGCGACCGTTTCGACCACTTCGCCGATGATCCAGCGATTGACCGCGCTGGTTGCCGCAGGTGCAGCGACGCTGGTGCTGCCGGTAATGCCGTTCGCCATGCAGAAGCGCGCGGCGTTCCACAGCTTGGTCGCGAAGTTGCGATAGCCCTCGACCCGGCGCTCATCCATCTTCACGTCGCGGCCCTGGCTTTCCATGGCGCACA